>CBFHZN010000001.1:0-59800 GCA_965660355.1 Microbacteriaceae bacterium
CACCAGAGCCAAAAGGGTTGCAGTCGCACATGGATTTCTGTTTATTGTGACACCTGGTTTGTTGTCCTACCTGTTTATTTCTGCAGAGGTTTCTTTGTCTAATGCGTCTGAGCTGGCGCAGGCGGGATTACTACTAGCTTCTGGTTTGGCGATATTTATTGCACTTCTAGGTGTTTTTGATTTCAAGGACGTTTATCTGAGAGTTATCGCCTTAGCGCTTGTTTCTGCTGGATTAGTCTCTGGAGAGTATCTCACTAACGATTGGGTTGAAGGCCTTTCTCTGATCGGCCTGATTCTGCTTATGGGGTTAGTAGGTGGCGCACTAATTATCAGATTCTTTGGGGAAAATATTGTTGCTTGGGTTTTGTTTTTAGGGTCTGCTATTGCCGTTTTGGTTGGATGGCTAATTGAAAACCCGTTTGGTTTATTGGATTTGGGCTTTGAAGGCTATGAAGATCTTCAGGGGTATGGTCTTGGCGTTTTTGTTGCGGTTGTAATCTCCGCATTGATTTCAATTGGGGCTATCCGGAAGCAAAAAGAAGATGAAAACGTCTGATTTTCTCTCTTGGGCGGAATCTGTTTGGCCAATTAGTGCTAGCGAGGACTGGGACAACCCTGGGCTAATCTCAGGTTCTTTGGAGGCGGAACACTCAAAAGTTTTAGTCACTGTGGATATAACAAACGATGTTTTGCAAGAGGCCATAGATTCGCATTGCACTTTGATTATTGCCCACCACCCACTTTTACTTGGCGGAATTGACTCGTTGAGACAGGATTTTTATAAAGGGGCATTACTGGCAAGAGCGATAAAAAATGACGTGAGCTTATTTGCCGCCCACACCAACGCTGATGTTGTAAGTGGCGGGGTGAGTGATTCATTGGCCAAAGCCCTTGGTATCCAAAATACTGCTGCATTGGATGGCAACCCAGAGGGTCATGGAAGAGTGGGGGAAGTATCTCCCCAGAAACTGTCAAAGTTTTTGGAAACTATTAAAAAAGTACTCCCTGAAACTGCCAAAGGTATTTCCTTTATTGGAAATCTAGAGATGCAGGTTCAAACAGTGGCTGTTGTAGCTGGTTCGGGTATGAGCTTTGCCAATGAAGTTGAAGCGGATGTGTTCATCACAAGTGATATAAAGCATCATCCAGCACTTGATTTTAAAGAACAGTCCAATGCTGAAAAGGCGCTTGTGGAGATTTCTCACTACGCAGCTGAATCCATCTGGTTAGAGGGTCTTAGCCAACAGCTGATAGCCTCCGGTTTAGAGGTTGTAATGAGCAAAGCCAACACCGACCCCTGGGACGGAGTTTTCAGATGAAGCTAACAGAGGTTGACCGCAGTCAACTGATTGAGCTTGCGAAGCTGGAGATGGATCTTCGAAAAATTCTAAATCACCATAAAAAGCTTTCAGAGTCAGATCCTGCCGAGGAGGCCAATAAGGCGTTTTTAGAGGTTAGCGAGAAGCTTTCAGCCTCAAGGGCAGAACAAGAAGATTTGGAGCTTGAAAACAAGCGAATAAATGAAGATTTGGAGTTAGTTGAGGCGAGGATCCTGAGAGATCAAAAACTCATTCAGCAATCAACTAACTCTGGCGAACTAAGTGGCCTGCAACACGAAATGGACACACTGAGTAAGCGCAAAGGCGAATTAGAAACTGAGCTCATTGAAAAAATGGAGCAGCAGGAATCTGTGGCTGCAGTCATCGGACAGCTGACTGCCGAGAAGCAGAGTCTGCGAGAGAACCTAGAGCAGGTTGAGAACATCCACCAACAGCAACTTTTAGAAACCAACTCAGAATTGACCGGCCTGCAGGACAAGAGAAATGAATTGCTGAGCGCTCTTCCTGAGGTGATTGCAGAGGAATACGAAAGAAAGGCCAAAAGAGGGGTTCCCGTTGGTGTTTTGGAATCCGGAGCATGCAGTGCGTGTCATCTCAATCTGACAGCGACAGATCTTGCCGGAATTCGTGCGACACCAGTAGAGGATTTGGTGAACTGCCCCGAGTGCCAAGCGATATTGATTCGATGAGCCTGATCATCAAAGCCGATGGGGCTAGCCGAGGTAACCCTGGCGAGGCAAGTTACGGTGCCGTTTTATTCGATGGTGAAAAAGAGATAGCCACAACAAGTGCCCATTTGGGAGTTGCAACGAATAATTTTGCCGAGTATTCGGGTGTTATTGCGGGGCTGAAGTTAGCTCTAAGTCACGATCCCAATCAGAGCTATTTGGTTCAGCTTGATAGCAAATTGGTGGTAGAGCAACTAAAGGGCAATTGGAAAGTCAAATCCAGAGACCTAATGCCAATGGTGAGTGAGGCGAGTGCGCTAGCGAGCAGGCTAAGAGTGAGGTTTGAGTGGATACCCAGAGAGCAAAACACGCGAGCAGATGAATTGGCTAATGAGGCATTAGACAAACCTGTTGCTAAAGCTATTCCAGATCAACCCGGCAGCATTCGTGCACCAAGAGTTAGTTCTCCCGGAACGGAGATAATCTTTGTTCGGCACGGACACAGCGCTCACACTGAAAAGGGCCTGGTTGCCGGCGGGGATGGAGCTGATCCGGAACTGAGCGATCTAGGTCAACGAGAGGCTGAAGCCACGGCCGAGTTGTTAGCCCATCCTCCCAGTTCATGGGCGTTAGCCATGAATCGACCACTTGTGATTGCAAGTCCTATGCTCCGAACCAAACAGACCGCTGAAGCTATTTCCAGAAGACTAAATGCGGAGAACGTGCTTGATCAGCGCATAAAAGAGATATTTTTTGGTGAGTGGAATGGTCTAAGTAATGAGGAGCTTTTCAGCAAAGATCCTGATTTGCTGGCCTCCTGGAGAGGCTCGCTGGATTTCAGACCACCGGGGGGTGAAAGCATTCAGGATTTAGTTCAAAGAATTAGCTCATTTGTTGAGGAAATTCGAACTTCTAGGCCTAATAGGACAGTCATTGTCGTTTCGCACATGATGCCGACAAGAGCTCTGACTCATCAAATCATTGGTGGCCACGAGAGCTATCTTTGGTCAACTAGTTTTGCTCCAGCAAGTGTTAGCGCATTCAGGGTCTGGGGGAGTGAGCAGCATGAACTAATCACACTTAACTCTTGTGCTCACCTGCCAATCAAATAGGCTTTTGTTTGAAAGAGGTTGGCCAGACGGTCGCGACATTGTCGAGGAACGTCCGGGCTCCACAGAGCACGGTGGTGGGTAACGCCCACCCGGGGTAACCCGCGAGCTAGTGCAACAGAAAGTAAACCGCCCGAAAGGGTAAGGGTGAAACGGTGGTGTAAGAGACCACCAGTGGGCGAGGTGACTCGCTTAGCTAGGTAAACCTCACCGGGAGCAAGGTCATGCAGAAGGCGTTTGAGAGCTGCTCGTTCGAGCCTTCGGGTGGACCGCTAGAGATCATTGGTAACGATGATCCGAGATAGATGGCCGTCACCTTTGGGGACAGAACCCGGCGTACAGGCCAACCTCTTTCAATTCAGTTCGTAGGCCTGCTCTGCAGCACCAATTATCCCTGCGTTATTTCTAAATTCTGCGGGGACAATTTCAGTGTTGATTTGAATCTTATGAAGAAACAGATCATGATTTTTACTAACTCCACCACCAACAATGAAAAGATCTGGGCTAAATAGCTTTTCTAATTCCTCGTAATAACGCTGAAGCCTCTTGGCCCATCGGTCATAGGAGAGCTGATATTTTTCTTTCGCCCTGTAAGAGGCAACCTTTTCATAATCCTTTCCACCTATTTCAATGTGGCCAAGCTCGGTATTTGGAACCAGCCTGCCATCTATAAACATCGCAGAGCCGATGCCGGTGCCCAGTGTGGTCATGATCACTAGCCCCGTTTTGTTTTTACCCGCTCCAAACCTGACCTCCGCAAGCCCAGCAGCATCAGCGTCATTTACAACCACCACCGGGGTTTGCAAGTGCTGTTCGAATTTCTCTTTGGCTTGAAAATCAATCCATTCTTTGGAGATGTTTGCGGCTGATTTACTCACGCCGTTTTTTACAACCGAGGGTAGACAAATTCCAACTGGTCCGGATTGATCCAATTCTGAATAAACCTCGCCAACTACATCCGCAATATCGTCAGGCTTGCCACCGCGAGGAGTCTCGATTTTGACTCTCTCCGATTTCAATTCGCCAACTTTGGTGTCCACAACGGCACCTTTGATACCGGTTCCGCCTATGTCAATCCCAATCGCCAAAGTCATGGGAGTGTCAAAATCTCCGGGCCAGATTCGGTGATGACAATGGTGTGTTCGAATTGAGCACTGAAGCTTTTGTCTTGGGTGGTGACAGTCCAGTCATCCTCCCACATGTCCCAGGAAGCGTGTCCCAGGGTGAGCATGGGTTCTATGGTGAACACCATTCCCGGTTCAATGATGTCGTTGTATTGGTCTGAGTCGTAGTGGGGAATAATTAGACCCGTGTGGAAAGCCCTCCCAACCCCGTGGCCTGTAAATTCCCTAACAACTCCGTATCCGAACCTTTTTGCATAGCTTTCGATTGCTCTACCAATAACGTTCACCTGTCGACCCGGCATGGCTGCCTTGATTCCTCTGTTGAGGGCTTCTTCTGTTCTAGTGACCAACTCGCTAACGGCAGGGTCTACATTTCCCACTTCCACAGTTTTATTGTTATCACCGTGAAAACCATCGATAAAGGCTGTGATGTCAACATTCACAATGTCACCCTCCTCAATGATTGTGTCATCAGGTATTCCGTGACAAATTACCTCGTTTAGCGATGTGCAAAGAGATTTAGGGAATCCCCGATACCCAAGTGTCGAGGGATAGGCATCGTTTTTCAAAAGGAATTCATGACCAATTTGGTCCAGCTGGTTGGTGGTTACCCCTGGTTTTATAGACTCACAGACAAGCTCCAGAGCCTGAGCGGCAATTTTGGAAGCTCTGCGTATTTTTGTAATCTCCTCCGGTGTGTATTTATCGCCAGCTGAGTTTTTGGCGGGAGATTTTTTGCCAACATATTCAGGCTTTTGGATTTGGGGCGGAACCTCTAATTTGGGGGCTATTTTCCCTGGAACAAGGAAACCCTCTGCTGTGCGTGGCATGCTCACCAGCTTAGGACTTTGTTTGCAGGTTAGACTTCAAACATGGCCAAAAAGTATTGGTTTAACACCAAAACCAAGCAAGTGGAATATGGAAGAAAGTCATTAGCGGTTTATCGATTAGGACCTTTTGAAACCGAGCGGGAAGCCAAAAATGCTGAGCAAACCATCTCCGAGCGAGGTAAGAAACTAATCGAAGAGGATCAACTAAAGGACTCATCCGAGGATGGAAATTCTCGGGACTGAACTTCTTGAATGTATGCAGTCGTTGCTTTTTCTAAATCTGCTCTGAAGTTCGCATAGGTCTTAGCAAACTTAGGTAATTTTTCACTTAGTCCCGCGAAATCCTGCCAAACCAAAATCTGCCCATCTGTTTGACTGCCAGCACCAATGCCAATAGTCGGTATCGATAGTTGTTGAGTTATTTTGGTCGCAAGTTGTGCGGGGACCATTTCCAGCACCAAAGAAAACACACCCGCCGCCTCAAGCTTTTTCGACTCATTTTCTATGAGGTCGCTATCATCTCCCCGTCCCTGCACTTTGAATCCCCCCATTTGGTTCACAGATTGAGGTGTGAAGCCCAAATGACCCATTACCGGAATCCCGTTGTCTATCAGAAGTTTTATTGTCTCCAATCGATTGGTTCCGCCTTCAAGCTTTATGGCATCGGCACCGGTTCGTTTCATGACCTCTATTGAATTGCGCAAAGCCTCCTCCGGGCTTATTTCGTAGCTTCCAAATGGCATATCAATGACAACCAGAGAGTTTTTTACCGAAGATGCCACTGCTGACCCGAAACTAATCATTTCTTCTAAAGTGATGGGTAGTGTCGTGGGCTTTCCTAAAACAGTATTTGCAGCCGAATCACCAACCAAAATCAGGTCTATGCCAGCCTCATCAAAGATTTTTGCTGTTAGCGAGTCATAACTCGTCAAACAGGTTATTGGACGTTGATTTTTATAAGACTTGATTGTCTCGGTTCTAATTTTCATAGATATCCATTCGCTATCGGCAATCTTCTGCCTCTGCCAAAGCTAACCTTTGAAACTCTTGGCCCAATTGCCCCCTGAGCACGTTTCCATTCGGCATGCTTTAGTTTGTTGGCAACATCAATTGACAAATCTTGGGGATACCCAGCCTTCACCAAATCTTCCACCGAGCCGTGATTTTCAATCAATATCTCTAACATTGAATCCAGCACCTCGTAATCGGGGAGTGACTGTTGATCATGCTGGTCTGGCCTTAGCTCAGCGCTTGGCGGTTTACTGATAGAGCTCTCCGGAATCACAGCTGATCTTGAATTTCGATACTGGGCCAATTCATAGACTTCTGTTTTATAAACATCTTTGAGAGGAGCGAAGCCTCCGGCGGAATCACCATAAATGGTCGAATAGCCAACCCCAATTTCGGATTTGTTCCCGGTTGAGAGCAATAATCTGCCACTGTTGTTGCTATCGGCCATCAGAATCAACGCTCTAATTCTTGACTGAATGTTTTCATCGGCCAGATCACTTAGTTTTAGAAGATTTTGAAACTCTAGGTGGACATCTTTGATTTCAGAGACTTCAAATTCGATACCTAAATTTTTAGCCAGCTGCTCAGCATCAGTGATTGAGGAATCGGAGGAGTAGATACTTGGCATGGCGATGCCCTTTACTTTTTCAGCGCCAATCGCATCAACGGCCAGTGCTGCGCAAACCGCTGAATCGATTCCTCCGCTGAGACCCAATACGATTCCCGAGATTGAGTTTTTCTGAACGTAATCTCGAACTCCCTGCACCAGAGCGTCCCAGGTCCTTGAATGCTGTGATGGGAGTTCAGGTGGATTTGGAATTGAGTCGGTTTGGAAAATTTGCACCTCTTCGGCAAACATCGAAGCTTGAAATATTTGTGATCCGTCGGAATTTAGGGCAAAACTATCTCCATCAAAAACTAAATCATCTTGGCCTCCAGTGATGTTTGCATAAACAATTGACACCTGCTGGGCTTTTGCCACGCGCTCAGCAATTGCTCGACGTAACTCATTTTTTCCTTTTTCAAAAGGCGAACCGTTTAAAACTAAGCAGATATCAGCATTTCCGCTGAGCTCTTCCACTGGTCCAGCAGGTCTCCACATGTCCTCACAAATCATCACGGCAATTCGTTGCCCTTTTAGCTCAAAGCTGAGCCCTTTGTTGCCGGGAACATAATTACGCCACTCATCAAACACCGTGTAATTGGGCAGATGCCGTTTGTCATAAACACCCACCAAAGCACCGTTATTGATTACAGCTGCAGAGTTATAAGCGATAGCCCAATCGTTTTGCTGATGATTGGGGGCGAGCCTTGGATAACCCACCACTATGGTCAGTTCTGGCCAAGCAGAAGATTTTTGAATTAGCTGTTGAACAGATTTTTCGCTGGATTCCAAAAAATCACGCCTTAGGGACAGATCTGCAATTGGATATCCGCTGATAGCTAACTCGCCAAACAGAATCAGGTCGGCTTGTTCGTTAGAGTCTTCACAGGCTTGAATAATCTTGTTCAGGTTTGATTCCATCGACCCAACGGTCGGATTGATTTGGCCTATGGCAATACTTAGGTTTTGCACATACATTAGCCTAGTAACTGCTTAGGAGGCGTAATGGAGAAGCAGCAAGAATTTGTTCTGAGAACCATCGAGGAGCGAGGGGTTAAATTCATCCGACTTTGGTTTACGGATGTTGCCGGATCACTTAAGTCTGTGGCGGTCGCTCCGGCTGAAATTGAGGGCGCCTTTGAAGAAGGTATTGGCTTTGATGGTTCAAGCATTGAGGGTCTGAGTCGAAACAGTGAGGCCGATATGTTGGCCATGCCAGACCCAACAACTTTTCAGATTCTTCCCTGGAGGGGGGCTGTTGATTCAACTGCCAGGATGTTTTGCGATATAGCTAATCCTGATGGAACACCAGCTAGCAGTGACCCCAGAAACGTTTTACGCAGAGCGATGGATAAAGCCCGTGACATGGGATTCAATTTCTACATACATCCTGAAATTGAGTTCTATCTTTTGAAATCGGCAGAACTTGGTGCGGATGGTTTTCCAGAACCAGTTGACACGGCGGGTTATTTTGACAATGTTCCGGGTGGAACAGCCCATGATTTCAGAAGATCGGCTGTGACCATGTTGGAAAACATGGGTATATCAGTTGAATTTAGTCACCACGAGGCTGGTGCCGGGCAAAACGAAATTGACCTGCGCTACGCCGACGCTTTGACAATGGCAGACAACATCATGACTTTTAGGGCGGTAGTGAAAGAGGTCGCCATCGAGCAGGGCGTTTATGCCACTTTTATGCCGAAGCCATTCAATGACCAACCTGGTAGCGGAATGCACACCCACATGTCGCTATTCGAGGGAGATCAGAATGCCTTTTTTGATGCAGGTGCTCAGTATCAGCTTTCCAAAACCGCTAGAAGATTCATGGCGGGAGTCCTCAGGCACGCACCTGAAATCACTGCCGTCACCAATCAGTTTGTGAACTCTTATAAACGACTTTGGTCTGGGGGAGAAGCTCCTTCGCATGTTGCTTGGGGACATAACAACCGCTCAGCACTTTTGAGGGTGCCACTTCACAAACCCGGCAAAACACAATCCACCCGTTTGGAATACCGAGCAATTGACAGTGCGGCAAACCCTTATCTCTCTTACGCCTTGATTTTGGGTGCTGGACTAAAGGGAATTGAAAACCAGTATGAACTGCCCGATGAGACTCTGGATGATGTGTGGACACTAAGTGATAACGAACGCAAGGCTATGGGTATTGAAGGCTTACCTCAGTCATTGAATCAAGCCATCTCCAAATTGGAAGACAGTGAGCTTGCAGCAGAGGTTTTAGGCGAAAGTGTTTTTGACTTTGTTCTCAGAAACAAAAAACGTGAGTGGTCAGACTACAGAGCTCAGGTGACGCCTTTCGAACTTAGGCAAAACCTGCTGAATCTATAAATGGAAAAATACCGTCAGGGAGCGCTTTCTGAACTAGCCCGTCAGGGTTTTAGGGACCTTTCGGCGGCGCTTGCAGACCTGGATACCCTGGTTGAACTTTTGGGTGATGTTGCGCACTCTGCAACTCATTATCTTTCCATGGGGGCTGACCCTGATTCAGCCTTGCGTTTTTCCGTTGAATTGGCATCCGTCGATCCAAAGCGGTTGAAAAAAGTAATAGCCAATGATGTTTCAGCGACTGCCTATTTCAAATCTGTTGCGGTCAGTGAAGGCGTTCAGTCAATCCTTAGAAGAAACCCAGAGTATCTGGATGTTTATCTTGCTAAGAATTACCTTCTGAATAAACAATTTATGTCCTCTGAGCTAAAAAACTCAGAGGACCAAGACTCACTTCGCAGGAATTATAGAAAACAGCTTTTATCAATCATTGCTTTCGATGTTTCAAATACTCCAAAAGAATCCTTTGAGCGGGTCTCGGCAATGTTGGCAGATTTAGCATCCGCGGTTTTGCAACGAGCCTTCGAACTTGCCTGCATAGAAAACGAAGTGGCAGAAGATTTCAAAATGGCAATAATTGCCATGGGAAAAACAGGTGGTCGAGAGCTGAATTACATCAGTGACGTCGATGTGATTTTTGTTGCTGGTGATGAGCTCAATGATGACGAAATGCAAATTGCCACAAAATTAGCCAATCGATTGATGCGCATTATTGATGCAACATCTGCTGAACCTGGTTTGTGGGAAGTGGACCCAAACCTCAGGCCCGAAGGTAAAGATGGGGCAATGGTTCGCCGTCTGAAATCGCACCTCAATTACTACCAAAAATGGGCCAAAAACTGGGAGTTCCAAGCTCTAATAAAAGCTCGCTTTATTGCAGGTGATGAGCAAACCGGCAAAGACTATGAACAAACCGTGGGTGTGCTCGCATGGGACTCGCTAGATAGTTCCAGGGTTGTTGAGGAAGTGCGGGGAATGCGCCAAAGAGTGTTGGATAACCTGCCCCCAGAGCAAAAAGAGTCCAACCTGAAATTGGGTCACGGCGGATTGCGAGATGTTGAATTTACGATTCAGCTTTTGCAACTTGTACACGGTCGGCATGATGACTCTGTTAGAAGTGCGAACACCCTAGAGGCAATTCAGGCTCTGACTGATGCCAGTTATCTCGGCAGAAAAGATGCGAAGGCTTTCACCGAGCACTATAAGTTTTTGCGTTCAGTAGAGCACCGCTTGCAACTTAGAGGTCTAAAGCGAACGCATTTACTACCCCAGGCTGATCAAATGCGGGAGATTTCAAGATCCCTTGATCCAACAAAAGACCCAGCGAGTTTTTCCAATTCTCTGGCGGAAGTCAGAAAAGAAGTTAGGGAAATGCATGAAAATGTATTTTTCAGGCCACTTTTGAACATGGTTGCTGATCTCGATGCCGATGATTTCACTCTGCAGGAGGAAGACACCCGGAATCGACTGCAGGCTTTGGGGTTTTCAGACCCTAAGGCGGCCCTGGGTCACATCAGAGCACTAACAAAAGGTGTTTCCAGACGCGCAAGTATTCAGCGTCAACTGCTCCCCGTGATGCTTAGACTGCTTTCCGAAGGCGACAACCCTGACAGGGCCCTGATTGGGTTTAGAAGGCTCAGTGAAGACCTTGGAGACTCGCATTGGTTTTTGGGGATGCTACGAGATTCATCTGGCGCTGCAGAAAACCTGTGCTCACTGCTTGGTTTTAGTTTGCTTGCCAGCAATCTCTTGGAGAGAAATCCCCAGGCAACAGCATGGCTAGCCGAGCCCGCCCAACGAAAGCCCAGAAGCAAAGCGGGTATTCAAATAGAGGCTGATGCGGTTTTCGATAGACATGAAGAGCGTGAGAAACGAATTAGAGGTATCCAAAGATTGCGCCGAAAGGAGTCGTTGAGAATTGCCATGGCTGGCATTTTCGGCGATGCAGATCTGGAGCAATTGCAGAACGGGCTCAGTGATGTTTATGAGATCTATCTAGAAAACATTGCCAAGGAAGTCACCCAGGACTTGGAAATGGATTTGGGAATCATTGCTATGGGGAGATTCGGGGGACGAGAACTGGGGTTTGGCTCGGATGCAGATATCGTTTTTGTTTACGACGGTGAGAGCGCGAGTGCTTCAGTTGCCGAGCAGGCTGTGAGTGCAATACGAGAAGCCACCAAAGACTCTGTGATGGAATTTGAACTTGATTTGGACCTAAGGCCAGAAGGTAAAAAAGGTCCAATTGTCAGGTCAATGGAAAGCTATCGGGCTTATTACGAAAAATGGGGTGAAATATGGGAGGCGCAAGCCCTTTTGCGCTCCAGACCGATTTTCGGATCTGAAAAGCTCCGAGATGATTTCATCCGCATGAGTGATCAGTATCGTTATCCAGAAAACATAACGGATGCGAACATCAGAGAAATCAGAAGAATCAAAGCAAGGGTGGAAAATGAGAGACTACCCATGGGAGCAGACCCTGCAAGACATCTAAAGCTGGGCCGAGGCTCAATCAGTGATGTCGAGTGGTTGGTGCAGATGTATCAGCTCAGATACGGAAATATTTATAAAAACATTCAAACCCCTTTCACCCTGAAGGCACTTTTCGAGATGAGTGAATCTGGATTGATTTCAGAAGAGGACAGGGAGATATTGCAAACAGCCTGGAAAACAGCATCATCAATACGCTCGGGTATTGTTTTGGCCACAGGTAAGAAAAATGACACCCTGCCTAATGACCAAAGAGTTCTTGATTCCATTAGACGACTCACAGATTTGCCAGAAGTTGAATCCGGAGCCGATTTAGAGCAGTTTTATTTGGCTGCCAGCCGAAAAGCACGAGTGGTGTTTGAAAGATTATTCTTCGAATAAAAAAAACCGCCTCCTAAGAGGCGGTTTTTTTGCTTAGATCTATCTACACACCGTAATAAAGCTCAAACTCAAATGGGTGTGGTCTTGCTGCAAGCTCCTGGATTTCATTTACTCGCTTATATTCAATCCAGTTCTCGATTAGTTCCTTAGAGAACACGCCACCCTCTGTTAGGTATTCGTGGTCTTCTTCCAGAGCCTCCAAAACACGATCCAAACTGGTTGGAACCTGCGGAATGTTCTTTGCTTCCTCTGGAGGAAGTTCGTATAGGTCCTTATCAACTGGCTCGTGTGGCTCGATTCGGTTTTTGATTCCATCAATTCCAGCCATCAGCATTGCAGCGAAGGCAAGGTATGGAGAACCGGAGCTGTCTGGTGCTCGGAACTCGATGCGCTTCGCCTTTGGATTTGTGCCAGTCAATGGGATACGGATTGCAGCTGAGCGGTTTCCAGCAGAGTAAACAAGGTTTACTGGTGCCTCGAAGCCCTTCACCAATCGGTGATAGCTGTTCAGACTTGGGTTTGTGAATGCCAGCAGTGATGGTGCGTGGCGCAGGATTCCACCGATGTACCAACGTGCAGTGTCACTCAATCCGCCGTAACCACTCTCGTCATAAAACAGTGGCTCGCCATCTTTCCAGAGTGACTGGTGAACGTGCATTCCTGAGCCGTTGTCGTTGTACATGGGCTTTGGCATGAAGGTGGCTGTTTTTCCATACTGGTTAGCAACATTTTTGACGATGTATTTGAACTTCAAAAGGTCATCTGCGGCGTGAACCATGGTGTCAAAGCGGTAGTTGATTTCGGACTGTCCAGCCGTTCCAACCTCGTGGTGGCTTCGCTCTACCTGCAATCCCGCAGCCTCTAGCTCCAAAACAATTGCATCACGGATGTCTGCTAGGTGGTCCACGGGTGAGACTGGGAAGTAACCTGCCTTGTGCGGGGTCTTGTGACCCAGGTTTCCACCCTCTTCGTCTTTCGCTGAGTTCCATGGGCCCTCAACGCTGTCTACCTCGTAGTAGCTGATATTTGGTTGAACGGTGTGTCTAACAGAGTCAAAGATAAAAAACTCTGCTTCTGGGGCGAAAAACGCTGTGTCCGCAATGCCGGTGGTCGCAAGGTATGCTTCAGCTTTTTTGGCAACCTGTCTTGGATCACGGGTGTAAATCTCACCATTTCGTGGGTTGTAGATGTCGAAGGTGATAATCAGAGTTTTTTCAATCCTGAATGGATCTAGGTAAGCGGTTGTCACATCTGGAATCAGTTGCATATCTGATTCGTGGATGTCTGCGAATCCTCTAATGGAGGAGCCATCGAACAGCTGACCATTTGTAAAGAAGTCTTCATCCACGGCCTTGGCTGGCAGATTAAAGTGTTGCTGAACGCCGGGAAGATCACTAAACCTGACATCGACGAATTTGACATCCTCTTCTTGGATGTATTTCATTACTTCTGAGGCACTGCTAAACATTTGTATCCTTTCAAATCAGCACTGCTGTTTTCACTAAAACTACTGGTTGAATGTTTCAGCAATGTAAAAACTACATTTTTCTTGAAGGTCTGAAATTCATTGGGTCAATGCCCTTGGGGATTGGCATAGTGTTTCCCAAAGCCTCCAAGCGCTTGGCCACAATCCGTATTTCCCCCCTCGAAAGTTGTTTCTTGCCTGCTTTTACCGATTTCATCATTTTGTGCAATCGAACCTGATCCTTATTGGTCCCAACAACAATCCGCTTGATGTGGACATTTGGCACTGCACGATGAATCTTTCTCGTTTCATCATCGAATAACTTTTTTAGTTTGGCTGAGTCTCCCTCGCCAATCAGGTTCACACCGGTTTTACCGATTACTCGATACACGGCATCTTTAGTTCGGGCGTTTACCTGAACTGGTTGTGAAGCCCCAGTCCAACTTCCACGAAGCGAGGATTGAATTACCGCACCAACTGCTCCTGACTGCCCTTCTATTTGCGCAAAAGCGGCTTGTTCGGCCTTTCTGGACATAATGACCATAGCTAATAACACGGCCGTCAGTGTTGAGCTTACCCCCCACAGTGCTAACAGCCACGGGTTTCCCTCGGAACTAAAAAATCCAATGGCAAAAACACCAAGGCCTGCCAATACTCCAACCCCCAGTGCAATCCACACAGATGATGGGTCTGCTTTGGCGGTTACCTTATAGGCGCGCCACAGTTGTCTAAGTCTTCCTGGTTGCTTATCTTTTTTAGCCATTTGGACAGCTTACTAAACCGCTTGCGCGAACCCTTCCGCAGCCTTGTCTGCTAAGTGCTGCAACTCCTCTGGAATTTCTCTTTCCAGTCGCTGCATGGTTTGCGCCCAGAGTCTGCCCGCTCGGTAGCTTGAACGAACCAGAGGGCCACTCATAACCCCGTGGAAACCAATCTCCAAAGCCTCATCTTTTAATTCAACAAACTCCTGTGGTTTCACCCATCTGTCAACGGGTAGATGCCTTGGTGATGGTCGCAGGTATTGGGTAATGGTGATGATGTCACAGCCTGCGTTGTGCAGATCTCTCAGGGCTTCGCTGATCTCTTCGCGGGTTTCACCCATTCCTAAAATCAGGTTGGACTTGGTGATCATTCCAGCCTTTTTTGCCATGGAAATTACATCCATCGAACGCTGATAATTGAACGCTGGCCTGATTCTTTTGAAAATTCTGGGAACTGTCTCCACGTTGTGAGCAAAAACCTCCGGCTCCGCATCAAAGATTCTTTGCAGCAATGTTTCATTCCCAGTGAAATCGGGAACCAAGATCTCCACTCCTGTCCCGGGTGATTTTTTGTGAATCTGCCTAATTGTCTGGGCGTATAACCAGGCACCCTCATCTGGGAGATCATCTCTTGCAACTCCAGTTACAGTTGCATATCGAAGCTCCATTTCCTTAACGCTGATTGCAACCCGGCGAGGCTCGTCGGCATCGAAGGCGGCCGGCTTGCCGGTGTCAATTTGGCAAAAGTCACACCTACGAGTGCATTGGGATCCACCAATGAGAAAAGTAGCCTCTCGGTCTTCCCAGCATTCGAATATGTTAGGACAGCCTGCCTCTTGGCAAACGGTGTGTAGGTTTTTGTCCTGCACCAGATTGTGCATGGCTTTATATTCTGGGCCCATTTTGGCGGTGGTTTTTATCCATTCGGGTTTTTTCTCAATTGGGGTTTGAGAGTTCTTAACCTCTAAACGGAGTAATTTTTTTTCACCTTGCTGGCTCATGCTCACCTATCTTTCCCATCAATCCCATCACACTTTTACTGACTTCCGCTAATTGAACTTCTCTTCCTAAAACCTTTGACATCGTGGTTACCCCCGCATCTTCTATTCCGCAGGGGATGAAAGATTCATACGGCGCTAACGAATTATTTACATTCAGAGCGAATCCGTGCATGGTGATTTTTTCACTAACGCGTATGCCAATAGCTGCTATTTTTTCTTCTCCCGCTGAGCCGTCAACCCAAACGCCGCTGCGCCCATCAACCGTTTTAGATTCAATTCCATAAATATCCAACACTCTAATGAGGGTCTTTTCTAACCAGCGAACATAGCCAACCACGTCAATTGGTTGAGGTAGTCGCATTATTGGATAGCCAATTAATTGCCCCGGTCCATGCCAGGTTATTTTGCCCCCGCGGTTGGTTTGAATAACCTCTGTTCCGTCTTTCGGTAGTTCATGTTCTTCACTTCGTTTGCCCGCGGTGTAAACGGGGGAGTGTTCTAATAGCAACACGCTGTCTTCCTTGTTGCCCGATGCAACCTGAGCATGAAGATCGTTCTGAAGCCTTAGGCCTTCCAAGTATCCAATCGGACCTTTATCCAAAAGATCGATGAACTCAGGCAAGGTAAACAACTTTCAGTGAGTTTCTAACAACCGAAAGGTTGTTTCGAATAGTGATCATCCTGTCCTTCTATTCTGTGGCTATGAGATTACATTTCTACCGATTTGGGTTGTGCATACAGCTGGGGCGAAGGTTTTATCCTGTTTATCCCGCCTGGACCAGTTACGCTCAATTGTCTAACCTCAATCCAAAAATGAACACCAAGGGAAGGATTTATTTTGAAAAACTTCCGAAGGTGGTTCAATTTCGGAAACAGCAATTCAATCCCGCAGAAGGCTGGTTAGATTCCTAATTGGCCCTCAAACGCTCCTGATTCAAGCCTCTGCTTCACGGCGGTTAGATAACGAGCTGCATCAGCACCGTCAATGTTTCTGTGGTCATAGCTCAGTGCCAAATAAACCATGCTTCGAATAGCGATTACATCCGAACCATCGGCTGATTGCATTACCACTGGGCGCTTAGTGACAATTCCTGTTCCCAAAATCGCACTTTGAGGCATGAATACAACCGGAGTGTCAAATAAGGCACCACGAGAACCAGTGTTGGTTAGCGTAAAGGTCCCACCAGAGAGTTCATCAGGTGTCAGTTGATTGTTGCGCGTTCGCTCTGCAAGATTGGAAATCTGCTTTGCGGTTTCGGCAATGGTCAACTCTGAGGCATCTCGGATCACAGGTGTCAACAGTCCTCTATCTGTGTCAACAGCAAAAGAGATGTTTTCGGTTGGGTGATAAACAATTGACTCACCATCGATTGTTGAATTGATCTTTGGATGCGCTTTCAAAGCCTCAGCGGCGGCCAAGTTGAAAAACGGCATAAATGATAGCTTGACACCGGTTTTCGCTATGAACTCAGACTGAACAGCCTTTCGTAGCTCGGCAATTTTTGTTACATCAACTTCAACCACACTGGTTAGTTGAGCTGAGCTCTGCATGGACTCGACGGCCTTTGAAGCGAGCACCTTGCGAAGCCTCGACATTTGCTCTGTTGTTCCCCTAAGCGGACTTACCTCAACTTCAGAGGGCGCAACAGCTTGAGGGGCAGAAGATGTTGCGGGTGCACCTTGTCCGATTAGCGCCTCCACATCTTCTTTGCGAATACGACCACCGATACCTGTGCCCTTGACGTTATTTAGATCAACACCATTGTCCTTAGCGAGTTTTCTCACAATAGGTGTCACATAGGCGGAGTCGTTTTCGGCCGCTTCAGTGGGCGTGTTGTCTGTTGCAGCCGGTTCTGAAGGAGTGGCTGGTGGGGCAGGAGGTGCAACCGGAGCAGCTACCGGAGCCTCTGCAATTGGAGGTTGAGGTGGAGTTGCTACAGGAGCAGCCGGTGGGGGAGTTGGCTCAGCTGGTGCCGCCTCGGGCGCAGGTGTCTCGGCTACGGGTTCTGCAACTGGAGTGGGTGATTCTGCTGCAGGTGCGGCAGGCTCTGGTTGTTCTGTCTCTGCTGGAGCTGCCGGTTCCGGAGTAGATTCTGCAGCTACTCCCTCTCCGATCACTGCTAAAACTGCACCAACCTCTACGGTCTCATCCTCCTGGGCTTTGATTTCTTGCAAAACCCCTGCCACGGGTGAGGGGATTTCTGTGTCAACTTTGTCGGTGCTGACTTCAACCAAAGGTTCATCCACCGCAACGGTGTCACCAACATTTTTAAGCCAGCGGGTGATTGTTCCCTCGGTGACTGATTCACCCAATGCGGGCAGTTGTACTTCGCTCATTATGTTCTCCTAAGCGTGGGCGTGAAGTGGTTTACCGGCTAGTGCGAGGTGAGCCTCACCTAGGGATTCGTTCATTGTTGGGTGGGCGTGTACCAGCGGTGCAACATCCTCAGGGTGAGCTTCCCAATTGACAATCAACTGCGCCTCACCAATTTGTTCTCCTGCTCTTGAACCGATCATGTGGAAACCAACAACTGGTCCATTCGCCTGACGGATCAATTTGATGACACCGGCCGTCTCGAGGATCTGGCTTTTTCCATTCCCTGCCAAGTTGTATTCATAGGTGGAGATGGAATCTGCACCGAATTTTTCTTTGGCTTGTTCCTCGGTGAGACCAACTGAACCAATTTCTGGCTCACAGTAGGTCACTCTGGGAATGCCCATCTCGTCAATTACCTGTGGTTTCAGACCAGCGATTTCCTCGGCAACGAAAATTCCCTGCTGGAATCCACGATGGGCTAATTGCAGACCAGGGACGATATCGCCAACCGCATAGACTCCATCTAGGTTGGTCATAAGTCGATCGTTCGTTAGTACCCAACCGCGCTCCATGTTCACACCCTGCTCTTCAAAGCCAAAGCCAGTTGCGTTTGGAGCCCTTCCGACTGCAACCAGCATGATGTCTGCTTGGATGTTCTCGCCACTCTCGAGTGAAATATCAACTCCAGCGTCAGACTGTGTCACTCCTGCAAACCTGGCACCTAGTTTCAACTCAATGCCACGCTTTTTATAAGCCTTTTCTAGCTGCTTGCTCATTGCGGGGTCTTCATTAGGAACCAATCGGTCCAAGCCCTCCACAATTACAACTTCACTTCCAAAGCTTCTCCATACGCTTGCGAACTCAACTCCAATAACGCCGCCACCTAAAACGACAACCTTGTTTGGAATCCAGTCCATTTGAAGCGCCTGATCACTTGTTATTACGCGGCCACCTATTTCTAATCCGGGAAGGCTTTTGGATCCACTTCCTGTGGCGAGCACAATGTTTTTTCCCGTGTAGACATCAGAGCCAACGGTTACTGATTTGGGACCAGTTAGGTGACCTTCACCTTCCACCATTGTTACCTTCTTGGCTTTAATAAGACCGCTAAGACCTTTATATAAGCGATCAACGATTGAGTCGCGATATTTGTTTACAGCGGTCATGTCTATTCCCTGAAAATCTGCGTGGACTCCGAAGTTCTCACTCTCTCGGGTTACATCAGCAACTTCCGCCGCATGCAGTAGCGCTTTAGTGGGGATACAACCTCGGTGGAGACACGTGCCTCCGAGCTTGTCTTTCTCTACTAGTGCTACATTCATGCCCAGTTGAGCGGCTCTGAGGGCTGCGGAGTATCCACCAGACCCTCCGCCAAGGATTACAAGGTCAAAATTGTGTTCTGCCAACGGTTCTCCAGTTTGATTCGTTTAAATTTTCTCCAGCTTACTCCTGAATGCCAATATCCATAATCAGCTGAACCAAACTCCTAGTCATCACCCCGGTAGCTCCTTTGGGTGTGTAGTCATAGGCTGCTGATGAGTTATTGGCCGCACCTGCGATGTCTAGGTGCACCCAGGGAATCTTTCTTCCTTCTTTTTCCCCGACAAACTGTGCTAGAAATTGCCCGGCAATAAGCATTCCACCGGCTCGGTTTCCAATTTTTACATTCATCAAATCTGCAATGTCACTTTCCAGCATCTCCGAGAGCTCCTCTGGCAAAGGCATGTGCCAAACCTGCTCACCTGCGATCTTTGAAGCACCCAGAACCTGATTTACGGCAGATTCATCTCCCATTGCACCGACGTATCGGTTCCCAAGGGCAATCACCGCAGCTCCGGTGAGAGTGGCGACATCAATAATCAGATCTGGGTTTTCTTCACTTGCAAGTGACAGGCCATCTGCCATGACCAACCTGCCCTCAGCGTCTGTGTTTAAAACCTCAACGGTTTTTCCATTGCGCATCGTTATTACATCGCCAGGTCTTGTGGCATTTCCACTGGGCATATTTTCTGCAAGGCATAAATAAGCAGTGACGTCAGAATCCGTTTCCGACTCGGCTAGCACCTGCATTACCCCCATCACGGTTGCTGCCCCAGCCATGTCATATTTCATTCCGACCATTCCCTCGGAGGGTTTTATGCTCAAACCTCCTGTGTCAAAGGTGATCCCTTTGCCCACCAGGGCAACTTTTTTACCTTTGCCTGGTTTATGAAGCTTCACAAGCCTTGGCGGCCTCGCACTTCCTTGACCCACCGCTAAGATTCCACCGCATCGCTCCTCGATGAGTTTCTGCTCATCCCAGACCTCAACTTCCAACCCTTCAACTTGCAAGGCCAAGGACGCGACGCTCTCGGGAAAGAGATGGTTTCCGGGTGTGTTGATGATCGTCCTGGTTTTATTTACAGCTTGAGCAATAAGGTTGGCATTTGCCATCGCCTCTGCTTGATCTGCCGGCACAATTACCTCTGTCTCTGAAATTTCCTTGGAACCGTAGAGGCGTTGGTCAAACCCTCCAAGAAGCAAACCTTCGAAAAATTCCTGAGGGTGCTCGAGATTAAGATCTATCGAGAGCGTCTTGAGGTGTGCCAAGGCTCTTGCGAGTTTCCCGCCTAGTTTTCTTGAATTGACAGAGTTTAGTTCCGTGTCTCCCACGCCGAGATAAATATGTTGGTTGAGAAACATGACCTCACCAAATTTGTTTTTGAAGTTCGAAATCGTGGCGAGTTGAGCTAGTTGCTCCTCAGGCTTATCTGGATAAAAAGAAACTGCTGGAATGTTTGCTTGCTTAGATTTGGTTGAGAGCGTGAGAGATATCATTCGAATATTTTACGCCGAGTAGGATTTAGCTGTGTCAGAGTCTGAGATTTATAACTGGATTGCAGATCCAGAGGTTATAGACCAGGGGTTGCCAATGATTGCAACTCTCACTGGGTTTAACGATTCCGGCAGCTGCATCACTCAATTTTCTGATCATCTCTTTGCAAACCTTGATAACGAATTATTGCTGACATTCAGCAATGACTATTTGCTGGATTACCGCTCTAGACGGCCAAGGATGTTTTTCGAGAAAGACCACATCACAAGCTATGAGCCACCAACGCTTGCAATTTATTTGTTCAGCGATGAAGCCGGTAAGAAATTCTTACTGCTTGATGGGTATGAACCTGATTTTAGCTGGAATGCATTCAGTGAGGCTGTTGTAGACATCACCAGAACGCTGCACGCAAGCAGTCTGACCTGGATGCACGCCATTCCATTCCCCATTCCTCACACCAGGGATATCGGCGTGACGGTAAGTGGCAACCGTCACGATTTGATTGATGAATACAGCGAATGGAAACCGCAGACCGAGGTGCCCGGTAACGTATTGCACCTTCTCGAATACAAAATGGCTGGATATGGAGTCGCTGTTGCCGGATTTGTGATGCTTGTGCCTCATTATCTGGGAGACAGCGAAATGCCACAGGCAGCACTTAAAGCAATCGAACTTGTTAGTCGGGCCACGGGCTTGGTTCTTCCAAGTGATTCTTTAAGAGAGAGTGGCAAGAAATTCCTTGCCAAGCTTGAAAAGCAGGTTCAAGAAAACGATGAACTGCAGAAAATGATTGGAAACCTAGAGGCTGGTTATAAAAACAGCGATCTTGGTCCAATGAAAGCCCCAATTGCGAAAAAATCCCCAGAGGTGCCATCTGCAGATCAAATTGCAGAAGAGCTCGAGGGGTATTTGATGCAGATGCGCAGGGGCGAAAACGAAGAAGATGAATAGCAGGCTCGCCTGGAGGGTCCTGATATTCGCAGCGTTTGCCTATTTGGTGAGCGTGACCCAGAGGACATCCCTGGGTGTTGCAGGCATAGAAGCCAGTGAAAGATTTGACACAACCGCGGTTCAGCTGAGTTATCTAGCTGTTTTTCAGCTTGTTGTTTACGCCAGCATGCAGGTGCCAGTTGGTCTATTGCTTGACCGATACGGTTCTCGAAGGCTAATTGCGTTGGGGGCCATATTGATGGCAATTGGGCAATTGCTGGTTGCAATCGCACCGGTACTTTCTTTGGCAATTATCGGTCGTGGCATTTTGGGTCTGGGAGATGCTTTTACATTTATTAGCGTTTTGAGGCTTGTTCACACTTGGTTTGATGCCAAAAGAAGTGCCATTTTGCAGCAATATGTAGGCAACGTAGGACAGCTTGGGCAGATAGCAAGTGCCATTCCGTTTGCATATTTCTTGGGAATTGGCGGTTGGACCAATGCCTTTTTGGCACTTGCATCACTAAGTGCGCTAATTGCTGCTCTTTCCTGGCTTTTGATTCGGGATCGGGCTCAAAACTCGGATCACAAAAGCCTTAGTTGGAAACAATCAATTACTGAACTTAGGGGAACCATTGCCCAATCGGGAACCAGGATGAGTTTTTGGGTGCACTTCACCGCTCAGCCAACACCAGTGACCTTCGGCTTGCTCTGGGGTGTTCCGTTTATGGTTCAAGCTCAGGGATTTGAACCTTGGATAGCAAGTGCAGGGCTAACCTTCATGGTTTTGTGGGGCATTATCGCAGGGGGAATAATCGGCCCGCTGAGTGCGAGGCATCCAAAGTATCGAAGGCGAATAGTTATCGCCCAGATGATGGTGATTTTTGTTACTTGGACTGCTGTCCTTTTGTACCCAGCACCAATACCTCTTTGGCTACTGATTGTTTTATTGATTGCAATCACTCCTGGAGGGCCTGTTTCCTTCCTAGCCTTTGAATACTCAGCGCAACTAATACCTGAGCAAAAACGTGGCGCTGCCAATGGCTTTATCAACACCGGTGGGTTTTTTGCTGGACTGCTGATTATTTTTGTTGTTGGACTCGGCCTAGATTTTGCTCTGGCAAGTGGTATCAGTGAATCCAGATTTTCAATTGAAGGTTTTCGCATTGCCATGATTGGCCAGGGACTTATCCTGCTCGGAGGTTTGGTGATGTTTCTTCGGGAGAATGCCAAGACCCAGTTGGCACTTAAAGAGGAATAGAACGAAACACTGAAATGTTTTTACGAGCCTAGTGAAAATTTGTAAGAAGTCTGTCATAATAGTGGCTTACCCATGCAAGAGGACTTGACATGGGATTATCTTCTGCCCTGGGAAGGAAAGAACAATCGCTGTAAAAGCTTCAAACTCATCTAAGGCACCAGCTAAAAAGGCACAGCCTAAGGCTAAGGCGAACCCTGAAAAAGCAGAAGAGTTGGGTGATGTTCAGGAAATAGTCGCGGAAGCAACCGATGCGGTGAACCTTGCTGACGAGGTCGCAGACGAAACCAGTGAGATTTTAGTTATCAGCGATGCGGACGAGGATGACATCCCATCAGCTACCGCAACAATATCTGGTGCCACCGCAGATCCAGTAAAGGATTACCTAAAGCAAATCGGTAAGGTGGCGCTTCTGAACGCGGAGCTCGAGGTTGAGCTAGCGAAAAGAATTGAAGCGGGGCTGTTCGCTGAAGAAAAATTAAAGACAGAGAAAAAACTAAGCCCCGAAATGCGCAGTGACTTGCGCTGGGTGATGAAAGATGGAAAGAGAGCTAAGGCCCACCTACTGGAGGCAAACCTGCGCCTCGTTGTCAGTCTGGCAAAGCGATACACCGGCAGAGGAATGCAGTTTCTCGACCTGATCCAAGAGGGAAACCTTGGCTTGATCAGAGCAGTTGAGAAATTTGATTACACCAAGGGATATAAGTTTTCTACTTATGCAACCTGGTGGATTCGTCAGGCAATCACAAGGGCAATGGCTGATCAGGCAAGAACAATTCGAATTCCAGTTCACATGGTTGAAGTCATCAACAAGCTGGCTCGCGTTCAGAGGCAATTGCTGCAGGATCTTGGTCGTGAACCAACACCTGAGGAATTGGCGGCGGAGTTGGACATGACTCCCGAAAAAGTCGTTGAGGTTCAAAAATATGGCCGGGAACCAATTTCACTCTCCACTCCGCTGGGAGAAGACGGTGACAGCGAATTTGGTGATCTAATCGAGGACACCGAAGCAGTTGTTCCTGCAGATGCAGTTGGGTACACCATGTTGCAAAGAGAGTTAGAAAGAGTCTTGGATAGTTTGCACCCAAGAGAGGCGGGCGTTATTCGCTCACGCTTTGGACTTGGAGATGGGGTTCAGATGACTCTTGACCAAATTGGTGAGAAGTTCGGTGTTACTCGCGAGCGAATTCGACAGATTGAATCAAAGACAATGTCAAAGCTTCGCCACCCCTCAAGGTCTCAATTACTTAGGGACTACCTGGACCAGTCATGAGAACCGCTATCGCCTTGGCTGTTGGCCGGGTGATTAGAAAATTAATCAGGGTTTTTCGCCACGGTGGTGGTTCAGCATTTCCAGGGACCATCGCATCCAAAATACAACCAAGGCTCTTTGAAATTGCAATAGCTCGTTTTCCGCAGGGTTTGGTTGTTGTTAGTGGCAGCAGCGGTAAATCAACCACAACCAAGTTTCTGGTCCAGATTTTAGAAAAGCAGGGGTTGATAGTTTTTACCAACCCATCCACGGCAAACATAAAGCAAGGCTTATTCAGTGCTGTTTTGCAAGGGTCAAAAGGTCTCTCTCTTCCAGATGCTGACATTGCTGTGATTGAAATGGATGAAGCCTATGCAAGCAAAATAGGAGCTCCACTGAAGCCCCGACTTAGCATTTTGACAAACGTGATGGATGAGCAACTGGATAGATTCGAAGATTCTCAAGTCGTTCAAAACTCACTACACCGGTTGGCTATTGCAAGTGAAAAGGTAATTGCAAACGGAAATGATCCATCCCTTGTGGAGCTGCAGGCTGAAAACTTCCAATTCTTCGGCCTTTCCAGCGAATTAGCAAAAGATGAAGCCGCACCCAGGTATTCAATTTCACAGACCTCTGCAATTGAGAAGCTTGATTATGAGATTTTAGAAGCCAACCCTTTGCGCATTACTAGCTCAGAAGCAGATATTCAACTGAATCTAGAGGATAGTGGTTTACATATGGCCCTAAACTTTGGGGCTTCCATTGCCGCCGCGGATCAAATAGTCACTCACTTGGACAAAAACAAGCTTAAACAAACCGCCAATTCGCTTCAGGGCGTTTATGGAAGAGACACATCGGAGACCATAGGCGGTGTCGAATCGCGGATTTTGTTGGTTCAAAATCATGAAAGTTTCAGGCTAAATCTGTTGCGTGCCAAAAAAGCGGAGCAAGTATTCATGGCAATTGGCACGGATGTGAAGGATCCGTCTTGGCTTTGGGGGGTCGATATGTCAGGGCTGTCAGTGGTTGATGTTTTGACTGGACACCACGCCATTCCGATGAAGCACAGGCTGTTTAGCTGTGGAGTGGAGGTTAGGCAAGTAGCCAAAGATTTCGAGGATTCATTGCAGCAATTTATCAGTGGTGCAAAGCCCAGCAACGGCGAGCGGGTGTTTATAGTCACTGCAGATACCTTTAGGCGCATGAAAAGATCTCTGGAGTTGAGTTCGTGATTGGCTTTTTATACCCGGAGATTTGCAATCAACAGGGTGATCAGGGCTATTTTGATTGGCTTATAGCCCATGAAGTTGATGCATGCTCAATCGGCGACAAAGCTATCGAGGGCCTGCAGGCAGTTTTCGTTGGTGATGTCTCTGAGCGTGGAGCGCAAATCCTCAGAACAAGACTTGACGATCACTGGTTGTTATCAAAAATCAGTGAGGGGCTTACAGTTCTTGCCATTGGCAGGGCCGGATTAGAGGTTGCAAAAGCCTTGGGGGTCAGAGCACCCCTGGATAGCTACAAAAGCGAATTTGCTGAAGCTGAGTTTCAGGGTAAAAAGCTTTACGGGTTCATCAACGGTCTTATCGATAAGGATAGGTTGGTTACCGAAACCCAGATTGGTGAAGGACGGCTAATACTCTGCGCTTTTTTAGGTCCTGTAACAGTTGTGAATCCGTGGTTTGAAAAATACTGTTTTGGAATTGAAACCTCAGCGAGGGACGACCTCACCGAGCACTATAAAAACCTACTGGCTGATTAGATCGGTCTTGTCTTGCCAGTCGACCATGATTGGCTCCAGCTTTTCTTTGTTGACTTTGCCGTGGTGGCCGCAAAACAGCAATTCTCCAGATTCCAACTTCACGATTACATATGCTTGAGCTCCACAAATGTCACAGCGATCTGCAGAGGAGAGAGTAGTTGTTTCTGTCATGCAATAAGGCTAAGTCACAAACTGCTTGAGGGGTGCCAGAAACAGTCCAGTTTCGCCACAGGCGAAGTGTCAGAGCCATTGCTTGGGACAAAGAAGATAAATTATGCAGGTGACCGATTACTCAGCAAGACACCTAAGCGTTTTAGAAGGCCTGGAAGCCGTCAGGAAAAGACCCGGGATGTATATCGGTTCAACCGACTACCGGGGTTTGATGCATTGCCTATGGGAAATCATTGACAACAGTGTTGATGAGGCCTTGGGTGGTCATTGTAAAAACATCTCTGTAAACATCAACTCAGATGGATCCGCCACCGTGGCAGATGATGGTCGAGGAATTCCTGTTGATAATGAACAAAAAACAGGGCTAAGCGGTGTTGAGCTTATTTTCACTAAGCTGCACGCTGGTGGGAAATTTGGAGGCGGAAGCTACGCGGCCAGTGGTGGCCTGCATGGAGTGGGTGCAAGTGTTGTGAATGCTCTGAGTGAGCGCTTGGATGCCAAGATAAAACGGGATGGCATCACCTGGGAGATGAGTTTCCACAGAGGTGAACCGGGGATCTTTTCGGGCAAGGGTGCAAAGGCGGAATTTACGCCTTTTGTCAATGCCAGTGAGCTAAAAAAAGGAAGCAAGGTAGCAAAGAAAGAATCTGGCACTGAAGTCACTTTCTGGCCAGATCCGCAAATTTTCACCAGTACTGAATTTGATAAAGACTCGCTTGTGTCCAGACTTCGTCAGACCGCTTTTTTGGTGCCAGGGTTATCCCTCACGCTGAATTGGCTGGGTGAGGAGACCGAAACTTTCCGATTTGATGGAGGGTTGAACGACTTTGTTGACTTTATATCCCCGGATGTGGCTTTGACACCAACCTATTTTGTCGATGACACGGGTGCCTATAAAGAAACTGTCCCGGTTTTGGATGAAAAATCGGGGAGCATGAAATCTACCGAACTTGAAAGAGAATGTAGAGTCCGGGTTTCTCTTCGTTGGGGTAATGGATATGAAACAACTGTCAAAAGCTTTGTGAATATTATCGCCACACCAAAAGGCGGGACTCATCTGACAGGCTTTGAGCAAGGGTTAGTGAAGGCGGTAAAGGCTTATATTGAATCCAACTCCCGAAGGTTCAAACTAGGGAGCCTGAAGCTTGAAAAAGAAGACATCACTGCTGGGTTATCAGCCGTTGTGACAGTGAGTATGTCTGAGCCTCAATTCGAGGGTCAGACCAAAGAGGTTTTAGGAACTCCTCCTATAAAGCAAATCGTTTCAGCATCAATGGTCAGCTGGTTCAAAGAGCTCACAGCTTCAAAAAAGCGCGAAGACAAGGCAGCTTTATTGGCCATTGGCGAAAAAATAGTCAACGAGGGCAAAGCTCGCATCAGCGCTAGACAGATAAAGGAAAACCAACGTCGCAAAAACGCATTGGAATCTTCCTCTCTTCCAGCAAAGCTGGTGGACTGTCGCTCCAGCGAGGGTGTTGGAAGTGAGCTGTTCATCGTTGAGGGCGACAGCGCTTTGGGAACAGCGAAGCTTGCAAGAGACAGTGAATTTCAAGCGCTTCTGCCAATTAGAGGCAAAATTCTAAATGTTCAAAAAAGCTCTCTAGCCGACATGCTCTCCAATGCCGAATGCGCATCAATCACGCAGGTAATTGGTGGAGGTAGTGGAAGAAGCTTTGATCTTGGAAGTGTCAGGTATGAAAAAATCATTCTGATGAGTGATGCCGATGTCGATGGTGCTCACATTAGAACTTTGTTACTGACACTATTTTTCCGATACATGAGACCGCTGGTTGAAGCTGGCAGGGTTTACGCTGCGGTTCCACCTTTGCACCGGGTGGTGATTATTCATCCAGGCAGCAAGCCAAATGAAACCGTCTACACCTATTCACAGGTTGAACTTGACAGGCTTTTAGCTCAGCTGGAGAGCAAAGGCCTGAGATACCAACAGCCCATTCAGCGCTATAAAGGTCTCGGTGAGATGGATGCAGATCAACTGGCAGAAACGACTATGAATCCTGAAATGCGTTCACTGCGTCGAATCACCGCCAAGGATGCACAGATGTCAGACGAGGTGTTTGAGCTTTTGATGGGAAGTGAAGTCGCACCAAGGAGAGATTTCATCATCTCATCTGCCGACGATTTTGAAAGACAGAACATCGACGCTTAGTGAGCGCCGATAGCCCTAAAGCTTAGGTTTGTTCCTGCAACATCGCGCTTACTAGCCTCGACTGCTTCTTTAGAATTAGCAGAGCAGAAATCAAACCCTTCTGATGCTTTTGCGAAATAGAGGCGATTGTCTGATTTTCCAAAACGTTGAACCCGAACACCTTGAGTGGCACGTCCTTTTTTGGGTATCTCTGAAAACTCAGTTATCTTTCCGCGTCCGAATTCTGCTCCCATTAGGCCATCTCCTGCCTCTGCGGCAGTCAACAGGTGGTGATTCTCATTGGCGGATCCAAATCCAATCACAAAGTCTCCATCTGCAAGCTTGATTCCCTGCATGCCAGAGGCGCTGAGACCTTGCGGTCTAACCGTTTCCGAATGAAATTTCAAAACCTGGCCAGTGCTTGTTGCAAAAAATAGAAAGTCCAAAGATGTGTCGGCGGCCACCACTTCATCATTTTCGGCAAGGGTGATTACTTTGAAACTGTCCTTGTCTGATAACTCGGTAAGTCTTTTCACAACACCGTGTTTTGTGCCAAGAGCAATCGTTTCATCACCTGTTATTCCTAGAACACTAACCACTCGATCACTACCCAACTCTAGAAATTGACTGATGGCAGGGATTGATTCAAGTTGCTCAGCGGATTCCACCGGAGGTATGTCACTTACGTTTATTTTCAGGGCCATGCCTTTGGCGGTTATTGCAACTATTTCGCCTTCAATGTATTCAGTCGGGCAGCCCTTTGACTGGCTTTCCTGCAAGGGCATGCGGACTAATTTGTGATCGCAGCTAAGACTAATCACCAAGTCTTTGGCATCCTCCAAAGAGGTTCTGATTTGGGTCCGTCTGGGGGTTGCTAGATTCTTACTGGCCTGTTCCAGCTCGTTTTTAATGACTTCGTTAAGATTTTCCTCACTAGAGAGGATCGCCTCAAAATTGGCAATCTGTTCAAGCAGTTGTTCACGCTCGGTTTGTAATTCGATAACGCTAAAGCGAGTTAGTCTTCTCAGCCTCAGCTCCAAAATGTGCTCAGCCTGCAGTTCACTCAAATCAAAGACTTCACAAAGCTTTTTGTTCGCCTCTTGAACCGTCTCTGATGCTCGGATTACCTCTATCACCTCATCAATGTTCAACACAGCAATCTCAAGGCCTTCGACCAGATGAAGCCTTGCCTGTGCTTTTTTTAGTCTAAATTGAGTGCGTCTTTTGGTGACGTTTTTACGGTGATCGATGAAATTCTCAAGTAATTCAATGACGCCCATGGTTTTTGGGCGACCGTTTACCAAAGCTATGTTGTTGATGTTGAAAGACTCTTCCAAAGGTGTGAATTTATAAAGTTTTTCCAAGACCTCTTGGGGATCAAAACCGTTTTTGATTTCAATTACGAGCCTAAGCCCATGTTTCCTGTCCGTGTAGTCCTGAACGTCACTTATGCCGGTTAGTTTTTTTGACCCAACAGCGTCCTTGATTTTTTCAATTACTCTTTCCGTACCGACTTGGTATGGAAGCTCAGTAACTACCAGTCCTAGCTTTCTCGGAGAGACTGTTTCAATTGAAATCCTTGCCCTAACCTTGAGAGAGCCCTTGCCAGATTCATAGGCTTGTTCGATGCCTTCGGTAGAGGTGATTATCCCTCCACCGGGAAAATCTGGACCTGGCATTACCTGCATAATCTTTTTGAGAGTGGCCCCTCCCTGTAAAACTTTGATTGCTGCCTTTGTTGCCTCTGCAAGGTTGTGAGGAGGCATAGAAGTTGCCATTCCAACGGCAATTCCGCTAGCTCCGTTCACTAGCAAATTTGGAAATGATGCCGGAAGCACGGCAGGTTCCGTTAGTTGAGAATCGTAGTTGGGAACAAAATCTACCGTGTCTTCGTCTATCTCATCAGTTAGGGCCAATGCACCCTCACTCATGCGTGCCTCGGTATACCTAGCGGCTGCCGGGCCGTCATCCGGGCTTCCAAAATTTCCATGCCCATCCACCAGCGGTAATCGCATACTGAATGGCTGTGCAAGCCTTACCAGAGCGTCATAGATTGCCTGATCACCGTGTGGGTGCAGTTTTCCCATCACATCTCCCACAACCCTGGAGGATTTGACATGACCCTTGCTTGGAAGAAGGCTCATTTCCCGCATCTGATGAACAATCCTGCGCTGCACGGGTTTGAGGCCATCCCTGACATCCGGGAGTGCGCGAGCGTAGATAACCGAATAGGAGTATTCAAGAAATGACTGCTGCATTTCTGCAGTGACGTCAATATCTACAATGCGCTCAGAATCGCTCATTACTCCCTTGTGGCAAGATTGTCAGGATGATGAAAACTCTACCGAAGGCACCCAAATCATTGGGGAGGACTCGACATGTTTTGGATAGTTGCCAATTATCGGTCAGGGGCAAGACGAATCCACTTGGCTTTCAACCAACAAAGTCAGTCATCGTTGTTTTGGTTGATGGTCTTGGCTACCGCCAGCTGGAGCAGGTTTCAGGGCATGCTCCAACCATTTGGAAAAATTCAAAGCCGATCAAATCAGCCTTCCCAGCAACTACCAGTGTGAACATCAAAAGTTTTTCCACTGGGCTGCCACCAGCACAACATGGGTTTCTCGGATATCGACTGAAGCACAACCAGGGCACAACAAATTTGCTGAGCGACTTAGAGAAAATAAACATTGCCGAGTTCAATACGATAAGAAACATCTCTGAAACCGGTGACCGGCAGTGCCATTTCTCCTCGGTCTCAATGGAGGAATACAGGGATTCCGGGTTTAGCAGGGTAACCATGTCAGGAGCTGAGTATCATTCAGCGGAAACCATTCAAGATCGCTTTAGAGTTGCAGAAAACATAGCTAGAAATGCGGGACAGGTTGTTTATCTCTACATCCCAGAACTAGATAAAACTGGCCATAAAGAGGGTTGGGGCTCTGATAGGTGGATTCAATACTTGGAGGAGGTCGAATCTGGTCTTCGCTCATTGCAAGATGCTGAAATTGGGGTTGTGCTGATAAGTGATCACGGCATGGTGAATACAACTGCAGAACAACAAATACATCTAGATGAATTTATCGACTCTAATGACATCCAAGCAATGGTTGGTGATACTCGCTGTACCTTTTTGCACACAAAGCTGTCAAAGTCAGAAATTGCAGAAGCCGTTGATTCTCAACCCATGAGTGTTTATGAAGCCACTGAATTAGAAGCAGCTGGCTGGTTCGGGGGAGAGGTGCTGGAAGAATTTAGATATAGGCTTCCTCATATTGTGCTGATTGCTCATGGTAATCACGTGATTTTGCATAAAGATTTCAACACCGAGCGCGCTTATAAGATGATTGGTCACCATGGAACCTTTGACGATCGAGAACTGGAAGTGCCACTGATGAGGATAGGTATTTAGTCTTCTTTATCGTCGTGATTCTCGCCCGCGCCGAAAACAATTTCATCCCAGCTTGGCAAAGAGGGGCGCTTTGAGGATGACTCGGGTTTGGGTTTATCGACATCAGCCTCTTTTTGAGCCCTTCTGCGCTGCAACTCTTCCAATAAATCCGTAGCGACACTGCTGGCGTCAGTTTCTGGTTTTTCTTCCTCTTGGTCATCTGCAGTGTCTACAGGGTTGTCAATGACACTGAATGCGACCGCGGGTGTTTGTTCTTCAAAAATTTCTCGGGCTTTGTCGTCCAACGGTTTTAGCCAGTTGTTTTTGGGGTCAAAGCTAAAGCTAGCTGTTGATGATTGATCTTCCGCTTTCAGGACCCAACTACCGTCATTTTTTAGGACCCGTATTGATGCGTTTGTGAGTTTGCTCTCAAGAAGATTTTCAAAAGGAACGGTTTCATCAAAATCCTGAGCAACAACCAGTACCGATAGGGCGGCCGATTTTATGTAGTTAAGTTCAGCAATTACTGGAGCCGCGAACGGTTCTATCGAATCTTCTTCAACATTCAGCTGGTTTGCAACTTCTTGAATTGAAAGCCCGGATCTAATTAGTGATTGAACCTCACCTGGAGAAAAGGTCTGCGCATCTGCATTCGGACTTCTCACCGCTTGCCTCAGGTTCCCGTCTAATTCCAGTCGTAACTGAGAACCATCCTCGCCTTTGAGAATTAGGTAGTCTCCCTCTCGGTGAGAAAACTGAACTTCCTTCATGTCGCCTCCTAGGGATACTTTCTCACCTGTTTGGCAATTTGTTCATGATTTGCGCGCGTGATTTATGATTTTCCCTGAAGTTCAGCTGTGAATTTACCGTGGCGAGCTTGATTTAGATAACTTAATCAGGCATAGTTTCGCCCTGAAGCAGACAAGAGAGGTGTTTCGTGGCAACTGACTACGATGCGCAGAGGAAGAGCGAGGACGATACCGAGAGTATCGAGGTTATCAAAGAGCGCATGCCCGATAAACCCAGTGGCATCAGCGACAGTGACGACACTGAACTTGAGCCTTATAGTGCTCCAGACGTTGTCAATGAAGAACTTGATGTGGTGGTTATGCCAAAGCAAGAGAACGAATTCACCTGCATGGAATGTTTTTTATTGAAGCCACCTTCTCAGCTAGGCAAGAAAACTCGCCAAGGCTCAGTCTGCCTTGACTGTGCTGGCTAAGGCTTCTACAAGACCCTCCGGATCACGAGTGCTAATCAGAACCTTGTTATAGGAATCTTCCGGATCAATGTTGTCTAAAACAACAACTGCATCAATCCCTCCGCGTATCTGAAAAAATGTATCTGGACTCAAGTCTGGGCCTCGAGCCCTAAAGGCCTCATCACCTAAAAAAGCTCTAGGGTTTGCTAATACCTCAGTGGGTATTACCGCTTTTCCTATAATCAAATGCCGGTCGTTGACGACAACGCTTGGCGAGAAACCATAAAGCAAGACGTTCACTGCAATTGTGATTGCAACACCAATAGCAAAAGCCAGATACCAGTTGAAAGGACCAAGCATTAGTCCAAAACCAGGTATTAGCAAAAGTGTTGAAATAGTAAGTCCAACAGGTGGAATCAATTTCTCGGAGTAAATCGTCATCAGATATAGATTACGCTCTAACCGTGGAAAATTCTGTGCAGATATTGATAACTGGTGACCCTGAACTGATCCCCAAATATGCCAAGCAGGGTGATGCTGGTGCTGATCTCAGGGCCAGCGGTTCAGGATCGATTGCTCCCGGCGGCCGGGCTCTGGTGCCAACCGGTATTCAGATTGCTTTACCGGATGGTTACGTAGGTCTGGTGCATCCGAGAAGTGGACTGGCAGTAAAACATGGCATAACAGTGCTCAACACACCCGGCACAATCGATTCGGGCTATCGAGGAGAGATTCAGGTAATTTTGCTAAACACAAGCGATCAGGAATTTGTGTTTGAGCGAGGCGAGCGAATTGCCCAATTGGTGATTCAGAATTACGAAAAAGCAAAGTTTGTTGAGGTGGATCAGTTACCTGGAACTGAGCGTGGCGAGGGTGGCTTTGGCTCATCCGGAAGGAAATAAATGCTGAGCGAAGAAAACAGATCTAAATCTGGACCATTTGACGTCTCCGAGGTTGGGCAATTGCGCCCCTACATTGATTTCGGATCCATAAGGTTGGCCCCCAGTAAAGACATAAAGCTCAGAGCTGAACTTGAGGAGAAGACCAAAAAGGTTGTTGCTATAACCATTTTGTTTCCGGAGACAACCCTTCAACTGCAGGCATTTGCAGCACCTAAATCCAAAGGTATTTGGAGTGAGGCTTTAGAGCCCATTCAAAATTCCATCAATAAACAGGGTGGAACTGCAGAGGTTAGAAGCGGGCTTTTAGGAGAAGAGGTTAGAGCCAGGGTCTCGGTAGAAAAGGATGGCAAGAAAGGCTATAGGGACAGTGTTTTCATAGGTGCTGATGGTCCGCGCTGGATGCTCAGGGGTGTGATCTATGGCAAAGCCGCAACTGACAGCTCCGAATATCAAAAGGCTATAGAGATGTTTCGTTCCACAGTGGTAGACCGAGGTAGCTTGCCTCTGCCTCCGAATGAGCTACTTCCACTTTCGCTTCCCAACAACGAAAGCGCCCAAAGTGAGTGATGACAGCGTTCGCAAACAAGTCGCGAGTCGACTTGGATTAGAAAATGACGGGGATCAGGTAAATTTCTCGCCATCTTCTTTACTGGCATCTATGGGTGGTCGCCTGGGAATCGTAGAAGCTGTTCTACCAACTGTTTTATTCATCTCTGTTTTTAGCTTCACATCCGACGGGTTCGCAGCTGTAATCGCAGCTGCAAGCTCTGCAGCGGTTTTTTTGATTATCAGGCTAATAACTCGGGGAATGCTCACACAGGTTTTGGTGGGTGGCGCTGGAGTGGCTGTAGCTGCATTTCTAGCTCTGAGGGATGGAGGCCAAACTCAGGATTATTTCCTGATTGGGTTTTACACCAACGCAGCATACGCAGCGGTGCTGCTAATTAGTATTTTGATTAGACAACCCCTGTTGGGGGTCGCCGTGGCACTGCTGACTGGAAATAAAGACTGGAAAAAACAACCTGGGTTGAGATACCGGTTTTATCTGGTGACAACTATCTGGGTTGCTTTTTTCTCGCTTAGATTAGCTGTCCAATTGCCTCTGTATTTCGCCGGAGCGATTGAGCCCCTGGCAACAGCGAGGCTAGTTATGGGTGCTCCGCTTTATGCATTATTGCTTGTTGTGAGTTGGTTAATTCTCAAAGCGGTGTTTTTACAAAAGAGGTAGATTTAGTCCTAAGGGAAACATAAAGGAGTGTCATGGCTAACAGCTTCGATGCCAAGCAAAAACTGAATGTAGCGGGCAAGGAATACAGCTACTTTGATATCAATAAGGCAAGTGTCAAAAAACTGCCTTACAGCCTAAATATTTTGCTAGAGAATCTACTTCGCACAGAAGACGGCAAAAACATAACCAAAGAGCACATCAACAAATTGGCAAACTGGGATGCCAAGGCTGATCCGAGTGAAGAGATCCAATTCACTCCAGCCAGAGTGATCATGCAGGACTTCACGGGTGTTCCCTGTGTAGTCGACCTTGCGACAATGCGAGAGGCAGTTGCTGAATTGGGTGGAGACCCCCAAAAAATTAATCCGCTAGCACCCGCAGAGATGGTCATCGATCACTCGGTTGTCATTGACGTAGCCGGCACCGCTGACGCTGCTGAGCGCAATGTCGAGTATGAATATCAAAGAAACGGTGAGCGTTATCAATTTTTGCGCTGGGGTCAGGGAGCCTTCCAAGATTTCAAAGTAGTTCCTCCAGGTACTGGAATTGTTCACCAGGTGAATATTGAATACCTAGCCAGAACCGTTATGGCAAGAGAGGTCAACGGAGAACTGACCGCTTACCCAGATAGCTGTGTTGGAACCGACTCACACACCACCATGGTCAACGGTTTAGGTGTTTTAGGTTGGGGAGTGGGTGGAATTGAAGCCGAGGCCGCCATGCTTGGTCAACCCGTTTCAATGTTGATTCCAAGGGTTGTCGGGTTCAAGTTAACCGGTTCGATTCCGATTGGAGCGACCGCTACCGATGTGGTTTTGACCATCACTGAAATGCTTCGTAACCACGGTGTTGTTGGTAAGTTCGTTGAGTTTTATGGTGAGGGCGTTGCAAGCGTGCCTCTTGCGAACAGAGCAACTATTGGAAACATGTCTCCTGAGTTTGGCTCCACAGTTGCAATCTTCCCAATTGACGAGGTAACCCTTGACTATCTCCGCCTAACTGGAAGAAGCGAGGAGCAGGTTTCACTGGTCGAACAGTACACAAAGGCGCAGGGTCTATGGCATGATGCAACGAGTGAAGCCGAATACAGTGAATATTTAGAGCTTGACCTTTCAACCGTTGTTCCTTCAATTGCCGGTCCAAAGCGCCCCCAGGACCGAATCGAATTGGATAAAGCGAAACAGAACTTCGAAAAAGATCTGGCGAATTATTCACCAATGGCCTCCAACCCAGCACAGGTAAAAGGCAAAGAGTTTGCTGTTGACAACGGCTATGTCTCAATTGCCAGCATCACCTCCTGCACCAACACCTCTAACCCCTCTGTGATGATGGCCGCTGGATTGCTTGCTAAAAAGGCAGTTGAAAAAGGACTAATCGCAAAACCTTGGGTTAAAACTTCACTGGCCCCCGGTAGCAAGGTTGTCACTGACTACTACGAAAAAAGCGGTCTGACTGACTATCTAGACAAACTGGGCTTCCAACTTGTTGGATACGGTTGCACAACATGCATTGGTAACAGTGGTCCGCTGGACCCCGCAATCAGTGAAGCCATTCAAGAGAATGACTTGGCAGTTACCAGTGTGTTGAGTGGTAACCGAAACTTTGAGGGTCGCATCAATCCTGATGTCAAGATGAACTATCTAGCATCCCCTCCACTTGTGATTGCCTACGCATTGGCAGGCACAATGGACTTTGATTTTGAAAATGACGCACTCGGAACCGATTCAGAAGGAAACGATATTTTCCTGAGAGACATCTGGCCAACCCCCGATGAGGTCCAGCAGACCATTGACACCTCGATTAGCAGTGACATGTTTACTCATGAGTATGCGTCTGTGTTTGATGGTGATGAGCGCTGGAGGTCACTACCAACTCCAGAGGGTGACACGTTTACCTGGGATGAGAAATCAACCTATGTGAAAAAACCACCTTATTTCGACGGCATGAGTATGACCCCTGAAAAAATTCAGGATGTTGCTGGAGCAAGGGTTTTAGCCAAGCTTGGCGACAGTGTGACCACCGATCACATCTCTCCTGCGGGAACAATCAAGATGGACAGCCCAGCTGGGCAGTATTTGACCGAAAACGGTATTTCCAGGGTTGATTTCAATAGTTATGGATCTCGCAGGGGAAACCACGAGGTTATGATTCGTGGAACCTTTGCAAACATCCGACTTCGTAACCAATTACTGAATGATGTTGAGGGTGGATACACCAGAGACTTCACAACAGAGGATGGCGAGCAAAGCTTTATCTTTGATGCCAGCGAGAACTATAAGCGGGCAGGAACTCCACTTATAATCCTTGCTGGAAAAGAATACGGCTCAGGGTCTTCAAGAGACTGGGCCGCCAAGGGGACCAGTTTGCTTGGAGTGAAAGTGGTTGTCGCTGAAAGTTTCGAGCGGATTCACCGAAGCAATCTGATTGGCATGGGTGTTTTGCCTTTGCAATTCCCAGAGGGACAGAGTGCTGAAACGCTGGGCCTTGATGGAACTGAAATTTTTGATGTCACAGGCATTGAAAAACTCAACGATGGCGTCACTCCAAAAACAGTTCATGTTGTTGCAAAACCGAGCGAGCACTCTGCGAATCAGCAGGTTGTCGAATTTGACGCGAAGGTAAGAATTGACACACCAGGTGAAGCTGACTACTTCAGAAATGGTGGAATTTTGCAATACGTTCTCAGAAGTTTGGTGGCTTAGGAAATAGCGAACCGCTTTGGTTTGTTTGGATACTCATGTTGCTAGACAGGATCAATTCTCCCGCCGATTTGAAACAGCTAAACAGACAGGAATCTGTTGAACTTGCTGGGGAAATCAGGCAGAAGCTAATCGAGCTGGTTAGCGCTTCTGGTGGGCACCTGGGTCCTAATCTTGGAGTTGTTGAAACAACCATAGCGATTCATAAAATCTTTGATTCACCCAGCGACAGCATCATTTTTGACACTGGTCACCAAAGCTATGTTCACAAGATGTTGACTGGTAGATCTAGTTTGGATCGTCTCAGAGAAAAAGATGGGCTAGCTGGTTACCCCCAACGAGCCGAGAGTATTCACGACATCGTCGAGAACTCACACGCCTCAACTGCGATTAGTTGGGCTGATGGAATCTCTCGGGCTCAGGCAGCCAAAGGCGAAACAGATAAGCATGTTGTAGCTGTGATTGGCGACGGTGCCCTTACTGGTGGAATGGCCTGGGAGGCACTGAATAACATAAGTGACGATAACGACCGTTCGCTAGTGATCGTGGTTAATGACAACGGTAGAAGCTACGCACCCACCATTGGTGGATTCGCCAAGCACCTGAACAGTATCCGCACTGAAAAGTGGTACAAAAAACTTCACAGGTTCTCCAGAAGGAGCTTTTTTCGCCTCGGGCTTTTTGGAAAATTAGTTTTTTCAGCTGCAGAGGGTGCAGGAAAGGGCTGGATAAACACATTTGCCCCAAAGGGGTTATTTCCAAATCTGGATATCAAATACATCGGACCAATTGACGGACATGATTTGGATGCCATGGAGACCGCTCTGAAGCAAGCTAAGCACTACAACGCGCCCGTTATTGTTCACGCCATTACCCAAAAAGGTAAGGGGTATGACCCTGCCATCTCTGATGAGGCGGATCAGTTTCACGCGGTTGGGCAAATAAATCCCGAGACCGGTTTACCCGTTAAGAAAAGCAAGGGAGTTAGCTGGACATCGGTGTTCAGGGATGAAATAACCGAGATTGCATCCTCTAATCCCGCAGTTGTTGGAATCACCGCCGCGATGAAGATTCCCGTTGGTTTGGATAAATTTGCTGAACGATTCCCGGAGCGTGTTTTCGATGTTGGTATTGCTGAGCAGCATGCCACCACGAGTGCAGCCGGAATGGCCTATGGGGGCCTACATCCCGTTGTTGCTATTTACTCGACATTTATAAACCGTGCCTTCGATCAGTTATTGATGGATGTAGCGCTTCACAAGGCTGGAGTTACTTTTGTATTAGACCGAAGTGGAGTGACAGGCCCAGACGGGGCAAGTCATCACGGTATGTGGGACCTAGCTCTTTTGCAAGTGGTGCCAAATATTGCAATCGCTGCTCCTAGGGATGCTGTAAGCCTTCGTGAACAACTTCGCGAAGCAGTGGGTGTTTCAGACGGGCCAACGGTTATTCGTTTCCCCAAGGGCAACACAATAGAGTCCATACCCAGTTTGGATAGAAGCGCTGACGGTGTCGATATTCTTGCAAGATCAGCCTCCAAGGATGTGCTGATTGTTGCTGTTGGAGCAATGGTTCCTGTGGCCATGGAGGTTCATAAACTTCTGGCCGCGCAGGGAATTGGTTCAACAGTTGTTGACCCCAGATGGGTTATTCCCGTTAAGCAGTCAATCGTGGATGCCTCCAGAGAACATCGCTTGGTTGTAACAATTGAAGATGGAATCCGAGTTGGGGGAGTGGGAACAAGAATTCGCCAGCAAATGCGAGCCAATGATATTGAAACAGGCTTGCAAGAAATAGGACTGCCAGATGAATTTCTTGAACATGCCACCAGAGATGAAATCATGGAGCGCGTTGGGCTAACGCCAAAGGCGATTGCTCGGGACATAACTGCGCAGGTGCTTGGTGCAAAAGTTCCTAAGGCTAGGCCTTTGGAGCAGAGTTCAAGAGAGATTGCTGAAAATAGGGAGTATGAAACCTAATTGCCACTCTCTGGCACCGTTTTCTCTAAAAAAGCCCTCTAAATCCTGATTCCCCACTTCTTTCCAAAGTGCTTCTCGTATGAGTGCGGGAGACATCAGGTTTTCAGCTGGAATACCGGTTTCCGTGACAATTTCCAAAAGCATTTCCTTAAATTTTTTATATCTGGCATCCACCTCTGGCTTAAGTTTTTGCCAATTTTTGTGATGCGGAATTGTGTCACCAGAGTGCTCTCTAACGGGAGGCATCTCTGTATTCGATGCGTTTTTATAAGCTTCAAAAATTTTTGGATAGAGCTTAGGCAAAAGCCTTCCATGAAATTGCTTATCCTTTTTCATTTCGGCAAGTGAGCGGTATTCCTTGCCTGCTGCATAGGAGATGGATCGATCGCTGACCACTTTTCCCGGGGCGATGTCATTTTCCTTTGCATACTCATCTCGTGTCAGCCACATTTCTCTCAGCCGGGCTAGCTGCAATGGTTTTGTCAACGCATGAATACCTGAGCATTTTCTCCAAGGGTTTGCTCCGACCTCTTTTGGTTTGAACTTCTTTAGGTGTTCAAACTCTTGCGATGCAAAGCGCTCCCTCTCTAACTCCCTTAATTTGGTTAGCAGTTGCGTTCGTAGTTCCTTAAGAAAATAGACGTCTTGGGCAGCGTATTCCAACATCTCTGGAGGCAGTGGACGCATTGACCAATCAGCGGCGGAATGCTCTTTTTTGAGTTCGACTCCTTGGGTTTCTTGCACTAACGCTGCCAAGCCGAATTTCTCAAAGCCGATCAGCTTTGCCGCCACCTCTGTGTCAAATAGTTCTGCAGGATAAAAACCAAGTTGATTCAAGCAGGGGAGGTCTTGTGTTGCACTGTGAAGTATCCACTCTTTCTGGTTAAGCACATCGGCTAATTGTGCGATTGATTTGGCTGACAAGGCTTGCGGGTCCACAAGGTAGGCAATTTCGTTGGCTATCAGCTGAACCAGGTATGCATCTTGACCATATTTGAATCCACTGGCTCGCTCTGCATCAACCCCAACGATCTCACTACTTGAGAGTTCACTAATCATTTCGGTCAATAATGAATCATCATCAATAAGTTTGAATGAATTCAAATGTGAACGACCTTTTCATCAGTCGGTGGGAGACCACTGATAAGCGCCAGTAAATCTTGAAATGCTTCAACATGAGCTTTGAAATTATTGCCGTCAGGAGCCCAACTAGCTCGAATTTCAATCTCGGCATGTTGTGGTTGGGCAGTAAGGCTTCCATGCCCCGTGGACAGCACTCGGGTGGTGGTTCCTGCCTCGGAATGAAAAGAAGCCTTTCTAGCCATCAGTGAATCCATCAGCCAGTTCCAGGGGAGTTCGTCCACTAAGGGATCTTTGCCCATATCGATCTCAACTGGAGACTTTGCATACAAAATTATCCGATACTCACTATTCCAGCCTTCGGGAAAATTGCTGTCTCGGCATAGGACAAGTCTCCCAACCCCTCTATCAGCATCTGAGTGATCGGCATGAATTACCTCAGCGGAGATTGCCAGCGCCTCTTCTGCAATACCCTTTGGTGCAGGAATTTGTTCAAGATTTATTTCGCCTCGCTCGAGCACCTCAGTAACTTCAGCAACCCTTTCCCGAAATTCATCGGTTATGTTTGTGGGTAGCTCGAGTTTCACTCCCAAAGGCTAATTTTGGGGGCCGCTCTGGCTTAGCTGCCACGCCGTTCAAGCAATGAAATGTAGCGATCGTGGAAGGCGAACTGGTGGACTGTTTCAGCATCAATCGCACCCAATTCGGCAGTGGAAAACCGTTGTTTATCGTGGTGCAGAACTATTTGGTCTATGAAGCCGCGAATAAATAATTCATTGGACATCTGAAATCCGGTCTCATAAAGAATATTTTTATCTTTAGTGAGAGCTATTAGTTTGGGGTCATCTAACTCCAGTCGCTCAGCCTTCAGCCAAGCGGCTGCATCTTTTCTGGTTGTTATGAGGATGAGAGGCTTTCTGGGTTGAACGTATTGCTCAACCTCAGCTGTTTTTCCGGTAGTCACAATCAGCTCTGATCTTTGCCTCAAAGCTATAAGTAACTCTCGGTCATATTCACCACCAAGCGATGAAGAGTTCCCGTTGTGAGTGAATCCGAACTGTTGCTCATAAACCATTGAAAGTAATCTGGGCTTGAGGCGATGTTCCAATTGCCCTAAGTGTTTAGTCACTCAATTCTCGCGTGAGTCTTTTTATTCTTGCAATCATGCCTCGAATCCCTCTCATCCTGAGCGGTGATATTAGATGGGCTATACCGAGTTTGTCGGGGAAGTCTTCATCGAAACTTAGAACATCTTCAATGTTTGAGCCATCAAGGGCTGAGTGCAACACGGAAGCGAATCCACGTGTTGTTGGGGCTTCCCTGGGTGCGTCGAAGTGGAGAGATACTTCTTGATTTTGGATTTCAACTGCTAGATAGACGGGGGACTGGCACTCTTCAACTCTTTCGAAATCAAAGCCTGCATGCTCTGTTGGTGGCTCGGGAAGAGCTTCTGAGTATTCCAGAAGCATGTTCAATCTCTCTGATTCTGGCAGCAGCGTGAAATTGTCTATTACTTCTTGACTACTCAAGCTGCTTCTCCTGGCTGTTCCCCCTTTACGACTGGGACTCCAACAAGGTTGCCCCACTCGGTCCAGCTGCCGTCGTAGTTTTTGACATTTTTCACCCCAAGTAGATATTTCAACACAAACCAGGTGTGACTGCTTCGTTCTCCTATTCGGCAGTAAGCGATGAAATCATCTGTGCTGTCAAATTGGGTATTTTCAAAATAGAGGGTTTCAAGTTCTTGCCTGGGCAGGAAAGCTTCATCGGCAGCAGCGGCCGTTGACCATGGAATGTTCACAGCGGTTGGTATATGACCTCCAACTGTTGCCCCTTCGTTTGGGAAATCAGCCATGTGAAGTCTTTCACCGGTGTATTCGGGGTTACTTCTCACATCAATTAGTGGCTTGCCAAGATTTGATAGGACTTCGTCTCTATACGCTCTTATTTCGCTGTCATTTCTCTCAACAACTGGGTAGTTGGAGGTTTTAGGCTCTGGCTTATCTGCAGTCAGCTCTCTTCCCTCTGAAATCCAGAGTGTTCTGCCACCGTCCATGATTCGAACATCCTCATGGCCGAAGAGCTTGAATACCCAAAATGCGTATGTTGCCCACCAATTTGATCTGTCTCCATAGATCACGACTGTATTTTCTCTGTCAATACCCTTTGTTTTCATGAGCTCGGCAAATTGTTGTGGTTCGAGATAATCCCGTCTGAGTGGGTGATTTAGTTCAGTGTGCCAATCGAGCTTTATAGCTGTTTTGATGTGACCGGTGTCATAAAGCAGGATGTCTTCGTTGCTTTCAACAAGGCGAAGGTTTGGATCTTCAAGGTGTTGTTCGACCCAGTCGGTTGAAACCAATGCCTCTGGGTGTGCATAACCTTGGATTTTGTCGCTTCTGTCAATGTTCATATCTATCCCATCCTAAGTCGCTAGACTTTTGAAAGTTCGAAGGTAACTAATGCAACAATTCTCCCACCCGGGTCGTTCCCTGGTTGAAATATCTCCATCTGTTTCCGCAGATACGCTGATAGCAGACTTAGTGCCACCCCCGGAATTTATGAATGCAAGGTTTTCTACCTACGTCCCCGATCAGCGGTTTCCTTCGCAGGCTCATGCTGTTAGTGCCTGCAAAGACTTTGTCGGGGGTAAGAAAAAACTGTTTGGAAAAAAAGACACAGCCCCTGGTATTTATTTAGACGGTGGCTTTGGGGTTGGAAAAACACATCTTCTTGCAAGTATTTGGCACCAACACAAAGGAAAGAAGCTGTTCGGTGCTTTTTTGGACATGACTGCAATCACCGGATATCTCGGTTTTGCGGAAATGGCTAAGCGATTATCCAATTATGAATTGATCTGCATAGATGAATTTGAATTGGATGATCCTGGCGACACCATGATCATGTCCAGGTTACTTAAGGAGCTCTCTCAGGCTGGCGTGAGATTTGCAGCAACAAGCAATACTCCGCCTAATGCCCTGGGTGAGGGAAGGTTTGCTGCCGCAGATTTCAAAAGAGAGATCCAGGGCTTGGGGGAGAGGTTCAATATTGTCAGTGTGGATGGAGAAGATTATCGACACCGAGATATTGATGCGCACAGCGAGCTTTTTAGATTCGAACAAATCCAGAAACTAATAACTGAGGATGTCACAGTTGATGGTTTCCGTGACTTGCTCGAGCACCTATCAACTCTTCACCCAACTAAGTTTCGTTATCTCCTTGCAGGCGTCAAGGGCATTGTTCTGACCGATGTCAAGAAACTAGTGAGCCAAGTCGATGCGCTCAGGTTTGTAAGCTTCATTGATCGTGCCTATGAACAGCAGATCCCAATTAGAGCCACTGGTGGAGTATCGCTCACTGATGTCTTCACAGACGAAATGATTGCTGGAGCTTATAGAAAAAAATACCTACGTTGCGTTTCAAGGACCTCTGCTCTGAGTGCCAGAGACTTTCCCAATTCATAGCAATCTCATATTTCATTCAAGCTTTCTCTAAATTGAACTGAGGATCCCTCATGAGTTCAAACTTACAAAACCACTTTCCTGAGTAAAGCCTGAAAGTTTTAACACACTCGAAACATTTGAAACGAATGAATGTAACAAGCAGCGACGACTCTTAAGCCACGAGAAATGTTCTTGGAAAGGAAATTCTTATGGATACTGGCGAACTAAGCTGGGCGGTCACCGCGACCGCACTTGTATTGTTGATGACCCCTGGTCTTGCGTTCTTCTACGGAGGACTGGTTAAGGCCAAGAGCGTTGTCAGCATGATGATGATGAGTTTTGGCTCACTTGCTCTCATTGCAGTCTTGTGGGTGCTTTACGGATTTAGCATGTCTGCCGTTGAGAACCCTTATGACTTCAGTGGTAACCCCTTCGCATCTTTCGGACTTGAGGGTCTTGGAAACGAAGACTTGATTGGTGCTGCCTTTGGTGCCACATTCGCAATAATTACCGTTGCTTTGATTTCTGGAGCAATTGCCGATCGTGCGAAATTTGGCGCATGGATGGTCTTCGCCGGAATCTGGTCAACACTTGTTTACTTCCCTGTTGCCGCTTGGGTATGGGGTGGCGGCTGGATCATGGAGCTGGGTTCAGCTTTGGGTCTTCCCGAGGTGATTGACTACGCCGGTGGTACAGCTGTTCACATCAACGCTGGTGCAGCTGCCTTGGCGCTCTCCATTGTTTTAGGAAAGCGTTTTGGATTCTCCAAAGGAATCATGCAACCACACTCAGTACCCTTGGTGCTTCTAGGTGCAGCTCTTCTATGGTTTGGATGGTTTGGATTCAACGTTGGAGCTGAGTTCTTCAACGATATGGCTAACGTAGGTTTGATCACTGTAAACACCTTGGGTGCAACCGCAGCAGCAATCCTTGGATGGTTAGTTGTAGAGAAGTTCAAGGAAGGTAAAGCGACAAGCGTCGGTGCAGCCAGTGGTGCTGTGTCTGGTCTGGTTGCTATTACCCCAGCCTGTGCAAACGTAACCCCTGGTTTCGCACTGTTGCTTGGTGTTATCGCTGGTGCAATTAGTGCCTACGCAATCGAGCTGAAGTTCAAGCTTGGTTACGATGACTCGCTAGACGTAGTTGGAATCCACCTTGTTGCCGGAATGGTTGGAACCCTCTACCTCGGATTCTTCGCAATCGACACCGGATTATTCACTGGTGGTGACTTCGGTCAGCTAGCTGTTCAGGCAATCGCCGCCTTCGGTGTGTTGGCTTACAGCTTCGTGGTTGCCTTGATCTTGGCTCTTGCCATCGAGAAAACAATGGGCTTCAGGGTCACATCAGAAGATGAGATTGCTGGAGTCGACGTAGTAGTCCACGGTGAAGCTGCTTACAGCTTCGGTGAGGACCCAGCTACACAAAAGTAATGCCATTACAACCAAAAGGGTGGAGCAAGCTCCACCCTTTTGGTGTTTCTGGTGGCTTTAGCCACAACTCCAAAAAGATTTATGGCATAATTAGCGAGCACTCTTTGGAGTACATGCGGATGTGGCGCAGCGGTAGCGCATCACCTTGCCAAGGTGAGGGTCGCGAGTTCGAATCTCGTCATCCGCTCTGATTGAGAGTTTTACTCTCGGTCTAACGGTGGAGTGGCCGAGAGGCGAGGCAGCGGCCTGCAAAGCCGTCTACACGGGTTCGAATCCCGTCTTCACCTCAAAAGCTACACAGAGGGCGATTGGCGCAGCGGTAGCGCGCTTCCCTGACACGGAAGAGGTCACTGGTTCGAACCCAGTATCGCCCACCAACTACTTGGTTAGTTTTAGAATTTTTGCCGTTTCGGCAAGTATCTTTTTTGAAAGCTTTTCATCTGAGTTGATGGGCTTTTGATAAGTGGGAATCATCTCTTGAATCTTTGACACCTGGTTTTTTGTAAGCTCTGGCTCCATTTGATTCAAAACATCAAGCATTACCTTTGCTGAAACACTCGCCCCCGGAGATGCTCCCAATAGACCGCTTATGGTGCCATCTTGCGAACTGATTACCTGGGTTCCAAATTGAAGGCTTCCGAGTGCACCCTTGGGGGCTATAACCTGGGCTCGCTGCCCAGCTTCGTATAGATGCCAATCTTCATATTTGGCATCCGGGACAAAATCCTTTAGCCCTTGAAATTTCTTTTTCTTGCTTTTTAGGATCTCGTTTATGAGGTATTTCAATAAACCCAGGTTGGTTATTGCCACAGATAGATAGGGGAGAATATTTCTGGGTTTGACACTCTGTGGAAGATCAACAACTGATCCCTGTTTCAAAAACTTTGGATTAAACCCCGCAAAAGGACCAAACAGAAGCGAAGGTGTTCCGTTTACCAGTCGGGTGTCAAGGTGTGGAACACTCATCGGTGGAGCACCAACCGCTGCTTGCGAATAGACCTTGGCCCAATGACGTTTTACTACTTCTGGATTATCTGTTCTTAAAAAATGTCCGCTCACGGGGAAAGTGCCATAACCCTGGGCTTCGTCTATGCCGGATGATTGCAAAAGCTTCAGTGCGTAACCACCAGCTCCAACAAATAATTTATCCGCAGCCAAATAACGTTTCGACGGGTTCATGGTCTTTAGTTCCCAACCGCCGTCTAATAATTTTCGAACTCGAATGACATCCGTTTCAGTAATTAGCTCAACACCGTTGTCCTCAAGCCAATGAATCATTTGCCGTGTCATCTCACCGTAGTCAACATCCGTACCACTGTCGATTTTGGTTGCAGCGATAACCTCGTCTTTTCGACCCTCGATTAGAAGCGGAGTCCATTCTTTAATTTTGGCGAAATCCTCGGTGTATTCCATGCCTGAGAATAATGGCTGGTCTTTTAGCGCCCTGTGTCTTCTGCGAAGGTAGTCAACATCTTTCGAACCCTTGACAAAAGTCATGTGCGGAACTGAGTTGATGAAACTCTTTGGGTCTCCGAGTATTTCATTTTTTACTAGATAGGACCAAAACTGTCTGCTGATAACGAACTGCTCATTGATTTCTATGGCTTTTGTGGCCGATGGGATGGACCCATCTTCACTATCTGGCATGTAGTTGAGCTCACAAAGAGCTGCGTGGCCAGTACCTGCGTTGTTCCAAACATCACTGGATTCTTTGGCAGGACCATCCAATCGCTCAACGATGGCTATATTCAGCTCTGGGTTTAGAAGTTTTAGATAAACCCCGTAGGTTGCAGACATGATGCCAGCTCCGATGAGGACGTAGTCATACCTTGGTGTTTGATCAATCACCACTTAACTCTAGCGTTTATAACACAGCTACGCCGAAGGCTAAACCAACCAGATAACTAACTCCCATTGTGATTATGCTCACCACCACGATTCTTAACGCACCCCTTATAGGACTCGCGTTACCAACCCTGGCGGCAATAACTCCGGTCAGCGCAAGTGATATAGCCACCCCGATCAAAATCGCAGCAACCTGAAATTGTGGGGGAAAGATAATCACGGACAGCATTGGCAAAAACGCCCCTGCAGAAAAAGCTAGAAAAGAGCTGACTGCAGCTTGCAAGGGATTGGCGGTTATTTTTGAACCCCGTCTGCCATGGCTTAATTCTGTGTCTTTCTGGGCGGAAACACTTACGTATTCACCGCCTCCCATCGAAAAGGCACCGGCTACTGTTGCCGCTACTCCCGCGATAAGGACCTCTGCCGCACCAACTCCTGCGCCAACAACCCCCATTAGCACCCCGGCAACGCTTACTATGCCATCATTTGCACCCAGCACCGCAGCTCGTAGCCAGTTCAGTTTGCTCTCAAGTTTTTCGCTCATGGTTTCTAATAATGGCTCAGAATGATTTGAATTCAACTTAGCCATTCCTAACCAACAGCTAGACTTCTGTGGGTGAAAGTTAGAGTCAATGGCGAATCAGCCGAATTAGAAGAAAACGCTACTGGGTTTGATGTTTTCCCAGAGCGAGAAATCATTGCCATGTTTTTGAATGGTGAACAAGCAGATTTGGCGAGGGCCCTGACAGATGGCGATGAGCTTTTCCCAATAGCTGTTGATTCTGTTGAGGGATTGCAAATACTTAGACACAGTGTTGCTCACATCACAGCCCAAGCCGTTCAAGATCTATTTGAGGCCAAGCTGGGAATTGGTCCACCAATTGAGGATGGATTTTATTACGATTTTTTGATTGACAATCCCTTAACTGAGGATGACCTGACAAAGATTCAGAAGCGAATGAAGGAGATTGTCAAGGCCAATCAGCGGTTTGTGCGAGTATCTGTAACTGAAGATGAAGCTCGCCAACAAATGGCAAAGGAGCCACTGAAGCTAGAGCTTTTGAATAAACGTAACGAGAGCTTGGATGATGCGAATGTTGAGGTCGATTCTGGTGAATTAACAATCTATGAAAACGTTGACCCGCGCTCTGGTCAGGTGAAGTGGAAAGATTTATGCCGCGGACCCCATGTTCCAAACACCAGAATTGCTGACAAAGGATTTGCGCTAACAAGGGTGAGTGCAGCTTATTGGCTTGGGGATCAGAATAACCAATCGCTACAAAGGGTGTACGGAACCGCATGGCCAAGCGCTGAAGAGCTTGAAGCATATCGGGAGCGTCTAGAGGAAGCGGCCAGACGTGATCACAGAAAACTTGGCCAAGAATTGGATTTATTCAGTTTTCCAACAGAAATTGGTTCTGGATTGGCTGTTTTCCATCCAAAGGGTGGAATCATCCGGCAAGTGATGGAGGACTACAGTCGGCGAAAGCACCTCGAGGCTGGATATGAATTTGTCTATTCGCCGCATATTAGCAAGCAACAGCTTTTTGAAATCAGTGGACACCTTCAGTGGTATGGCGAGGGCATGTTTCCGCCAATGCAGATCGATGCCGAATACGACGAACACGGTGAGATAAAAAAACAGGGTCAAAATTACTATTTGAAACCCATGAACTGCCCGTTTCACATTTTGATTTATAAATCACGTTCAAGAAGCTACCGCGAATTGCCATTGCGCATGTTTGAATTCGGAAGCGTCTACCGCTATGAAAAAAGTGGTGTCGTGCACGGACTGACTCGGGTGCGAGGAATGACTCAGGATGATGCTCACCTATTTGTGACTCAGGATAACCTGGAAGCGGAAATCGAAAATGTGCTTCGGTTTGTGTTGGATCTTTTGCGAGATTATGGCTTGGATGATTTCTACCTTGAATTATCCACCAGAGACGATGGAGATAAATTCGTTGGCGACAGTAAAGACTGGGATGTTGCGACAGCAACGTTAAAGAAGGTTGCCGAGGGGACCGGTCTGGAATTGGTTCCAGATCCGGGAGGGGCCGCGTTTTATGGCCCGAAAATTTCAGTCCAGGCCAAAGATGCCATTGGCAGAACCTGGCAAATGAGCACTATTCAGCTGGATTTCAATCTCCCCGAAAGATTCGAGCTTGAATATGTTGGAAGCGATGGCGAGAAACATCGCCCAATCATGCTTCACAGGGCACTGTTTGGCTCAATTGAAAGATTTTTTGGAGTGCTAACCGAGCACTACGCGGGGCATTTCCCACCTTGGTTAGCGCCGGTTCAAGTTGTTTGTGTGCCAATAACTGAGGGCCAGAAACAATATCTTGAACAGTTCGCAACAGTTTTAAGATCACACGGAATCAGGGTGGAAATTGATGACACCGATGAACGAATGCAAAAGAAGATTCGAAATCACACCCTGGCGAAGGTACCGTACATCGTAATTGCCGGCGAGACAGATGCTGATGCCAATGCTGTTAGCTTCCGATTCAGAGATGGAACACAGAGAAACGGGATTGAGTTAGAAAAAGCAATTGATGAAATTGTTAGAGCGGTGGAGAGCAGAGAGCAGGTCTAATTGGATATCGAATCAAGTTCTGACCTAGGAGCTCAGTGGGATGGGTTTGAAAGGCTTTGGACCCCTCACAGGCTTGTGTATATCCAAAATGGTCAACAACCTGCCGATAAAGACTGTCCTTTTTGTTTAGCTCCAGACAAAACCGATGAGGACGGGCTCATTGTCAGAAGAGGAACCCACGCCTTTGTGTTAATGAATTTGTTTCCCTATAACTCTGGTCATTTATTGATTTGCCCCTACAGGCACTATCCAACTTTGGATCTTGCAACCAAAGAGGAAAGCGATGAAATTACCCAGCTAACTCAGGAAGCCATGAGAGTGCTTCAAGGGGTTAGCGGTACACACGGGTTCAATATTGGTCTCAACCAAGGTGAAATCGCTGGCGCAGGGATAGCAGGACACCTTCACCAGCACATTGTTCCCAGGTGGCGAAACGATGCTAATTTTTTCCCAATCATTGGTCAGACAAAGGCGTTGCCAAAGTTAATTGGAAGCACAAGGGAAGAATTGCAGCAACGATGGGATGAATTCAAAGACCCACAGGGTTGATTCATTAGTCGTAACATATACAAGCTTCAACACCACTAATTCCTAGGATGGACACATGACTAATTTTGAAACTGGAACGCCACTTATCAAAAGAGGCTTAGCAGAGATGCTAAAAGGTGGCGTGATTATGGATGTTGTCACAGCGGAGCAGGCCAAAATCGCCGAAGACTCAGGAGCAGTCGCCGTAATGGCACTGGAGCGCGTTCCTGCAGACATTCGCGCTGAGGGCGGTGTTGCCAGAATGAGTGACCCACAGCTGATTGATGAGATCAAAGAGGCTGTTTCCATACCGGTTATGGCAAAAGCGAGAATAGGACACTTTGTTGAGGCGCAGATTTTGGAGTCTTTAGAAGTTGACTACATCGACGAATCCGAAGTTTTGTCGCCTGCGGATTATGTGAATCACATCGACAAGCTTGGATTCGATGTTCCTTTCGTTTGCGGGGCTACCAATTTGGGAGAAGCTCTGAGACGAATCACTGAGGGTGCAGCGATGATTAGAAGCAAGGGAGAGGCCGGGACCGGCGATGTGAGCGAGGCAACCAAGCACATCAGAACTATTTTGGGTGAAATCAGAAACCTCAGCTCAAAAAGCCCCGAGGAACTTTATGTTTCTGCCAAAGAGTTGCAAGCTCCTTACGCTTTGGTCAAAGAGGTTGCCGAAACAGGAAAGCTTCCGGTTGTTTTATTCACCGCGGGAGGGGTGGCGACCCCGGCGGATGCTGCGATGATGATGCAGTTGGGTGCTGATGGAGTCTTTGTTGGTTCCGGAATCTTCAAATCAGGAAATCCAGAACAGCGAGCACGAGCAATTGTGAAAGCCACCACACACTTCAATGATCCAACGGTAATAGCCGACGCGAGTCGCAATCTTGGTGATGCAATGGTTGGAATCAATGTGAGTGACCTTCCAGCCCCTCACAGGCTCGCTGAACGCGGTTGGTAACTGTTGGGGTTCTCGCACTCCAAGGCGGGGTGAGGGAACACCTTCAGCTTCTAAAATCCCTCGGTGTTGAGGGAGTTGTCGTCAAGACTAAAAATGACCTAGAGGAAATCTCTGGTTTGATAATTCCCGGTGGGGAATCCACGACCATAAGTAAGTTGTTGAAAGCGTTTAATCTAAGCAAGGCGTTATCAGACAAAATGTCTTCCGGCATGCCTATTTTGGGCACTTGCGCTGGTTTGATTTTGCTGGCCAATGAAGTTGACGGTGAAGATGGCCATTTCAAAGTCCTTGATTGCAGTGTTGTTCGCAATGCATACGGTGCACAGCTTGCAAGCGGTGAAGCACTGGTTAGCTATGAGGATGGGGTTGAGGAAAAAGCTGCATTTATAAGAGCCCCTAAGATCACCGGTGTCGGCGAATGCAAGCCGATTGCTTGGGCTGATAATGAAATTGTTGCTATCCAAAAGGGAAACATTCTGGGTGCAAGTTTTCACCCTGAGCTAACAAATTCCACAACGCTTCACAGAAAACTCATCCAACTCATAAAAGCCAACTAAAATAGGCATTCATGTCAGGACACTCCAAGTGGGCAACCACTAAACATAAAAAAGCAGCCAATGATGCCAAAAGAGCCAAGCTGTTTGCGAAGTTAATCAAGAACATTGAAGTTGCAAGCCGTCTGGGTGGGCCAGACCTTGAGGGCAATCCGACACTCTACGATGCCGTCCAGAAGGCGAAGAAGAATTCTTTACCAGCTGACAATATCGACAGAGCGATAAAACGTGGAGCCGGCATTGATGGATCCGGTGTTGAATACACCACGATTATGTATGAAGGCTATGCCCCAGGTGGTGTGGCGGTCTTGATTGAATGTCTTACTGATAATAAAAACCGTGCCGCCGCAGAGGTGCGCTTGGCAATGAGTCGGGCAGGTGGAAACATGGCGGATCCAGGATCTGTGAGCTATCAATTCGCTCGAAAAGGCGTGATTGTGTTGGATGGCGTTAGCGAAGAAGATGCCATGGAGGCAGCTTTAGAAAGCGGAATCGAAGACATAGAAGTAAATGACTCGCAAATTGTAATTACGACTGAGCCGCAAGATATGGTTCAGGTTCGTACAGCCCTGCAATCTGCCGATCTTGACTATGAAAGTGCAGATGTTGAATTTGTTTCAAGTCTGAAAGTGACCTGCGATAAACAAACAGCGGAAAAGGCACTAAAGCTAATTGATGGTCTTGAGGATTTAGATGATGTGCAAACTGTCTTCACCAACATGGACATCCCAACCGAAGTCTTAGAGCAACTAGAGGCCAATTGAGAAAGGTTCTGGGCATTGACCCCGGGCTAACACGCTGCGGCGTTGCAGTTGTTGCCGGCAAAGCTATCAACAAATCCTCTCTTCACCACACCCAAACCATCAAAACTTCTGCTGGGGTTGGTTTAGACGAGAGAGTTTATTTGATTGGGTCTCAGATAAAGACACTAATATCCAGCTTCGAACCAACAGAAATCGCTTTGGAGCGAGTATTCGCTCAAGCAAACTTGAAAAGCGTTATGGGTGTGGCTCAAATCAGTGGCGTCATTTTGTTTTTGGCTCGGGAATTTGATCTACCAGTCCGTTTTTTCACGCCTACTCAGGTGAAAGCGGCGGTCACGGGTGACGGCCGAGCGAATAAAGATGCAGTATCAAAAATGACTTCCACGCTTTTGGGGGGTGGTGATTATTTTGATACCCCCGACAGTGCCGATGCGGCTGCGGTATCGCTAACTGCGATTGCAAATCCATCTCTGGAATCTTCCGAACCTACAAAAGCTCAACGGGCGTGGAGTCAAGCTATAAATCAAACCAGGAAGTAACCTGTTGCTGTGATTGGCTACCTCAAGGGACAAATTCTTTCCAGAACTGGAAGAGAGCTTCTTATTGACGTTGGCGGGGTTGGCTATCTGGTTTTTGCAAGCAGTAGGTTTCAGCCAAAAATCGAAGATGAAGTGGCAATTCATATCAGAACTGTCGTTAAAGAGGACGAATTTTCTCTGTACGGTTTTGAGAGTGTCCGAGATCGAGATTTATTCGATGCGCTTTGCGACGTGAACGGAATCGGACCTAAATTAGCCATGACGATTATTGAAGAGCTTGGTTATGAACCGGCAACCGCTGCGATAGCCTCTGCTGATGAGCGCGCATTGCAAGCAGTTTCGGGAGTTGGCTCAAAAACAGCAAAGCTGATGATTCTATCTTTAGGCGGAAAATTTGAAGCACCTCAACTAACCGCGGATTCAACATTGATTGACGCCTTGATTAATCTAGGGTGGAAAGAAAAAGAGGCCATCGAAGCTTTGAACAGTGTTCAAAAACCAGGCAGTTCTCAACAAGAAACACTGAAATCAGCCCTGAAGTATCTAGGAGGGGCTAAAACTAAGTCATGAACAGAGAAACCGAGCCTTTCGCCCACGCTGACGACGCCGCACTTGAAGGCAAGTTGCGACCATCAAGCTTGGATGAGTTTGTGGGTCAGAGCAAAGTAAAAAAGCAATTACAAGTGCTTTTGCAAGCCGCCGAACAACAACAGCGAGTTCCCGATCATCTTTTGTTCAGTGGACCTCCGGGTTTGGGGAAAACGACTCTTGCAATGATTGTTGCAAAGGAAACTGGTCGATCACTTCGAGTCACCAGTGGGCCAACCATTCAGCACGCAGGTGACCTTGCAGCAATTCTGTCCTCACTTGAATACGGCGAGATTTTATTCATCGATGAAATTCACAGGGTCAGTCGTGCTGCCGAGGAAATGCTATATCTAGCGATGGAAGACTTCAGGGTGGATGTGATGGTGGGGAAAGGTCCCGGAGCAACAAGCGTTCCCCTTGATTTAGAGAGATTTACACTTGTTGGGGCCACCACCCGAGCGGGAATGCTCCCTAATCCATTGCGTGATCGCTTCGGATTCACCGCCAGCATGGAATTTTATGAACAAGATGATTTGATTCGGGTTTTGGAAAGAACAGCGGGGGTTCTCAACGTGAAACTCGACGGTGAAAGCTTGGAGCTTATATCCCAGTCATCCAGGGGAACACCGAGGGTTGCAAATAGATTGCTGAGAAGAATTCGTGATTATGCACAGGTTCAAAAGGTTAATTCCATTGACTCAAAGACAACTGCCGATGCGTTGGAGATTTATGAAATTGACGCGGCTGGATTAGACCGATTAGATCGTCAATACCTCTCAGCTCTGGCGGAGAACAGAAACAGAGCCTTGGGGCTTGGAACGTTGGCCACCAGACTGGGGGAGGAACCGGAGACGGTTGAGTTGGTGGTGGAGCCTTATCTGTTGAGGCTTGGATTCATTGAAAGAACCCCAAAAGGAAGATTGATAACAAATTCGGGTCTTGCAACTATGGGAATCGAGTCTGAATCAAGCAGTTTGTTCGACTAACCCCCTATAATTTCAGGGTTACCGAGTTGTGAGGTTGTTTTGATTACACCAGACATTATCTTGGTGCTTGCCCTTGGTGTTCTGATTCTTTTTATGTTCACTAATAACCGCAAGCGCCGCAAGCAAGCAGAGGAACTTGTCAATTCTTTGAAAGTCGGAGATCAAGTTTTATTGCACTCAGGCATTTTTGGACAAGTCACAGATTTAGAGGAGGACAGGCTGACTATTGAGACTGCTCCTAAAGTTAAATTGACTGTTATCAAGCAGGCCGTCAGGTCAGTTGAGGCCAATCAAGAAGAGAAAAGCGAAGAGGCATAAGTTTGGCTGAAAATAACGTTCGACGCTCTGCGGGACGGCGCCTAGTTTGGTTATTGGTAATCATCCTGGGACTTTCTGGCCTGATGGGTTGGGCAAATCTGACCAATCAGGAAAACACAGGACTGTCGCCAAAGCTAGCTCTGGACCTGGAGGGTGGAACACAGATTATTCTTTCCCCTTCGGTGGCCGAGGGGGATAGGGCAACTGAGGAGCAACTGCAACAAGCGGTTTCAATCATTCGCCAACGAATAGACGCCAGCGGCGTTGCAGAGGCGCAAGTTGCGACTCAGGGAAATCAAAACATTGTTGTCAGTATTCCGGGAACACCTGACCCAAATACTCTGCAGCTAATCCGTGCAAGCGCAAAGTTGGAATTCAGACCCGTGCTCACTACATCAGCAAGTGTTGCGACCGACCAGGTTGGTGGAGTTGATGAGGAAGGTCAGCAACTTCCGGATCAGCCAAGTGTTGAACCCGAAAATGCAAGTGATCCAAATTGGATCACACCTGCCCTGCAAAATGAATTTGATACTCTTGATTGCTCCCAACAGTTCAGAGAACCAGGGCAAGTAGATGACCCAAACCTTCCACTGGTGACCTGCGATAGTTCACTCACTCAGAAATACATACTGGGACCAGTTGAGGTTGAGGGTGCCAACATTGCTGATGCCACCAGCGGGACGGTAACCACATCTTCTGGCGCATCAACAAATGAGTGGGCTGTGAACCTTGAATTTGATGGCCAGGGAACAGAAGAGTTCAGCCAAGTTACCTCAAGGCTGTTTAATTTAGCCGAGCCCAGGAATCAATTTGCCATTACCTTAGATGGATTCATCATCACAGCCCCCAGGGTAAATGACGTCATCCCTAATGGTCAGGCCCAGATCACAGGCAGTTTTACCCAAGAGTCTTCACAAACCCTTGCCGATTCGTTGAAATACGGCGCCTTACCCATTGGCTTTGAAGTTCAAAGCCAAGAAAACATATCGGCGACTTTGGGAACTGAGTCACTAAACAGTGGACTAATCGCAGGTCTGATTGGTCTGATCTTGGTTGTTATTTACATGACTTTCCAATATCGAGGTTTGGCAATTGTTACCCTTGGTTCGTTGGTGGTGGCTGGGATTTTGGTTTACCTGGTGATTTTGTACCTAGCTTGGCGACAGGGCTACCGACTAAGTCTCGCCGGGGTTGCGGGTCTGATTGTTGCCATAGGTATTACCTCGGATAGCTTCATTGTTTATTTCGAGCGAATCCGTGATGAAATTCGTGACGGAAGGGCGCTTGAGGTTGCAGTTGAGGCGGGATGGAAACGTGCATTTAGAACGATTTTGGTCAGCGATGCGGTGACTCTAACCGCTGCAATTGTTTTGTTCTGGCTTACTGCATCAAGTGTTCGAGGTTTCGCCTTCACGCTTGGGTTGGTGACTCTAATCGACCTCATTATTGTCTTGTTGTTCACTCATCCAATGGTTCAGTTATTAGCCCGAACCAAGTTCTTCCGAAGCGGAGGACCTTGGTCTGGGTTTGAAGTTGGAAAAGTTGCCGCAAGCTACGTTGGACGGGGCCAGTTTAGGGTTTCTGAGGGGCTAGCCAGGGGTAAAGCTGAAAAGGTGGACAAAGAAGCGACCAAGCGACAAACAATCGCGGAGCGAAAGGCACAAGAAATTAGAGAGCGAGGCGAGTCCTGATGGCAAGCTTTAGAGACTTTGGAAATGACCTTTATTCAGGTAAGCGCTCGATTAATTTTGTGGGTCGCAGGAAGACTTGGTACCTAGTGGCAATTGTCGTTGTTCTGCTGGCTGTAGTGGCACCTATCCTGCGCGGTGGATTCAGTTTTGGTATTGAATTCACCGGCGGTAGTGAATTCAGAATTGACGGTGTTAGCTCGCAGGGCGAAACGGTGGCCACAGAGGTGGTGGAGGATTTATTTCCCGCCGCAGATAGTGTTGTAAACACAGTTGGTGTTGATTCCATTCGAGTCCAAACCGAACAGTTGCAGGATGTTGAATCTGAGGAACTGAGACTGGCACTTGCTGATGCATACGGTGTTCAAGGTGGTGAGGTTGCAAGTAGCTTCATCGGACCCAATTGGGGTGCAGATGTGACCAATCAAGCGATACAGGGTCTAGTTGTGTTCTTAATACTTGTCTCTCTGCTTATGGCGTTTTATTTCCGAAGCTGGAAGATGTCCGTTGCTGCTTTGGCAGCTCTTGCACACGACTTGATTATTACCGTCGGTATTTATGGTGGCCTTGGCTTGGAGATAAGCCCAGCAGCGATCATCGGATTTTTGACGATTTTGAGTTACTCCCTTTATGACACGGTAGTTGTGTTTGATAAGGTTCGAGAAAATACTGAAAATGTTGAATTCAGTGAAAATGTAACTTTTTCAGAGCAAGTAAACCTTGCTGTCAATCAAACATTAGTGCGTTCAATAAACACATCAGTAGTAGCCGTGTTGCCGGTGGCAGGAATTTTGTTTATTGGTTCATTGCTTTTGGGAGCAGGAACTTTGACGGATATAGCGCTTGCGTTATTTGTGGGCACCATCGTTGGGACCTACTCCTCGGTGTTCATCGCAGCCCCTGTCTATTCACATTTGCGTGAGAATGAGACCAAGTACAAACAAGCTGCTGACAAAGTTTTGGAAAACCGGGCGTAGAATTCTGCACACGGGAGGTGATGCGGAATGACAGACAGCATTCCAACATTGCGCTCTCGGCTGCCCAGGATTTTCACCAAAGAAAGCCCTTTTTATAATCGTGACCTGAACGAGGTCATAAGAATCATTCGGGTCAATCACCCTCGCAGTGATACGCAAATAGTTGAAAACGCTTTCAAAATCGCTGAGAAGGCGCATCAGGGACAGTCAAGGAAGTCTGGTGAGCCTTACATAACTCACCCCGTTGCAGTCGCAAAAATTTTAGCTGAGCTTGGAACTGGACCGACCACCATTGCTGCCGCCTTGCTTCACGACACCGTTGAGGACACTGATTACAGTCTCGATCAACTGAATAAGGATTTTGGAGAAGAGGTAGCTCTGCTGGTGGATGGAGTCACCAAGTTAGACAAGGTGAAGCTTGGTGATAAGACGCAGGCTGAAACCATCAGAAAAATGATTGTTGCGATGAGCAAGGACATCAGGGTTCTGGTTATTAAATTGGCAGATCGATTGCATAATGCGAGAACTTGGGGCTTTGTTCCTGTTGAATCTGCAAAGCGAAAAGCTCAAGAAACCTTGGAGATCTACGCCCCACTTGCCCACAGATTGGGTATAAACACAATCAAGTGGGAGTTGGAAGATCTGAGTTTCAGCGTTTTATACCCAAAGGTTTATGAGGAAATCGTAAATCTAGTAAAACAGCGCACACCCAAGCGAAGTGAATACACCGATAACGTCATTAGGGATATCGACTCAGAGCTTCGAAAGAACAAAATTAAGTCAAAGGTTGAGGGCAGGCCAAAACAGTATTACTCGATCTATCAAAAGATGGTTCTGCGGGGTAGAGAGTTTGATGACATCTATGACCTTGTTGGAATCAGAATTTTGGTCTCCTCGGTGAAGGATTGCTACGCGGCATTGGGTGCTCTCCACGCTCAGTATTCGCCTGTTCCCGGCAGGTTTAAGGATTACATCGCGATGCCGAAATTCAACCTCTACCAATCTCTGCACACCACCTTGATTGGACCTAACGGTCGAGCGGTTGAGATACAGATCCGGACCCATGATATGCATCAGCGAGCGGAGTTCGGTGTGGCTGCACACTGGAAATATAAAGCTGCATCAAAAGGTGAACAGGTGCAAGATGATGGTTTGGCATGGCTCAAAAGAATCAGTGATTGGGAAAGCGAGACCGAAGACCCAGGAGAGTTTCTTGACAGTCTCCGCTACGAAATCGGCGCAAAAGAGGTCTATGTCTTCACTCCGAAGGGTCGCGTAATTGGCCTCCCTTCTGATGCCACTCCAATTGATTTTGCATACGCCGTACACACCGAGGTGGGTCACAAAACCATTGGTGCAAAAGTAAATTCTCGTCTAGTGCCTTTAGACACTGCTTTGAGTAGTGGTGATGTCGTTGAGGTGCTCACCTCGAAAAGTGAAAGCGCAGCACCCAGCAAAGACTGGCTGAATTTCGTCAAGTCTCCAAGGGCTAGGGCAAAAATCAAGCAACACTTCAATGCCGAGCGTAAAGAGCAATCAGTTGATATTGGTAGGGATATGCTCGCCAAAGCAATGCGTAAGCAGTCGTTACCTCTGCAGCAACTTATGGGAAGCGACGCCCTGCTAGAGGTGGTTGCTGATCTTAAATACGTAAGCCTCGAGGGATTACTAAGTGGCATCGGTGAAGGTCACGTTTCTGCAGCGACGGTTGTGGAAAAAATCATTGCTAAAACTCAGGCGGCCGAGGATGTAAATACCGGGGAACTTACTCAAATAACAAGTCCAAAACCCTCTAGACGGGGCGGGGACAATTATGTATTGGTGAAAAACAGTCCCGACGTCCTAACTAAGATTGCTCGTTGCTGCACGCCTGTTCCGGGTGATGAGATTATGGGCTTTATCACCAGGGGAGAGGGTGTGAGCATTCACAGGGTTGATTGTAAAAACGTGAAGTCACTGCATGATCAACCCGAACGTATTGTTGAAGTCAGCTGGGCTGATTCAGCGAGGGGTATCTATTTGGTTCAAATCCAAGTTGACGCTTTGGATCGATCAGGCTTACTTAGCGACGTTACCCGGGTGCTAAGTGAGAATCATGTGAATATTTTGAGCGCTTCTGTGACCACGCGTAAAGATCGAGTGGCTATAAATAAATTTGCTTTTGAAATGGCGGATCCATCTCACCTGGATCACATTTTCAATCAAATCAGACGAATAGACGCCGTTTACGACGTTTACAGAGTGCAGGGCGGTTAGTCTGCGGCTTGCCTCGCTGCTTCCAACCAGGATTTCCTCGCCTCTAGGTTTTTTTCTAGTTCT
>CBFHZN010000001.1:59899-124724 GCA_965660355.1 Microbacteriaceae bacterium
TGTTTTTTCTTAGAATCAGTTACGCCTTTTATTTCTGTCTCGAGATCAGAAATTGATTGTTCCAACTGCTGGATTAGTGAATTTGAGCGGTGCTGACTCTCTGGGTCTGTTCTGCGCCACTCTTCTTCCTCTTTTTTCTTAACAGCGGTCTCAATTTTGGACATTTTGGAATCTAGTTCTCTGACCTTGTCTCTAGGGACACGACCTATCTTTGACCATTCACCATTGATTTTAGAAAGCTGCTCACGTGCTGATTTCAAATCATCAAGAGAAATCTTCTCGGCCTTTTCTACAAGCGCAAGCTTTTGGTTGTAGTTTTCCATCTCCTGCTCTCGCAGTTTCTGATCCTCGGCTTTTTTCTGCTCAAAGATGACATCCCCGGCAGCTTTGAATTTTTCCCAAAGCGCATCCTCACCTTTTCCAATGCGAGCAAGCTTCTTCCACTGTTCTTGCAGCTTCTTGAATTCATCTGCAGCTTCGGCTCCCTTGCTTGAAAGTGCTTCAGCCTGTTTGACGATGTCTGTTTTCAGCCTCTTAGCCTCTTTGACTCGTTTATCTAGTTCTGCAAAGAAAGCTCTCTTGTCGGCTTCAAACTTCGCCCTAGCCTTGCTGAAGCGCTTCCAGATTGGGTCTGCCTGGGCTTTGGGTACCCTGGGCCCCGATTTTTGCAGGGCCTGCCATTTCTCAAATAGATCCTGCATTTCCTTGCTGGCATTTTTCCAGATTGTTTTCGAGGTGTCTCTATTGGCTATTTGTTCGGCCTTGGCGGCAATCTTTTCTTTTTCAGCCAGCGCTTTAGCAACTGCTTCCTCGGTTTTTTGTTTGTGCTCTTCTCGCAATTTCTCAAGTGCGGGTCTTAGTTGCTGGATGCGATCTCTTAAAGTTGCGATATCACCCACAAATTTAGGTTCGGCTAATTCTTTTTCAACTGCAACCAGGTTCTCTTCAACCGCACTCGGGGTTGCGGTGGTGGACTTGACTCGTTGTTCCAGAATCTTGATTTGTGCGTCTAAGTCATGAAACTTGCGCTCAAAATAGGCAAGTGCTTCCTCGGCTGTGACGTTTGGGTACTGCCCGACGAGCTTTTTTTCACCCCCGTCAATCAAATAGACGTTGTTGTTTTCATCAACACTGGCGTGCGAGGTTTCAATGGACACTTTCAAGGCTCCTGTTAGTTAAGGTCGACAGAATTTAGTTTTACGGTTTCTGCCGGAGTTCCATCATTACTGCCATCGGTGGTTCCCCGCTCGGCTATTTGACGAACTGTTTCAAGACCGTTATCAACTTGACCCATGATTGTGTAACCCCCGGCAACATCACTAGGGATGGTGCTGTCCTCATAAACTATGAAAAATTGACTCCCCATACTGTCTCCGAGGTTGCCGGCCCTAGCCATGGCAATACTACCCGCTGGGTATAAATCATCCTCTGGAGCGTTCTCAATCGGACCCCATGTGTATCCGGGGCCACCGCTTCCATCTCCGTTTGGATCTCCGCACTGCAGTACGAAAATGCCATCTGTAACCAATCTGTGGCAGTCCATGTCCTCATAGAACCCATTTTCACTGAGGGTCACAAAATTGGCCACTGCCTGCGGAGCTAAATCGCCAAACATAGTGATATCAAGTGGCTCATTGTTTAGTTCCAATGTTCCTTGCCACTCTCTGTTTTCGGCAACAGAGGGGTCAGGGACTTCATTGCTCGACTGCTCTTCGTCTATTTCATCAACCAGTTCATCAACAGATTCTTCGAGTGAGGCTTCGTTTTGCGTCGTGAGTCCAAAATAAGCCACTTGTCCAAGGCCAGCCACCAAAACGGCTCCTATAGCCACCAGGGCAAATAAACGATTGTCTCGGGGTGCTCTTTCCGCACGTTGCCTAGCTATCTCTTGTTTTGCTTGATAACGCTCAATTATTTCTCGATCACGATTTGTTTTCGCCATTTGTCTCCTAGCCCCGACCATTGTAGTTCTCTTAGAGTTCTCTTTATGCAAAAACCGCTGGCCGAACAATTACGCCCAAGTAGCCTTCAAAGCTTCGTTGGTCAACCTCATCTATTCGAAAAAGGCAGTCCGATTAGAGCGATGGTGGATTCGAAACAGCCTAGATCATTGATTTTGCAAGGACCCCCTGGGACCGGTAAGACGACACTTGCCCGGCTTATTAGCCAGGAAATCGATGCGGAATTTGTTGAACTAAGCGCCATTGACAGTGGCGTTAGGGAAATTCGAGATGTCTCCAAAAAAGCCATTGAGACATGGCAAACATTCAATCGACACACCATTTTGTTTTTAGATGAAATTCATCGGTTTTCAAAAAGCCAACAGGATTCTTTGTTGAAAGCAACCGAAAACGGAACCATCAGTCTCTTCGGCGCCACAACCGAAAATCCATCTTTTGCACTAAACCCAGCAATGCTCTCTCGGACACTGGTCATTCGGCTTAATCCATTGACAGAGGAAGAACTTTCCATGATTGCAAATTCAGCGGTCAAAGCGACAAATAAGATTCTGAGGCCAGAAGCTTTGGAGCTAATGATTATGCTCAGCGGTGGCGATGCTAGGCGGCTGATTAACATCGTGGAGTTATCGGATACCGAGATCAGTGTTGAGAGTGTAAAAAGCGTTCAATCAAAGTTGCAGCTTCATTATGACCGCGCCGGCGATAACCACTATCAAACCATTTCGGCGTTCATCAAATCTGTCAGGGGCAGTGATGTCAACGCTTCACTGCATTATTTGGCAGTAATGCTGGTTGGGGGAGAAGACCCCATGTTTGTTGCTCGGAGGCTTGCGATTTTGGCAAGTGAGGATGTTGGCCTTGCAAACCCAAATGCGCTAAATGCCGCAAGCTCTACACTAAACATCGTTCAGCAAATAGGCATGCCCGAAGCAAGGATTCCACTAGCTCAACTGACCGTTATGTTGGCTCTGAGTGGAAAGAGTAATTCCTCATATGTTGCAATAAACCAAGCAATGGCTGATGTTGAACAAGGACTGACTGCCTCGATACCAGAAGCTTTGATTCCGAGGGGAAAGGGATATCTATACCCTCATGATTACGAAACCAGAGTTGTTTCTCAGTCACACTCGAAGCATGAGTTGCCCGATTACTACCAACCCGTTGATATTGATGGAGAGAAATCATTTGCCGAGAGATATTTTCGAGTGCAAGAGATTCTGAAGAAAGAGTCTGGCTTTTGATGCCAGCTGCATGCTAGTATTTCGGGGTTGTTTGGACTAGCGGCTGAGTCCAAGTAATGAAAAACGAAAGGTAATTTTTGTCAAAGACATCCAGAACTAGGTCAAAGACCAGACTGTCCCGCTCGCTTGGATTAGCGCTTACCCCAAAGGCCGCCAAATACATGGAGAAGCGTCCTTATGGTCCAGGGCAGCACGGTCGCACAAAACGTCGTAGCGACAGTGACTATGCGGTGCGTTTGCGTGAAAAGCAGCGTCTACGCGCCCAATATGGCATCCGCGAGGCACAGCTGAGAAGAACTTTTAAGGAAGCAAAACGAGCAGATGGTCTAACCGGTGAGAACCTGGTGGAGCTTTTGGAGATGCGCCTAGACGCTCTTGTTTTACGCGCAGGTCTAGCTCGGACCATCGCCCAGTCAAGGCAATTGGTTGTTCACCGTCACATTATGGTTGATGGACAGAGAGTTGACCGACCAAGTTTCCGTGTAAAGCCCGGACAGATGATCCACGTTCACCCAGATAGTGAAAAGACGGAGCCGTTTCAGGTTGCAGCGGCTGGTGGTCATGCAGATGTGCTACCGGCACTCCCTGAGTATCTAACCGCAGATCTGGACAAGCTTCAGGCAACTCTGGTGCGCAGGCCAAAGCGTGCAGAAGTGCCAATCACATGTGACGTTCAGCTCGTGGTTGAGTACTACGCAGCGAGGTAAATAATGGCCATCGGCGACATAATCGGACTGCTTTTTGCGGGCGGATTTGTTCTGCTGGTTATTTTTCTTGGCCTACCGCTTATCAAACTTGCCAAAGTTGTTGATGAGACAACGGTAACCGTCAAACTACTGAACCAAGAGCTCAAACCCATGTTGCAAGAAGCCAATGTCTCCATATCCGAATTGAATAAACAACTCAAAAGAGTTGATTCAATTACCGAGGATGTTGAACAGGTAACTGAGAATGTAAATAGCCTGGTTGCAGTATTGACTGCGGGTATTGGGGGACCATTGGCTAAACTAATAGGTGTTACCAAAGGATTTGGTAAAGGGATTTTTAAAGGGAGTGGAAAATGAGTAAATTTGGCTGGTTCGTAGCTGGAATAGGTCTCGGAGCTCTCGCCCTTCAGCAGCTTCGCGATAACCCGCAGGCTCAGCAGATGGCTGATGAGGGCAAGCAGGCGGCCAAGGAATTTGGCGAGGCCGTAGCTGAAGGTTTTCGTGAGCGTGAGCAGGAAATTCGCAAGCAGGCGAAGAAAAAATAGCGATGCAAACCGCTGAAATAAAGCGGCGCTGGCTAGATTTTTTCAAATCCAAAGACCATGAGGTTGTTCCTAGCGCCCCATTAATATCCCATGACCCCAACCTGATGTTCGTGGTCGCTGGAATGGTGCCGTTTATCCCATATATGACCGGCGTTGAACCCGCACCATATAAACGCGCAACCAGCGTTCAAAAGTGCGTCAGGACACTGGATATCGAAGAGGTTGGCAAAACCACTCGCCACGGGACTTTTTTTCAGATGAACGGAAACTTCAGTTTTGGCGACTACTTCAAAAAAGAGGCCATCAGCTATGCATGGGAATTCTTAACCTCATCAACAGAAGATGGTGGACTTGGCCTCGAAAAAGACAAGTTGTGGGTAACTGTCTATAAAGATGACCAGGAATCTGAAGATCTTTGGTTATCTCACACCGATGTTCCCGCTGAGCGCATTCAAAAGCGAGGAATGGAAGATAACTACTGGTCAACGGGACAGGCAGGTCCCGCAGGTCCCTGTTCCGAAATCTATTTCGATCGCGGAGAGCAATTCGGTGTTGAGGGCGGACCTGAAGCAGATGAAGACCGATATATAGAAATTTGGAACTTGGTGTTCATGCAGTATCAACGTGGAGACGGGGGCGGCAAAGAAAACTTTCCGATTCTCGGCGAACTGCCAAGTAAAAATATCGACACCGGTATGGGTTTAGAACGGGTTGCGTTTTTGATGCAGGATGTTGACAACATTTATGAAATAGACCAAGTCCGGCCCCTGATAGAGCATTCCGAGAAACTCTCTGGAATAACCTATGGCGAAAATGAAGAGCATGACGTGCGGATGAGGGTGATTGCTGATCACGTTAGAAGTTCATTGATGCTCATGAGCGATGGGGTAACGCCATCAAATGAAGGCCGTGGTTATATTCTTCGGCGACTGCTCAGACGTGTAATCAGGTCACTAAGGCTTTTGGGGGTGGAAAAGCCAAGTATGGCTGAGCTATTCCAGACCAGCAAAGACGCAATGGTAGATGCATACCCCGAACTAACCGAGACGTTTCAAAGAGTTCAAAAACTCGCCGCCAATGAGGAAACCTCATTTTTGAAAACTCTGGTTGCTGGAGAGCAACTTCTCAGTAAGGAACTTTCTGAACTTAAAAGCCACCAACTTAGCGCTGAAGTCGCATTCAAATTGCACGACACCTTTGGCTTTCCCATTGACTTAACTGAAGAAATCGCGTCTGAAAGCGGCAAAATAGTCGATCGAGCGGGGTTCGATACTTATATGAGCGAGCAGAAATCCCGGGCCAAGGCTGATGCCAAATCCAAACGCTCTGCAACAAACGATGATGAATTCATTGGCAATATGAGAAGTTTGGGGGAAACTGTCTTCACAGGCTATGACGAATTACAATCCGAAGCCCAAATACTTGGTGTGAACGACATTGGCAACGGGTTATATGAAGTTGTGCTTGATAGAACCAGCCTCTATGCGGAAAGTGGTGGACAGGAATCTGACGCAGGACTAATTCTGGGTGAAAACCTTGAATTGGAGGTGTTAGACGTTCAAAAACCGGTTAGGGGACTCGTCACTCACAAGGTTAGGTCTTTGGTCGGTGCTCCCGAACCGGGGAATAGTGTGATTTCACGGGTTGATCAGCAGTGGAGATTGGGGGCTTGTCAGGCTCACAGCGCCACACATGTGGTTCATGCCGCAATCAGACAGGTCTTAGGTCCTGATGCAGTGCAATCTGGAAGCTATAACCGCCCGGGCTACATGCGTTTAGATTTTAACTGGGGAGAAGCCCTTAGCAGGGAAACCAAAAGTGAGATTGAAGAAGTCTCCAACCTTGCAATCAGAAACGATTTGGCCGTTAGTGCTCATTTCATGAGCTTGCCAGAGGCAAAAGAGTTTGGTGCACTGGCGTTATTCGGTGAGACCTATGACGAGTCTGTAAGGGTGATTGAAGTCGGCGGACCCTGGTCAAGGGAACTGTGTGGAGGAACCCATGTTGCCAGAAGTTCGCAGATAGGAAATGTGTCGATAACTGCTGAGGCTTCAGTTGGTTCAAACTCTAGAAGGATTGAGGCAAATGTTGGGATTGAGTCACTGCGAGAGCTTCAAAAACAAAGGGACATGCTTAAGACACTAGCCGCGGCATTCAAATCCAATGACGAAGAGTTGGTTGCAAGGATATTAGAGCAGCAGGAAACACTGAGAAAGACTCAAAAAGAGCTTGAAAAGGCCAAATCTGAGCTTGCGCTAAAGCTTATCCCGGAATTAGTAGCACAGGCAAAAGACTCAAAGCTGGTATCAGTGGTTGAAGCAGAAAACGCAGATCAACTCAGGCAGCTATCCATGAGGGCCTCCGAGCAACTAGGTTCCAAAGCAGTTGTTGTTTTGCTGGCAGATATTGCTGGCAGACCGCTTGTAAGTGCCGCCGTTGGCAGGGAGGCGCAGGAGAAACATAGGGCTGGAGACCTGGTGAAACTGGCCGCAACCATTCTTGGCGGAGGCGGTGGTGGAAAAGCGGACTTTGCGCAAGGTGGCGGAAATGACCTATCAATGGTTAGTGAAGCCGTGCACGCCCTGAATGGAGAAATATCTTGACAGCCCTGGGAGTAGACGTTGGAAAGGCAAGAGTGGGATTGGCCTTCGAATCTCAAGGTGTTGTGCTTCCGCTTAGAACCGTCTCCAGAGACGGGGCTTATGGGTCAATTGAGGATGAATGCCAACAACGAAAAATTGAGGTCATATTTATCGGACTTCCTTTGAATCTTCAAGGTGCGAACACCGCCAGCACAGAGGATGCAATCGAATTTGCACGAAATCTCAAGACAGATGTTCCAGTAAGGCTAATTGATGAGCGTATGACCACAAACATTGCTCACACTGCCGCAAGAGGGCGAAAAAACGCCAAGGCAGAGGTTGATTCACTTAGTGCAGCTGAAATACTGAAATTAGGATTATCAAACCCCAGCCTTGCGAAAGACGTAAATGGATTTTGAAGCAGAAACAACCACCAGACCCAGAAAGAAAAGACGATTTGGGGGACTGGTGGCAGTTTTGCTCTCTGTTGGAGTTCTTGTTGGGATTGGAGCTGTTGTCGTCAACTTCATTGGTGGCGGGGTTCAGCAAATCATGGATCGCTTCACGGTTGATGATTACCCCGGTCCAGGTGGACCAGAGGTGGAGATAACCATCCCCCAGGGGGCGTCGGGAGAAGACGTTGCTAGATTGCTCCTAGAGGCGGATGTGGTTGAGAGCTTCGACGCTGTCTATCAGCCAATGCTTGATTTAGACCCAACTATCTTTCCCGGCACCTATTCCTTTCCCTCTCAAATACCTGGTCTTCGAGCAGTTGAAATATTGATTGAGGGGGATAATCGGGTCTATGACGAGCTACGTCTTAGAGAGGGGCTCACGATTGATCAAACAATAGAAGCAATTGAGGCCCAGCTAAACATCCCCCAAGAGGAAACACTTGAAGCGCTTAGCGACTTGGAGGCTTTAGGTATTGATAACCCTGCTGGGACAGCCGATGGTTACCTATATCCAGCAACTTATAAATTCGATCCCGGTGTTGAAGCTGATCAGGTAGTCGAGGCAATGCTCACGAGGCTCGACGAGGAGTTAGAAAAACACGGTTACAGCAAAGAAAATGCCCACGATCTTCTCAGTTTGGCAAGCATCATTCAATTAGAAGCAAGGCTTGAACCCGATTTTTACAAGGTGTCAACTGTGTTTAATAATCGTCTCGAGATAGATATGCCACTGCAGAGTGATGCAACTGTTAATTATGGAACCAAGGGTGAGAAAGTCACTACAACTGACGAGCAAAGGGCTGACCCCAATCCTTACAACACTTACTACTATCGAGGTTTACCCGTTGGTCCAATTGGCAATCCAGGGGGCTTGGCAATTGATGCAGCGTCTAATCCTGTTGAAGGAGATTGGCTTTATTTCGTGAGTGTGAATTTGGCAACTGGTGAGACTGTGTTCTCTGAGACGCTGTCAGAACACGAGCGAGCGGTTTTAGACTTCCAGTCCTGGATTCGCGAGAATCCGAGCTGGAATGAGTAAGTTTGCTGTGATGGGTTCCCCCATCGGTCATTCTCTTTCACCAACACTTCATAAAGCAGCATTTAGTGTGTTGGGGCTAGAGGCAAACTATGAAAAAGTGGAGAAATCCAAACTTACTGCAACCGACTTGGATAGTTACAGGGGTCTCTCTCTAACAATGCCACTCAAGCATGACGCTTTTGAATTAGCTGATAGCCATGATGATGAATCCAAACTAACAGGTGTTAGCAACACTTTATTGATGAGCAATGGATTGACAACAGCTCTCAATACTGATGTTTATGGCATCGTCGCTTCTGTGGCAGCTCTAGAGATTCACTCAGTTCAAGTTATCGGAACAGGTGCAACTGCAAAAAGTGCTGCAATTGCAATGAGAGACAAAATTCTCACCTTCACGGGGAGAAACCCTGAGAAACTTGAGGCTATAGAAAGGTGGGCTCATCAAAACAGTATTGATCTAGCTAATCAAAACAAGGTCGACCTTGTTATTGACACAACACCAGCAAGCTCAGAATCGAATTACGTCAGTCACGATTATGTTCTAGATGTTGCCTACGCATCCACCAGGAATTTTGAAAATCCAAAACTAATAAGTGGTTATGAAATGCTATTACACCAAGCTGTCGCTCAGAGCACTGCATTTCTAAGCCTGATGGGAAGGCCAGACATTGATCTTGAGCAACTTACTTCAATTATGAGACAGGCCCTGGTCGGTCGTGTGGGAGAATGGTCCAATGCTTAGATGGATAACAGCAGGAGAGTCTCACGGCCCGGAGCTCGTGTGCGTTTTGGAGGGTTTCCCTGCGGGCGTGGAGGTTGATAAGAATTTTATTATCAGCGAAATGGCTAGAAGACGCCTTGGTTATGGAAGAGGCTCTAGACAAAAATTTGAGCAAGATGAGCTAACAATTTCCTCTGGCATCAGACATGGAATTAGCCAGGGGGGTCCCATTGCTCTGAGAATTGCCAACACTGAATGGCCTAAATGGGAACAAATCATGTCTGCAGAGCCTGTGGATATGGAACAACTCAGTGGTGCTCGAGCTCAACCGCTCACCAGACCAAGGCCTGGACACGCCGATTTCACAGGCATGCAGAAATATGGCTTTGAAGAGTCAAGACCAGTTCTCGAGAGGGCGAGTGCAAGAGAGACCGCGTCAAGAGTTGCATTGGGCTCTATAGCAAAAACCTTTCTTGGAACACTTGGGATTGAAATCATCTCGCACACCACCAGTATCGGCACTGTTTCCGTCAAAGATGTAACCCCCAGCCCAAAGCAACACCAAACCCTTGATGAAGATCTAGTCAGGTGCGCAGACCCAGAGGGCTCAAAGGCCATGGTTGCAGAAATCGACAAGGCAAAAAAAGATGGTGACACCCTTGGTGGAACTGTTGAGGTGTTGGTTTACGGATTGCCACCGGGGCTTGGATCATATGTTCATTGGGACAGAAAACTTGATGGTCGTTTAGCACAGGCGATGATGAGTATTCAGGCCATGAAAAGCGTTGAAATTGGTGACGGGTTGGAGACAACCAAACGCAGAGGTTCTGAGGCTCACGATGAGATTGAGGTAATTGATGGTGAGGTGTCAAGAAAGACTGACAGGGCCGGCGGATTAGAAGGTGGTATGACCAATGGAGAGATTCTTAGGGTGAAGGTGGGAATGAAACCCATTTCGACGGTTCCAAGAGCGCTTTCTACGGTCGATACATCAACTGGCGAAGAAGCAAGCGCCCATCACCAAAGAAGTGATGTCTGTGCAGTTCCGGCGGCGGGAATCATCGCAGAAGCAATGGCTGCTCTGGTTCTAGCCGATGCTGTCATTGAAAAATTTGGCGGCGATAGCGTTGACGAGACTAAGAGGAATATGCAGAGCTATCTTGCCAACATCCCCGAAAACCTCAGGTCGCGAATCGCACGCTAATGAATCAGCTAATTTTGGTTGGTCCAATGGGTGTTGGAAAAACCACAATCGGAAAAAAGGTTTCCAAAAAACTGGAAGTTGAATTTCGAGATACCGATAAATTGATCAGCGCGGAGCACGGTTCAATTGCAGAAATCTTTGAAACTAAGGGTGAAGCGCATTTCAGAGACTTAGAGACAGCGGTTCTAAAACACCTCAGTGATTTTGAGGGTGTAATTGCAACGGGTGGGGGGATTGTTTTAGCTGAGGAGAATCGTAAATTTCTCTCCGATAAAAAGGTGGTTTACCTTTCCACGAAGGGGAAACAAATGCGAACCAGATTTATTGGTTCCAAAAAAAGACCTTTATTGAAAAACGGTTACCAAGACTGGATAAGGATTTATGAACAGCGCAAGTCTCTTTATGAACAGGTGGCGACAGTAGAGATCTCTATTGATGGAAAACCCCTCTCAGCAGTCGCAGATAAATGTATAGAGGTGTTTAGGAGTGAGAATGCATGAATACCCGGTAGTTGTTGGCAGGGCGTTACTTGATGAGGTGCATAAACATCTCTCGGGAGTGAAAAAAGTGCTCGTAGTGCACCCGCAAGCGCTGACCAGTTCCGCTGAACAGCTGAAGGAAAATCTCGATGGATACCAATTTGAAGTCCTGCTTGCGGGGATTCCGGATGGTGATGACAGTAAACGAGTCGAGGTTGCAAGCTTTGCTTGGCAAATCATGGGGCAGGCTGATTTCAATAGAAACGATGCTGTGATAGGCCTTGGCGGGGGAGCGACAACCGACATGGCCGGTTTCATTGCCAGTACTTGGCTCAGAGGAGTTAGGTACATTGCCATTCCAACCACTTTATTGGCCATGGTTGATGCAGCGATTGGTGGCAAAACGGGCCTGAACACATCCGAAGGCAAAAACCTGGTAGGAACTTTCTATCTTCCAACAGCAGTAATTGCGGATATAGACACCCTGAAGACACTCCCAAAACACGATCTCACAGCAGGATTTGCCGAAATTGTGAAATACGGTTTTGTTTATGATCCGAAGATCTTAGATGTCATTGAGGCTAATTTAGAATCTGTCACAGACCCAGATTCCGAATTACTGGAAGAGTTGATAAATACATCTATTTCAATCAAGCGAAAAGTAACTGAGAGTGATTTCAGAGAATCAGGCGATAGAGAATTTCTAAATTACGGACACACCTTGGGTCACGCAATAGAAAACGTGGAGAGATATCAGTGGCGACACGGAGCTGCAATTTCCATTGGAATGGTCTATGCGGCGGAATTATCGCTTGCCAAGGGGCACCTCAACGCTGAACAAGTAGATAGACACAGGTCCATTTTCAATGCACTTGGCCTCCCAGTGAGCTATCGCGGAGACCGCTGGCCACAGTTATTTGATGCTTTGAAAAAAGACAAAAAAGTCCGTGGCGGGATTCTGAGATTTGTAACCTTGCAAGATTTCGGCAAACCAGAGATCACTTCCTCACTAACCGAAGAAGAGCTTTTTGCCACTTACCAGTCGATAATTGACTAGCCTTGTTCCATGCAGATTTTGATACTCAACGGGGCTAACCTAAATATGTTGGGCTTGAGGGAGCCAGAGATCTATGGAGATGATTCTTTAGAAGACATTCATAAGTGGCTACTAAAGAAGTCAGCGGAGAGTTTTGAGTGGACTCAATCCAATTCTGAGGGCGTATTGATTGATGAGATTCAAAGAGCTCAGATGAACAAAATTGATGTCATCATCAATCCTGGGGCTTTTACCCATTACAGCTATGGTCTTCGGGATGCCCTATCCTCGCTCACAGCAAGTGGGCAGATAGCGATTGAGTGTCATCTCAGTAATCCTTCAGCTCGCGAGAGTTTCAGACACAACAGTGTCGTTTCCCCCGCAGTCACCGGAACTATTGCTGGATTTGGGAAAAACGTTTATCTGCATGCAATTGCAGAGATTAAATCAAGAAGAGGCGAGTAATTGGCAACAAGCAACGATATTAAAAATGGCACAGTGTTATCAATGGATGGTCAGCTATGGATGGTCACCGAGTTTCAACACGTAAAACCTGGCAAAGGTGGCGCTTTTGTGCGGACAAAGGTAAAAAACGTGGTGAATGGCAAGGTTATTGACAAGACATTCAACGCAGGTGTGAAAGTAGACATAGCGAGTGTCGACAGAGCCGAGATGCAATATTTGTATAACGATGGCGAGGGTTTTGTATTCATGGACAGCAAAACCTACGACCAGATTACTGTTCCTGAAAAAGTTGTCGGGGACGCCTCTGACTATCTTCTTGAAAATCAGCTGATTACAGTCGCAACCCACGACGGTGAACCGCTTTATATTGAAATGCCGCCATCAGTGGTTTTGGAGGTTACTTTTACCGAACCTGGCCTGCAAGGGGATAGATCTAGCGGAGGCACCAAGCCTGCAACTTTGGAAACAGGGGCAAGCATCCAAGTTCCGTTGTTTTTGGAGCAGGGCACAAAGGTAAAAGTTGACACTCGAACAGGTGATTACTTGGGTCGGGTCTCCGAATAAGTGAGCGCTAGGACAAAGGCACGAAAAAGGGCCGTTGATGCTCTGTTTGCCGGCAATTTACGCAATAAAAATGCCGAGGAATTGCTGGAGATCACATTCAGGCAAAACTCCGAGAGGCAAAACCAAGAGGACATCTTCGACTATGCAAAATCATTGGTCACCGGTTTTGCCGATCATCAATCGGCCATAGATTCAAAGATTGAACTCAACTCGCAAGGCTGGAGGTTAGACCGAATGTCAAATCTTGATCTTGCGATACTGAGGGTTGCCTGTTTTGAGATTCTCTATAACGATGAAATCCCTGATGCCGTCGCTATCTCTGAGGCAAAAAATCTCGCTGAGGAGTATTCGACAGATGAGTCATCAAAATTTATCTCAGGTATTTTGCACGCGGTGTCGAAATCTAAAGAAGTGATTTGATAGGTTTAGCTAAACCTTTAAATTCGTCCAGTGAGGCGAAGAAGGAGCAAGAGTGAAAACTGTCATGTCTGAGGAAGACGTTAAGCGCACGACCAGGCGCATGGCTCACGAGATTCTAGAGAGAAACTCGGAGCCTTTTTTATTGCTCGGCATCCCCACTAGAGGTGTTTCTCTTGCCCAAGCCATTCAACACAACTTGGAAGAAATTGCCCCCGGTAATTCTGAAATCGGTCAACTAGACATAGGTCTTTTTAGGGATGACCTAGATACAAGACCAGCTAAGGCAATCTCTGAAACTGTCATACCCGGCAATGTTGATGGACGGTTAGTTGTGTTGGTTGATGATGTTTTATTTTCGGGGAGAACTATCAGAGCAGCGCTTGATGCATTATCAAGCTTCGGGCGTCCAGCAGAGGTTCAACTAGCTGTATTAGTTGACAGAGGGCACAGACAATTACCCATCAGAGCTGACTATGTCGGTAAAAACATACCAACCTCGCTAACTGAAAAAGTTCAGGTAAAAACGATGGACGTCGATGGCGAGAATCTGGTGGTGATCGAATGAGGCATTTGTTGTCAACCTCTCAACTCTCAAGGGAATCAACCATCGCGCTTTTGGATCAAGCTGCGGAGATATCCAGACTCAACGAAGAATCCAGTCGGAAGTTTCCTACCCTGCAGGGGAAAACAATATTCACTCTTTTTTTTGAAAATTCCACAAGAACAAGAATAAGTTTTGAACTGGCTGCCAAGAGGCTCAGCGCTGATGTTATCAACTTTGCCGCAGAATCAAGCGCCATCAATAAAGGCGAGAACCTCAAAGACACCGCCCAAACGCTTGAGGCGCTGGGGGCAGATGCCCTAATAATGCGTCACCCCAACAGCGGTGCAGCCTACTCGATGGCCAATAATGGTTGGACCACCGCGAGTGTCATAAATGCGGGTGATGGGATGAATCAACACCCAACGCAGGCCTTGCTAGATGCATTGTCACTAAGACAGGGACTTAAAACTGCGGATGGAGAGGGGTTGGATGGTAAGCGGGTTTTGATCATTGGTGACATCGTCCACAGTAGAGTTGCCAGATCCAATATTGACCTGTTATCAAAGCTTGGCGCTGAGGTTATCGTGGCAGGCCCTGGAAGCTTTGCGCCAGAGACTGGGTACGCCAATCTTGATGAAGCACTAGAAGAAAATCCAGATGCAGTGATGATGCTTAGGGTTCAAAAGGAGCGCATGAATCAACCACTAATTCCATCTGACAGGGAGTATGCAAATCTTTGGGGGCTCAGTGAGGCTAGGGCTAACTCAATTCCTGATGCGCTTATCCTGCATCCCGGACCTATGAATCGTGGCTTGGAAATCTCCAGCTATGCCGCCGAGCGCGAGAACAGCATGGTTCTAAGGCAGGTCAAAAATGGGCTTGCTGTTCGGATGGCTGTTCTCTCCATTTTGCTAGGAGGCAAAAATGCGACTGTCTAATCTGAAATTGGCCGATGGTTCTTTGGTTGACATTGTTATTACCAACTCAAAAATCGCCTCAATTGAAAAGGCTTCAGCCAGTGGGGATATAGACCTAAGCGGCATGGTGGCCCTTCCCGGATTCGTGGATTTACACACTCATTTACGTGAACCAGGTTTCGAACAGAGCGAAACTGTTTTGAGTGGTTCGCAAGCGGCCGCAAGTGGTGGATACACGGCTGTGTTTGCAATGGCAAATACGCAACCTGTTGCTGATAATGCTGGTGTTGTAACCCAAGTTTACGAACTGGGGCAAAAGGCTGGTCTGTTGGATGTCAGACCCGTTGGTGCAGTCACTAAAAACCTTGAAGGCAAGGAACTGGCCGCCTTGGGCGGCATGCGAAATTCAAAGGCTGCCGTGAGAATTTTCAGTGACGATGGGCATTGCGTCTCTGACGCTGCACTTATGAAAACTGCGATGGAATACCTCAAGCCCCTTGGGGGCATAATTGCTCAACACGCCCAGGAACCCACGCTAACTGTCGGTTCGCAGGTCAACCACGGTGATATTTCAAGGATAACTGGGCTAAAAGGCTGGCCAGCAAGCGCCGAAGAGTCAATTATTCTCAGAGATGCCTTGCTGAGCGAGCAAACTGGGTGCCCGCTACATATCTGTCACGTGACTACAAAATTAGGCGTTGAGCTGATCGCCTGGGCCAAGCAACGGGGTTTTCCGGTGACAGCAGAGGTAACTCCTCACCATCTGATGCTTACTGAGCTGAGTGCCAGCGAATATGACACAAGGTTTAAAGTCAACCCACCACTGAGAACAAGGGCAGATGCTATTGCTTTGAGGGAAGGGTTGATTGAGGGAACAATAGATGTCATAGGCACAGATCATGCGCCTCATTCTCATGACCTAAAAGACCAAGACTGGGAATCAGCCGCGTTTGGGATGACGGGTTTGGAGCAGGCGTATCAGGTAGCACATAGGGTGCTGATCGAATCTGGTGATAGCGATTTCAATCGTCTGCAGCAGGTTATGAGCGCTAAGCCTGCAGAGATTGGTGGTTTGCTACATCAAGGTAACCTCGAAATCGGCAGCGAGGCCAACATCGCAATCGTTGACCCAAATAAAGAGGTTTTCATAGAGGGAAATAGATATTCAAAGTCTTCAAATAATCCATACATCGGTATGAGTTTTAGCTCTGCGGTGGCGCATACGCTCTATCAGGGTGAATTCAGTTACAAAAGCTATGAGGTGATCTAATTACTAGGGAGATAATCGGCTTTGCATTGGTGCTGATTGTAATTTTGATAGCAATAGCGGTGGGCATTGGTTATCGAAAGAAGCGCTTGACTGAAAGCAGTCAAATTGCTGAGTTTAGAGACCCGACGGACTGTGAAGGAGTTGCTTGTCTTTATGTTTCAACTGTTTTTGCAAGCAGTCCGCTCAGACGTGTCTTAGCGCATGGGATGGGTCCGAGAGGGAGGGCTAGTGTCTCCATTGGTCAGCAAGGAATTTCTGTTTGCAGACAAGGGGAGCGTGGTTTTTTGATTCCCCGAGAGTCATTGGTTGGGGTTGAAAAATCCACTGCGACAATTGACAGAGCCGTTGAGCCGGGTGGCCTAACCAGCATTGCTTGGATTCACGATAGTAACCAACTGGTCACAAATGTTCGTTTTCAAAATAGGCAAGAGAGAGAAATGTTTGAAAAAGAGGTAAACGCTTGAAGGCTTTTTTAGTTCTGGAAAACGGTCAATATTTTGAAGGCAGGATGTTTGGGGCTGATGCCGAGAGCCTTGGTGAGGTTGTATTTGCAACTGGAATGACTGGCTATCAAGAAACTCTTACTGATCCAAGCTATGCGGGTCAAATTGTCGTTCAAACAGCTCCACACATTGGCAATACAGGGATGAATAAACAGGACATGGAGTCCAGAAAGAATTGGGTAGCGGGTTATGTTGTCCGCGAATACAGCCCCATTCCCAGTAATTTCAGATCAGAATCAACTCTTGCTGAACAATTGAAAGATGATGGAATTGTTGCAATCGAAGGTGTCGACACGAGGGCTTTGACACTAGCAATACGCGAGGCAGGAGCCATGCGTGGAGGAATTTTCAAAGCGGATGGCAGTGACAAACCGACACCAGCAATGCACGAATCCGTGAGCCAGAGTGCAGAAATGAAAGGGATGTCACTTTCTGCAAGGGTGACCACAGCCGAGCCATACACGCTTCCAGCTCTTACCGAAAAATTTGCTAAGGTCGCCGTGTTGGATTTGGGAGTGAAGAAAGCAACTCTTGATCACCTGCGACAAAGAGGCCTCGAGCTTGTGGTGATGCCAAGCGGATCCACTTCAGAGGAAATCAGGGAGCAATCGGTGGATGCGCTGTTTTATTCAAATGGACCCGGCGATCCAGAGGCCAGTAGTTCCCAGGTTCAAACGCTGCAAGAACTTTTGAGTGACGGTATACCGTTTTTTGGTATTTGCTTTGGTAATCAGCTTCTCGGTAGAGCATTGGGTTTCGACACCTATAAGCTCCAGTTTGGTCACAGAGGAATCAACCAACCAGTTTTTAACGCTGAAACCGGAAGAGTTGAAGTTACTGCCCATAACCATGGGTTCGCAGTCGATCTAGAAAAAGATATGGCCAGCTCCCCAGCTGGGTTTGGCAAAGTGCGGGTGAGACATCGAAGTCTTAATGATGGTGTGGTGGAAGGATTGAAGTGTGAGGATATAGACGCCTTCAGTGTTCAGTACCACCCAGAAGCCTCTGCGGGACCGCACGACAGCCACTACCTGTTTGATGAATTTATTGAGATGATTGGAAACAAACTTGCCAAAAAGAAGTGACATTAGTTCAGTATTGGTCATCGGATCAGGTCCAATTGTTATAGGTCAAGCGGCGGAGTTTGATTATTCAGGAACACAGGCTTGCAGAGTCTTGCAAGAAGAGGGCATCAGGGTAATTCTGATTAATTCAAACCCCGCCACCATCATGACTGATCCTGGCTTCGCGGATGCAACCTATATCGAACCAATCACGCCAGAGGTGATTGAAAAAATTATCCAAACGGAAAAGCCAGACGCAATCCTGCCAACATTGGGAGGGCAGACAGCACTAAATGCAGCAATGGAAATTCATGATCAGGGCCTATTGGAAAAATATGGAGTCGAGCTCATTGGGGCAAATGTCGATGCCATTCGCGCAGGAGAGGACAGGCAAACCTTCAAAGACTTGGTTCTCAAATTGGGTGGGGATGTCGCTCGAAGCAAAATAGCTCACTCTATGGAAGAAGCTTTAGAAACAGTTGAAGAGTTTGGCTATCCAATGGTTGTTCGACCGAGTTTCACCATGGGCGGTCTTGGGAGCGGAATTGCTTTCAATGAAGAGGATCTCCATCGAATTGCTGGTGGTGGATTGGACGCTTCTCCAACCAATGAGGTCTTATTGGAAGAATCAATCTTGGGCTGGAAAGAATACGAACTAGAGCTGATGAGGGATAAAAACGACAACGTGGTTGTCGTTTGCTCTATCGAAAACGTCGACCCAGTCGGAGTGCACACCGGAGATTCAATTACTGTCGCACCCGCCCTCACCCTTACTGACAGGGAATATCAACACCTTCGAAACCTATCAATTGCAGTTATAAGAGAAGTTGGGGTTGACACAGGGGGTTGCAACATTCAGTTTGCAGTAGATCCAGAAACTGGAAGGGTCATCATCATTGAAATGAACCCAAGAGTTTCTCGGTCCTCTGCGCTTGCCAGCAAGGCAACTGGTTATCCAATTGCCAAAATTGCTGCCAAGCTGGCCATTGGATACAGCCTTGATGAGATTCAAAACGACATCACAAAAGTCACTCCCGCTAGCTTTGAACCAACGCTTGATTATGTGGTTGTTAAAGCTCCGAGATTTGCCTTTGAAAAATTCCCTGCAGCTGATGCAACCTTGACGACAACCATGAAAAGCGTTGGCGAAGCTATGGCCATAGGTCGAACCTTTGGACAGGCATTACAGAAAGCACTACGGTCGCTTGAGAAAAAGGGCAGTGAATTCAGCTTTGTTATGGGGGAGCGCTCACTGGATGAATTGTTGGAACAAATAAAGACACCAACTGAATGGCGAATCAACCAGGTTCAACAGGCACTCTTGGCGGGTGCCACCGTGGAACAAATATATGAGTTAACAAAAATCGATAGATGGTTTTTGTACCAAATTCAAAATCTGAACAACCAGGCAATAGATTTCGCCAATGCTGAATTTGGTAAAGAGGGACTCCTCGCCGCCAAGCGCCACGGTTTCAGTGACAAACAATTAGCCGAAATCAGCCTGGTTTCAGAGAAAGAAATTAGGGATCAAAGGCATGCTCACGGAGTCAGGCCGGTATACAAAACCGTTGACACCTGTGCGGGCGAATTCCCAGCACTGACTCCCTATCACTATTCAAGTTATGAATCCACCACTGAAGTAATAGCGAGTGACAGGCAAAAAGTACTGATCATAGGTAGTGGTCCGAATCGAATTGGTCAGGGTATTGAATTTGATTACAGTTGCGTGCATGCCAGTTTCACCCTGAGTGACGCTGGATATGAAACCATCATGGTTAATTGCAACCCAGAAACAGTCTCCACTGATTACGACACCAGTGATCGTCTCTATTTCGAACCACTCACGCTTGAGGATGTTATCGAGGTTGTCCATGCAGAATCTCAGACAGGCGAATTCATTGGAGCGATTGTTCAACTCGGTGGCCAAACTGCCCTGGGCTTAGCGCAGGGTCTGCTGCAAAACGGCATTCCTATCTTGGGAACATCTCCTGATCAAATCGATGCAGCTGAAGAGCGGGGGAAGTTCAGCGAAATCCTGGATGCAGCAAAACTGAAAGCACCTGATAATGACATTGCCTTTGACAACCAAACTGCTTTCAAAGTTGCGGAGCAAATCGGTTTCCCAGTATTGGTCAGGCCATCGTTTGTGCTTGGCGGAAGAGGTATGGAGATTATTTATGACGAGCAGGGAATGGCTTCATATTTTGAAAGAAACAAAGGCAATGTCCTTATCGACTCAAACCATCCCTTATTGGTTGACAGATTTTTAGACGACGCCATAGAAATCGATGTTGATGCGCTTTATGACGGTGAAAGACTTTTCATCGGGGGCATCATGGAGCACATCGAAGAAGCCGGCATTCATTCAGGTGACTCTTCTTGCACGCTCCCACCGGTGACCCTATCCGATGCAGTGGTGTCCGAGGTGCGCAGAGCAACCGAGAGCATTGCAAGTGAAATTGGGGTTAGAGGTCTAATAAATATACAGTTTGCGCTTTCCGCAGGAGGACTTTATGTGCTCGAGGCAAACCCAAGAGCGTCAAGGACTGTCCCGTTCGTCTCCAAAGCACTGGGCATTACCCTGGCCAAGGCAGCCAGTTTGATAATGGTTGGGAAAACTATCGAAGAGTTGATCTCAACGGGCCATTTGCCACAGCTGGACGGAAGCCATGCAGCTGATTCACCAATCAGCGTCAAGGAGGCTGTTTTACCATTCAGAAGGTTCACAACTCCTGAGGGAAAATTTGTGGACAGCCTACTGGGTCCAGAAATGCGCTCCACCGGTGAGGTGATGGGAATAGCGACCGATTTCCCTACAGCTTTTGCGAAATCGCAGGTTGCCGCCGGGGTTAAGTTACCCAAGTCTGGCAAGGTGTTCGTCTCTGTGAGCGATAGAGATAAACACCAAATAGTTTTGCCTATAAGGAGATTATGGCAAATGGGTTTTGAAATTCTCGCTACAAATGGAACCGCAAAGATATTGGCAAGACAGGGCATACCAGCTCAAGAAGTTACCAAATTCAGCGAAAAGCAAACGGGAGAGAGATCAATTGTTGAAATGATTGCCGATGGCGAGATTGATATCGTTATAAACACACCAAGTGGGGGAGCTGCCAGAGCTGATGGTTATGAAATCAGGGCAGCCACAACTGCAAGTGGCAAGGCAATCTTCACTACCACGGCTCAATTAGCGCCCGCGATTGCCTCTTTAGAATTCATACGCGAGCATGCATTCGAGGTTCAGTCACTCCAAGAATATGACAGGCAGCGTTCAAGGTGATTTTCGACCAAGGACCCTACTTATGCATTGGGGCAGATCCGCACAAAAGTTTGCTTAGTGAGTGGGGTTTGGAGCATTCCCCTAAGGGTCTTGAGGACTTCGTGCAAATATTTTTGAATGCACTCCCGGAGCAACTAGAAATTGTAAAACCACAAGTTTCACTATTCGAAAGCTATGGCTCTAGGGGTTTTGCCGTTTTAGAAAATTTTCTTTTGGAGCTGAGGGCCAAAGATAAATACGTTATTGCCGATGCAAAAAGATCAGATATTGGCACCAGCATGAGCGGTTACTCCGATGCATGGCTCACCGAATCTTCACCATTTTTGGCAAACGCGATGACAGTTAATCCTTATTTAGGTGTCGGTTCGTTAGCTGAGACGATTGCTGTTGCCAAAGAGAATAACAAACGTGTATTTGTTTTGGTGGCAACGTCCAACCCGGAGGCTAAAGACCTGCAGTCTGATGGCTTGGCAGAAGACATACTCAAAGAATTAAGCAAATTTGACCCATCTTCATTGGGTGTTGTGGTGGGGGCAACGGTGGATAAAAACCTTTTCGGGCTGAGCGATCAACTCGCAAAACTAGAAATGCCGATCTTGGCACCTGGATTTGGGGCCCAGGGAGCAAAACTAAACGAAGCCTCTGAAATCTTTGAAGGAACCTCAAATAAGTTAATAGCCAACGTGAGTCGTGCTGTTCTAAATGGTGAAGGAAAGGACTTAGGGGGAAGAATCAAACAGGCAATGACGGAGTTGACTTGATAGTAGTAATAGCTGGGCCTGCAGGCGTTGGCAAGGGGAGTATTGTCAGTGGGTTATTGGCCATGCGGGATGATTTCGTTTTGAGCGTGAGCGCCACGACCAGGGCACCCAGGGCGAGTGAAACAGATGGTGTTGAATATTTCTTTGTTGATGATGAACAATTTGATCGTCTGGTGTCTAGGGGTGAAATGCTCGAATGGGCATGGGTGTTCGGGTTGAACCGATATGGGACGCCAAAAGACGCTGTTAGGAATCTGCAAAAAGATGGAAAAACAGTTATTTTAGAAATAGATCTTGATGGCGCAAGACAAGTTAGAGAAACTGCACCGGAGGCGGTTCAGATATTCATAGCACCACCCAACTTTGAGGAATTGGAGTCAAGGCTCAGAGGTCGTGGCACAGAAAACAAAGAGCAATTGCGTGCCCGCTTAGATACTGCCAAACAAGAGTTACAGGCACAGGAAGAATTTGATCGTGTTTTTATCAACGATGACCTAGATAAAACCACCCAAGAGGTCCTAAACTATCTAATTCAAAGGAAAGAAGAGAATGACTGAAGCACAAGGAATCGTAAACCCACCAATTGATGAACTACTGGCAAAGGTTGACTCCAAATACGAACTTGTAATGTTCGCATCTAAGCGGGCTCGTCAGATCTCAGAGTATTATTCAGCCCTGCACGAGGGGAGTTTGTTCAACTACGTTGGGCCACTGATTGATAGCGCTGTGGATGACAAGCCACTTTCGATTTCACTGCAAGAGATCCATCAGGACAAGTTGCAGAAAATAGCTAACGAGGACTAATTTTGAACATTCTGCTGGGTATCACCGGCGGTGTCGCTGCATTCAAATCAGCCAGCATTCTCCGTTTGCTCACAGAACAAGGCCACCAAGTAAAAGTGGTAGCAACAGAAAACGCCTTGCGTTTCATAGGTGAGACAACACTTGCAAACCTCAGTAAAAACAAAGTTCATGTGGATCTCTATTCGGACACCGAAGAGGGCGCTCACATTGAATTGGCTAGCTGGGCAGAGAAGATACTGATAGCTCCCGGCACTGCTTCTTTTTTGGGTCGACTCGCTAACGGGATAGCGACAGATTTGCTCACAAACGTGGTCATGGCAAGCAATGCCCCGGTCACAATCGCACCTGCCATGCATTCAAACATGTTCACAAATCAGGCCACCAAATCCAATATTCAAAAACTATCTGCTCAGGGTATAGACATTATTCAACCCACAATCGGTCGACTTAGTGGCTCAGATACTGGGATCGGAAGATTGCCAGAGCCAGAGGATATTATTGGACATTTTCTGGGTGGGCCACTTTCAGGAGTCAAAGTTGCGGTCACTTTGGGGGGCACTCAAGAGCCGATCGACCCTGTTAGATTCCTTGGAAATAAATCCAGTGGCAAACAGGGACTTGCCTTTGCCAAGGAGCTAAGGAATCAAGGTGCAGAGGTCACTTTGTTAGCTGCACACGTTGATGTCGACCTGCGTGGTTTTGACGTCGTCTCGGCAGTAACCCACCAGCAAATGAAAAACGAGTTGGAAAAACTTCAGTGCGATCTGCTGGTTATGTCTGCAGCAATTTCAGATTTCACCATCAATACCTCTGGCAAAAAACTTTCACGAACAAATCAGCAGCAGTTAACAATGGTTCCAACAGAGGATTTAGTAAAAAATTACAAGCAAGCAAACCCCGAAACAATGGTATTTGGGTTTTCAGTTGCAGACTCTTCTGCTGATTGGTTATCAGTTGCAAGAGAAAAGAAGATCCAAAAAGGTTTGGATTTTCTGTTTGCCAACACAACCGATGCGTTTGGTCGGGACTCCAATTCTGGATATCTACTTGGTGACAAAGAGTTGGATATATCTGGTAGCAAAGATGAAGTTGCAAAGCTGTGTGTAGCTGAAATTTCAAAACGATTACTCAAATAGACTTGGTCAGATGTCAAACTACTTATTTAGCTCCGAAAGCGTGACCGAAGGTCACCCAGACAAACTTTGCGACCAAATTTCTGATGCCATTCTCGATGAGATGCTCAGACAAGACAAAAACTCCAGAGTGGCCATCGAATCTCTGGTCACCACAGGTTTGGTCCACATCGCCGGTGAGGTGAGAACGCAGGGCTATGTCGAGATACCAGAACTAGTTAGAAAACTAATAACCGACATCGGATACACCTCCAGCAAAGTTGGTTTTGATGGGGCTAGCTGTGGTGTGAGCGTAAGCATTGGAGCCCAATCACCGGAAATTGCAGCGGGTGTCGATAACAGCCTAGAAAGTCGCACAGGAAGCGATGATCAATTATCTAAGCTTGGTGCTGGAGACCAAGGCATCATGTTCGGCTTTGCTTCTGATGAGACTCCAGAACTGATGCCAATGCCAATCGTGATGGCGCACAGACTCACCGAGCGACTGGCAGAAGTTAGAAAAAACGGCCAACTAGAGTTTTTGAGACCCGATGGCAAAGCACAGGTGACTTTGGAATATGAAAATGGTGCTCCTGTGAGGTTAGACACCGTCGTTATCTCTACCCAGCATGATGAGCACGTTGATAATGAGTTATTGGGTCAGTCGCTGATTGAGCAAGTTATAAAGCCCGTCATTTTCAGATACGGAATGGAAATCGATGGGGCCAGAATACTCATTAATCCCAGTGGCAAATTCGTTATCGGTGGGCCGCAAGGGGATGCAGGGTTGACAGGCAGAAAGGTAATAGTGGATACCTATGGTGGATTCTCAAGACATGGCGGCGGCGCTTTCAGTGGCAAGGATCCCTCAAAGGTGGACAGAAGTGCTGCCTATGCAATGCGCTGGGTTGCCAAAAATATTGTGGCTTCAGGGGCCGCCAAAAAAGCTGAGGTTCAAGTCGCTTATGCAATCGGGGTTAGTGAACCTGTTTCATTGATGGTTGACACGTTCGGAACCGGTCAAGTAGATGATCAGGAAATAACCAAAGCAGTCACAAATGTTTTCGACCTAAGGCCCGGAGTAATAATCCAGGAACTAGATTTGCTAAGACCGATTTATCTAAAAACTGCCACATATGGTCATTTTGGTCGCGAGGATCAGGGTTTTAGTTGGGAAGAGACCAATAAGGCAAAAGAGTTAGCTAAAGAGCTGGGTTTGTGATTGCTTATTGCAAGGTGATGATTGAATCTCCTCTTCCACAATTGGGAAGAGAATTTGATTATCTAATCCCAGAGGGAATGAACCTTGAGGTTGGGCAACCAGTGTTAGTTCCTTTCGGTAGGCAGGCAAAGCAAAAAACAGGGATTGTCACGGAACTGATCGAAGAAAGTGATTTTGCCTCTGCAAGTGTGGGTGAATCTTTGGGTCCTAAAATCCTATCCGCCGGTTTTATTGACTTCTTGAAAGCGGTTGCAAAGCGCCAAGCAACTACACCTGGCGAGTTATTGCGCATGGCATTCACCACGAAACCTAAAAGGAAACAAGACTTTATTGAGCCCGCACTACCAATTCCAGATTGGGTTATCGAGAATTTAGGCGCTTTAGAACTGAATGCTCACCAAGCAGACATTGTTGAACCAAAACAACATTTGATCGCGGGTTCACTACATCCAGAATGGGCAATTAGAACACTTAGATCGGTAGTCTCTGCTGAAAGGTCGGTTTTGATAAACCTTCCAGATCATCGACACATTCGAAGATTCAGAAAGCTAGTATCTGCCTTGGGCATAGAGGCCAGCTTTTTCTGGGCAGATGAATATAAAACGGCTGCTAATAGATATTGGTTGCAACAGCATTTGCTAATAAATGGCGGGGTTCTGGTGGGTAGCAGGTCTGTGCTGACTATGGACATAAAAAACCTTTCACAAATAGTTTTGGTAAGTGACTTAGACCCATCTCACGATTCGGAATCATCACCGTATCTGCCCACACGAGAGCTTGCTTTCATTAGAGGAGAGGCTCAAGATTCACTTGTTCACATAATTTCGCATCTGCCCAGCGCTGAAATCCTTCGGTTGGCAGAGTTAAATTTTCTAAAATTAGAAGTTGATAGGGGTGTCCCGCGAATCAGCTTTGGCTCTGAAGCTCAAATAAGCACTCAGAAATTAGTAGCGGAAGCAATAAAAAATGGTCCCGTGTTGATTCTCACAAGCTTCGCTGGTGACAGTGCGACCATTCGTTGTCAACGTTGTCGATCGGCCGGTACTTGTGCAAATTGTGGTGGTTCAATTCACATGCCCTCTAGTGAGACTTATCGCTGTCGAAGATGTTCCAGCATGGAAAAACCTGTGTGTATTACCTGTGGAGGTAAGGAATTCCAAAAAGGAAACAAGGGAGCGAGTCGCTCAGCTTCTGATTTTGGAAAGATAATTCCTGGTGCACGCGTTATTGAATCATCTCAGCAAAAACAAGTGGAGAGCATCTCCGGAAAACCTTTAGTGGTTGCAACCCCTGGTGCAATACCCGATTGCGATAGCGGATATGTGCTTGCTGTTATAGATCAACCTCAGAGTTTTTTGTCACGCGAGACCCTTCGTGCTTTAGAGCACAGCATAAGAATCTGGACCGATGCAGCAAGCCACTTGGCCCCCGGCGGTCAATTACACTTCGCTAACTACCAGGGAGAAGTCGTAAAAAAGCTTTCAATTGGACAATCTGGTGAACTTATTAGATCTGAATCTGAACAACGAAAATCTCTCGGTCTATCACCTTGGAAGCGATTGGGCATAGTCGAAGGCGAGCAGTCAAGGCTGAATTCGGTGGCGGAGAGTCTCTCTTCCTCGGCTAAGGTGATTTCCACCAACCCTAGACTCGTTTTCAGCTATCAATATAAAGATGGCCCAAAGGTTGCCGAGATATTGAGCAGAGAGCAATTAGCTACTCCACCAATCGAGGGTGAGCGTCGCAAAAGAGGGCTAAAGGTAATCATGGACGGACAAGGCCTAATTTGATTAATTATGTGTTTGCAGGAAGTGACAGCACAGCTGCCTCTGTCTTAGCGGCTCTTGCCGAGAAATCTAAACCAGCGTTGGTAATTACCCGCGAAGATGCCCCTTTTGGTAGAAAACGCGAACTGAGACAGACAGTTGTAGCTGATGTCGCAGACTCCCTTGGAGTGAAAACCGTGAAAGCCAATGATCCCTCCCTGGTTATCGCTGACATCAAATCCGCAGGAGCAAAAAGAGGCATTGTTGTGAGCTATGGAGCGATCCTTAAAGGCGAGGTTTTAGAAAGCTTGCAATGGTTCAATCTGCACTTTTCACTTCTTCCAAAACTTAGAGGAGCTGCACCTGTGCAGAGGGCGATTATGAATGATGAAAGACCCACTGGTGTGAGCATTTTTCAAATTGATGCAGGGATGGACTCGGGTCCTGTCTACCACCAGTTTGAAGTGAGCATTGATGGATTGAACACTGCCGAGGCACTAAACAAAATGGCAGAAGCGTCTGTTGAAAGCTTGGTTAGATTACTTTCGGATGACTCCCCAGAACTAGAACAGCAATCCGGGGATGCAACCATGGCTCCGAAGCTCAGTAGAGAGGAATGTGAACTAGACCTAAATCAAACTTCAGAGGCTTTGGTGAGGATGATTTTGGCTGCATATCCAGAGCCGGTTGCTTGGGTGAACTATAACGGCCATCCTTTGCGAATACTTAGCGCCAGAACCTCCGGTCTCAGTTTTCCCGACGAGGGTGATGAAATAGGTCGGGTTGAAAAACTAGCTGGCAAGGTTTACGTGAGTTGTGGGAAACACACAAAGTTAGAGCTTTTGCAAGTACAACCGTTTTCTAAAAAGCCGATGTCAGCAATTGATTGGTTTAACGGAGTGGGCGAGGCAACTGTTGGTAACTAAGTCTCGTTTATTAGCCCATGAGTTACTGATGGCGGTGGAAACTGAGGGGGTTTATCCAAATATCAAGCTCCCTAAAATGCTCAAAGACAGCGGTCTTGATAAAAAAGACAGAGGTTTTTTACAAGAGCTTGCCTATGGCACTCTTCGAATGCAAATCCAATACGATGCAATCATTGGCCAAATGACTTCCTTGAAGGAGTTAGACGACGATGTTTTAGTGACATTGAGGCTTGCAATCCATGAACTTCTGAACATGAGAACTGGTGAGCACGCGGTAGTGGATCAATACGTAGAACTCATCAAGAAATCTAAAGCACGCGCCTCGGGTTTGGTAAATGCCCTACTTAGGCGCTTGATTCGGGAGAACGCTGAAATTGTGAATAGCGCCACGAATGACGGCGGTAATTTAGAAACGACATTCTCACATCCCAAATGGATCATCGACGCTTTGGCATCGAGTAGAGAGCTTGATGGAGTTGAAAACCTAACAGCGTTACTGCAAGTTAATAATCAAAGCCCGAAGCCGCAAATGGTTGCTCTGCCACCTACAAATCCGCCAGAAAATTCAGTAAAGCTTCCACTTGGAGATTACGCGTTTGAAGCAATGGAGGGGTTATCCCTTGATAGCTACCGTTATCAAGATCAGGGCAGTCAATTGGTAACTCAAATTGCAGCGAAAGCTAGCAAGGATGGCAAATGGCTTGACATGTGCGCAGGACCAGGCGGCAAGGCTTCACTCTTGGCGGCGATAGCCAGTCAGCGTAATTCCAGCTTGACTGCAATTGAGCTTTACCCGCAAAGAGCAAAGCTGGTGAGGGATTCTCTGTCTGGATTTGATAACGCCGAAACACACACCGCTGACGCAACAGAGTTCGATTACAAAAACAGTTTCGAACTTGTTCTGATTGATGCCCCCTGCACCGGACTGGGTGCCCTTCGAAGAAAGCCTGAATCTCGACACAATAAAAATCCGGAACAGATTCAGAACCTCAACTCGATACAGCAAAGGCTGTTGTCAAAGGCCTCAGAGGTTGTCGCGGACGGTGGCATTATCGCCTACATCACCTGTTCTCCGGTTGTTGAAGAAACCACCGCGATTGCAAGATGGTTTCTGAACTCACATCCTGATTTCACAATTCTGCCCTGGCATGACTATGCAGAGGTGCATGCCAATAAAAACCGTAAGACTTTGCAACTTTGGAGCGATTTACACAACTCCGACTGCATGTTTTTGGCTCTTTTTCAAAAGCAGTAGAGTGATTGCATGCGGATCAATCCATCAATACTTAGCGCTGATTTTGCGAACATGGAGCAACAGCTGAAAAGCATCTCTGCGGCAGACATGGTCCATGTCGATGTGATGGACTCGCATTTTGTTCCCAACCTGACCTTTGGCCTACCAGTGGTAGACAACTGGCGAAAAGTCAGTCCAATAGCTTTTGATGTTCACCTAATGATTGATGATCCAGACACTTGGGCCGTTCGATATGCAGAACATTCGGAGATGGTCACTTTTCACATAGAGAGCGCTAAGGACCCGGAGCGAATAATCCGAAAAGTAAAACAGCTTGGAAAGCAGGTGGGGATTGCACTCAAGCCGAATACACCACTTGAACCCTATAAGCACCTAATAGCTGATCTAGACCAACTTCTGATCATGACTGTTGAACCAGGGTTCGGCGGGCAGAAATTCATGATGGAGGTGCTTCCAAAAATAAGGTTGGCCAAAGAATTAATCTTTCAGGAAAACCCTGACTGTTTTCTGCAGGTCGATGGTGGCATCAACTCTGAGACAATTCAATTAGCCGCTGAAGCGGGAGCTGACACTTTTGTTGCGGGGAGCGCAGTCTTTGATGGGATTGACCCAGCCAGGGCTATTGCAGGCCTACGAGCGAGCTTGTCAGGGTAGTCTTGTCGGCATGACATCTTTCAATGAGCTTTATGAACTAGTTGAGTCAAGAAAAGCAATCGGTAACAGCGAGAGCAGAACTAAAGAACTCTTGGAACTTGGCGTTCATGAGATTGGAAAAAAACTGGTAGAAGAGGCTGCCGAAACCTGGATGGCGGCGGAGTATGAAACTAATGAGGATTTAGCACTGGAGGCAAGTCAATTGATCTACCACCTGCAGGTGCTTCTGGTTGCCAAAGGGGTGACACTTGCTGAAGTGGAGGACAAGCTTTGATGCTTAAGGTCGCTGTTCCAAATAAGGGTGTTCTCAGTGAAGCAGCAATTTCCATGCTAAACGAGGCTGGCTATTCGACTCGACGCGACAGCAAAGAGCTGCACCTAATAGACGAGCTGAACAATGTCGAATTTTTCTATCTGAGACCCAAAGACATCGCAACCTATGTCGGAAAAGGGACATTGGATGCCGGAATCACAGGGCTAGACCTGATGCTTGACGGGGACAGTCATGCAGAAATAGTTGAAGATCTCGAATTTGGATCCAGTTCACTCTCCTTAGCGGCACCTGCTGGATCAGGTCAAACCATTGAGGATTTCAATGGGAAACGCATTGCAACTGCCTACTCAACCCTTACCCGAGATCTATTGGCCAAAAAAAATGTGACTGCCGAATTGGTCAAATTGGATGGAGCCGTGGAGAATGCGGTGATATTAGGTGTTGCTGATGCGGTAGTGGATGTTGTTTCAACCGGAAACACCCTTCGCCGCGCTGGATTGGAGATTATTGGTGAACCGCTTATGCGATCAACCGCTCAGCTAATCTCCTCTCCCGGTAAATCCGATTTGGCACAGGGTCTACTTCGAAGGCTGCAAGGGGTTTTGGTTGCAAGGAAATATGTCATATTTGATTTCGATTGCCCGCTTTCACTTTTAGAACAGGCAAGCAAAATAACACCGGGGTTTGAATCTCCAACAGTTTCTCCTTTGCAAGATAAAGACTGGGTTGCTGTTAGGGCATTGGTTTTGGCCTCTGAAACAAATCAAAAACTAGACGAGCTTCAAAACCTTGGCGCAAAGGCAATTCTCGTTAGTGAAATACACGCAGCCAGGATCTAATGAGCACAATCAGAGTCATTCCCTGCCTAGATGTAAAGGACGGTCGTGTCGTAAAGGGAGTTAATTTCAAAGGTCTTATCGACGTTGGAGACCCGATTGAATTAGCTAAAGCCTATTTTGAAGAGGGTGCTGACGAGATTACTTTTTTGGATGTGAGCGCATCCCTAGAAGGTAGAAATGCAACTATCGAGGCCGTTAGTGCTGTTGCAGAACAAGTGTTTATCCCGCTAACTGTTGGCGGTGGAATCAAATCCGTTGAGGATGTAGGGGACCTCCTGGAAGCGGGTGCAGACAAAATAAGCATTAGTAGTGCAGCCATTACTAATCCAAATCTGCTTCGAGACATTGTTTCTAATTACGGTTCGCAGGTTCTAGTTAGCTCAATTGATGCCAAAAGAACAAACAAAGGCATGGAGCTTTTTACTCACGGTGGGACAACACCTACTGGTGTTTTATTAGAGCAGTGGATAGAGATTTGCAATCAAACCCCAGTAGGAGAGTTGCTGATAAATAGCATCGACCGCGATGGAACTGGGGACGGCTTTGATCTGGAGATGACCGAAATAGCGGTAAATTCTTCAACCGTTCCAGTAATTGCCAGTGGCGGAGCGGGAACTGTAAAACACTTTTCTGATGTGTTGGTAACTGGAGTGGATGCAGTCTTAGCGGCTGGGGTTTTTCATAGAGGGGAAATTAGTATCTCGGAAGTAAAACAAGCAATGACAAATTCTGGAGCAGAAATCAGATGAGAGATGTGGAAGCTTCCAAACTAGTTTTTGATGCGAATGGGCTGATTCCCTGCATTATTCAAAATGAGAACTCGGGAAAAGTTTTGATGCTTGGATATATGAATCTGCAAGCATTTCAGCAAACAATTGAGACTCGGTTGGTGAGTTTTTACTCAAGATCTCGTGAGCAATTATGGGTAAAGGGCGAAACATCTGGAAATATCTTGAAACTTGTCTCGATTTCGATGGACTGTGATTCGGATGCTCTACTGGCCAAGGTCATTCCCGAGGGTCCAACCTGCCACACTGGATCTGAGAGCTGCTTTGAATCGGATGAGGTCTAATTGCTCACGCTAGATGAACTAAACGAACTCGCAGAGAGATTCAATGTCTTTCCAATAATTAGCGAGTCTTTTAATTCCAGTGAAACGCCGATGGGGATATACAGAAAACTACAGTCCGAAACCGGGGTCTTCTTGCTGGAAAGCGCCGAACAGGGTGTCTGGGCCCGTTATAGCTTTGTTGGTTTCAACCCCAGGGGTGAACTGATTGAAGCCGCAGGCAAATCCAAATGGACAGGGCCCGATCTATCATTCGAACTAAGCGAAGACCCTCTAATCGCTCTTGAACAGCTTTCAGATCATTACCTGTCTGCAGATAATTCAAAACTTCCACTGCAAAGTGGATTGGTTGGGCACATGAGCTGGAATGTGGTCAGGAACCTAGAGAGATTACCTGGCGAAAAAACAAGTGAATACTCAATACCTAGAATTCACTTTCTGCAGTTTAGAGAAATTGTCGTATTGGACCACTTGGACTCGAAGCTCTACATAATTCACAACGTTTTTTTAGAAGACGGAGAACTGCAAGAGTCTCTGCAAAATGCTGAAAATAGAATTTCTGAAATACAAAAACTTTTAGAAATGCCCACACCTGCTGAGATTTATGAAGTTGACTTTAACGCCGAGGACGACGTTCAGATCAATATGGAAAAGTCTGAGTTTTTGGAGATGGTAGGTGTTGCCAAGGAGCATGTGATTGCTGGCGATGTTTTCCAAGTCGTTGTGTCTCAACGCTTTAGTCAAGATATCAATGTCACCGCTGATCAGGTGTACGCGGTTCTCAGGGCGCTAAACCCAAGTCCCTACATGTATTTGCTGCAACTTGCCGATGAAGATGGCAAATACTGGATAGTGGGTTCCTCTCCAGAGGCTCTGGTTAGGATTAATCAGGACGCGATTATTTCTCATCCCATTGCTGGCTCCAGGCCCAGAGGAAAAAACCCACAGGCAGATCTGGAAATGGAACGAGAACTCCTTGCTGACACCAAAGAGCAATCCGAACACCTGATGTTGGTGGATCTTGCCAGAAATGATCTCCTTAGAAGCTGCGAGCCAACATCAGTGAAAGTCGATGAGTTTATGGTGGTGCATCGATACAGCCACATAATGCATCTCGTCAGCACCGTTGTTGGCAAGTTGCGCAAGGGAATCTCCAGGGTGAACGCAGTCGGTAGTGCATTTCCGGCCGGGACTCTAAGTGGTGCCCCTAAACCGAAAGCTCTGGAGATTATTGAAGATCTAGAACCGAGTAATCGAGGATTATTCGGGGGAGTGGTTGGCTATTTTGACTTTCAGGGAAATGCTGATTTAGCTATCGCTATAAGGACAGCTCTCATCCGTGATGAGAAGGCGTTTGTGCAAGCTGGTGCTGGAATCGTGTTGGACAGCGACCCAGAAAGTGAATATCAAGAGACTCTGGCAAAAGCGAAGGTTATCCAGAAGGCCATATCTATTGCCAATAGCAGGAAACGCAAATGATTAGATTGGTCGGATTATTGCTAGGTCTAGGGCTTTCTGTTTTTGGCCTGAGCCTTCAATGGCTGAATTTTCCAAAAGAGCAAATTTCATCAACGGGATTTGAGGCCCTGAATCTTGCAAGCGCCTTTTTAGTCGTTTTGGCTCTTGGTGTTTTCATGCTCTTTTATTTCAAAAAATTGGCACAGAGAGTCATTTCTGGGGTCTTAGCTCTCGTGAGTGGCTATCTTTTGTTTATATCTGCAAATTCTTTGCTGAATGCAGGGCCAATAATCGATCGGTTGGTTTCAGTTACCGGCGCAGTCGGCACATCACCCGAGGTTGAGTTCAATTCTGGTTTCATCGCTGTGTATTTCGTAGGGCTGAGTATTTATTTGCTGACACTTGTATTCAACATAATTAGACCCAAACAAAGTGCCGGCTCCAAAAGAATTGCAAAATCCAACGACGGTGATGACCCGATAGGTCTATGGGATAGTCAATCTTGATAAGATTTAGGCGGAGGTTTTTATGAGTCACGACGCAAATGATCCTGGTCACGGCCACACCGTGGCGGCCTGGACAGCTGTCACAATCATTCTGATAGCAACCACTGTTGGAACCGTGTTCTTCTTTTTTGACATGCCATTACTGGTCTGGGCAAGTGCTGCAGTTGCTGCCGCCGGAGTGTTGGTTGGATGGATCCTGAGACAGATGGGCTATGGCTCAAAACCGAAAAGCTGAGCTTCTAAAAGGTCTTTATGAAAACTCTTTAGAGCAATCCAGGCGCCTTAGAGAGACTATAAGCAACAAAAAATTACAAACTCTAGCTAATAACAACACCCCGCTTAATCCAAGACCTTTTTTTCAATCAAACGAGCTTTCGGTAATCGCTGAAATCAAGCGGTCCTCACCCTCGAAGGGTCATCTCGCTGAAATCAAAGACCCACTGGCGCTAGCAAAAACGTATGAGGCCGCAGGGGCCGCCGCAATTTCCGTGCTGACTGAACAATCGGGTTTCAGCGGAAGCGTTGAGGACCTAGAGATTGTTAGTGCGGGAGTGAATGTTCCGACCCTGCGCAAAGATTTCATATCCACTAAAGAACAGATAACGGAAGCCAAGGCTTTTGGGGCGTCCATGGTTTTACTCATCATGTTGGGCCTTGATGATGATAAGTACAAAGAGCTTTTTGAGTATGCAGCAGAACAAGGACTGGAGATTTTGGTTGAAACTCACTCCGAATCTGAAATTGAAAGAGCGCTTCAACTCCCGGTTACATTTCTAGGGGTAAACACCAGAAACCTAAACACCTTTGAAACTGATATCGATCTATTTGGAAAACTTGTGAACCAGCTTCCAAAGGGTGTTATCAAAGTCGCAGAAAGCGCCGTTACTGGAGTTGAAGACGCCCGTTTATATAAGCAATTTGGAGCAGATGCGGTATTGGTAGGTGAGGCGTTGGTAAAAGGTGACGCCAAATCTCTGATTGAGAGTTTCCGCTCACTCGATAAGTGACTTACAATTCCATAATGAGCGATATTAAATTAGGTGAACATGTTGGTCCCTACTTCGGGGAATATGGTGGGCGATTTGTTCCAGAACCACTTATTGCAGCGCTAGATCAATTAGATCGCGTTTATAAAGAGGCACGAACGGATCCTGAGTTTCTAAAAGAGCTAGATATGCTCCACCGTGAATACACAGGTCGGCCAAGTGTGTTGACGGAGGCCACCAAATTTGCAGCAGCCGTTGGTGATGTTCGTGTTTTTCTAAAGCGAGAGGACCTCAACCACACAGGTTCACACAAAATAAATAACGTCATGGGCCAAGCACTGCTTGCTAAAAAAATGGGTAAAAAAAGGATTATCGCTGAAACCGGAGCTGGTCAGCACGGTGTGGCATCTGCAACCGCAGCTGCATATTTTGGTCTTGAATGCGTTGTTTACATGGGAGAGGTTGACACCGAACGACAGGCACTAAATGTTGCTCGTATGAGACTTCTGGGGGCCGAGGTGGTGGCCGTCCGAACCGGTACCAGGACATTGAAAGATGCCATCAACGAAGCGATGCGTGACTGGGTTGCCAATGTTGAAACAACACACTATCTGTTGGGGACGGTGGCAGGACCTCACCCCTTTCCAACAATGGTTAGGGATTTCCACAGCGTTATTGGTCGCGAGGCGAAACAACAGATGTTGGACAGGACCGGCAGAAACCCTGATTATGTAATTGCATGCGTTGGCGGGGGATCGAATGCCATTGGAATTTTCCACGAGTTTTTAGATGACGATGTGAAGCTAATAGGTTACGAGGCAGCTGGTGACGGTATTGATACCCCAATGCATTCCGCAACCATAAGCATGGGTACGCCTGGCGTTTTGCATGGCGCTAGAAGTTACATGCTGCAAGACGAAGACGGCCAAACTTCAGATTCTCACAGCATTTCAGCCGGTCTGGATTATCCAGGTGTTGGACCAGAGCATGCTTGGCTAAAAGACCTTGGAAGAGCTGAATATCGAGACATTACAGATAAGCAGGCAATGGATGCCATGGCTTTATTGTCTGAGACCGAAGGAATTATCCCCGCCATTGAAACAGCCCATGCTCTAGCGGGCATCGAGAGAATTGCCAAAGAGAGCCCTGGGGCGCATGTATTAGTGAACCTGAGTGGTCGAGGTGATAAAGACATGGAAACAGCAGCTAGATATTTTCAGCTAACGGGCGTAAACAGGGTAGTTGGAGATGAGTAGAGTAGAGAGCCTTCTTAGAAGGGACAAAAACACTCTCATTGGTTATTTCCCAGCTGGCTACCCAACTATTGATGAAAGCGTTGAAGCTTGTCTTGAAATGGTAAAAGGTGGAGTAGAGATTCTCGAATTGGGAGTTCCCTACAGCGATCCAATTATGGATGGCCCGGTTATACAAAAAGCCACCGAGGTAGCAAGAGCAAATGGCTTCAGGCTGAGAGACACCTTCGAGGTTGTCAAAAGACTAAGAGAAAGCACCGACGTTCCTATTTTGGTGATGACCTATTGGAATCCCGTAATTCGCATTGGTTTGAAAGAATTTGCTGAGCAACTAAAGCAATCTGGAGCCGATGGACTGATTACACCAGATTTGATCCCAGATGAGGCACAGGACTGGATTTCCATTAGTGATGAGCTGGGATTAGACAGAGTGTTTCTAATTGCACCTAGTTCCAGTAATGAACGCATCAAAGACAACGCCGAAGCTTCCAAAGGATTTGTGTATACGGTTTCCACAATGGGAATCACAGGGGAGCGTGCAAATTTAGACGCATTGGCCAGAAACACAGTTGAGAGACTTAGAGCTGTATCCGACAGGCCCACTGCAGTCGGTGTGGGGATATCCACGGGCGATCAAGTCAAAGAGGTGAACTCTTATGCTGATGGAGCGATAGTTGGCACTGCGTTTATTAGGGCTTATGCGGAAAATGGGCTTGCGGGTTTGATTGAAAAAACAAAAGATTTGGCTAACGGCCTAGAATTGCAACGTGATTAGTTCAATTCCATCCCCAGAAATCTCCTACCTTGACCTAGGTCCACTGCGAGTTAATTTTTATGCCCTGTTCATCCTCACCGGCATCATCCTTGCGGTGTTGCTATCTGATTATCGGTTGCATAAGCGTGGAGCCGAACGAGGAGTGATTCTTGACATCGCACTCTGGGCTGTTCCCTTTGGAATCCTTGGTGGACGACTGTTTCACGTTTTCACCCATCCTCGGGATTATTTTTATGAAGGTGCAGATTTGCTGGCCATTTTCTATGTCTGGGAGGGTGGACTGGCAATCTACGGGGCACTTATCCTCGGTGCTGTTGGTGCCTACATTGGCGTTAGGCAGGCAGGACTCAAGTTTTGGTCTGTGGCAGATGCCCTTGCTCCTGGAATTTTATTAGCCCAGGCAATTGGTCGCTGGGGGAATTATTTCAACCAGGAACTTTTTGGTTTGCCAACAGATTTGCCATGGGGCTTAGAGATTCCCCAGAGTAACCCCGCCTATCCGCAGGGATTTCCAGAGGGCGTGACTTTTCATCCAACCTTTGCCTACGAGATGCTTTGGTCTCTAACCGGGGTTGTGCTGCTTTTGATTTTGGACAGAAAGCTAAACATGCGCTTTGGTCGACTGTTCGGTCTTTATCTGGTGATTTATTCAGTAGGCAGAGCATGGATTGAATCAATAAGGATTGACCCAAGCGAAATAATTCTTGGATTGAGGATAAATATCTGGTCTGCGATTGTTGGCATTATTGTGGGGCTGACCATTATTATTGTCCAGCACTACAGGCACAGAGGAGAAGAGACCTCTATTTTCCGAGCCCAAAAGGTAGAGGAAGCAGAAGCAGAAGAAACTGCAGAGGCCAAGTAGATTCAATAAGTAAAACTTCGGGCCGATGCTGCCCCGAAAGCGATGATCGGAGTTTTAATGTCGGCTAGCCCATTCTGGAGATTTAGCAACTATCCGCAGACGACGGATTTATATGACCCTGCCGCAGAGAAAGACTCCTGTGGTGTGGCAATGGTTGCTACCCTTCGTGGCTACGGTGGTAATGACATAGTTCAGACAGCCCTTGGTTCACTTTGTAACCTCGAACACAGGGGAGCTGTTGGCAGTGATGCTGGAACGGGAGACGGTGCCGGAATCCTGCTAGAGATTCCACACAAGTTTTTTGCTGAAGTTGTAGATTTTCCACTCCCAAACTTTGGGCAGTATGGCGCAGGTTTAGTTTTTGAAGACACTGATCCAAATCTCAGAAACCAAGAAAGAATTCGGCTGGAGGAGATTCTCAAACAAGAGGGGCTGTCCCTGCTGGCATGGCGCGAAATAGAGACAAACCCTGAAGTTTTGGGCGAGATGGCAAAAGAAGCTATGCCACACATCGGCCAACTGTTTGTTGCTGGACTAAATGAAGAGTCTGGGCTTGATTTAGAGCGAATGCTATTCAGGGCTAGAAAGCGCAGCGAAAGAGAGCTGGGGCTTTATCACCCAACGCTTTCATGCCGAACAATTGTTTATAAGGGAATGCTCACAACCTTGCAATTGCAGCCATTTTTCAAGGATCTGCAAGACCCAAGACTAGAGTCAAAGATGGCACTGGTGCACTCAAGATTTAGCACCAACACTTTTCCATCCTGGCCACTTGCTCACCCCTTCAGGATGATCGCCCACAACGGTGAAATTAACACAGTCAAGGGCAACACGAACTGGATGAGGGCACGCGAGGCCACATTGGCAAGCGAGTTAATTGGTGATTTAGAACCACTTCGCCCAATCGTCACGCCGGGCGCAAGTGATTCGGCCAGTTTTGATGAGGTTTTGGAGCTGTTGCACCTAAGCGGTCGCTCTCTTCCACACGCAATCATGATGATGATTCCAGAGGCTTGGGAAAAACAAAAAGACATGGATCCCAAACTCAAGGCATTTTATGAGTATCACAGCTTGTTGATGGAACCTTGGGATGGCCCTGCCAGCGTTACCTTCACAGATGGAAGCTTGGTGGGTGCAACCTTGGACAGAAATGGTTTGCGGCCAGGGCGCTATCTGGTAACAGATGATGGACTGGTGATTCTTGGCAGTGAAACTGGTGTTTACGATGTCGACCCTTCAAAGGTTGTGGAGCGAGGACGCTTGCAGCCAGGAAAAATGTTTTTGGTGGACACTGAACAGGGTCGAATCATCAGTGATGCTGAAATCAAGCAGACAATGTCTGAGATGGAAGATTGGAGCCTCTGGCTTGAATCAAACAGGCTGAACCTGAGAGATCTTCCGGAGCGTGACCACGTCAGGCACTCATCAGCGAGTGTTGAGCGTCGACAGCGCATGTTTGGTTACACAGAGGAGGAACTCAAAGAGGTCATTGGACCAATGGCGATGAAAGGTATTGAACCAATTGGTGCCATGGGTACCGACACTCCAATTGCAGCCATTAGTGACAGACCAAGGCTTCTCTTTGACTACTTCACTCAACAGTTTGCTCAGGTCACAAACCCACCGCTTGATGCCATCAGGGAAGAAATTGTCACCAGCTTAAGCTCTGTGATCGGGCCTGAGGGCAACATCTTGTCTTCGACAAAAAATCCTGAAAGAAGAATGGTGGTTGATTTCCCCGTTTTGGATAACGACGAGATGGCAAAAATCAAGCACATCAAACAAGCAGAGACCGGCTTCACGCACATCGTTGATGCCCGATACAGCGTTGATGGCGGCGAAGAGGCCTTGTCCGCGAGATTGGACGAGCTTTCCCAAGAAGTGGACCAGGCGATTGAACAGGGTGCCAGTTTCTTGGTAATTAGTGATCGCGACAGCAACAGAGAGCTTGCGCCGATTCCATCGCTGTTGGCAACCAGTGCCATCCATCACCATCTGATTCGAAAGGGCACCAGAACCAAAGTTGGACTGGTGGTCGAGGCCGGCGATGTTAGAGAGGTTCACCACGTTGCGGTTTTGGTAGGCTTTGGCGCCGCCGCCGTGAATCCATATCTAGCTTTGGAAACGGCAGAAGAGATGGTTCGCACCAAGCACCTTCTGAACATCACCACGAAGACCGCAACAGCGAACTTAGCCAAATCATTGGGCAAAGGGGTTCTGAAGGTCATGAGCAAGATGGGCATCAGCACCGTGAGTTCCTACAGTGGCGCGCAATGTTTCGAAGCTGTGGGTCTTGGGCAAGAACTAGTTGACAGATACTTCACCGGCACCACCAGCAAGCTCGGTGGCGTAGATCTTGAAATTCTGCACCAGGAGATTGAGCACCGCCACCGGAAGGCTTATCCAATTGAAGAATTTGAACTAGAGGGCCTAGAAGTTGGTGGAGAATTAAAGTGGAGGAGAGATGGACCTCCGCACCTGTTCAACCCAGAGACGGTTTTCAAGCTCCAACACTCAACCAGAGCTGGTCGGTATGACATTTTCAAACAGTACACAAACGCTGTGGATGACCAATCCGAAAGATTGATGACACTTAGAGGACTTTTTAAATTCCGAACCGAAAAAACTAAGGCCATCTCAATCGATGAGGTTGAGCCAGTAAGTGAGATCGTAAAAAGGTTTGCAACTGGCGCAATGAGCTTTGGATCCATCTCTCCTGAAGCACACGAGACACTAGCCATTGCTATGAACAGGCTGGGTGGGAAATCAAATACTGGTGAGGGAGGGGAGCGACTGGATCGCTTGACCAACCCCGAAACACGAAGCTCTATCAAACAGGTTGCCAGTGGTCGCTTTGGTGTTACCAGCATGTATTTGACTAACGCTGATGACATCCAAATCAAAATGGCGCAGGGAGCCAAACCAGGAGAGGGTGGGCAGTTACCCCCCGGGAAGGTGTACCCCTTCATTGCAGAGATTAGACATTCAACCCCCGGGGTTGGGTTGATTAGCCCTCCGCCACACCACGATATTTATTCAATCGAAGATTTGAAGCAGTTGATTTTTGACCTGAAAAGAGCGAACCCAGGCGCAAGAATCCACGTGAAGCTTGTGAGTCAGTTTGGTGTGGGCACCGTTGCAGCTGGAGTCGCCAAGGCGAAAAGTGATGTTGTCTTGATCTCTGGTCACGACGGAGGAACCGGCGCTTCACCATTGAACTCTTTGAAGCACGCTGGAACCCCCTGGGAAATCGGATTGGCTGAAACTCAGCAAACCCTTATGCATAACGGCTTGAGAGACAGAGTCAGCGTTCAGGTTGACGGTCAAATGAAAACTGGTCGAGATGTCATGGTGGCAGCCCTATTAGGAGCAGAAGAATATGGATTCTCAACCGCTCCACTAGTTGTTAGCGGATGTGTGTTGATGAGAGTTTGTCATCTCGACACCTGTCCTGTGGGTGTGGCAACTGGTAACCCCGTGTTGCGCGAAAGGTTCAGTGGCAAAGCAGAGTTTGTGGTGAACTTTTTTGAGTACCTGGCTCAAGAAGTACGCGAATATCTAGCAGAACTTGGATTTAGGACACTTGATGAGGCCATTGGTCGGGTTGACCTGTTGGATGTGAATCGTGCCATCAACCACTGGAAGGCAGATGGATTGGATCTAAGACCAATTCTTTCGACTGAACTACCAGAGGGCGAAAGAAGAAACACAACCACCCAAGATCATGAACTTGAGAAACACTTTGATCAGCAGCTTTTGAAATTGGCAGAGACCAGTCTCGAAGATGGACTTCCTGTGAAAATTGACCTGCCAGTTAGTAACGTAAATCAGGCTGTTGGCACCATGCTGGGCCATGAACTAACAAAGAGATTTGGTAACGATGGGCTTCCGGAGGCAACCATAGACATCAACCTGCGGGGAAGCGCAGGTCAATCATTGGGGGCATTTGTTCCTAAGGGAATCTCGCTCTCCATTGAGGGCGATGTCAATGACTATCTTGGTAAGGGTCTTAGTGGGGGAGTAATCTCCGTTCGACCCTATAGAGAATCCAGTTATCAAAGCCATGAGAGTGTCATTGCTGGAAACGTGATTGGGTATGGTGCAACCAGTGGCAAAATCTTTGTCTCAGGCATTGTTGGCGAGCGATTCTTGGTTAGAAACTCGGGAGTGATTGCTGTTGTCGAGGGTGTTGGGGACCACGCACTTGAATACATGACTGGCGGTGAAGCTGTGATCCTGGGAGAAACTGGAATCAATGTCGGTGCGGGAATGAGTGGTGGAATCGGTTATTTCTATAACCTCAACGAGTCCAGAGTTAATCAGCAGGCCATACAAAGTGGTGAATTGATCATCGAGGGGCTAAGCGAGTTTGACCAGCAGCGACTCAGAAAACTGTTGGAAGAACATGTTCAGCTAACGGGTTCTCCTATTGCCATGAACACCCTGGATAATTTTGACAGCGAAGTTTCAAAATTCAAGAAATTGGTGCCAAGTGATTATGCAAGGGTTCTCGAAATCAGAACTGAGGCAATCGAGACTGGCGCAGATCCAGATGGAGAGGACACATGGACAAAGATATTGGAGGTGACAAATGGCTGATCCAAAGGGCTTTCTGAGGGTAACCGAAAGAGAAACAAGAAAGCGTAGGCCGGTTCCCGTGAGAATCATGGATTACAAGGAAGTCTATGAAAAACGCGACGGCGAAGTTGTAAAACGTCAAGCCTCCAGATGCATGGATTGCGGCATCCCGTTTTGTCATCAGGGTTGCCCTCTCGGAAATCTAATACCAGAGTGGAATGACCTAACCCGTCAGGGTCTCGGTAAAGATGCCATAGAACGCCTGCATTCCACTAATAACTTTCCAGAGTTTACGGGTCGAATTTGCCCTGCGCCTTGCGAGGACACCTGTGTGTTGGGAATTAATCAACCACCTGTGACCATCAAGGAAATCGAGGTCAGCATCATCGATGACGCCTTTGAAAATGGATGGGTTACCCCAACTGTGCCGGAGCGTCTAACAGGTAAAACAATCGCTGTGGTCGGTAGCGGACCTGCAGGGATGGCCGCCGCACAACAATTAACCAGGGCTGGTCACACTGTCGCTGTTTATGAGAGAGATGACCGAATTGGCGGATTGCTCAGATACGGTATTCCTGATTTCAAGATGGAAAAAACTCATATTGACCGAAGGGTCCGCCAAATGCAGGCAGAGGGAACCATCTTTAGAACTGGCGTAACAATTGGGGAAGATATCAGTTGGGATGACCTTAGGGATCGCTATGACGCTGTTTTGGTAGCCACCGGGGCTCTAAAGCCCAGGGATTTGCCAATTCCTGGAAGAGATTTGGATGGTATTCATTTCGCAATGGAATATCTGACTCAGTCCAATAAAGCCGTTGCTGGCGATGATCTCGCAGAAAGAATTGATGCAAAAGGAAAGCATGTGATTGTGTTGGGTGGTGGTGACACTGGGGCAGATTGCCTGGGCACTGCAACCAGGCAGGGTGCATTGAGTGTTACCACTTTGGCAATTGGTAAACAGCCTCCCACGGAGCGCACCGAGGACATGCCGTGGCCAACCATCCCGAACCTATTCGAGGTGCAAAGTGCTCATGAAGAATTTGGGGAGAGGGCGTTTTTATCCTCAACCGTTCGGTTTATCGGTGAAAACGGCAAGGTAACGGGATTGGAAGTCGCCGAGACTGAATACAAAGACGGCACCCGAGCACCAAAGCCAGGAACAGAGAGAGTTATTCCAGCGGATTTGGTTTTACTAAGTCTTGGCTTTATTGGCACTGAAGGTGACAAATTGGTAGAACAGGCTAAGGTGGAACTCGATAATCGTGGCAATGTCGCCCGCGGAAGCAAATACGAAGTTCAAGAGGGACTATTCGCTGCTGGTGATGCCGGCAGGGGAGCAAGCCTTGTTGTTTGGGCAATTGCCGAGGGTAGAGCTGCTGCGAGTGCTATTGACGAATATCTAGAGGGTGAATCGCGTTTGCCGTTTCCGGTGAAACCAACCGATCAGCCTCTATCCGTGTATAGCTGACCGAACGGTAATTATGAGAAGAGCAAGAATCTTTGCAACACTCGGCCCCGCTGTGGCGAGTACTGAGAAAATCGAGGCCCTGATAGATGCAGGGATGAATGTCGCAAGGCTGAACATGAGCCATGGTGACCACGAAGTTCATTCCAAAAGCTATGAAATGGTTCGAAACGCGTCCAAAAATACTGGGGCGGCTGTGGGTATCCTGGCTGATTTGCAGGGACCCAAAATCCGTCTTGGCAGGTTCAAAGATGACATCAAGGTGAAGCTCAAGGTCGGAGATCCATTTGTGATCACCACCAGAGACATTCTGGGTGATGAGGATATTTGCTCCACCACGTTCAAAGGACTGTGTGGTGATGTGAATGCTGGAGATTTATTGCTAATTGATGATGGCAAGGTAACACTAAAAGCAGAAAAGGTGACCGATGACGAGGTTCATTGCAGCACTGTTATCGGTGGCAAGATATCAAACAATAAAGGCATAAACCTTCCAGGGGTTGCGGTGAACGTTCCCGCACTCAGCGAAAAGGATGAGGAAGATTTGCGCTGGGCGATTCAAACAGGTGTGGACATCATCGCATTGAGTTTTGTAAGGAATTCCAAAGACATCTCCAGAGTGCACGAAATAATGAGCGAAGAGGGAAAATTCCTTCCTGTAATCGCAAAGATTGAGAAACCGCAGGCCGTCAATGCCCTAGAGGAAATCATTGATGCATTTGATGGAATCATGGTCGCCAGAGGTGATTTGGGGGTCGAGCTACCTCTGGAACAAGTGCCAATAGTGCAGAAAAGAGCTGTCGAATTGGCGAGAAGATGGGCGAAGCCTGTGGTTGTTGCCACTCAAATGCTTGAAAGCATGATTGATAGCCCAAGACCGACCAGAGCAGAGGCCAGCGATGTAGCGAATGCTGTTTTGGATGGTGCAGATGCGCTGATGCTAAGTGGCGAGACAAGTGTTGGCGAATTTCCGATTGAAACAGTCACCACAATGGCTCGCATTATTGCTAGCACTGAAGACAATGGCCTTGACCGAATTCCAGAGCTTGGAACCAATCCGCACACCCACTCCGGTGCTGTTGTGAAGGCAGGGTTGGAAATTGCTGAGCTTTTGGGGTCGAAGTTTGTTTGCGTTTTCACCGAATCTGGAGACACCCTCAGAAGGGTTAGCAGACTCAGAAGCAAAACACCGGTTTTGGCTTTCACCCCTTCAGAAACCGTAAGGTCAAGACTGGCAATGGTCTGGGGAGCTCATACCTATTTGGTCGAACAGGTAAAACACACTGACGAAATGATCAAGCAGGTGGATGAGCTGGTCCTAGCAGAAGGCTTATGCCGTATCGGTGACGAGGTGATTATCGTCTCTGGTTCCCCTCCGGGAATACCGGGTAGCACCAACTCTCTGAGGGTTCACAGAGTTGGAGATGCTGTGCACATGGTTGCACCTGGATACAGCGTCTAAATGTGCCGGAAGTGGGATTTGAACCCACACGCCCAATTGGACAAAGCATTTTGAGTGCTTCGCGTCTACCGTTCCGCCATTCCGGCCAGCTGCTAAATTCTATGTTAATTCCCGCCCAAGGAGGTGCCTATGACAGAAAAAGTTCGAATTCTCGTTGCGGAAGATGAGTCTCTGATCAGGTTGGACATTGTTGAAACCCTAAAAGAAGCTGGCTATGACGTTGTTGCAGACGCCGGTGATGGTGAAGAAGCCTTGAGCCTCGCCTCAGAAAACGAGCCGGATTTGGCTGTTTTGGATGTGAAAATGCCCAAGCTAGACGGAATAAGTGTTGCTCAAAAACTTCAAGATATGAGCATTCCCGTTGTCATGTTGACCAGTTTCAGCGACACCGACCTGGTTCAAAGAGCAACCGAGGCAGGAGCAATGGCTTATGTAGTGAAGCCGTTCAGCGCCAATGACCTGCTACCAGCAATTCAAATTGCATTATCTCGTGGCCAAGAGCTCATTGATTTAGAGGCTGAGATTGCTGATTTGTCAGAGCGTCTGGAGACCAGAAAACTACTCGATCGCGCCAAGGGGCTATTGCAGATTCAAATGAAGCTGACAGAACCTGAGGCTTATCGATGGATGCAAAAAGCCAGCATGGACAGACGGCTTACCATCGCACAGGTGGCAGAGACTGTCATTAAGCAGTTGGGCGAGGACGAAGAAAATTCGTAATTCTCACCGTGGAAAGTAAATTTCCCTCATCATCAGTCATTTGGATTTGATGCGTTGTAAGAGTTCTGCCCAACTTAACAGCCTCGCAGGTTGCCGTGACATAGCCCTCAGAGCTTGATCGATGGTGTGAGGCATTGATTTCAATTCCTACCGCGTATCCCCAGGGGTGAGCATGAACATTGCTCGCCATGCTTCCAAGACTCTCTGCGATGACCACGTGTGCGCCACCGTGCAATATTCCAAGAGGCTGGGTGTTGCCTTCAACTGGCATTCTGGCGACAGCGCGCTCAGCACTTAGTTCGAGCAGTTCGATATTCATCCGTTCAGCGAGATGACCCATTCCTCGTGTATCTAACACCTCTTTGGCGTCGTCACTTAACTTAGGCGGTTTGGTCATAGCTTGGTTGCTCCTCAAACTAGGCTGTTGGCATGGCTTCTGATAATTCTACTCTGCTCCTGATTGACGGTCACTCATTGGCGTTTAGGGCGTTTTATGCACTGAATCCGGAAAGCTTTAAAACAGATGCCGGACAACACACGAACGCTGTGCACGGTTTCGTTTCCATGCTTTTGAACATTCTGGAAAAGCAAAAACCAAGTCATATCGCGGTAGCTTTTGATCTCGGAAGAGAGAGCTTCAGAACCGAGGAGTACCCAGAATATAAGGGCACTCGTGGTGAGACTCCTGAGGAATTTATAGGGCAGACCGAAATTCTCGCTGAGGTTCTCAGCGCCATGGGGATTAAGTCAATTACTCGCGAAAACTATGAAGCTGATGACCTCATTGCCTCGCTCGTTGAACAGGGGGAGCAATCAGGCATGGATGTGTTGGTTGTTAGCGGAGATAGAGATACCTTCCAGCTAATTAGTGATCGGACAACAGTTTTGTACCCCGTCAAAGGAGTTCTAAATCTTGCGCGGATGACTGACGAGGCTGTCTATGAGAAATACGGAGTCCACGCAAATCAGTATCCAGACCTGGCAGCACTAGTTGGTGAAACCAGTGATAACTTGCCTGGGGTACCTGGTGTGGGGCCGAAAACCGCAGCAAAGTGGATCCAAGAATATGGCTCCCTTGATGCAATCTTGGAAAATAGAGATGCAATAGGCGGAAAAGTAGGGGAAAGCCTCCGAGAAAACGTCGACAAGGCCTTACGGAATCGAAGGCTGAACCGGCTGGTCAGAGAACTCGAGTTTGAGTTTCAGGTGACCGAATTGGGTTCCAAATCAGTGGATGAACAACTAATTACTGAACTATTTGGAAAGCTTCAGTTCAAAACTCTGCTAACCAGAGTGCTGAAGCTGCGAGGCGCAAATGGTTCACAGGTCAGTTCTTTTACTGAGCTAGTTGAGACCAAGCCAGATAACTTGGAACTACCGGAGGCTCAAACTCTTGACGGGGAAGAACTTATAAAAAACCTTAGAGGTGAAAACGCCGCAATTGACATCGAGTTTTCAGAGACACTTATTGGCTTTAGTGCCTTCAACGGCAGTTCTTTTATATGGAACGGCGAGCAACCACAACCAATTCTTGACTACCTCTCAGCAGATGAGCCAAAGATTATCTGGAATAGCAAGCTAATCGAAAGACGTCTCAAACTGGCAGGTTACTCACTCTCTGGAGTAGTGGGTGACCCGCTCCTATCCGCATATCTGTTAGATCCAGCAGCCAGGGATTACACAATTGGAGAACTCGCAAAAGAGTATTTGGACTATCAAATAGAAGAACAAACCCTGCTGGATACAAAAAATCCTGCTGAGCTGGTTTGGCTTATCTGGCTATTGGATGAATTACTTAATACAAAGCTAGAGAAAACGGCCCAACTGAAGGTTTTGAAAGACATCGAGTTACCTGCAAGTAGGTCTTTAGCAACGATGGAAGTAAATGGTATTTCTCTTAATCAATCTCAACTAGATGCTTTCCGCGAAGAGCTAACAAATGAAGTCAATGAAATTGCAAAGGAAGCCTTTGAAATCATTGGACAGGAGATAAACCTCGCAAGCCCAAAACAACTTCAGAAGGTGCTGTTTGAAGATCTTGGCATGAAGGGAACGAAGGCTGTAAAAACTGGATATTCAACAAACGCTGAAGCCTTAGCAACACTTTATGAGCAAACGGAACATCCATTTTTAGAAAAACTCTTGAATCATCGAGAGGTCAATAAAACCAAACAAATAGCAGAGACTATTTTGCAGGCTGTTGATGATGATGGCCGAATTCGAACAACCTATGTTCAAACTGGAACTAGCACCGGAAGACTTAGCAGTGAGAATCCGAACCTTCAAAACATACCCATCAAAAGTAAGCGTGGTCAGCGAATCAGAGCCGCATTTACCAACGGAGAAAAGTTTGAGGGATTACTAACCGCTGATTATTCACAAATTGAGATGAGAATCATGGCCCACCTCTCAGGGGATGAGTCATTGATACAGGCTTTCAAAGATGGTGAGGATTTGCATAACTATGTGGGGGCAAGAATCTTTGATGTTGAACCTGATCAAGTTAATCCAGAAATGCGCAGCAAGGTTAAGGCGATGAGCTATGGCTTGGTTTATGGACTGAGTGAATACGGATTAGCCAAGCAGCTAAGAATTCCAAATGCTGAAGCAAAGCAGTTGATGACTGATTATTTTGCAAGGTTTGGTGGGGTTAGAGACTATCTTTCGACAGTTGTTGAAAAAGCTAAGTCGTTGGGCTTTACGGTCACTGAGTATGGACGACGCAGACCCTTCCCGGATCTCAATTCGAAGATCTTTCAGGTGCGAGAAAATGCACGCAGAGCCGCCCTGAACGCCCCCATACAAGGAACGGCAGCAGACATTATGAAAATTGCGATGAATCAAATTCATCAGCAAACCGAGCATTTGCAATCGCAGATGCTACTGCAGGTGCATGATGAATTGGTTTTTGAAGTTTATCCGGGGGAGCGCGAAGAATTGACTGATACCGTCACCAGGGTCATGTCTGAGGCCGCAACACTAAGTGTTCCATTGGATGTGCAAATTGGGTTTGGTGCGAATTGGGATGAAGCAGGACATTGAATCGGATTGAGATAAAGGTATTGATTGAGGAAGGCCTGCATACCAGGCCCGCAAGTCGGATTTCAGAATTATTTGAGGGCATTGAAGGTCGAATCTTGACCCAAAGTGGGGAGGCATCGCTCTCGAGCATGCTTTCGATGATGACACTTGGTATTGAAAAAGGTGAAAACGTAGTCATTGAAACACCCATCGAATTAGATGAGGAACTACTTCAAAAACTCATTGGCATCTTGCAAGGATAGTGCTATTGCTATCAATCACTTTAGAGACTAGAATCTTCTAGGCTTCGCCACCCCATGTCCATCGCCGAGAAATCGGCCCGAGAATAAATAAAAATGGAGTACATATCTCTATGTCATCAAAACCAGCTGCCAACTCAATCACAGTAAACGACATCGGAAGCAATGAAGACTTCCTAAAGGCAGTTGAGGAAACACTCAAGTTTTTCAATGACGGCGACCTAATCGAAGGAACCGTTGTAAAAATAGACCGCGACGAGGTGTTGCTCGACGTTGGCTACAAAACCGAGGGCGTTATCCCCTCCCGTGAACTTTCAATTCGCCAAGACGCCAGCCCAGACGAGATTGTGAAGCCTGGAGACAAGGTGGAGGCCCTGGTTCTTCAAAAGGAAGACAAAGAGGGACGACTGATTCTTTCCAAGAAGCGTGCACAGTATGAGCGCGCATGGGGAGATGTCGAAAAGATCAAGGAAGCCGACGGCGTCGTCAAAGGCGTGGTTATCGAGGTTGTGAAGGGTGGACTAATCGTAGACATTGGGCTTCGTGGATTCTTACCAGCATCTCTGATTGAACTTCGCAGGGTTCGCGATCTTTCGCCATACCTGGGCGAGGAAATGGATGCCAAAATTTTGGAGCTGGATAAAAACCGCAACAACGTGGTTTTGTCTCGCAGAGCTCTGCTAGAGGAATCTCAGTCAGCATCACGCTCAACATTGCTAAACGATCTAGCCAAAGGCCAGGTCCGCACCGGAACGGTCTCATCGATTGTCAACTTCGGTGCATTTATTGATCTGGGTGGTGTTGATGGCCTTGTTCACGTGAGCGAGCTCAGCTGGAAGCACATCGACCACGCCAGCGAGGTTGTTGAGGTTGGCCAAGAGGTAACAGTTGAGGTTTTGGAGATTGACAATGACCGCGAACGAGTTTCACTGTCATTGAAGGCAACCCAGGAAGACCCATGGCAGCTATTCGCTAGAACTCACGCGATCGGTCAGTACACACCAGGAAAAATCACAAAGATTGTTCCATTTGGTGCCTTTGTAAGGGTTGCAGATGGAATTGAAGGATTGGTCCACATCTCTGAGCTATCCAGTAAACACATCGAACACGCCGACCAGGTTGTTGATGTAAACCAGGAAGTTTTTGTGAAGCTGATTGACATAGACCTTGAGCGACGCCGCATTAGCCTAAGTCTTAAGCAGGCCAGTGAAGAGGTTGACCCAGAGGGCAGTGACTTCAACCCCGTGCTTTATGGAATGAGCGCTGAGTATGACGATCAGGGTAATTACAAATACCCTGAGGGCTTTGACCCTGAAACCAATGAGTGGAAATCAGGATACGAGGAAGCTCGCGCCAAATGGGAGAGTGAATACTCAGAGGCCCAGCAACGCTGGGAGCTTCACAAGACCCAGGTCAAGGAAATCAACGCTCGTTTAGCCGATGTCCCAGAGACCGCTCCAGAGCAAACCAACTCCAAGGAATCTGATGCAGGAACCCTGGCAGAGGATGAGTCTTTGGCAGCGCTGAGGGACAAGCTCAGTCAAGGAGAATAAGCGCCAATGGCGGATCTTCTGGTCGCTCTGACCGGCGGAATTGCCAGCGGTAAATCAACTGTTTCCGCAATGCTTGAAAAATTCGGTGCCACCGTAATCGATTCAGACTTAGTCGCCAGAGAAGTCGTCGCCCCAGGTTCTGAGGGAGCAGAGGAAATCGCCAACGTCTTTGGTGAAGATTTATTCACAGAAGGTCGGCTGAACAGGGCTAAGCTTGCTGAAATCGTTTTCGCAGATGAGCAAAAAAGGCTCAAACTCGAAAATATCCTGCACCCATTGATTCGAGCTCGTTCCGCCAATTTATTTGACAAAGCCGAAGGAGTGGTGATTTACCAAATCCCCTTGCTTGTGGAATCTAAGCACGAATACCAATTTGATTACGTGGTAACTGTAGAAGCCTCCGAACAAACCAGAATCAAACGCCTGATTGAAACAAGAGACATGACGGAAACGGAGGCGGTATCAAGACTTTCTTCACAGGCTTCCCGAGAAGCCAGAGAAGAAATGGCTAATCATGTGATTGATAGCGACTGTACGCTTGTCGAGCTTGAAATGGCAGTAAATCAGCTATGGAATGAATTAGAGGAAATGAGAAAACAGAAATTGGGGTTTAGCTAAAGGTGGAACCTCGCCGTGAATATAAGCCTTTTAAGGTCGTGAGTGACTATCAACCAAGTGGGGACCAACCAAAAGCTATTGCCGAATTGGCTAAACGGCTCAAAGATGGTGAACCAGATGTTGTTTTATTAGGTGCAACCGGAACCGGAAAAAGCGCCACAACTGCATGGCTTATCGAGGAAATTCAAAGACCCACGCTGATCTTGGCCCACAATAAAACACTTGCAGCTCAGCTTGCCAATGAGTTCAAGCAAATGTTCCCCGAAAATGCGGTTGAGTATTTCGTTAGTTACTACGACTATTACCAACCTGAAGCCTATGTTCCCCAATCAGACACATTCATTGAAAAAGACGCAACCATAAACGAAGAGGTTGAGCGCCTAAGATATTCAGCCACAATGAGCCTTCTGAGCAGGCGAGATGTAATTGTTGTTTCAACGGTCAGCTGTATCTATGGTCTTGGTGCACCGAAAGAATATCTAGGACAGGCTGTTGCCTTACACGTTGGACAAAGAATCGATCGAGATCAGTTAATCAGAGAATTTGTGCAGATTCAGTACCAAAGAAACGATATTGATTTCTCCAGAGGAAATTTCAGGGTCAAGGGTGACACGGTGGAGATTATTGCTGTTTACGACGAGCAGGCCACAAGAATTGAATTCTTCGGAGACGAAATCGAAAAGATCTATAACATTCACCCGCTAACAGGTGAAATCCTTAATGAATTGGACACGGTTGCCATTTTTCCTGCCAGTTACTACGTGGCTCCAGCAGAGAGAATGGGGAAAGCCATAGAAGCAATAGAGGAAGAGCTTGAGGGAAGACACAGCGAACTAGAAACGCAAGGAAAGCTTCTAGAGGCACAGAGAATCAAGATGAGAACCAATTTCGATTTAGAGATGATTAGGGAACTCGGATTCTGCTCAGGGATTGAAAACTATTCAAGGCACATCGACGGGAGGGAAAAAGGAGATCCCCCCAGCTGTTTGCTTGATTACTTCCCAGATGACTTTATAACTGTTATTGATGAATCTCACGTCACCGTTCCGCAGATTGGTGGGATGTATGAAGGGGACGCCTCCAGAAAGCGAACCCTGGTAGAACACGGTTTCAGATTGCCTTCAGCACTTGATAACAGGCCTTTACGCTTTGATGAGTTTTTAGAACGAACCGGACAAACTGTTTATCTATCAGCCACTCCCTCCAAATACGAACTTGAAAAGAGTGATGGATTCGTTGAGCAGATTATTAGACCAACAGGATTGGTTGATCCAAAACTTGTTGTGAAGCCTGCCAAGGGTCAAATCGATGACCTATTGGAAGAAGTTAGAAAACGGGCCGAGAAAAACGAGAGAGTTCTAGTCACCACATTGACTAAGAAACTGGCTGAAGAACTCACCGATTTTTTTACTGAAGCCGGTGTCAGAGTTCGCTATCTTCACAGTGATGTCGACACCCTGCGAAGGGTTGAGCTCTTGAGGGAGCTACGTCAAGGTATCTACGACGTACTCATTGGTATCAACTTACTGAGAGAGGGTCTGGACCTCCCAGAGGTTTCACTGGTGTCCATTCTGGATGCTGATAAAGAGGGCTTTCTGAGGTCAACATCCTCTTTGATTCAAACCATTGGTCGTGCAGCCCGAAACGTAAATGGAGAGGTTCACCTATATGCCGATAAGGTCACTGATTCCATGAAGAGAGCAATGGACGAGACTGAGCGGCGTCGAACAAAGCAAGTTGAATACAACAAAATCAACGGCATTGATCCAACACCGCTAAGAAAGCACATTTCAGACATCACCGATCAGTTGGCCAGGGAGCAGGCTGACACCGAGAGTTTGTTGGAGAGCCTGAAATATGAACCCAAGCGGAAAAGCTCGACTGAACCAATGCGGGGCAGGACCTCTATTGCCGGTGCTGGCAAAAAGCAGCTTTTGGAAACTATTGCAGAACTTGATGCGCAAATGCGCTCGGCTGCGGATGAACTACAATTCGAACTAGCAGCCAGAATTCGTGATGAAATCAGCGAACTAAAGCGCGAGGTAAGGCAGATGGAATCTGCTGGACACGCATAAGGAATACATGCACATAGAAAAACCCACAGGCAACGTCCTGCACGTCAAGGGTGCACGCGTGCATAACCTTAAGAATATTGATCTTGAAATTCCCAAGGACAAATTGGTAGTTTTCACGGGCCTCAGCGGTTCTGGGAAATCCTCTTTAGCGTTTGACACTATTTTTGCCGAGGGGCAAAGGAGATATGTTGAATCACTCAGTGCTTACGCTAGACAATTTCTAGGTCAAGTGGATAGACCAGATGTTGATTTCATCGAAGGGCTTTCCCCAGCGGTTTCAATTGATCAGAAATCCACCAACCGCAACCCCCGCTCCACCGTCGGAACAATTACAGAAATACATGATTACCTGAGATTGTTGTGGTCGAGAATTGGCACTCCACACTGTCATCAGTGCGGTGAGATTATTTCTCGTCAATCACCACAGCAGATAGTTGATCAACTCCTAACTGAAAATGAGGGCACCAGATTTTTGGTGCTTGCGCCAATAATTCAGCAAAAAAAGGGTGAGTTTGCCGAATTATTTTCTTCCCTGCAAGCCCAGGGCTACGCAAGGGCCATAGTAGATGGTGAGCAAGTTGTACTCGCGGAGGCCAAACCTCTTAAGAAGTCTTTCAAACACGACATAAGTGTTGTGGTGGACCGAATGGTTATTCGCCAAGACATTTCTAATCGGCTCACCGATTCTGTTGAAACGGCCTTGAACCTTGCTGATGGACGAGTGGTAATTGATTTCCTTGATGAAGGCACATCCAGAACATTCAGTGAAAACCTCAGTTGCCCAAATCAGCACCAGCTTGCACTTACCGACATCGAACCCAGGACGTTCAGTTTTAATGCTCCATTTGGTGCTTGTCCAGAGTGTTCAGGGCTTGGTGTAAAAATGGCTGTTGATCCAGAACTTGTAATTGGTGACCCTGGCAAAAGCCTCACGGAAGGTGCCATAATCCCATGGTCAACCCAGGGCAAAGGTCTCTACAACTACTTTGTGAGACTGCTGAAGGGTTTAGCGGATGACCTCGACTTTGATTTAGACACTCCCTGGGAAAAAATCCCAGAAGAGGTCCAGCAGGCCATTTTGTATGGCAATGATTTCAAGGTGCAGGTGAAATGGCGCTCCAGATACGGTCGCGAAATGCGGTACACCAGTGGCTTTGAAGGTGTTTTGCCTTATGTGGAGCGCAAGTACAACGAAACCGACAGCGATTACATGCGCGGAAAATATGCTGGTTACCTGAGAGAAATACCATGTCCAGAGTGTGATGGGGCAAGGCTAAGACCAGAGGTTTTGGCTGTAAAGGTTTCTGAGCAATCGATACACGATGTCGTAAAACTGAGCTTGATCGAGTGTTTTGACTTTTTTGATTCACTTGAACTTAGCGAGAAGGACACAAAAATTGCAGGTCAGGTTCTAAGGGAAATCAGGGCCCGCTTGGAGTTTTTATTATCGGTTGGACTGGGATACCTAAACTTGGAAAGAAGTGCGGGTTCTCTTTCCGGAGGTGAGGCGCAACGGATTCGTCTTGCCACTCAGATTGGTGCCGGACTAACTGGTGTTTTATATGTTTTGGATGAACCAAGCATTGGTCTTCATCAAAGAGACAACAGAAGGCTTATTCAGACCCTTGAGCGTCTTAGAGATCTTGGTAACACGCTGATTGTTGTTGAGCACGATGAGGACACAATTCTTGCTGCAGATTGGTTGGTGGATATTGGCCCCACAGCAGGAATAGAGGGTGGCCGGGTAGTTCACAGCGGAAATCACAAAAGCATCCTGAAAAATGAGGATTCACTGACAGGTCAATATCTCTCCAGGCGGCTGCAGATAGAAACACCTAAAAAGCGCCGGAAACCCAAGCCTGAGAAGCTAAAAATTATTGGAGCCAAGGCAAATAATCTAAAAAACGTAGACGTGAATATCCCCTTAGGTGTTTTGACGGCCGTTACCGGTGTAAGCGGAAGTGGAAAATCTTCACTAATTAATGATGTGCTTTATCAAACTCTTGCCAACTCTTTGAACAAAGCCAAGCTTGTTCCCGGTAAGCATGTGCGGGTTGAAGGCGTTGAAAATTTGGACAAAGTGGTTCACGTAGATCAAAACCCCATCGGCAGAACACCTAGGAGTAATCCTGCAACCTATACGGGTGTGTTTGACCGTATCCGCAAACTCTTCGCTGACACCCAGGAGGCAAAGATTAGGGGGTATCAGCAGGGTAGATTCAGTTTCAATGTAAAAGGTGGGCGCTGTGAAACTTGCAGTGGAGATGGAACTATTCGCATTGAGATGAACTTTTTGCCAGATGTTTATGTAGTTTGCGAAGACTGCAAGGGAGCGAGATACAACCGAGAGACTCTACAAGTTCACTACAAAGGCAAGACAATTTCGGATGTCTTGGAGATGCCGATTTCAGATGCTGCTGAATTTTTCAAACCCATTAGTTCAATAGCTAGATATCTCGACACCTTGGTTGAGGTTGGTTTGGGTTATGTTCGTTTGGGTCAAAGTGCGACCACTCTGTCTGGCGGAGAGGCGCAAAGGGTGAAGCTTGCCACTGAATTGCAAAAGAGAAGCAATGGCAGAAGCATTTACGTCCTTGATGAGCCCACCACAGGACTGCATTTTGAAGACGTAAGCAAGCTGTTGGCTGTACTAAACAGCCTGGTCGATAAAGGAAACTCGGTTGTTGTCATCGAGCACAATCTAGATGTTATTCGCAGTGCCGATTGGGTGATTGACATGGGTCCCGAAGGTGGAGATGGTGGAGGAAAAGTCGTTGCTCAGGGAACACCTGAGAAGGTAAGCAAAACCGCAGGTTCACACACCGGAGAGTTTTTAGCCGAGATCCTCTAATGAATAAGCCAAGTTTTCGTCCAGAAACGGGGTCCATTCCCACCAATCCCGGTGTTTACAGGTTCATGGATGGTAACGGCAGGGTTATCTATGTGGGCAAAGCAAAAAACCTGAGGTCAAGACTTAGTAGTTATTTTGGTAATCACTCAAAACTTCACGAACGAACTCAACGAATGGTGGAAACTGCCAAAGACGTGACCTGGACAATCGTTGACAGCGAATACGAGGCCCTGCAGCTGGAGTTCATGTGGATTAAACAATACGAGCCGTTATTTAACGTTCGCTTTCGAGATGATAAGAGCTATCCATATCTAGCGATCAGCATGAAGGACGAAGTACCCAGGGCTTTTGTAACTAGAAATCGTGAACTAAAGGGTGTTAAGTATTTCGGTCCCTATACCCAAGCATGGGCAATCAGAGAAACACTTGATAACTTGCTGAAGGTTTTTCCAGTCAGAAGCTGCTCCCGCAGCGTTTATGACAATGCCAAGAAAAATCAGAGACCCTGCATTCTGGCAGAGATAGGTAAGTGCAGCGCCCCTTGCGTCGGAAGGATAGAAAAACCAGCACATAAATCAATTGCCAAAGCACTTGGGGATTTCATGAATCGTGGAGACAACAGCTACCTGAGATCTATGCAGGAGAAAATGAAGCAGGCGAGTGAGGGGCAACAATATGAGTATGCGGCACAGCTAAGAGATGACATCAATGCGCTCGAGAGGGTTCTGGAAAAATCAACAATTGTCATGCAGGATCAGACAGACGCAGACCTGTTTGGTCTGGCAAGGGATGAACTAAATGCGGCGGTAAGTTTTTTCATCGTCCGAGGCGGAAGAATTCGAGGTAATAAAGGCTTTGTTATGGACTTGGCCGAAGACATGCAGGATGCAGAAATAGTGGAGCAGCTGATCAAAGATGTTTATGAGGAGAAACCAAAGATTGAGCCAAATTCTGTTCCCAAAGAGATTTTGGTTCCAACGCTTCCTACAAACCTCGAATCACTTGAGAAGTGGCTCTCTGAAAAGCGGGGCTCAAAAGTTAGCCTCAGAATTCCTAAGCGCGGAGATAAGCGAACACTTTCTCAAACGGCAGAGGCAAACGCAAAACACACTTTAGGTAATTACAAATCAAAGCGAAGTGTTGATTTCACAACAAGAGCCGATGCATTGGCAGGAATCCAGAAATCACTTGGCCTAGAAGTTGCCCCTCTTCGAATTGAATGTTTTGACATCTCACACCTCGGCGGCACGGGCGCAGTTGGTTCCATGGTCGTTTTCGAAGACGGTCTAAGCAAAAAAGCTCAGTACAGACGTTTTAATGTTGAAAACTTTGTTGATGACACTGATGCCATTTATCAAGTGTTGATGCGCAGATTGAAATACCTCCAAGAAACAGCTCCCGAATCGAAATTCAGTTATAGACCAGGTCTTTTACTAATTGATGGGGGCCTGCCTCAAGTGAATGCGGCAGCAAGGGCGCTCAGAGACAGTGGAATTGAAGATATCGCCGCCTGTGGCATTGCAAAAAGATTGGAGGAGGTTTGGATAGCAGGTGCTGATTATCCAGTTATTCTCCCAAGGACAAGTGATGAGCTATTTCTTCTCCAGCGAATCAGGGATGAGGCACATAGATTTGCTATTGAGGCCCAACGAAAAAAACGAAGCAGGAGCATTCAAAGTCAACTTTTAGAAATCAATGGATTAGGGGAGAAAAGAGCCAAGCAACTGCTCAGGAGATTTGGTTCAGCCTCCAGGCTCAGAACGGCAACCGCTGAAGAAATAAGCGACTTACCAGGCATTGGGCCGGAATTGGCTAGGCACATACAAACCCATCTGAATAATCAACCTGCAAATTCAGAGGAAACAGCGAGCGATAATCAGTAATCTTGAGTCTAGAAGGGGATAAATGACTGAGGCAGAGAAGGCAGAACTACTGATTGTCACTGGAATGAGTGGTGCAGGCCGTTCAACAGTTGCCAACACACTTGAGGATCAGGGGTGGTACGTGGTTGACAACCTGCCACCTCAAATGCTCCCTCCTATATCTGAGCTTCTACATTACAGAACCAGCCCCTTAGGCAAGCTAGCGGTGGTGATTGATGTAAGGGGAGGAGATTTTTTTGATGAGCTTTCTGAAAATATATCCAAGCTCAGAGAAGCTGAAATAAATCTTAGAATGATTTTCCTAGAGGCTAGTGATCAGTCACTTGTAAAACGTTTTGAACAGGTTAGAAGGCCACACCCCTTGCAGGGAGATGGCGGATTACTAGATGGCATCGCAAAGGAGCGAGAGAAACTAATAGAAATTCGGGAGAGTGCTGATGTAGTGATTGACAGTAGCGACCTAAACGTCCACCAGCTGGGTACTCGTGTTTTGGAAGAATTCGGGGAAGACGCCAACCAGCTGCAACTAATAATTCAATCCTTCGGCTTTAAATATGGAACCCCTGCGGATGCGGACATGATTTTCGATGCTAGGTTTTTGCCAAACCCGCACTGGAATGAAAAACTTCGTAAACTAACCGGAAACGACCCAAGAGTCCAACAAGCGGTTATGGCATCGGAGCTGGCAACCGGGTTTTTAGAGAGTATGAAAGACATGCTTGAAAAAGTGTTCAGTGGCTATCGAATTGAGAACAAACGTTTCATCAGCATTGCAATCGGGTGCACCGGAGGAAAACATCGCTCTGTAACCTTGGCTAATCAACTGGCCGATATGCTTGCGGGCGAGGAGCTCCGCGTGAGAGTGAACCACAGAGATTTGGGGAGAGAGTAATTGTCATTCACATCTGAAGCCCGGCTTCAAATGGCTCAGGTAAAACTTGCAAGATCTGAGTCTAAAGTTGCTGAGCTTGCGACCCTTCTTAGATTTTGTGGTGGGCTGCATCTAATCAGTGGTCGCATCGCAATCGAAGTTGAACTCTCGGAATCAGAGTTGGCAAGAAGAATCTCCAAGGTTTTGGGGGAGGTGTTCTCCACAAGATCCGAAATCTCTGTCATAAACGCCACCAGCAAAAGAGACAAAGGCTATCTTTTGAGAGTCACAGGCCACGGGGAGTTGCTAGCTAGGCAAACTGGCCTCATAGACGTCAAGGGAAAGCCTGTCAGAGGATTACCCGCAAATTTGGTGAGTTCCACCACAGAAGAGGCTATTAGCGCTTGGAGAGGGGCTTTCATGGCATCTGGCGTTTTGTCAGATCCGTCCAAGATGGTCTCTCTTGAAGTAGTTGCGCCAACAAATGAGGCTGCCATGGCGCTTGTGGGGCTTGCGAGGAGGCTGGAGGTTCCGGCCAAGACCCGTGAAGTTCGAGCCACTCACAGAGTGATGGTTCGCGAACCAGATGCAATCGCTACGATGATGAAATTGCTGGGAGCCGAGCAAGCTTGGCTGCAATGGGATGAGATTCGCCAAAGACGTGGAAACCAGATGCCAAACCAACGACTGGCAAATTTTGATGACGCCAACCTCAGAAGAAGCGCCCAAGCCGCTGTTGCAGCTGGGGCACGAGTGCAAAGAGCTCTCGAGATTCTTGCGGATGAAGTTCCAGAACACTTGAAATACGCAGGGGAGCTTCGACTGGAGCACCAAAACGCGTCCCTGGATGAACTGGGCCGATTAGCTAATCCACCAATGACAAAAGACGCCATTGCGGGACGAATAAGACGTTTATTGGCAATGGCGGATAAAAAAGCCGAAGAGCTAGGCATTCCAGACACCGAAGAGGCTTTGCAGGGGATGCAGAATCAGGATTAGTTGGGGAATATCCCCCAGCTATAAACAATGTAGTTATTGAAAGGAGTCATTAGATGACATACACACTTCCAGAATTAGATTACGACTACGGAGCATTGGACCCATCAATTAGTGGTCAGATTATGGAGCTTCACCACTCCAAACACCACGCTGCTTACGTTGCAGGGGCAAATCAGGCCTTGGAGCAAATGGCTGAGGCCAGAGACACCGGAAACTTCGGGAATCTGCCCAAGCTTGAAAAGGACCTTGCTTTTCATCTCGGCGGACACACCAATCACAGCATTTTTTGGAAAAATTTAGGCCCTGATGCCAAGGATCGACCAACTGGTGAGTTAGAAGCTGCAATCAATGAGTTTTTTGGCGACTACGACAAATTCGTAGCCCACTTCAATGCAGCGGCTCTTGGTATTCAAGGCTCGGGTTGGGCATTGCTTGCATGGGATGCAGTTGGATCACGTCTAGTAATAAATCAGCTTTACGACCAGCAGGGGAATGTTCCAGTGCTGACCACTCCGCTATTAATGCTTGACATGTGGGAGCATGCTTTCTACCTGGATTACAAAAATGTCAAGGGGGATTACGTAAAAGCCTTCTGGAACGTAGTCAACTGGGAAGATGTCGAGAGGCGTTTCTCAGCTGCAAAGGCAAACGCTGCAAGCCTCCTGCTAGGCTGAAACGGTTCTAATCGATGGCGCGTGTGAGAATCATGCGCCATCGAAAAACTACTTTCTGGAGATGTAATGACTCGTATTGGAATTAACGGCTTTGGCCGAATTGGACGCAACTATCTAAGAGCTGCCCTGGAGCAGGGAAGCAACCTAGAGGTTGTTGCAGTGAACGACTTATCAGACCCGGCTGGGCTTGCTCACCTGTTGAAATATGACTCCGTCGGTGGGCGCCTTGGACACGATGTCAGTGTCGAGGGTGACTCAATTATTGTCGGGGATAAAAAGATTAAGGTTTTGGCAGAGCGTAACCCTGCAGATTTGGGTTGGGGTGATCTCGGAGTCGAGATTGTTATCGAATCAACTGGAATTTTCACAAATGCAGAAAAAGCGAAAGCTCACATTGATGCAGGCGCAAAGAAAGTTCTGATTTCTGCGCCCGCCACAAATGAGGACGCTACATTCGTTATCGGTGTAAATGAACATCTTTATGACCCAGAGAAACACCACATCATTTCAAATGCATCGTGCACAACTAATTGTTTGGCACCACTGGCCAAGGTCTTTCACGATAAGTGGGGCATCGAGAACGGATTGATGACCACCGTTCACGCCTACACGGCAGATCAAAACTTGCAGGATGGACCACACAGCGATTTGAGGCGAGCGAGAGCTGCGGCAGTGAACATTGTCCCAAGCTCCACAGGTGCAGCAAAAGCTATTGGTCTGGTTATGCCAGAGCTAAACGGCAAACTCGATGGGTTTGCTCTTAGAGTTCCGGTTCCTACCGGCTCTATTACTGATTTGACTCTAACCACCAAGGCCACGGTGACCTTAGATGAGATCAAAGCTGCTTATAAAGAAGCTGCGGAGGGAGAACTGAAGGGTGTTCTGATGTATTCAGAAGACCCACTGGTGTCATCTGACATTGTCGGAGATGCGCATAGCTCTGTATTTGATGCGGGGCTGGTGAGAGTGATTGACAACACTGTGAAAATAAGTAGCTGGTATGACAACGAGTGGGGATATTCAAACAGGCTCGTGGAGCTCACCGAGCTAGTCGCCAGCAAACTCTGATGCTTCGAAGCCTAGACTCCATAGACTCATACGCTGGGGATCAGGTCGTAATACGTTGCGATTTGAACGTACCTATCGATGCGGGCATAATCCAAGATGCCGGCAGAATCGATTCAGCGGTTAAGACTATCGATGAAGTAATCTCCAAAAATGGAAGACCGGTTATTTGTTCACATCTTGGGAGACCCGAGGGCAAAGACAAAAATTACAGTCTGAAGCCAGTTTTTGAATATCTTCAAAATAAGTATCCAAAAATCGAATTCAAATCGGTTGGAGAAACCTCAGGGCAAGAGAGCATCGTGCTTCTGGAAAATCTCAGATTTGATGCCGCTGAAACATCTAAATCAGCAACCGAACGTGAAAACTATGCCAAGAAAGTTTTGGGACATGGCTTGCATGTAGTGATTGATGGCTTTGGTGTTGTTCACAGAAAACAAGCAAGTGTTTACGAGCTTGCGGGGCTGACCAAAAGCGTCGCAGGCAAAACCATTGAGCAGGAACTCACTGTTCTGAAAAGGCTGACTGAGACACCAAAAAGGCCATACACCCTAGTTTTGGGAGGTAGCAAAGTCAGTGACAAGTTGGGGGTCATAGATGCCTTGCTGCCAAAGGTGGACAAGCTTCTAATTGGCGGGGGAATGATGTTTACCTTCCTAAAAGCTATTGGTCACGAGGTGGGCAATTCACTTCTAGAAAAGGATCAACTTGAAACAGCCCGAGAATATATAGCTCGTGCCGAACAGCTTGGGGTGGAACTTATTTTGCCAGTTGATGTGGTGGTCGCTAGCGGTTTTGCAGCAGATGCCGAATATGCAAATGTTGATGCTGAAAAATTCAACAGCTCACCTTTTGGAGAATCAGGCATCGGATTAGATATTGGCACCGAATCGGCCAAGATTTTCAGCAAGGCCATTGAGAATAGCCAAACAGTTTTTTGGAATGGGCCAATGGGTGTATTCGAATTTGAATCATTCGCTCACGGGACCAAGTCCGTAGCTCAAGCACTGACAAAAATGGATGGATTTGGTGTGGTTGGAGGCGGCGACAGTGCAGCTGCAGTAAGGCACTTTGGTTTTGAGGATAACCAATTTGGTCACATTTCAACTGGCGGGGGAGCATCACTTGAATATCTTGAGGGAAAATCCCTCCCTGGACTGGAGGCACTTAATGACTAGAACACCGCTCATCGCTGGCAATTGGAAAATGAATCTTGATCACCAGCAGGCCATCGCATTGATTCAAAAAATTGCATGGACTCTCTCCGATGCTGATTTTGATCACGAGAAGGTCGAGGTGTTGATTACACCACCATTCACCGACCTCCGAAGTGCGCAGACTCTGATTGATGCTGAAGGCTTCAAATTGGTGCTGGGAGCGCAAGATTTATCTGACCAGGATTCTGGAGCTTTTACAGGCGACATTAGTGGGGAATTCCTGTCGAAACTAAATTGCCAGTACGTGCTTGTCGGACACAGCGAACGACGCACAATACACGGCGAGGATGACCAGAAGGTGCAGGCCAAAATAAACGCTGCCGTGCGTCACGGATTGACACCGATTCTCTGCGTTGGGGAGACCCTGGATGAAAGGAATGCGGATCAAAAAGATATATCCGTGAAGCAAACCGTGGCAGCGCTTGAGGGTGTGGAAATTGAAAACCTAGTTATCGCTTATGAGCCGGTCTGGGCTATCGGGACAGGTGAGGTTGCAACTGCAGAACAAGCCGAAGAAATCAGCCAGTTGATTAGAAACGGTTTAGCTCAGGCTCGCGGTGAAGAGTTTGCCAATGCGGTAAGAATTCTCTACGGTGGGTCTGTGAAGGCAAATAACGTAGCAAGCTTCATGAAAATGCCGAATATTGATGGGGTATTAGTTGGTGGAGCCAGCTTGGACAGTGGGGAATTTGCCAACATAGCTAGGTTTAGAGAGCACATCGGCGTATAATTGCTGACCGTTGAAAGGTTATTTTGGAAGCACTGCACACAGCACTTTTAGTTTTACTGGCAATCACAAGCGTCATCTTGACTCTGCTAATTCTTTTGCATAAAGGAAGAGGGGGCGGAGTCGCAGATATGTTCGGTGGTGGCGTCTCTAACGCCATGAGCTCATCGGGGGTTGCAGAGAGAAACCTTAATAGAATCACTGTTATTTTGGGGCTTGTCTGGGTTGCGGTGATCATTGTTCTTGGTCTGTTCACAAGGTTTGGAATCGCATAAATGAGCAATAATTCGATAAGAGGAGCAAGAGTTGGCGCGGGTCCCATGGGGGAGCGCTTCAGGGGAGTAGAGGCGGAACGCGTCTCAAGAAGTTACTACTGCATAAACGGTCACGAATTTCACCCACAGTTTTCGGCCGATGTTCCAACCGAAGAAATTCCCATAGAAATTGACTGCCCAAACTGTGGTCTTCCTGCGGGGCAGGATAAAAATAATCCTCCGCAGGTTTCCAAAGTAGAGCCCTATAAAACCCACCTTGCATATGTTCAAGAGAGAAGGACCGACAAAGAGGCCGAACAAATCTTGGCGGATGCTTTGAATAAGGTTAGAGATCGCAGAATCGCAATCGAAAAAGCTGCCGGTAAGCGCTAAGCCAGCTCTTCGGTGATAAACCAATTCGTTGTGTTTTTACCTGTAATTCTTCCCACCGGAAGTTCCGAATTACCAATAAGTCCTTGACTGACCGCGGTTGCCTTTTCTGCGCCACTGGCAACAAACCAGACATTTGAACTTCTTTGAAAGACTTCATATCCAAAACTGATGCGCTGAGCGGGGGGTTTAGGAGACTCTGTTTCAGCGATTACTGTCTGCTCCGGATAAGCATGGCCTGGAAATAGGCTGGCGGTGTGCCCATCAGGACCACAACCCATCAAGGCCAAATCAAAACTGAAATTCTCTCCCAAATCTTTATTGGCTCTGGAAACTGAATCCACAATGGTTGTCTCTGGAGGGAGATGAAAGGAATAAATATTTGGATTGAGGTTTGCAATCAGTGCCCTTATCTGCCCAAGGTTACTTTGGGGGTCATCAATCTGGACAAAGCGTTCATCGGCCATAAAAAACCTTACTTTTTCTAACTGGTCAGCAGCGCTCAGGGCTTTTATTAGCCCGGCGGCGACTGATACCCCGGCACTACCACCGGAGAGTGCAACTCGCGGATGTTTCATGCCTGAGAGCAATTCAACTGATTGCTCAATTACCGCTTT
>CBFHZN010000001.1:136911-138177 GCA_965660355.1 Microbacteriaceae bacterium
GCCGCTTGGACGAATGCCTCAAAGACATTGAAGGTGATTCTTTCTGGGGAAAGCGCAGAACCCCACTACATCCGAATTACTGCCGATGACAAACCAAGAGCGGCACACATAGTTGTTCACGCCGAGCCAAATTCGCAGGCAACTCTGGTTTTGGATCACCAGGGCCACGGAAAACTTGCCGAAAATGTTGAAATCATTGTGGGGCAAGGTGCGAATCTCAGCCTCATTACTATTCAAGACTGGGATTCCAGCTCAATTCACGTAAGCAATCATTTTGCGAGATTGGAAAAAGATTCCAATTTAAAGCATGTGGTTGTTTCAATGGAGGGTGAGGCAGTCAGAATCGTCCCGCAGGCAGATCTGAGTGCCCCTGGCTCAAATGTGGAGATGTACGGTGTTTACCTTGCTGATTCACATCAGTTCATCGAACATCGACCATTTGTTGATCACAACGCAGCAAACTGTCGCTCTCGAGTTACCTATAAGGGAGCTTTGCAGGGCAAGGGAGCACACACGGTTTGGATTGGTGATGTTTTGATTCGCGAGGCTGGAGTGGGAACAGATACCTATGAGTTGAACAGAAACTTGCTTCTAACCGATGGTGCTCGTGCTGATAGCGTCCCAAACCTAGAAATTGAGACTGGAAAAATCGAAGGGGCTGGTCACGCAAGTGCTAGCGGTCGCTTTGATGATGAGCAGCTTTTCTACCTGCAAAGCAGGGGATTGGATGAGCAAACCGCAAGAAGATTGGTAGTTCGGGGTTTCCTAAACGAGGTCATTCAGCAAATTGGAGTTGAGGATATTCAAGACAGGTTGACCGCAGCAATTGAAGCAGATCTAGAGAGAGCGGTGTAATGGCCATCAAAATTTGCAAGGTCGATGACGTGGCTGCCGGAAAAGCAATCAGGGTCAGAATCGACGATGTGCCGATCGCAATTGTAAAAACACAGGATGGGGATATCAAGGCCATCAGCGATACCTGCTCACATGGAGAGATTTCATTGAGTGAAGGGTTTGTGGAAGATTCCACAATCGAATGTTGGGCTCACGGAGCGAAATTTGATCTTGACACAGGAAAGCCACTATCCCTTCCAGCATTTGAACCGGTACCGATTTATGAAGTAATCATCGAAAACGATGATGTTTATTTGGAATATGAAACAGAGTAGAGAGAAAAATCATGGCAAAGCTTGAAATCAAAAACCTACACGTCGATGTAGCTACCGAGCAGGGCAAGAAAGAGATCCTGAAAGGGGTTGACCTAGT
>CBFHZN010000002.1:0-14416 GCA_965660355.1 Microbacteriaceae bacterium
TAGTAATTAGTTTGTAACTAAAGGGTCGGGGGCTTTGTTGCCCCCGGCCCTTTGCACTTAAGTTGTAAGATTTGTCTGCACAACACCAAAGGATGGCAATGAGGCTGCAGTTAGAGCAGATCACAAAGAAATTTGGCGATTTCACAGCCAATGACCGAATTGACCTCGTTGCTGAGCCTGGAGAAATTCACTGCCTGCTGGGTGAAAATGGCGCCGGAAAATCAACTCTGATGAATGTGCTCTATGGGCTTTACCAAGCAGACGAGGGTCAAATTCTGCTTGATGGTGAAGTTCAAAACTTTGCTGGTCCAGGAGACGCCATGGCTGCTGGAATCGGGATGGTTCACCAGCACTTCATGCTGGTGCCTGTTTTCAGCGTTGCCGAAAACGTGATTTTGGGTCACGAACCAACCAAGGCTTTTGGGTTTTTGAATCTAGATGCAGCTCGAGAAAAAGTCAGAGAAGTTAGTAGCAGGTTTGGTTTTGATATCGACCCAGACGCCATTGTTGGTGAACTACCAGTCGGCGTTCAGCAAAGAGTGGAGATCATCAAGGCACTGATAAGCGATGCAAAGGTGTTGATTTTCGATGAACCTACCGCAGTTTTGACACCTCAGGAAACAGATGAATTGATGCAGATAATGCGTCAACTCAAAGACGAGGGAAAAGCAATTGTCTTCATCACTCACAAACTCCGAGAAGTCAAAGAGGTGGCTGACAAAATCACCGTAATCAGATTGGGCAAAGTCGTTGGCGAGGCAAGCCCCGATGACACCAGCGAGCAACTGGCCTCGTTGATGGTTGGCCGAGAGGTAGATCTTTCAGTTCAGAAAAACCCCGCTAATTTGGGGGATGCCAGTTTCCAAGTAAAGAATTTGACCGCCTTTAATGCCAGTGGTGGCAAGGTCTTGGATGATGTCAGCTTTGAGATTCAACAGGGTGAGATTTTTGTAATTGCAGGTGTTCAGGGGAATGGACAAACAGAACTTGCGGAATCAATTCTTGGGATTCAGGAAAAGGTATCAGGCTCGATAGTTTTGGATGGCAAGGAGTTATTGGGCAAATCTGTAAAAAAGGTCTTGGATTCGGGTGTGGGTTTTGTTCCAGAGGATAGAACCGAAGATGGACTGATTGCGGATTTCACAATCGCTGAAAACCTGATGCTTGACAGAAGCGACAGGGAACCTTTCGCCAAGGGGATTCAGTTGCAACTTGCCAAGCTTTATAAATTCGCTGAGGAGAAACTGAAGCAATTCGATATTCGAGCGCAAAGTATTTTTAGCAAGGCCAGACAGCTTTCTGGGGGAAACCAACAAAAAGTTGTGTTGGCCCGCGAGTTATCCCGAGAGTTGAAGCTGTTGGTTGCCTCGCAGCCAACCAGGGGTTTGGATGTTGGCTCTATCGAGTTTGTCCATGAGCAAATACTTCTTGCAAGAGATAGTGGAATACCAGTTTTGATTATTGCCACAGAATTGGATGAGGCCACCCAGCTTGGGGATCGAGTGGCAGTTATGTATAAGGGGCAGATTGTTGGCATTGTTTCCCCCGACACCCCAAGAGAGCAGCTTGGAAAGCTGATGGCGGGAGTAACCCAGTGAATCAGCAGAAACTCATAAAAGAGATTTTTAGTGGAAACGCGGTAATACCAGTATTCGCCGTTCTGGCGAGTTTTGTATTTGGCGGGATCCTGATTGCTTTTGCTAACGAGGAGGTGCAAGAGGCCAGTGGTTATTTCTTTGCTAGGCCGATGGATACCATTTCGGCAATTCTGAATAGTGTGTTTGGTGCCTACGATGCCTTATTTAGAGGATCGATATTCAATTACCAAGCCTCCAGTTTTGAATCAATGATTAAGCCCATTACCGAAACCTTGGCTTATGCGACACCGATTACCTTGGCTGGCCTGGGCCTTGCGGTGAGCTTTAGAAGTGGACTTTTCAACATCGGTGCTCAAGGTCAGATCATTTTTGGAGCGATGTTTGCAGCCTATGTCGGGCTAAGTTTTGAGGCACCTTTTTTGATACACATGCCAATGGCGGTAATCGCGGGTCTAATTGGCGGTGCTTTATGGGGCGGGCTGGTTGGCCTATTAAAGGCAACAACAGGTGCGAACGAGGTGGTGGTGACCATCATGTTTAACTACATTGCCTTGCTTTTACTCACTTACCTACTAAAGACTCCTGTTTTTCAAGCCCCCAACCAGGTAAACCCGATTTCTTCTCCGGTTGCTGAAACTTCCAGACTTCCGGGGATTTTGGGTGATGGCTTCAGATTGCACTTCGGCCTGATAATCATGCTGGCAATGGTGGTGGTTGTTTGGTGGTTGTTGTATCGATCATCAATTGGTTTTCAATTCAGAGCCCTTGGATTCAACCAAAATGCCGCCAAAACCGCAGGAATCAACATTCCACTGACTTATGTATTGGTAATGGCTGTAAGCGGTGGTCTTGCGGGAATGGCCGGGGCTAGCCAAGTTTTGGGTGCGGACAGGCAGTTAACGGTAGGCATCAGTGCCACCTTTGGTTTTGATGCCATCACGGTTGCCTTGCTGGGCAGGAATAACCCATTTGGGGTTTTGGCTGCAGGTTTATTATTCGGTGGTTTACGCTCAGGAGCGGTATTGATGCAGGCAAACCAGGGAGTGCCTGTTGATATTGTGTTGGTGGTTCAGTCCACAATTGTTTTGTTTATTGCCGCACCGCCACTAATTAGGTCTCTGTTTAGATTGCCTCAGCCCAAGGTGGTGCAGTAATGAAGCAGAGTAAGAAAACCCCGATTGCACTTGCGCTCCTGACGTTTTTAGCAATACTCATTGTTCCTGCCGTTGGCGATGATGACATTGAAATCCAGATTGCAACTAGAACTGATCTTTTTCCAATACCAAACTTGATTTTTCCAGCCCAAGGGTTCGTTTTGTTCCTGGCGATTTTGGCCATAGTGGTCACGGTCTGGAGTGCTTATCTGACCCTCTCTCAAAATAAAAAGACACCGCTGTTTCTGTTGGTGCTTTTTGGGGTTAGTTTCGTGATGAGCGTTCTGGTGTGGCTTTTTGCAGGTGCAACTATGACACTAACCACACTGTTGGCTGGTTCACTGGCACTTGCCGTTCCATTGATCTTCGGATCACTCTCAGGGGCTCTGAGTGAGCGAGTTGGAATCATCAACATTGCAATCGAGGGTCAGCTATTGGCAGGGGCTTTCACCTCTGCAGTTGTTGCTTCAATCACCGACAGTGTGATTCTGGGCATTATCTCAGCCATGATTGCGGGGTCTCTGGTGGCATCAATTTTGGCTGTTTTCTCAATCAAATACCTGGTGGATCAAATCATCACAGGTGTGGTTGTGAATGTGTTAATCATCGGCCTAACAAGCTTCCTATTTTCAACATTATTGGCTGACAACATCACAGTTTTGAATCAGCCCCCCAGGTTTGACAAACTCTCAATTCCAGTTTTGGGCCAGATTCCAATCATTGGCCCGGTGCTTTTCAATCAAACACTGATTGTTTATTTGATGTATGCGGCAGTGATTGGTGTGTTTTTGGCTTTGTTCAAAACCAAATGGGGCCTGCGAGTCAGATCCGTCGGAGAATACCCTAAGGCTAGTGACACGGTTGGTATCAAAGTCTTCAGAACCAGATACATCTCGGTTCTAATAGGTGGAGCACTTGCAGGTCTCGGTGGAAGCTTTTTCACTTTGGGTCAAGTCGGTGCTTTTGGAAAAGAAATGACCAATGGTGCGGGGTATATAGCTCTGGCCGCCCTGATTTTTGGAAGGTGGAACCCACTCTATGCAGCCATGGCGGCTTTGTTGTTTGGGTTTGCTTTGAACCTGCAATACGCAGTTCAGATCGTGGGCTCACCTCTGCCAAGTGAGTTTTTGCTTATGCTTCCATACATTTTGACCGTGATTGCGGTTGCCGGACTGGTTGGTAAGGTGAAGGGCCCGGCAGCTGCTGGAAAACCCTATATAAAGAGCTGATTATGGAAATTAACTGGGAACAACTCAGACTGAAGGCCTTAGAGGCAAGTAAAAACTCTTATGCCCCCTACTCCAACTACCCTGTTGGAGCGGCGGCCATAGTTGATGATGGAAGAGTGGTCACGGGTGCCAATGTCGAAAATGCAAGCTATGGCTTGACTCTTTGCGCAGAGTGTTCAATGGTGAGTGAATTATTCGCAACCGGTGGTGGAAAATTGGTCGCATTCAGCTGCGTTGACTCATCGGGAAATGTGATCATGCCCTGCGGGCGCTGCAGGCAATTACTCAGCGAACACGCAGCTCACGGAATGATGCTTGAGACCGTTAGTGGCATTAAAAGCATTGACGAGGTCATCCCCGATGCCTTCGGTCCCAGAGATTTAGAGGAGAACTGATTTGGCGTTTAGTGCCGTTGAACTGATTGTTAAAAAGCGCGAGCGGGGCGAGCTTTCCAAAACAGAAATCGATTGGTTGATTTCTAACTACACAGCTGCCACCGTCAGTGATGAACAGATGTCATCTTTAGCAATGGCGATTTTGCTAAACGGCATGACTAGGGATGAAATCAAATACCTTACTCAGGCGATGATTGACTCTGGCGAAAGACTTGATTTTTCAAAGTTATCTAAAAAAACCGTCGACAAACACTCAACCGGGGGTGTTGGGGACAAAATCACCTTGCCACTTGCTCCACTGGTGGCAAGCTACGGTGTTGCAGTCCCGCAGCTAAGTGGCAGGGGATTGGGTCACACCGGCGGGACTTTAGACAAGCTGGAGGCAATCCCCGGCTGGCAGGCAAATCTCTCAAACGAGCAGATTTTTGAGCAATTGGAAAAGGTTGGTGCAGTTGTTTGCGCAGCTGGAAGTGGCTTGGCACCTGCTGATAAAAAGCTATATGCACTGAGGGATGTCACAGGAACAGTTGAGGCAATTCCGCTGATTGCCTCTTCGATAATGAGCAAAAAAATTGCTGAGGGAACAGCCTCTCTGGTTTTGGATGTGAAGGTTGGCAGTGGTGCGTTTATGAAAGATGTTGAAACTGCTCAGCAATTGGCAGAGACGCTTGTTTCATTGGGCAATGACTCGGGGGTTTCGACTACCGCTTTTCTTACCGATATGTCCACACCACTTGGTAGAAAAATTGGTAACTCTTTAGAAGTCGAAGAATCTATTGAGGTCTTATCCGGTGGGGGACCAAGCGATGTTGTGGAATTAACTGTCACCATCGCTAAGGAAATGCTTAGGCTAAGCGGAATTGAAGCCGACCCCTCGGAGAACCTGGCTAATGGAAAAGCGATGGATAAGTGGAGAGAAATGATTACTGCTCAATCTGGTGATCCGCTAGCTCCAATGGCGGTTGCCAAACACAGCGAAAAAGTCTTTGCGGAATCCGAAGGTCATTTAGAGCTCGACGCCTTAGGTGTTGGCATGGCTAGCTGGAGACTGGGAGCAGGCAGAGAAAAGCAGGGTGATGAAGTTCAAGATGCGGCTGGGGTCGTGCTTCACAAGACCCAGGGCGAAAAAGTTCAATCGGGAGATTTATTATTTGAATTGTTTACCGATAATGAGTCAAAGATAGAGGGTGCGAAATCTGATATCGAAAACGCCACTACTATTGTGAATCAATCTCAACGTGGGCCAATAGTTTTGAAAGAGTTGCGCTAATGGATATGAAAAAACTGCCAAAGATTTCTCTGCACGATCATTTAGATGGTGGCCTAAGACCACAAACCATGATTGAAATCGCAGAAGAAATAGGCCATGTTCTTCCCGAATCTAACGAGCACGCGCTAGCAAGCTGGTTTTATCAAAGTGCAAATTCGGGCTCGCTTGAGAGATATCTTTCAACCTTTGAACACACCCTCGCTGTTATGCAAAAACCCGAACACCTCAGAAGAATCGCTACCGAGTCTGTTCTCGATCTGCATGAGGATGGCGTGATTTATGCAGAGCTTCGTTGGGCTCCCGAGCAAAATCAGCTGGGCGGACTGAGCTTGCAAGAGGCTGTCGATGCCGTCCAAGATGGTCTCGAGGAGGGCATGCAACTGGTTGAAGCGATGGGCGGATTCATCCGCACCGGACAGATTCTTTGCGCAATGAGACAAGGAAATCGTAGCTTAGAAATAGCCGAGTTAGCGGTTGCCAATAGAAACGATGGGGTTGTTGGTTTCGACATTGCGGGACCAGAAAAAGGCTTCCCAGCATCGCTACATAAAGTGGCATTTGATTATCTAGCCGGTGAGCTAATGCCCGTAACCGTCCATGCTGGTGAAGCCGATGGGTTGGATTCAATTAAGGATGCCATAGTCAGCGGAAGAGCAATCCGCATAGGTCACGGCGTGAATCTAATCGAGGATGTGATGCTAACCAGAACTGAGGGAGATACAGATTTGGTTGTCCTTGGCCCAGTCGCGGAATGGATCCACGATCGACAGATTGCTTTGGAAATAGCCCCGAGTTCCAACTTACAAACAGGTGCCGGAGAATTGTTGGGAAGCGGCATCGCGAATCACCCGTTTGATGCTTTGTATGACCTTGGTTTTGAGGTGACAGTAAACACCGATAACCGTTTGCAGTCCTCGACAACCCTTTCCAGAGAGCTTGAGATGTTAGCTGAGACCTTTGGTTATGAATTACAAGATATTCATCAATTCCAAATCAGTGCCGCTGAGGCCAGTTTCCAATCTCTAGAAACTAGAGAAGAGCTACTGGAGATGATTGACCGTGGCTTCAGTCAATTTGAATGATTTCATCCCTGATGGATGTATTCAGATTTCACATGCCAATAGTTTCTTAGAGGCTTCATCGAAAGCAGCTAAGTTACTTGAGCAAGCAGGGGTGGTCAGAGCGGAATATGAATCTGAAGTCACTCAAATAATCAGAGAAAACGGACCGTATATGGTCTTAGCTCCGCAGGTTGCGATTGTTCACGCTCGACCAAGCGAGGGTTCGGATAAAACAGCGGCCGCAGTTTTTATTTCGGAGAGTGACTTGTTAAGCGGAAGTAAAAATGATCCGGTTAGGGTAATTTTTGCCATATCCGCGACCTCCAATCAGGAACACATCGAGATGCTAAGAACTCTTGCGTTTTTTTTGACCAACCCAGGTGTTGTGGAAAAAATGCAAGAGTGTTCCACTGTTAGCGAAGTAAGAGACATATTCTCCTCGCATCTGCAATGATTTTGCTATGAAACTTTTGGCAGTCTGTGGAATGGGCATTGGCACCTCAGTCCTACTAAAGATGAATGCCGAACGTGTTTTGGAGCAACTGGGTATTGAGGCGGATGTTGACGCCACTGACATAACGACTGCCCTTCGAGATGACTCACCTGCCCAAATAGTTCTTTGCACCCCTGAGCTTCGAGACCAGCTGAAGGGAATAAGGGCAGAAATTATCACCGTGGATAATGTTTTTGACCTAAACGAGCTAACGGAAAAACTGCAAGGGTCACTGCTTTAGAAAATCCGACATCAATGAGCTTAGTTCTTGCATAGCCTTTTTAGCCTGAGCCCTATCACTCCCTGTTGTTTCTAGGTAGCACTTCAATTTCGGCTCGGTCCCACTTGCTCTAATAAGTGCTCTTGAGTTTTCATCGGGTCTAATTTCCAGCATGTCCAAGCGTGGATCATTTTCTGAAAGATCCACAATGGAGGCGGATTTGCCAGAGAGATTCAGATTGGGGTTCTGCTTGAGATTTTCCACCAACTGCTTCACAGAATTGATTGACTCAAGACGGATTGAGATTTGACCAGTCTCAAAATACCCCGTGTTCAGAGCAATTTGTTCTAATTTCTCATCGAAGCTGAGACCTTCACGGTTCAGCTCTCTGGCAATCAGGCAGGAATAAAGAGCGGCGGTGAGGCCATCTTTATCCGGGGTGTTTTCTGGATCCACGCAATAACCGAGTGCCTCTTCAAAACCAAACACCAAGTTCTCTACTTTTGCAATCCATTTAAATCCCGTTGGGGTTAGCTGGTGATCAAAACCTTTTTGCCTTGCAAGACTGATGATTTGCTGGCTGGAGACATAACTTGCAGCCAAAGATCCTTGTTGGTGTTTATCGGTGACGAAATCCGCTAGCAAAATGCCCAATTCGTTTCCGCTTAGCATTCGGTAGTCGTTTCCTGTTTTCACACCAACTGCCAAACGATCAGCATCTGGATCGTTGGCGATTATCAAATCGGCTTCGTTCTTCCTCGCCTCAGCTAAAGCAAGATCCATAGCTCCTGGTTCTTCTGGATTTGGGAATTCAACGGTTGGGAAATTGGGATCGGGGTGCATTTGTTCAGACACCGGATGGATGTTTATGAAGCCAGCTTGTTTGAAAATTTCTTTCATTAGATCCCAGCCAACTCCGTGCATTGCCGTGTAAACAATCTTCAGCTCAGAATGTTGGGTTTCAGTTGCAAGTTCATCGCAGCGATCTAAGTAGGCGTTTATTTGCTCTGTTCCTAGTTTTTTATAACCAGCTGAGCGATTACCGGGGTTTATTTCACTAACCGCTTCGATTGCTTTAGCAATTTCGGCATCCTGCGGAGGGACGATTTGTGAATTGCCATTGGCCCCACCGAGATAAACCTTATAGCCGTTGTCATTGGGTGGGTTGTGACTTGCAGTCACCACAATCGCAAGTGAGCTCTGTTTCTGTCTTGCAGTGAATGCGACCACCGGGGTTGGCACGTGGTGATCGAATAATTCCACCTCAATGCCTGAGGCCTGCAAAATCTCAGCTGAGTCCTGAGCAAATATCTGTGAGTTTTTTCTGGCATCAAAACCGATAACTGCACTCAGTGAACCGTTTTTGTCCAGATATAAAGCCTTGTTCTGATTGAGAAAATCAGCAATTCCCTGCGCAGTTTGACTGACCACCAATCTGTTCATGCGCATAGGTCCTGGACCCAACTCAGCTCTTAGCCCGGCGGTTCCGAAACTCAATCTGGAGGCAAACAGGGTTTCAATTTCGGACGTTTTATTTTTCTCTAAAAGCTCACTGAGTTGAGCTTTTGTTTCATCATCTGGATCGTTTTCAATCCAGGCTTTTATGTAGTCGTAGTCCATCAAAGTTTGTTAATTATCTCTGCAAGTAATTTCGCTATCACTGGTTCAGCTTGTTTTCCAGCCTCTAAAACCTCTTGATGCGAAAGCGGTGTTTTCTGAATTCCGGCTGCCAAATTGGTGATCAGGCTCATGCCGAACACCTCAAGACCAGCCTCTCTGGCGGCGATTGCCTCCAAAGCTGTAGACATGCCGACAATCTCGCCCCCCATCGTTTTTGCCATCTGCACCTCGGCGGGAGTTTCATAGTGAGGTCCTGGGAATTGAACATAAACACCCTGATCCAGGGTTGAATCTACCGAGAGGGCAATTTCCCTGATTCGCGATGAATACAAATCTGTCAGATCTATAAAATTTGCACCCTGCAGTGGTGAAGTGGCCGTGAGGTTTATGTGATCGAAGATAATCACCGGCTGTCCAGGCTTCCAATCCTGCTTGATTCCACCGGCGCCATTTGTCAAAACCATGACCTTTGCACCCAAGGCTGCGCTGACTCTGACTCCGTGGCTAACTGCATCAACACCGTAACCCTCATAAAAATGAGTTCTCGCCCCAACCACCAGAGCTGTTTTGCCAGAATCCAATTTGATTACTCTAAGTTTTCCGGTGTGGCCAGAAACGCTTGGCTTGTGAAATCCAGGGATTTCATCGGCATTTATGCTTGCTAGTTCCTCTCCTGCTAGATCTGCAGCCTTCGCCCAACCTGAACCAAGCGTGAGGGCGATATCAACTGAGTCTATTTCTGCCAGCTGTTTTATTTTGCTTGCTGCATCGAGGGCTAGCTTTTTGGGTATTTCCATTCGGTTAGTTTATTTGTAATCATCCAAGCCAAGATGCCAGAAGTGTAAGAGAATATAGACGTGGCTCAAAAATTTCCAACACACAGAATAGTTATTATTGGCGCTGGTCCCGGAGGGTTCGAGGCTGCGTTGGCAGGCAGGCAACTGGGTGCTGAGGTAATACTGATTGAACGTGAGGGCTGGGGTGGCTCTGCGGTATTGACAGCGACTGTTCCATCCAAAACCTTGATCGCAGTTGCTGATATTTCTAAGCGTTTTTCTGAAATTGAAGAACTCGGGTTGAAAACCTCGGGCGGACAAATCGAGGTTGACTTGAAAGCTGTCAATCAACGATTGAGAAACCTTGCTCGAGAGCAGTCGCTGGATATGCAGCGTCAGCTGGAAAAGGCTGGTGTTCAGCTAATTACTGGAAGTGGCCGCCTTGATGGAAACCACGCTGTAATCGTCACTCCAAATGATGGTTCTGCAGAGATGCGGATTGAAACTAAAACAATCATCGTCTCCGCAGGGGCGAGACCAAGAGAGTTGGAAAGCGCTAAGCCAGATGGACAGCGGATATTTAACTGGAAGCAGCTTTATAACCTTGAAAGCCTCCCTGAGCACCTGATTGTTGTTGGCTCTGGTGTGACTGGAGCAGAATTTGCAGGAGCGTATCTGGCCTTGGGATCAAAGGTCACACTTGTTTCTTCGAGAGACTATGTTTTGCCCGGTGAGGATCGAGATGCAGCGATAGTTCTGGAAAATGTCTTCAAGCGAGGGGGTATGAGAATTATGAATAAATCTCGTGCCGAGAGCGTTGAAAACACAGGTGATGGCGTGAAGGTCACGCTTGATAATGGAGAAGTGCTCGTTGGTTCGCACTGCCTGATGGCAGTCGGTGGGATTCCAAATACCGAAGGCTTGAATCTTGAAGAGGCTGGAGTAGAAACAAACGAAAACGGCCAGATTTTAGTGAACAAGGTTGCAGGTACATCCAGGGCCAACGTTTATGCCGCTGGTGATTGCACGAACTTTTTACCTTTGGCATCGGTCTCTGCAATGCAGGGTCGAACTGCGGTTTTCCATGCAATGGGCGATGTGTCAACTCCAACTCAGCTCAGAAATGTCACAGCAAACGTCTTCACCTCACCCGAGATTGCCTCTGTTGGGTGGTCAGAGGCATCTATTGAAAGTGATGAAGTTCGAGGCTATGTTCACAAAATTGACCTTGAGAGAAACCCTCGGGCAAAAATGATGGGTGTTCAAGATGGCTTCATTAAGTTATTTGCATCCACCGGTGGAACTGTTATCGGTGGAGTGGTGGTTGCCCCAAGGGCAAGTGAATTGATTTATGCCATTGCCGTTGCAGTTGAAAACAGATTGACAGTTGATGATGTGAGTGCAGCATTTGCCGTGTATCCATCATTGTCTGGCTCAATTTCGGATGCAGCTAGAGCACTGCACGTTCCAAGCCTCTAGTCCGCTATCTCTAAAATCTTTGTTCCGGCCGAGAGTGTGGCTCCCGCTTCAATTGCCAATCCAGAAACCCTTCCAGCCCGGTGGGCAGTGACTGGTTGCTCCATCTTCATGGCCTCTAAAACCAGCAACAAATCTCCCTCGTTGACATGATCACCATCACTGACCGTAACCTTCACAACATTTGACTGCATGGGTGCAAAAACCATGTTTCCTTTGATGCCAGAGTGTGAAGTCTGCTGTTGGGACTGCTTACGTCTTGGTGGTTTGCCATAGTTTGACCCCTCACCCAGCATTCGGGTGGGGACTGAGACCGAGACCAATTGACCATCCACCTCAAGACTCACCTCCCGCAAAGTGTCTGGCTCTTCTGCCTCAGCAATTCCCGACCAAGGCTCAATTTGGTTATCCCAATCGGTTTCAACCCATCGGGTAAATACTCCAAATTCGCTGCCTTCGGCAGTGAAGCTGGGTTCATTCACCAACAGTCTGTGGAAAGGGATAACGGTTGGAATTCCATGAACTTGAATTTCATCCAGCGCTCTCCTAGCTCTTTGCAGAGCCTGTTCCCTGTTTTCGCCGGTGACGATTAGTTTGGCAAGCATGCTGTCAAAATTGCCACTCACTGTGTCACCAGATTTCACTCCGGAATCAAAGCGAATTCCAGGACCCGAAGGTTGCTGAATGCTCTGAATTTTGCCTGGCGTTGGCATGAAGTCTCGACCAGGGTCTTCACCGTTGATTCTGAATTCAATTGAGTGACCCTTAATCGGTGGATCGGGATAGTCAATCTTTCCACCCTCGGCTATTCTCAGTTGCTCCCGCACCAGGTCAATACCGGTGACCTCTTCGCTGACCGGGTGCTCCACCTGCAGACGTGTGTTTACCTCCAGAAATGAAATAGTTCCATCAGCCCCAATTAGGAACTCGCAAGTGCCAGCACCGAAATAACCAGCTTGCCTGAGAATGTTTTTAGAAGCTTCATATAATTCACGACTTTGCTGCTCAGTGATAAAAGGAGCGGGGGCCTCCTCAACTAGCTTTTGATGGCGCCTTTGGACAGAACAATCTCTGGTGCTAATGACCACAACGTTTCCATGTTTATCCGCCAAACATTGAGTCTCAACGTGACGTGGCTTGTCTAGATACTTTTCAACGAAACACTCGCCCCTACCAAATGCTTGAACCGCCTCGCGCGTTGCAGATTCAAATAATTCCTCAACATCATCGCCCTCTCTGGCAACCTTGATGCCCCTTCCACCGCCACCGTAGGCGGCCTTAATGGCGACTGGTAGCCCGTGCTGAGAAACAAAATCTAAGACCTCTGAAGCCTCTTTCACTGGCTGCTTCGTGCCGGGAGCAAGTGGCGCTCCAACCTCTTCAGCAATTTGCCTAGCGCTGATTTTGTCTCCCAGTATTTCGATTGCCTCTGGATCTGGTCCAACCCAAATGATTCCTGAGTCAATCACGGCTCTCGCGAATTCTGCGTTTTCGGCCAAGAATCCATAGCCGGGGTGGATGGCATCCGCACCGGTTTTTTTAGCAATGCGAATGATTTTCTCGATGTTTAGGTAGGTTTCTTGAGCACTGAGACCAACCAGGGAGTGAGCCTCATCGGCCATCAGCGAGTGTGGAGCGGTTCTATCCCCGTCAGAGTAAATTGCAACCGTTGGTATGCCACTATCGTGGGCGGCTCGGATGATTCGGACCGCTATCTCGCCTCTGTTGGCAATCAGCAGTTTTTGAATTCTGCGTTCCATAACTGGAAAGCTTATTGGCCTTGGCGCAGTTGTCTGGAATTATTTCCAGAAATCCGTGTATTCATATTCCAGTTCATTCATCATCTCTCTTAAAAGACGCAAGGATAAACCGACCACGGTGTGGTAATCGCCATCTATTTTGTCTATGAATGCGCCACCTAGAGAATCTATGGTGAATGCACCGGCTACCTGCAATGGCTCACCTGTTTGCACATACCTTTGAATCTGTTGGTCACTCAAATTTGAAAACCAAACATCAGTTGCGCTGTATCTTGTGACAAGTTTGCCCGTCCGCTGCTCAATTAGCGTTTGACCGCTAAAAAGCGTTCCCCGTTTTCCTCGCATTTGCATCCAGCGCCTGGTTGCCGTCTCTGGGAGTTGAGGTTTACCTAAGATCTCACCTTCAAAACTCAGAGCGGAGTCTGCACCCAGGACGAGAGCATCTTTGGATATATCTTGCTTCGCAACATCAACCGCTTTTGCTTGGGCGAGTGTTGTGACGTAATGCCCTGGATCGGATGCCTGTTTTGCAGTCAGGACTAAATCTTCATCAATTTCACTTGGCACGGCAATCGGATCAAATCCTGCATCTCTGAGGATTTTCAATCGAGCGGGGGACTGGCTGGCCAGTATAAATTTGGTCATCTCTGAAGAATAATACGTCGGCGTAGTTCGCTAGAGTTTGACTATGCAAAAGGGCTCTGTTTCGGTAGCTATCGTGGACGATCACGAGGCGGTGCGCTATGGCTTTGCAGGCGCCTGCGAGGAGTACGGCTATAACCTGATTGCATCTGCTGCGACTGTTCCAGAATTGCTGAAAAGTCTCGGCAGAAAAAAAGCCGATGTGGTGGTGATGGATCTTTCCCTGGCAGATGGCTCTTTGATAAGTGAAAACGTCAGGTCGGTGAGTTCGACGGGGATGCCAGTGTTGATTTTCTCTATCGCCGATAAACCAAAACTAATCAGAGCTGCAATCAAAAATGGCGCGCATGCAATTGTCCCCAAAAGTGAATCAATGCAAGATTTGATGAAGTCAATTGAGCTCACCGCAAGAGGGGTTTACATCAATAACTCAGAAACCACAGCGGCAATTGATTCCGATCATGAGTTCAAGGCTGCTCAATTGACTGACAGAGAACGTGAAGTGTTAACTCTTTACGCCAGTGGGTTGGCCCTAAAGCAAGTTGCCTATCAATTGGGAGTTGAGCGCTCAACGGCAAAAGAGCACATAGATCGCGTGCGAAGAAAATACTCAAGATTGGGTAGACGGGCTGGCACCAAAATTGATCTTCTTAGAAGAGCCATAGAGGACGGTTTCATAAACGAGGAGCTTTTGTAGTTGGAAACGCTCTCCTACTCCGCAA
>CBFHZN010000002.1:14630-18737 GCA_965660355.1 Microbacteriaceae bacterium
TCCTCTTTTTGTGATGCTTCTTTGGCCGCTGCTTGCCACCGACGGTTTTGGATTGCCTGATGATTACAGACCCTGGATTTGGTGGGCCGTTGGAATGAGCGCAATTTCTCTTAGTGTTGCCTTTAAGCCACCGTTGAGTCTTTTGGGGGCTGTAGCCATAACAATTACTTGGTTTTTATTTTCCGCCGAGCCATATTCGGGGGCGATTGAACTGCAGCGAAGGATTCAAGATTCCGTTTTGGTGTTGATGCTTGGTGGCGTCTTTGGTTCTTTGGCTGGACTTATCATCGCTCAGTTTGGAAAGGTTGACGAAGCAAACTCAAGCTCGCTTCGCGAATCTGTCGCAAGGACCCAAAGAGAAACCATGGATCGGGAGCGAGGCTTGGTTTACGCCTTGGTTCACGACCGAGTTTTGAACACCCTTTTGGTTGCATCGAAGGCTAAAAGCCGAGGAGAATACTCATCCGCAGCCGATTCAGCAGAGGCGGCCCTGAAAGAGCTCTCGGGCATGGGCTCCAGGGCAGCGGGTCAGGAATCGTTTTCCTCCTTGGCTTTATTCAAAGGTTTGGCTTCAGCTGCCCAGGAATATGAAAACGTAATTGTTAGTAGCGGCGGAGAAGGCTCCTTGGCAATTCCCGCAGAAGTTGGCGAGGCAATCACACAGGCTTCGCTGCAGGCAATCGAAAACTCCAGGCGTCATTCGGGTTCAAACCGAACCTATCTTCACACTGAGGCCAATAAGCGGGAGATAAAGGTCACGATAAAAGACTACGGAAAGGGTTTTAGAACCTCTCGTGTCAGTCGCAACAGACTAGGCGTGAGGCTGAGTATTATCGGCCGAGTTGAGTCAATAGGTGGCAAGGCCGAGATCAAATCAAAACCAGGGGTTGGAACAGAGGTGGTTTTGTCTTGGACTCACTAGTGGCACCACGGATAACTATCTCTGTAGTTATATTCCTCTACAGCTGTTACCACGCATGGCTTGGGCTGAGTAGTTTATATGCATATGCAGTACCCAATTTGGCGATTGGGTTCATTATCGGCTATCTAGCTCTTTCTTTGATCAGCATAGTTTTTTATAAAGGCTTCAAAATTCCAACTTGGTTGGCACTTTTGAATCTGGCCTTCACCGCAATCACCCCATTTATCTTCTCGCAAATGATTATTGTGAAAGAACCTGCAAGCTATGCCACCTGGTATGTGGTGGGACTTGCCACGCTGATGGGCATAACTTCATTCCGGGGGCATGTGATTATTGGCTGGCTTGGGTTTTTTGTAATCGCATCCCAAACAATCGCTTTTGGTGGGGTGGGAACTCTACTGAATGCCGGGGTGGTGGGGGCTTTATTGATGGTGTTTGCCGGCCATGCCTCTGGTTATGCAATTGTGACGGCTGATAAGCAGGCTCAAGAAGCCATCGAGGCGCAGCGTAATTTTGAGGTTGAGGCCACCAAACGCTCAACTGCCAGAAAAGTCAGACAGGAACGTATTCAGCAAACCCTTCGTAAGGCGGAGCCATTGCTAACACAGATCGTTGAATCTAATGGAGAGCTTTCTTCTGACCAAGCCGAGCAGGCTAGATTTTTAGAGGCCGAGCTAAGGGATTTAATCCGAGGTCGGGGGCTTATCAATGAACGGGTAAGCGAAGCGGTGAATCAGGCAAGATTGCGTGGTGTGAAAGTAGAACTTTTGGATGAGGGTGGCTTGGAAAATGTGGATAAGGGAGAACGGGAGGCCATTCTGAATAGAGTCATTGAGGCGCTGAACAGTGTTGTTGATGGCAAGATAACCATCCGTTCTCCGCAGGGAGAATCCTGGAGGGTGACAATCGCTGCAATGAGCCCCTCAAAAGACAGGCCCAGTTTGTGGGAAAGAATCTAAAGCGTCCGAAACGGGTGTCCCCCCAACGGCCACCCGGCTCGGACATCTCTAAGTGTCTCAAGCCTCACAAAACCTCGGTGTCACTTTCTTATAAAAAGTGTTCACCTTAATGGGGGACAGTGAGAAAGGGTTTAGTTGGCCTTTTCGGGCTTTTTTCTGATCCTTGTCTCATTCAACCAGTTATTCGATTTATCTGGACTGGTGGTTGGCGCTGATGGTTTTGCTTCAAGTTCTTGAATAACCGCCATCAGTGCAGCCCGCTGATTAGCGTCAATTTTTGAGTTAATCACAATGTTCATCAGAGAGGTATGTTTCCGTGCTTCTTTGGAGGCAGCTCACTTCTCTTGGTTCTAAGTGCTCTTAGCGCCTTAATCACACTTGTTCTCGTGGCCGATGGTTCGATAATCCCATCCAACTCTCCCCGCTCAGCGGCCAAGAATGGACTTGCAACGCTGTATGTGTATTCCTTAGCTAGCTTTGCCCTGACCGCTTCGACATCTTCACCGTTTTCAGTTGCTTGTTTGATCTTGTCTCGATAGAGGATGTTCACCGCCCCCTGGCCACCCATAACAGCAATTTCCGCAGTTGGCCAGGCTAAGTTTATGTCGGCACCCAATTGCTTGCTTCCCATGACGATATAAGCCCCACCATAAGCTTTTCTAGTAATAACAGTAATTAGTGGGACGGTTGCCTCAGCGTAGGCGTATAAAAGTTTGGCTCCTCTTCTGATTACCCCGGCCCACTCCTGGTCGGTTCCAGGGAGGTAGCCTGGAACATCAACCAGGGTAAGGATTGGGATGTTGAAGCTATCGCAAAATCTGACGAATCTGGCAGCTTTCTCTCCAGCATCGATATTCAATGTCCCAGCCATTTGCAGAGGTTGGTTGGCAACAATGCCCACCGTGCGACCGTCTATGCGAGCAAAGCCAATAATGATATTCGGCGCATAAAGAGGCTGAACTTCCAAGAAATCACCATCATCAACCGTTGCCTCAATGACTGTGTGCATGTCGTAGGGCTGGTTGGGGCTATCTGGGATCAGCGCATCAAGTCGCAGGTCTTGTTCGGTAATTTCTAATTCATGAGCGGGCTCATAAACCTTTGATTCCGACATGTTGTTCTCTGGCAAAAATCCAACCAGGGTTCGAACGTAGTCAATCGCATCCGGCTCATCCTCAGCGAGGTAATGGGCGACACCACTGGTTTCATTATGTGAACGGGCCCCACCCAGTTCTTCCATGCCAACTTCTTCACCTGTGACTGTTTTGATTACATCCGGACCAGTCACGAACATGTTCGATGTTTTATCCACCATCACCACGAAGTCTGTGAGGGCGGGTGAATAGACAGCGCCACCCGCGGCTGGACCCATGACAATCGAAATCTGTGGGACAACTCCGCTGGCAAGGGTGTTTTTTCTGAAAATCTCCCCATATTTACCCAAAGCAATGACACCCTCTTGAATCCTTGCTCCACCGCTATCCAAAATTCCAATAATCGGAACACCTGTGTCAATGGCAATCTGCATGATTTTGATGATTTTGTTTCCTGCAGCCTCACCAAGTGATCCCCCAAAAATCGTGAAGTCTTGACTGTAAACGGCTACCTGTTTTCCGTGAATGGTTCCTATTCCGGTGACTACGCTGTCACCATAGGGTCTCGCCTTATTTTCATGTGATCGGTCTCTAACAAATTCATCAATTTCCACAAAGCTTCCGGGGTCCAAAAGTTGCTCCACTCGCTCGCGTGCGGTTTGTTTTCCTTTGGCTTTTTGGCGGGCGACGGCTTCTTCGCCAGCTCCGTTCATTGCCTCTTGGTAGCGTTAAGATCCGCAATTTTGCCAGCGGTGGTATCCAGCTCTGGATTGTCTGTCAAGATATCTCCAACTTCGTGATGCGCACTACTTTAGTAATGTTTGTAGGGTCTGAAGGGAATGCATGCTGCTAAATCTTTCTTCTGCCCATTCAAGCAAGTTGGTATTTTTTGATCAATTGGGATCAACCAACCAGTATTTGCTGGAGCAAGCTGGTCTTGACTCAGACTCCTGGCCGGATCAAAGTGTTGTTTGCGCAGGGCATCAAACAGCTGGTCGCGGCAGAAACGATAGACAGTGGGAATCACCCGCAGGTGCCAGTCTGGCGTGCTCTGTATTGATCAGAAACCCCTCGGCAGAAGCCCATTGGTATGGAATTTTGGTTGCTATGTCATTAGCTAAATCTTTGCGGG
>CBFHZN010000002.1:18756-85165 GCA_965660355.1 Microbacteriaceae bacterium
CATTAAGTGGCCGAATGATGTTTTGGTGAATGAGAAAAAAATCGCTGGGGTGTTGAGTCAAGCAGCAAATAATTATTTGGTGGCGGGGATAGGTGTCAACTTGAGAGAAGTGGATATTGAAGGATCGATATCGATTGCTGAATTAAAACTCAATGAAGACTTTGATACTCAGCTCGCTGCTTTGCTTTCTAATTTTGTCGCTCTTCGCGAAAGTTATGAACGGGGCGGAGTGAGTGAAATCTTAGAAGAGTTGAGAGAAATTTCTCACACTCTTGGACTAATGGTTCGGGTGAGAACTGAGAAGGGTGTTGTTGAGGGTGTTGCAACCAATATCAATCACCAAGGCAAGTTGGAAATAGATAACGGCAGGGAAACCGTTTTCGCAGGCGATATCCTGCATCTAAGAAGAGTGGAGTGATTTTGAGAGTTGGCGTTATTGGTGGCGGGCAGCTGGCAAGAATGATGATTCCAGAGGCAATTGCACTTGGTTTAGAAATCAAGGTCTTTGCTGAGCAAGAAGGAATGTCAGCGAGTATTGCAACCGAAACAGTGGGTGACTACACAGAAGCCGAGGAGCTTGGTTGGTTTGCAGATGGAGTGGATGTCATCACTTTTGATCACGAGCACGTGCCAGTCCAGGCCCTGCAGCAACTGGAGCGAGTGGGGGTTAGTGTTCAACCCCCTTCAAAAGCCCTAACCTTTGCCCAAAACAAGCTATTTATGAGGCAGCGTCTGAGTGAAGCGGGTCTGCCAATGCCTAAATGGCTTGAGGTGAAAACCAAAGAGGATCTTGAGCTTTTCGTTAGAGATAATGGCGGAAAAGTCATTGTGAAAACGCCGATTGGCGGTTACGACGGAAAGGGCGTGAGGGTTATCACCTCTGCCGAGGATGTCAGTGACTGGTTTGAGAGATTGTCTGCGCTGGGTGGATCTTTGCTAGCAGAGCAATTGGTTGAATTTGATTCTGAAATAGCGGTTCTGTCCGCGAGAAGACCAAGCGGTGAATGGAGAGCTTGGCCAGCTGTCCAAACAGTTCAGAAAAACGGAGTGTGCTCACAGGTAATTGCACCCGCTCCCAAAGTGGATCAGGACCGGGCATTGGGGATAGCGCGAGAGATTTCAGAACAATTAGAAGTGACCGGAGTGATGGCAGTTGAGATGTTTCAAACAACCGATGGCGATCTATTGATAAACGAACTTGCAATGAGACCTCATAACTCTGGACACTTCACAATTGACGCCAGTGTCACTTCTCAATTTGAACAGCATCTGCGGGCTGTTTTGGATTTGCCTTTGGGGGATACGCAAATGACATCAGAACATGCTGTCATGGTGAACCTGCTGGGTTTAGATTCTGGTACTGCATTTTTGGAAAACTACGAGGCGACCATGTATCGATTTCCAGAGGCAAAAATTCACACCTATGGAAAACTTCCACGACCGGGAAGAAAAATGGGCCATGTCACGGTGACGGGCGATGATTCAGAAACCGTCAAATCGCGGGCGCTTCTAGCCGCCGCTGTTATAAGCGGGTCTTAGGATGATGGCGTGAGTATCGCAATTGTTATGGGCTCTGATTCGGACTGGAAAGTCCTAGAAGATGCGCATATAACCCTGCAAGAGTTCGGACTCAAAGCTGAAATCGAAGTTCTCAGTGCCCACAGAACCCCCGAAGCGATGCTTGATTGGTCCGCCAACGCAGCAGCGCGTGGTGTTCAGGTAATTATCGCCGGGGCAGGCGGTGCTGCTCATTTGCCGGGCATGGTCGCCTCGGCTACATCGCTACCCGTGATTGGGGTTCCAATTTCTCTGAAAAACCTTGAGGGGATTGATTCGCTGCTTTCCATCGCGCAGATGCCAGCTGGGGTTCCAGTTGCGACCATGGCGATAGATGGGGCAAAAAATGCCGCTCTCATGGCTGTTCGCATCCTTGGATCGGCAGATTACGAACTTCAGGGGCAAATGGATGAATACAGAAAACAGCTGAAAACTCAGGTAGCCGAGAAAAATCAGAACCTGAAAGATTCCTTAGACTAAACCGCCACGCCGACCCGCGTGAGTGAAAACCTTCAACTTAAAAATTAAGCTTTAGTTTTGAGGAGGTTTGTCATGCGCGGAAAATTCATCGCTGTTGCGTTTCTTGCCAGTTTTTCACTGACTGGCTGCTCAGCGTTTGTCCCCAGCTGGAATGCGCAACCGACCCCCATAGAGATTGATAACGAAAGCAATGATGACGTCGTTAATGAAGTGCCACAAAACGAGCCTGAACCCCGACCTTCAGAACCAGCAGAAGATCAGCAGGAGCCAGAACCAGAGCCTGAAGAAAGCGAGCCAGTTGAGCTGGAATCGGTGAATGTTGAAGTCGTAAGCGCAATGGTTTATGAAGACGAAGGACAGCTTGAGGTGATAGCCCAAGTTTTCGATGTGGTTGAAGATGGAGGAGAGTGCACCTTGAGGTTGCTTGCCGGTGATTATTCAACCGAGGTAACGGTTGGAGCTAACAGGTCTAGTAACTACACTCAGTGCTCCCCAATTGACCTGCCTTTGACAGAACTTCCAGGAGGCACAGCTGTTGTTTCAGTTAGCTATCTCTCGGGTAACTCTGAGGGTGAAAGCGAGGCAGTTTCGGTGGTGATTCCGTAGTGAAAAAACTATTCACAATTGCCGGATCCATTTCTCTTCTTTCGGCATTGATTGTCCCAACAGACCAAGCTGAGGCCGCCCCTCCAGGGTCAGCATTTGATCCAGGGTTAATCATTTCAGACAGCGTCTTTTTTGACTTTGGAACAATGAGCGTCGATCAAATTCAAGACTTTTTAGACAGTCGGGTCTCCGATTGCCGAGCGGAACCGGATGGTCCAGCGTGTCTGAAGGATTACGTGATGGACACCCCAGCGACTCAAGCTACCGAGGGTAGGTGTGAGGCGATACCTGCTAGAAGCAACTCAACTGCGGCACAAATAATTCACGATGTTGCGAATGCTTGTGGAATTAATCCAGAGGTTTTGATTGTCACCTTGCAAAAAGAACAGGGGCTTGTTACGAGCACCAAGCCAACTCCTTACATGTATCGGGCAGCCATGGGTTATGGCTGTCCAGACAGTGACCCGGGAATTTGCGGAAAAGTCTATGTTGGGCTTTTCAATCAGATTTACCGTGGAGCTTCGCAGTTGCAGTGGTATGGAAACCCAGAGGGTTCATTCACCTGGCTTCGTCCTGGTAGGACAGTAAATGTTCGATACAGCCCCAGAAGCTCCTGTGGAACAAAAAGCTTTGAACTAAAGTCTCAGGCCACAGCAAACCTTTATTACTACACCCCCTACACCCCGAATAACGCAGCTCTAAATAATCTTTACGGGACCGGGGATAGTTGCAGTGCCTACGGCAATAGAAACTTCTGGAGATTTTTCCATGATTGGTTTGGATCCCCAATTGGCGGTGGCTATCTTCTCAGAAATGGAAACGGTCCTCTCTATGTGATTAGTGGCTCTCAAAGGTTTGAAATAACTGATCCATCACAGGTTCAAGCCCTGAACGCTCTGGGACCAGTTGGAGAGATTTCTCAACCCTATTTGGATAGCTTCACAGACGGCGGGCCAATGCAGCTCTTGGTTGAATCCTCCTCCACCCAAGAGATTTTCTTATTGGCTGGAGACAACCGATATCTACTTCCCAACTGCGAATTGGCTGCAGAGTTTGGGTTTGATTGTGCAAATAAATTAGTACTCCCTAGCGCCCAGCTTTTGGAATTTGATTTTGGTGGCACCTTATCTCAATTGCTTGAGACCGAGACCGGCCAGTATTGGGTGGAAGGCGGTCAATATCGGAAAGTCTTTGACAGATTGGGTTTGCAGACGGTTACTGACGTGATTCCTGATCCGGTGGAGGCAAATCTGGATTCAATGCCATTTTTGACCGCGGGAGCGCCAGTCACCGGGGAACTCAGTGTGTTTGAGATTGAGGATGACACTCGGATTGGGTTGGCAAGCTCTGATGGGATTTATCTAATCGATGAGGACATGGCAAGCGAGCTTGCCATTACAAAGTGGTTTGACGAACCTAAGGGCGTTATTCAATTAGAAGATGCCCAGAGTGGTCAGGTCCCGTTTAGTGGTTTTGTGAAGTCCTCCACCGGTGCTGGCTTCATGCTCTCTTCCGAGGGGAAGCTGGCCGTTGAGAATGTTGATGAGTTTCACCCTGCCGTGATTGAGGTGAGCGATGAATTTTTATCAAAGGTGCCAACCCTTGAATCCAAGCAAAGCGCTCCGGCTGTTATTAATTTCAGTAATTCCTATTATGACTATTTAGTAGTTGGTTCTCAGCGCTACACCATTTTGCAAGACGGAATGCTCTCTGAGTTCAACGATCTGCTTGGCTCATCAATCACCATCCCGAAGACCGTGCTTTCCACCATTCCAAGTGGCGGTGCTGCTGCGGCACCGGGAAGTGTTGTCCGCGCAGAGGACTCGGGAACAAGGTATTTGATCGATGGTTTTGATAAAAAGATTCCACTTAGAAGCCTGGCTCAGGCTGAGTCTGTAACTGATGCAAACATCTACAGGCTCAGTGATCGGTTCTTGGAACGCTTACAGACCCAGCCAAATCTCACTACCTCCAAAGTCAGGTGTGAGGGAACACAGTATTTCCTTGATGAGGGTCAACTGATCCCATCAAGCCCTCAGGTGTTCAACCAATACCCCGGTGAAGCGGTAACGCTTGATTCAACAACCTGTTCTGCAATGGGGGAGCAAGATGTGAAGATGACTCAGTTCATTCGAACCGAATCCAGAGATATCTACGTAGTCGTCAATGGTGAGAAATTTGCACTTACTAATTTCTCGGATTACGAGAACTTGAGCGAAGATTCTCTTGGCTATAACTGGGTTACCAATTGGTTTGCTAGCACAATCCCAACAGGAACAGAGCTCCCCAGTGAAACCGCTATCGTCACTGAAGATGGTGCAACGGTTGGTGATTTCATCCGCGATGATGAACAGCAGGATGAGCCCGCGTCTGAGCCAAACGCATCAGAGCCTGAGCCTGAGGAAGAACCCAGAGAAACCACAACCTATACCGTTAGGGCTGGAGACTTCCTATCCAAAATTGCTGCCAGCCAAGGGGTGACAGTTTCTGAGATAGTTGAGGCAAACAACTTGGCAAACCCCAACTTGATCAGGGTGGGACAGGTTCTCACGATTCCAGGTAACCAACCCGAATCAACAGATTCTGAACAATCCCAGCAACCAGATTCAGCACCTGAACCAACCCCTGAGCCTGAACCAAGCCCTGAGCCTGAACCAACTCCTGAAGCGGAGGTTGAACCAGAGACAGAAACTGGTTCGGTTGAATACCGCGTGAAAAGCGGCGATTATCTGAGTCAGATAGCTTCTCGTTTTGGTGTCAGTAGCGCAGATATCGCCAAGGCCAGCAACTTATCAAACCCAAACCTAATTTTTGTGGGGCAGGTGTTAGTTATTCCTAACCAAGAGGTTGAAGTGGGGCAAACCTCTGAACCTTCAGTGACTACCGAAGAGGAATCTGAGCAAGTGGAAACCTATCGAATCAAAGCGGGGGATACCTTATTCAGAATCGCCGCTAGGTTCGGTGTGAGCTACCGAGACATAGTGGAAAGAAACAACATTGCCAACCCGAATCTAATTCGGGTTGGTCAAGTAATTACAATTCCCTAGAACTCCAGGCCGATTCAATTATTTCGGGCAAGCCGTATTCGGCTTCCCATCCAAAGTCACTTTTTATTTTTTCTGAAGAGGCAATGAGTTTGGGAGGATCGCCTGGGCGTCTGTCTGACACTTTCACTTCAAAATCAAGACCTGAGATGCGTTTTATTTCACTCACAACCTCGAAAACGCTAGATCCAGAGCCTGTTCCCACGTTGTAGATTTCATGTCCGGGTTTTCCGAGGTGATCAACTGCCTGGATGTGGGCGCGGGCTAGATCCATCACGTGAATGTAATCTCTGACGCAACTGCCATCCGCAGTGGGGTAGTCATCGCCAAACACCTCCACGGATTTTTTGGATGAGAGTCGATTCAAAATAATTGGGATGAGATTTAGTGCTTGCTTATCTGCAAGCTCAGGCCAACCACTACCAGCCACATTGAAATACCGCAGCGAAATAGCACTCAGCCCCCAATTGCTGGCGTTTGAAATCATCCATTCGCCAACCAGTTTGGTTTCTCCGTAGGGGTTGATTGGTTCGGTATTGTCAGTTTCTGTCACCTTTTCAACATCTGGCAGGCCATACACTGCTGCGGAGCTGCTGAAGATCAATTTCCCGACCCCGGCTTGCCTGATTGCGGTGAGCAGATTGGCAAGTCCTCCGATATTGGATTTGTAATAAAACTCTGGTTTTTCAACACTCTCACCAACTTGCTTCCTGGCAGCAAAATGGATGACCACGTCGATATTTTTTTCAACTAGCAGCTTGGTCATGACCTCGACGCTGGAATCGTGCTCCAGGGTAAGATGCACAGAATCACAATCAAGTCTTTGAGAATCACCTGTGCTCAGGTCATCTACAGAAATTACATAGTGTCCACCGTTTATCAGTAATCGCACTACGTGCGATCCGATGTAGCCGGCACCTCCGGTGACTAATACATTCACGCTTATAAGGTTATCGCTGGTTTAATTTTTGTCTAAATCTGTTCTCTGGCAAAAATCGAGCTTGACTTATTGATAGTTACACGTGTGTAATTACATCTAAGAAGTTCAGGGAAGAGGTTTTTTTAATGCCAGAGGACAACGTAGCAGCGAACTGGTTCGTCGATGTTCTTCGTTTGGGGGTGGCTAATGCTTACGATTCAGAGGACACTGACCCACTAGCTTGGCAGGCTGACGCACTCTGCTCTCAAACTGACCCAGAGGCCTTTTTTCCTGAAAAGGGTGGCTCCACAAGAGACGCTAAGCGCATCTGCAATCAGTGTGAGGTTAAGAGTGAATGTCTAGAGTATGCCTTGCAGAATGATGAAAGATTTGGAATTTGGGGTGGACTCAGCGAGCGGGAGCGTCGTAAGCTCAAGCGTCGCGCCTAGACTCTAGGTATGTCACTGACCATAACTGCTCTGGTTATTGGTGGGAACACTGAATACCTAGAGGAGACTCTGTTTGGGCTTTTAGGCCAATCCAGAAAACCCGATCGCATAATTATTGGTTGCACCAATGATGAAGAAGAGCAAATAGCAGCAAATCAGGAACTTGCCCTGGTTTCGATTCAGGGGTCATTTCCAGAGAAACTAGCCACACTCGCTGCAGCGGTTGATAAGCCCGACTGGTACTGGATCATATTTGCGGATTCATGCCCAGACCCAATGGCACTTGAAAGATTGGCAAAAACTGCTGAAACCTCGCCCTCAGCATCCGCTATCGCCCCAAAGCTTTTGGACTGGGAGCAGCCCAATAACTTTGTTAGCTTTGGAAAAACAATCACTCAAGCGGGTGAGAGTTTTGAATTGGTTGATACCGAAATCGACCAGGGTCAACACGATCTGCTCCGAGATGTCTTAGCCTCTGATTTTGCAGGCCTACTCGTTCAGCAGCAGGCACTAAGAGATTTTGAAAATTCAAGTGCACCGATGGCTGCTCGCTCGACCGTTTTCGGAATTAGCCAGTGGCTTAGTGGAAAAAGGGTAACTGTTGAGCCCAAAGCCAAGGTGCGTCTGTCAAAAACTCACGGGATAGATGGCGATAAAAACGGATTTGGGCATTACTTCGCAAGGCGCTATGCCGATTATCACCTAAGCATTATCACCTCTCCCAGGCTTGTTGCTTTTTTCATCTGGCTTTTTATGCCCCTAACCACTCTTATTCGATCATTGTGGCTTGTTGGTTCAAGACGAGTGAGATTTTTTATCCCTGAGTTAGTTTCTGGCATCTTCGCCTTTGTTTCAGTGGCCAGTCACCTCAAAGGTGCATCTGAACTGAGAAAACTGGGAAAACTCCAGCAAATATCTCCCCTAAGAGCCGATAGGGCTCAAATTAGAGATAGAGCTAGAAGGAGATTCAGTGAGCTCCCTCCCGCGGAGCATAGACCGAGTTTGCTTGGCGGTCCTTGGGCTTGGCTGTTGCCACTGTTGGTTATTTTGAACTACAGATTATTTCCATCCTCAGAAGCTGTGATTGGTGGAAACCTGCTTCCTTTGAACAGCAACTGGTTTGAGTTTGTGGCAACTGGCTGGGGTCTAACGGATGGATTTCCAACAGATACGATAATTTTCCCAATTGCGGTTATTTCGCTGTTTAGCTTTTGGGCACCCTCAGTGGCAATTGGCTGGTTTATTTTTATCGCACCTGCATTGGCATTCGCTGGGAGCTGGCTTGCACTCTCTCGATTGACTGATAACCGATTGCTGGTGACACTTCTAAGTCTTGGGTATGCACTCAGCCCGGTTTTCTCAGCGCAACTTTTGGAGCCAGATATTGGAAGCTTGATCAGTTATGCGCTTTTGGGTTGGCTAATGCATGGACTTGCAATGGTGTTGCAGTCATCGGTTAGTTCAAGAGCGTGGAGGTGGACGGCGTGGTCAGCTTTCTTGCTCGCCATGATTGGAGCTTCTTATCCGGCACTGATAGTGGTGCTAGTTCCAGTTATTTTCTTGATGGGGATTACAAACCTGAGAAGAATTGGATTTTTGGCGTTTGTGCCCGTTGTAGTTTTTGTTGTTGTTTGGCCGCAGCTGATGCACTGGATAGCGAATCCGCTTGGGCTTTTCGCACCTATGGGTGCAGAGTTTGGGTATTCAAATGATTGGAAGTTTGATTACCTGTTGGTGATACCGCTGGCAGCCATTTTTGTCGTGGCATTGGTCTCTTTTTTCATAGCGCCGAAGCTTTTGAGTTTGTTGCTATTGATCGCCGCTTCTCTCTCCGTGGTTGCATTTGCAGTGCTGGAGCACATTCAATTTGTTTCAACCCCAGGTTTTTCTGAAACCGCAAGCGCCAATGGGTTCCCTTTATTAGCGCTTGCGCTATTTGCCCTTTTGTCAGTCATTGTTGTGAATAAAAAGCGCGTTATGTCAATCACAAGCGGGTTGATTTCAATTTTTGTTGCAGTAGCTGGTGGCTACACCCAGTTGACCACTGAGGTTGGATATCAATGGAGTGAGTACAGGCAGGTGCCGGCGATTGTTGAGGTTGAGTCGCAAAGATTTGAACTGAACACCCTAATGATCTCTGAATCTGCCGATGTTGTTTATCTTCGATCGGGAAATGGAGAAAATCTTGGAGAGCAATCGGTGCTCTCTAGGTTATTTGCTGAGACTGACTCTTCTGAGGAAGAAGCAGTTGCAAGGCTCAGTGCATCGCTGATAGCTAGCAATTCTGTTGGGATTCAGGACCTGATGAATCAGCTCTCAGTTGCCTTTGTTCAACTTCAGGGCAATAACCCAGAGGTCGCATCGCAACTTTCGCGACTTCCAGAATTGAGCTTTGCAGGGCAAACCGCTGATGGAAGTCTCTGGAGGGTGGATGGCACGGAGCTGGAAGACAAACGAATTCAGATCCGGCCAGAACAGCTTTTGCCTTGGCTGTTTATTTTTGGGTCTATCGTGATTGCAATTCCGACACCCGCATCCATTCGCGGTCGAGCGAGGATTAGGAGTGCAAGATGATGTGGCTTGTTCGAGCAATAGGTTTGCTCTCCGTGATTATTTTGGCCTCAGCTTTCTTGTTACCCTATTCCAGCCTCACCACCTCCGGGGTTGCCAAACAGACCCAGCAGATAAGCGTTCCCGCAAGACCTATGGAAGTTGTCTGCCCAGGAGCTTTATATCAACTGGGTGGCGAGGATGGAACCGATGTCGACCGCATTGATGCACTGGGAGATGCAGATTTCTATCTGATTGAAAACGGTGTTCCCACCCCCTACAGAGCCAGTGAACCAGCTCTGTTCACAGCCACCGCGGAAAATGACACCGCAGGCGTGCTCAGTGGTTACCAATGGCAACGAATACAGCAAGCAAGAATTGCTGGGTTGGTGAGCCTTAGCTGCAAAAAACCGGTCACAGAGGCTTGGATGCTTGCAGGGGAGACCGATTTGGGGTCAGAGAGCCTACTGATTCTTCATAACCCAGATGTGCTCTCAACCATCTTGGATCTAGAGTTTTTCGATGGTGAAGAGCAATTCAATGACTCCACCTCGCTGGCTCCAGATGAAACCAAGGTGATCAACCTGGCAAGGTTTGTGTCAACAGATCAGCCCGTTGGATTGAATATAAAAAGCCAGGGAGGACGTTTTGCAGCCTGGGTCCAATCGAAGACAAACTCAGGCGTTAGTCCAACCGGGGTTGATATCGAAGCACACAACAACTTGCAGAAAAACCCCAGCATGATCATCTCGGCTCAGTCAGATGAACTTCCAAGCGAAGACAGGGTTCCGAAACTGAGCGTTTTGACCCCTGAAGCAATAAGCTCAACTGTTTCAATAAGTTCTTTGCAGGGTGGTTTCGGAGATGCTTTCAGGGTTGAGTTGGATGCTGGCGTTAGTAGCATTGAGCTTCCAAACCTGGAGCCTGGTAGCTATCGGGTAACACTTGAGGCAGAGCAGGCTCTGCTGAGTGCGAAAACAGACAATCCGCTAATACCTGATTTTTATGTAAACCAGTCCGAGAAACCAATCAGTGGTGAGATTCAAATGGTGGCGGTTATTGACGGGACGATTGAAATTGCAGCTAAAGGGGCCTCCGTTGCCAGTTTGAGAATAACCAGAGCGGGAGAAACTGAGGTAGCGCTAATTGGAGAGGTTTCGTCTCAGAAGGTGTTAACTACGGAAGTTTCGCAAGGGGATGTTTTAGAGATTCAGGGTGATGAATTATTTATAAGGGTCAAAAACGATGCCACATCCTATGTGCCAACTGATAATTCCAACATTGGATCCGATTTGGAGCTAGTGGTTCGTTAGTCGTTATCCAAAAGCTCCCAAGGGTCTTTGTTTACCAATTCGGCGACAGCTTGCAAAACCACCTGTTCAATATGGGTTCGTCGATCAGAGGTTGATTTGAGATCAATTCTTTCTATTGGCAATCGATAGAAAGTTATGGTTTTCTCACTGGGCCAGATTCTGTATCGGGAGAGTTGCTTTGACTGTTGATTGGGCATATCGCTAATTTCCCATTCCAGACCCTCTAGTTCTTCGGGCCAATTACTAACTAAAAACTCACAAGAGGCGTCAACTATGGTTTTGAAATAGTCGCCTTTTTCTGTTTGGTTTACTCTCCAGGAACCCCTGATCCCTCGACCTCGCCTGTCTCTGTCAATACCACCCACTCGGTCATTGTATTCTTATCCAGCAAAGCTCTAGGGAGACAGATGGGCGTCTTAGACGAAGTAATAAAAACTTATGACCTGCGAGGACTGGTTGGAACCCAACTAAATCCCGAACTTATGACCGCTTTGGGAAGTGCTTTCGCTGAGTTTGTGAGTAGCGAGCAGATCATCATCGGTCATGACATGCGTGAGTCCTCACCAGAATTTGCGCAAGCATTTGCCGCAGGTGTGAACGCTAATAGAAAAAAGGTGGTGCTTTTAGGTTTGTGCTCAACAGATCAAACCTATTTTGCATCCGGGAGCCTTGATCTTCCAGCGGTTATGTTCACAGCCAGCCACAATCCGGCAAGTTATAACGGAATTAAGTTTTCAGACGCTGGTGCGCAGGGGATAAGTTTTGACACTGGGCTATCGCGCATAAAAGATTTGGCTGAGCGGTTTTTAGAAGACCCACTGCCTGAATTGCCTAGCGACATAGAGCAATATGACAGCTTGGCTGATTACGCAAACTACCTGCGGAAAATGGTTAGCATCCCTAAAAACTCATTGAGAGTGGTTGTAGACGCAGCAAATGGAATGGGTGGCCACACCGTTCCTCAGGCCCTTGCGGGACTGGATATCGAGGAGATGTTTTTTGAGTTGGACGGTTCTTTTCCCAACCACGAGGCAAACCCGCTGGACCCTAAAAACCTAGTTGATTTACAAAAACAAGTGTTGGCCTCAAAAGCAGATTTAGGAATTGCCTTTGACGGGGATGCTGACCGATGTTTCATAGTGGATGAAAACGCTGAGTCAGTGAACCCCTCGGCAATTGCAAGCATCGTTGCCAAAAGGGAGGTTGAGCGAGTCGGTGGCACCCCAACGGTGTTGCATAATCTCCTAACCAGTAGATTTTTTGCTGAATATCTTCAACAGCTCGGGGCTAAAACAGTTCGAACCAAAGTTGGCCATTCGCTGATTAAGGATGAAATGCGTTCAACCGGCGCAGTCTTTGGCGGAGAGCATTCGGCGCATTACTACTTCAGGGATTTTTGGGGAGCGGATAATGGAATGTTGGCGGCCATGCACGTTTTGGCTGAGTTAGCAGAGACTGGAAAAACCATGAGTGAGCTGGCAGCAGATCTAAACCCTTATTTTCTGTCTGGGGAAATTAACAGCAAAGTAAATGATGTCAAAGAGACAACTCAGAGGGTGATAGAGGGTTTTCCCGAGGCCAATCTCGAATGGTTTGATGGCGTTACCCTAAGCTACGAAGGGCAGGACTGGTGGTGGTTAAATCTTCGCCCCAGCAACACTGAACCCCTGCTGAGATTAAATGTGGAAGCTCGCACGGAGTTGATGATGAATCAGGTCAGAGATAAAGCTTTGTCGCTTATCCAAGGTAATTTGGGCAATAATTAGACCGTGACGAAAATATTGGTGATTGATGATGACAATGCCCTACGGGAAATGGTTGGGATTGTTCTAGAAAACGCCGGCTATCAGTCGGTGTTTTGTGCGGATGGAGCGCAGGCGATGCCAATATTTCATCAAGAGAAACCAGATTTGGTGCTGCTGGATGTGATGCTACCCGGCGAGGACGGTGTAAGCGTTTGTAAAAAAATCCGGGTGGATTCTGGTGTTCCCATCATTATGCTCACCGCCAGGGGAGAGACAGAGGATGTCGTTCAGGGACTGGAAGCGGGAGCAGATGACTACATAGTCAAGCCATTTCAGCCAAACGAACTCACCGCCAGGGTGAAGGCAAGACTGCGCCCCGTTACCGATAGTGGCGCCAATGTAATAAACATCGGACCTTTGGTTTTAGACATCGAGGGGCATGAGGTCAAGCGGGGAGATTCTTCCATCTCACTTACCCCACTGGAATTCAAGTTGTTATACACGCTTGCCAGCAAGCCCAACCTGGTCTTCAGCAGAGAAATGCTTTTAGACCAAGTCTGGGAATATGACTATAAAGCGGATACTCGTTTAGTCAACGTGCACGTCCAGAGGCTCCGAGCAAAAATTGAGGATGACCCGGATAATCCAAAAATTGTGACCACTGTTAGAGGTATCGGCTACCGAGCGGGATCCGGTTAGGGGCCATCATTTTTTCGCTTATCAGACGCTCATTGCAGGCAAGGGCGGTAGCAATGACTGTCCTTTTGAGTGCAGTAGCGACTTTTTCTCTTGGCGGCGTGATGAGTTATACCCTTGCCGATGGACTATACGAGTCGCGACTCGAGACTGCGCTGGAGGACACTTCAACTGCTGTAAACACTGTAAACAGAACTCTTGCGGGAGCGGCAGTTAGCGATGAAACAACACTTCAAACGCTTTTGAATTCGTTGGTTCCAACCTTGGAGGAGGCAGGTTCTCGGAAAGTTGCCTTGCTTAGATCCCCTGGGCAACCACAATTACAACTTTTGCAATCTCCTGTTAGTGCTGATTTAGATTTTGAACTTATTCCAGATGACCTGCGTGAAGCAGTTAGGGATAGCGGCAACCAGTTGAGCTATAAGCCAATTGAGCTGGTGCAGGACGGATCCGCTATGCCGGGTTTGATTGTTGGGGCACCCGTGGATGTTCCACTGGCTGGACAATTTGAGCTCTATTTGGTTTTTGATTTGCAGGCATCCCAGTTGACTCTTAATTATGTCCAGCAAGTTGTGACTATTGGTGGGGTAATACTTCTTGTGATTATTGCCTTTGTCTCCTACTTCGTTACCCGCAGAGTTGTGAAGCCAGTGCTGAAGGCTGCCGAGGTAAGTGAAGAATTTGCAAAGGGTGATCTTGATAGAAGAATGAGTGAGAAGGGTGAGGATGCCGTAAGCACGCTTGCTCGGTCGCTAAATCGAATGGCTAGGAATCTGCAGCAGCAAATTGATCAACTAGATCAGCTCTCGAAAATGCAGCAAAGGTTTGTGAGTGACGTGAGCCACGAGCTGAGAACTCCAATGACCACAATCAAGTTAGCTGGGGAGGTTATCTTTGCAAGACGAGAAGATTTGGACCCTTCGCTAAAAAGATCAGCGGAACTTCTGCATGACCAGATTTCCAGATTCGAGCAATTGCTTGCAGACCTGTTGGAAATTTCCAGATACGACGCTAAATCTGTCACCCCAGATATCGAAAAGGCAGACCTCAACGGAGTTGTGGGGAGAGCCATCGCCTCAATCGAGCCTTTGGCTCAAAGCAAACAGGTAGACATTCAAATAGACCTACCCAATGGGCCTGTTGAGGTTGAAATTGATCCTAAGAGAATCGAGAGATTGCTTCGTAACCTGCTAGCAAATGCCGCCGAGCACGGACAGGGTAAACCACTCAAGATTGCAGTGGCAAGCGATGGCCACGCATCAGCGGTGACCGTATCTGATGAGGGAGACGGAATGGATCAAGAACAGCTGGAGCATGTTTTTGATAGGTTCTGGCGGGCTGACCCCGCAAGGCAGCGAAGTGTTGGTGGAACAGGTTTGGGACTGGCGATTTCAATGGAGGATGCACGCTTACATAACGGTTGGCTAGAAGTGTGGTCAGAAAAGGGAGTTGGAACAACCTTTAGATTGACACTTCCCGTGAAATCCGGATACCGCTTAACAGATTCCCCACTCCCGCTGGAGCCAACCGAGGAGCTGGCATGAAGAAATTATCGCTTCTGATGGTTGTGCTACTCACAGGGTGTGCGCAGTTGCCGAGTTCTGGACCCGTGTCCAGTGGACCTGTGGTTGAAGTTGGAGGTGGCGAGGATTTTGCTTTTTACACTCCCTCAGGACCAGAGTTAGACGCCGACCAGACGGAGATAGTTTCAGGTTTTATAAACGCACACATTGGACCTCAAAACGATTACGCAATTGCCAGAGAGTTTCTCACCGAGGAATTCTCTGCGGCCTGGAACCCACAGGAGGAGGTTTTGATTCGTTCATCAAGTCCCCGATATGAACCTGTGAGTGATGATCGGCAACAGGTGACTGTTAGAACAATCGCCACTGTAGATGAGGTGGGCGAATATCGCTCGTTGGAAGAAATCGAACAACGGACTTTATTTTTCAACCTCATACAAGAACAGGGCGAATGGCGGATTGACTCAGCTCCAGATCTGACTGTAGTTAGCTCGCCTGTTTTCTCTGTGGTGTTTCAAAGCTATTCGATTTATTTTTATGACCGTGGCTATCGGTATTTGGTTCCCGATGTTAGATGGTTCCCGGTGAGGAGTTCTAGTGCAACAAGAATGGTCAGAGCTTTGTTGGATGGACCATCTGAATGGCTTGAAAATGCTGTAAGAACGGCGATTCCAGAACTAACTTCACTGACGATTGATTCAGTTCCTATTAACGATTCCGTCGCTGAGGTAGATCTCTCATCGCAGGCGCTAACGGCGGACTCATCGATGCGTTCGCTTATGAAAGCACAGATTGAGAACACTCTCACATCACTATCAACGGTTAGTTCAATCGAGATTTTGATTGACAGAAATCCGCAAGAGATTGAGGTGGTTTCACCCACGCAGTTGCCAAATTCCCCGGGAGCGCCACTGATGCTCAGCGAGACAAGTGTTTACAGGATTAACGGTTCGACTGCAATCCCCGTCGCTGGGAGTAGCACACACGTCCTTCGATTGAATCCCAGAGCTGCCGCACTTTCAGAAGCTGAACAAACACTCGCTTTGGTAAATGAGCAGGGAATGCATCTTGCTGGGCTTGAATCCAATGAGAGTGTTCTGATTGATGAACAGCCAGACATCATTTCTCCACACTTTGATGCAGATGGTTATCTTTGGTCGGTATCGGCAAGCAATGGGATAAATGTATATAAACAGGGACAACTGACAACTTTGGTTGAATCCCAATCCGACACCCGAGTAGATTTCGCACTCTCACCTGAAGGTTCCCGGATGGCGGAGATTGTGGAAGTTGATGAGGTTCGGAGATTGCAGATCAGGGGCGTAATCAGAGACAGTGATGGCAAGCCAAGGGCACTGACCAATCCGGTCACAATCAGATCTGCTCGTCCCCAACTTGTTTCTTGGATTGCTGAAAGCGAATTAGCACTGGTTGAGAAAACAGTTACTGATTCAACGGTTTTGTCAGTTAGTTCACTTTTGGGGGAAACCGAGGATGCAATCACCCCTCCGATAACCATCGAGGGCCTGACCACTGTTGGAAGTTCTGTTTATGTCTTGAGTCCTCTGGGGGAGGTTTGGTCAAGATTTGGAAACTCATGGAGAGTGTTGGTGAACAACGGATTGTCTATCAACACAGCGGGCTAGTTTCCACAGATTCAGGTCCCTGAGACACCACTATTAGATTTCTGGAGAACATGTTTAGATGTTCTCTGAAATTTTCCCAGTGTTTTGTGTTGGTTGCGACAGCTTCAACGAATTTCTTTGTCGAGAATGCGTACAGTCTGTAAAAATCAACAGCACTCAATTTCGAGACGGTTTTGAGTTTTCTGCAGGCTTTGGCTATGAGGGGGTGATGGCCAAAGCGCTCTCAAAATTCAAAGACAAACACCAATTTGGATACGGTCGCGTAATTGCCCAGCATCTTCAAGGGGTCTTTGAAATTGATTACAGCTTGCCGGTCTTGGTTCCTCCCTCGACAAAAAAGGCATTTCGCAAAAGAGGATTCGATCCAAGTTATGAAATCGCCAAACATGCGGGGCTGAATGTCAGCACAAAACTAAAAAGAGCCAAGCAAACTCTCGATCAGCAAAATCTTGATTTTCGGCAAAGGCAAAGAAATCAAGACAATGCTTTTCAATTGCTTAAGCCTGGAAAATACATATTGTTTGATGATGTTGTCACAACAGGGGCAACCATCAGAGAGATGATTAGAGCGGTTAGGGCTTCCGGCGGAGAGGTAGTCGGGGTGATAGCGCTTTGCTCCACGAGCGCAAAAGGTGCAAACTAGGAATTACTGAATAGGTTGATTAGATAACTGGAGGCATCATGGAACTGCGATACAGCACTAAAAATTTAGACATATCCGACAGGTTTCGCGAGTATGTGGAAGACCGTTCGGGAAAAGTCGAGCAGCTTGCCCACAAGCCCCAGGAACTTCATATAAAGATCACACGCTACGAACACGACCGCAACGAAGGGCAGCGCGAACAAGTTGAGCTGACTGTTTACGAACCAGGTCACGTAGTGAGGGCGGAGGCCCGTTCAGAGGATAAGTTTGCAGCTTTCGATATCGCTTTTGGAAAGCTAACCGAAAGACTTAGAAGGTATGCGGATAAGCACAAAGACCACAGGGGAACTGGATTTCACAACAAAGGGGCCAGTGAGCTGAGTGCGAACAACTTTGCCGATATAGATGTTGTTCCGGTGGAGCGGGATGTTCTAGAGGCTGCAACTGGTGAGATTCCAATCATCAATGAACCACAAAGCCCAATTGTTATCCGAGAGAAAAAATTCAAGGCTCATCCAATGACAGCTGAACAGGCTGTTGATCGGATGGAGTTGGTTGGACATGATTTTTACCTGTTTCATAACTCAGACACCGATAAAGTTAGCGTTGTCTATCGTCGTAAGGGTTGGAGCTACGGGGTAATTAGCCTGAAGTGAAACCAATAGACTGGAACAACCAAATCAGGAGAACAACTTGGCATCAGTCATAGAGAAGTTACTGCGCGCCGGCGAGGGTCGCATTCTCAAAAAGCTCAGTACGGTTTCAAAAAACGTAAACGCTCTAGAGGGCTATTTCGAAGACCTCAATGATGAGGAACTGCAACAAGAAACGGCGAATTTTCGCAAGCGTTATTCAGAGGGGGAGACCCTCGATGATTTGATGCCGGAGGCTTTTGCCGCGGTCCGCGAGGCCAGCAAGAGAACCATTGGGCTTAGGCCATACGACGTTCAGGTGATGGGTGCAGCTGCACTGCACATGGGGAATATCGCCGAAATGAAAACTGGTGAGGGTAAAACCCTGGTGGCGACCCTGCCAGCATATTTGAACGCTATCGCTGGACGTGGGGTTCACATCGTTACCGTGAATGACTTTTTGGCGGGATATCAGTCGGATTTGATGGGGAGGGTGTTCCGTGCTCTTGGAATGACCACCGGTTGCTTGGTTTCTGGTCAAGAGCCGCAGGTGCGAAAAGATCAATATCTATCGGATATCACCTATGGTACGAATAACGAATTTGGTTTCGATTACCTGAGAGACAACATGGCGCTGGACAAGGCAAATCTTGTTCAAAGAGGTCATTTCTTTGCCATTGTTGATGAGGTGGACTCGATCCTGATTGACGAGGCGAGAACCCCGCTTATTATCTCTGGTCCAGCTCAAGGAGATGCAAACAGGTGGTTCGGGGTGTTTTCTAAGCTTGTGAAGCAGATGCAGGTGGATGAGGATTTTGAGGTTGACGAGAAAAAGAGAACAATTGGAATCCTAGAACCCGGTATTGAAAAAGTTGAAGATTATCTGGGAATCGACAATCTTTACCAGTCTGAGAACACACCGCTAATTTCTTTTTTGAATAATGCGATAAAAGCACAGGTGCTTTTCAAAAAAGACAAAGACTACGTTGTTGTCAACGACGAGGTGCAGATAGTTGATGAGCACACCGGAAGAATCCTGCCTGGAAGGCGCTATAACGAGGGCATGCACCAAGCTATCGAGGCCAAAGAGGGCGTTCCCATCAAGGCTGAGAACCAAACCTTAGCTTCAATTACCCTGCAGAACTACTTCCGTTTATACGACAAGCTTGCGGGTATGACCGGTACTGCAGAGACCGAAGCTGCGGAATTCATGTCCACTTATAAACTCGGCGTTGTTCCTATTCCAACCAATAAGCCAATGGTTAGAAAAGATCAATCAGATTTGATTTATAAAAACGAGGAAATCAAATTCCAGATGGTTGTCGAGGATATCGTGGATAGAAACAAAGCTGGCCAACCAGTTTTGATTGGAACCACATCGGTTGAGAAAAGCGAATACCTTTCTTCGCTACTTTCAAAGCAGGGAATCAGACACGAGGTTCTAAACGCCAAAAATAACGCTTCTGAGGCCCAAATTGTTGCCCAGGCTGGTCGGCTGGGAGCAGTCACCGTTGCCACAAACATGGCGGGTCGTGGAACTGACATCATGCTCGGTGGAAACGCTGAGTTTTTGGCAGTGGCTGAGGCGAAGGCAAAAGGACTTGACCCCAATGAAGACCCAGAGAGATACGAGGCGGAGTGGGATGCAATCTTCGAACGGGTCTCTGAGCAGGTAAATGCTGAGGGAGATAAAGTCCGCGAGGTTGGCGGTCTTTATGTGTTGGGTACGGAAAGACACGAATCGCGAAGGATTGATAACCAGCTTCGGGGTCGTTCAGGTCGCCAGGGTGATCCCGGTGAGTCCCGCTTCTATCTCTCACTAACGGATGATTTGATGCGCCTATTCAACTCAGGTGCGGCTGCCTCGATTATGAACAGAGGTGGAATACCAGACGACCAGGCTATTGAGTCGGGTGTTGTTTCTCGCGCAATCGCTTCGGCTCAGTCTCAGGTAGAAGGCCGAAACGCAGAGATTCGTAAAAACATATTGAAATATGACGATGTCATGAATAATCAACGTTTGGCAATCTACGCCGACAGAAAAAGAATTCTGGAAGGCGATGATGTTCAAGAGACAATCATTGATTTTTTGGAGAGTTCTCTCAAAGTCATCGTTGAGGCCAAAATCCCATCGGGCAATGAGGATTGGGAATTAGAAAGCCTCTGGGAGGAACTGAAGAGAATCTACCCAATTGGTTTGGAAATTGATGAGGTGATGGCAGAGGCTGGTTCTCGTTCAAAGGTGACTAGAGAGTGGTTACTGGAGGAGATAACCAGTGATGCAAAACTTGCCTACCAAAAAAGAACTGATGAGTTGGGCGAGGAGATCATGCGCGATCTTGAACGCCGGGTAATACTCAGTGTTTTGGACCGGAAATGGCGCGATCACCTTTATGAGATGGATTACCTGAAGGAAGGTATTGGCCTTCGGTCAATGGCGCAGAGAGACCCTCTGGTGGAATATCAGCGTGAGGGTCACGCCATGTTTGTTGAAATGATGGCTGGAATCAGAGAAGACACTGTCTCCTCGATGTTCAGAGTCGAACTCAAAAAAGCTCCAGAACTAGACCAGCCCAAGCAGGGCGAGTTGACACTTAGTGCTCCAACAGAGGGTGGCGGAGTCAGAGTTCAACAAGGAGACAAGGTTCAGGAAAGCAAAGCCAGTCCTCAACCCGCAAAATCTTCAAAGCCAGCCAACCTGAATCGTGCTCAAAGACGTGCGGCAGCAAAGAAACCACCTCAGACCGGACCTGGAAGCTCCTTCTTCAAGTCCTAAATCAGTTCGATGTGAGTAACCCTCCAGCGGTCAAAGATGATGTCCATCCGCAGGCTGATGGCCCTAACAGTGTCCGGAGACTTGATCAAAATAACAGCCTCGATGCTGTTTTTCTTACTTGGGAAAATTTCCGCCTTGGAAACGTCAAAAAACTCGCGGTGGTTTGCCAGTCTGTTCTTTTTTCGGATTCTGTGTTGCAACGAGTGCTCGTTACAAACCTGCAGGTAGGTTTCTTCATTTAGCCACCGGGATAGCTGCTCGGGACCCCGCATTCCCCCCAAGATGTCTATGTAGACTTGCCCTATTTGGGCAATGATTTGCTGTGCTCCTTTTCGCATTTCTGCTCTGTCTTTCACTTGACCCCCCTTTCAATTAGGGACCTAAAAGCTAGCTAATGTCCTGTTATTAGCGCTAGTACCCCGTTTGGTGGTTGTGGATAACTCCACCTGAATGTCGGTGGTTGTGGATAACACGCAAATCGAATTCAGTAAATGTTGTTTCTTAGACGCCATGCGATTGAAAAGGCTCAAGAATAAAATCACCCCACTCATGCTCATAGCCATTGGTTTGCTTCTAACCCTGGCAGTTGTATTGATAAGCCAGTTTTCAAGACCAGTTCCGGAGGTTTTGATTGCCAAGGAGGACTTAGCAGAGGGGACAAAACTCAGCATTAGGGATTTCCAAGCGGTGGGGATTGATTTGGGTCTAGCTCAAGAATCCTATGTCGCAATTGACGATTTTCCTTCTGGGAGTGTTTTAGCAAGATCAATTTCTGGGGGCGAGGTGTTGGCCAAAGCCCAGATCACCGAGTTCGGGCCCGCTGGTTTTACGGTATTGAGGTTCAAGCCCGAGCTACCAATCGCAGAGAGCATGGAAATTGGGGATGCAGTTTCGGTTTGGGTTGTTCAAGGGGAGCAGTTTGAACAATTAGAACCAGCTCAGCAAATTAGCTTTGGAAGGTTGATGGCCGTTGAAACAAGCGAGGGCCTATTTGCTGATGAGCAACCGTATGTCGAGATAACTATCCCTGAGCTCACACTTCCCGAAGTTTTGAAATCCATGGCGGCTAATGACAAAGTGTTCTTAGTAGAGCCGGGATTATGAGAGCTAAAACTAAGCCCAAATTTGACCCCGAATCCAAAATCACCTGCTTTTGGGGGACCGGTGCAAGCGGTGCAACCACTTTTAGTCTGGAGTATTCGCGACAGCTAGCGGATGCAGGGAGAAAAACACTGCTGATTGATTTTGATCTGTTGGATCCCTCGCTGATGGTTTACTTCGCCATTGATAACTACCCCAGTGGGTTGCAGGCAGGTCTGCGACTTGCCTCTCAGGAGAGATTGGATGCAACCAACATTGACCAGCTCATGATTCAAAGTGAAGACATTGACAATTTGCAGATAATGGCTGGAATGCCAGCCTCTGGAAGGTTTCACTCAATCCAAGAGGGTTCAGTTGGTGCGATGCTTGATTTGCTACGAGGTTGGTTTGATGAACTGGTCATTGATCTTGGCTGTGTTGTCTCAGAGGTCATAAATAAAGATCTTTATCTTCTGCAACAGCAGGTTTTAGAGAAAAGTGATTCAACCTTGGGAATCTTCAGAGCAGACCCCGATGGGCTAGCGAAGCTATTTTGGTTACCCATTGGTGGAAATCTAATCGCTAATAATTATCGCCCGGGAAGTTTGGGGGCTGGTGGCAAAAAGGGGCTTAGGTCAGTAGTTGCTGAGATGACAGGCGAGTCACTGGTAGATGTGGTGGAGGAGGATGACCAATTGATACAGGCAATTGCTAAAGGGATACCGGTTGGGGCACTGTCCAAAAAAAGTTCGGTAAGCCTTGCAGTTCGTGGGCTGATTCAAAACAGACTGGATTCAGCTGGATAGAATTCGAGGGTGACCAATTTCTGGCAAAAAACCTTAGTAGAAGAATCAAGCATTATCTGGCTTGAAGCACTGATGGCGGATTGGCAGCTGATTGCTGATCTGGCATTTGCGGATTTGGTCATGTGGGTTCCCGCAAAAGATGGTTTTATAGCCGCCGGTCACGCAAGACCATCTTCCGCGGCAACCAGGTTTTATCGTGACATCACTGGAAACCTCCCACAAAGAAACTGGGAAATACAGATAGAGCATGCATGGAAAGAAAAAGTTATTTCAACCTCAACTGGGAGTCGCGATTACGACAACCCTGATCAGCTAACAGCAATCCCCGTGATGACGCCTGAAAAAGATGTGGTGGGGATAATCACTCGTCACACCTCCAATAGAGCTGGGTTTTATTCAAATAAGCTAGAAAAGGCCTATTTATCTTGCGCCAACGACCTATTGAACATGGTGAGCACCGGCGATTTTCCTAATAAAGACGCTGGCACAGGACCCAGAAGGGGTGCCCCCAGAGCGAATGACGGTTTGATTCGAGTGGATCATGAGGGCAGAGTAAGTTTTGCAAGCCCCAATGCGCTGAGTGCCTTCAATAGAGCGGGGGTGGAAGGCGAACTGGAGGGCGAGATTCTCTCCGAACTGGCTGTCGCGGGGAACAGTTCCCTACTGCAAGTCGATGAGGGGCTACCAATGGTCCTGAGCGCCAAAGACAGCTGGAGAAGCGACCTCAGCACACTAAATGCAACTATCTCCATTCGTTCGATTCCACTGAGAAAAGAGGGAGAGCGGGTTGGCGGGCTGATCCTGGTTAGAGATGTTACCCAACTTAGAGATCGTGAGCGGGAGTTGATTACAAAGGATGTGACGATTCGCGAAATCCACCATCGAGTGAAAAATAATCTGCAGACAGTTTCCAGCCTGTTAAAAATCCAAGCCAGGAAATCAGACAGCGAGGAGGTCAAAAACTCCTTGCAGCAGGCACTTAGACGAGTGAATGCCATTGGCCTAGTTCACGAGGCACTGAGTGAGGTCAGCCAGCAGGATGTTGAGTTTGACAGTGTGTTCCAACAAATTCTTAGGTTGGTGGGGGAGCTGTTTGCAAGCTATCACGCAACTGTTGAGACAAATATCGAAGGCGAATTCGGCGTGATACCAAGTGAGCGTGCAACTCCATTGGCAATTGCCCTCACGGAGATTGTCTCCAATGCGGTTGAGCATGGGTTGAGAGATAGAAGCGGTGTGGTGACGGTCACCGTTGACAGAAACAGCAAAAAGCTAGACATTGAAGTCACGGATGACGGCATTGGCATGCCCGAGGGTAAAGAAGGTTCGGGCTTGGGGACGCAGATTATTAGAAGTTTGGTCGAAGGCGAACTTCGAGGAAGCATCACCTGGACTGCCCCGATTAGAGGGGGCACCCGAGTGAAGTTGTCTATCCCCTGCTAAAAAGGTTCTTATCCAGCTCTTCTAGCTCGAGCATATTTGCGCTTCAGCGAACGTCGCTCATCTTCACTCAGACCACCCCAAACACCCGTGTCCTGGTTCTCGCGGATTGCATATTCAAGGCACTGAGCCGCAACATCGCATTGTCGACAGATTGATTTGGCCTGCTCGATTTGTTCCAGAGCGGGTCCGGTGTTGCCCACAGGGAAAAAGAGTTCTGGATCTTCATTGAGGCATCGAGCCTCATTCAGCCAAGACATGTCCATATTTTTTGTTGTTCCTTGGTCGCCGTCGGTATTTGCCGACTTTGCCGTTTGCAAAGTAACGTGGAAATATTTCCACAGTCACACTCCGAAAGCAATAGGTAGAGAGAAATTATGCGGTCAGCTCAATTAGTTGCACTTTTGATAATCATTGCTTTGCAAACATTCGGAGTCGGTGTTCTCACCGGTGGTTGGATTTTTCAATTCCTCAACAATGGAAGTGAGGACTTTGTAAGCGCGCTTGCTCTGCTCATAGTCTTCATTGCAACCGTTGGCTGGTTGGCTGCAACCGCCGTTGGAATTCTGAAAAAAAGCCGATGGGCCTTTTCCAGTGCTGTAGTGGCAGAAATTTTGGCTTCCATTTTGGGCCTAAATGCAATACCCGAAAATCCCCTAGTTGGTTGGATTCTTCTAGGGCCAGCAATAGTGGCTCTGGTGATTTTATTAAGTAGGGGACTGGGCAAAGAGATTGCCCAGAAGGACTAATCAGACAATAGTTCTAATAAGTACTCAACGTGACCGGTTGATTTAACCCCATACATCGCATGCAGGATTTTTCCTTCTGGGTCAATAATCATCGTCGATCTCAGAACCCCCTTGTAGAGCCTGCCGAAGACGCTTTTATCCCCATAAGCTCCAAATTGACGGTGGACTGCGGTTGAGACATCACTGAGTAGATCAAATTTGAGTTCTAAGACCTCGTGGAAACCTTTGAGCCTTTCCACTTTGTCTGGGGATATGCCAACAATCTGATAACCCAATTCAGAAAATTTCTCATAGTTCTCGTCAAAATCGCTGGCTTCTTTGGAGCAGCCAGGGGATGCAGCGGCAGGAAAAAAATAGAGAATGATTCCCTTGCCAAGAAAATCCTCTAAAGAGCGCATCATGCCGTCTTGATTGGGGATCACAAAATCTGGAGCCAGTGCTTCTGGCTCTAATCTTTCAGCGATTTTGGATTCGTTTCCCATAGTTCAACCATAATCAAATTTTTTTGCAAGGTTAGTTAGTTCGCCCTTAGCGTTAGTAGTGGATGCTAAGCTTTTACGCTGATGCGCCTCTAGCTCAATCGGCAGAGCAACTGACTCTTAATCAGTGGGTTCCGGGTTCAAGTCCCGGGGGGCGTACTGCTACTGGCTTTTCTTCCCAAACACAGCATTTGCGCTCAGATAAATAACCAATCCAAAAAATCCAATGATGCCAACAGCATTGATGGCTATCAGAATCGTTGACAAGTTCATATTCACTGTCATTTCATGAGCGTCCATGCTGAATCCTTTCGCTGACACCTCAATGTTATCGAGTTATGGCTTATTTTTCTTTGCGCGCTTTTAGGCCTTTGATGCTGAGATACAGACCAAGGATGGTGAGACCTGCAACGCCAACGTAATCTTGCGGGCCATAACCCTGAACATCAATGTTTGTAGTAACAAAGATTCCGCTGACCAGTGCCACTAGCAAAACCGATAGACCAATTCCTAGGTTCATACCCGCCAGGGCTTTTGGAGTGTCTTCTGGCTGTAATGGCTTTTTGTTCTTCTTTGGTTTTTCACTCATAAACAAAACACTACTGAAACTAGATGCCAAGTTGTTTTCTGAGCATCTCAACGTGTCCTTTGGCTTTCACGTTATAAAACGCATGTTCAATGTTGCCCTGCTCGTCAATGACAAATGTTGAGCGGATGGTTCCTTCGTATTCCTTGCCATACATTTTCTTGAGCCCATAGGCTCCATAAAGCTTTTGGATTTCGTTTTCCGGATCTGAAAGCAAAGTGAAGTTCAGACTCTCCTTGTCTTTGAACTTTGCAAGTTTTGCTGGCTTATCAGGGCTTACCCCGATAACCGTAAACCCGAGGGATTTCAGAGAGTTCAGATTGTCTCTAAAATCACATGCCTGATTGGTGCAACCGGGAGTTCCTGCTGCTGGGTAAAAATAAAGAATGGTTTTCTTATCCGCAAACTCTGTGCTTGAAAACTCTTTTTCTTCGCTGTCGGGTGCTTTGAAATCTGGTGCCTTGGTGCCTGCTTCTAATTTGCTCATTGGATTAATAAGCTATTCCCGCTTTGGGCTATTCCCCTTTGGAGGGTTTTATTTTCACCCACACCAACATGGTCATGGTCACAAGCGCAAATCCGAAAAATAGGTCCTCCACCGGCGCAAAGGCAACGCGGGTTCCACCGATAACTTCTGGGTTATAAGTAACGATTTCATTGAAGGTCAGATAGCCATTGGTTAGCAACTGAAAAAACACAACGATCCCATAGGCCAACCAAAAACGAATATCTGAAAATAGACCCGTTTTGAAAATAAAGATCTCGGCAAGTACAACTGCAACAATGGCAATTTGAGCTAGCAGGAAATAGGGCATTAGTTGCTCCTGACTTTTCTAAATTTAGCCATCCACTTCTGAACTGTCGGTAGGAAGTTTCTAACGCCTTCCAGGGTGAGCATTGCAGCAATCGGGATGATTATGAAAAACAGGTATTCCTCTAGTGGGATATTCAGTGGTCCATAAATCCCCAATGTCTGCTCGGAGTCAAAAAACCAGTGATCTTCCGCAATTGCGTAGGCGTCCCACAAGACAAAAAAGGGAACCACGATGGAAAGCGTTTTCAAAACTCTTTTGGGGTCTCTCAAGACTCTGGTGTCGAATGCAATCTCAAGCCACCAAGAGGCAATAATCACAAATCCAAGCATGGCCATGTAGGACCATTCTCCAAACAATAGGACTCTCTTTCGCGGCGGCTTTTAGAATTCTCTCTATGGCATCTGAACTAAAGCTTTTGAGTCGTCTTCGGTTGACGTCTCGCCTGAGTATTCTATTTGGAATTCTGGTTGGCTTTTTACATTTAGCTACTGGAGGTATTGCGATTGAAGCGCAGGTGTTGCTTGCACTGATTGCATTAGCAGTTGGCATTCCACATGGGGCGGTGGACCACTTGGTGACTGTTCCGAAGATGGCTTCAATCAGAATGGTAATTTTCCTAACCGGCTATCTTGCAGTGGTGGGATTGGCCATTTGGTTCATTCTCTCGGCAAACCTTTTGGGTTTTCAGCTTGTTGTTTTGATGAGTGCGATTCATTTTGGAATCGGTGATGCGGCGTTTGTCTCAGAGATTGATTCCAGGTCGAATCAATCTAGATTTCCAAAACTTCCCTATGCTTTGGCAGCTGGCTTCACACCCGTTGTGATTCCTCTTGTCAACCAGCAAAGCGCTCAAGCATTAGCTGCGGTCAATCCAGACCTTATTGGTTGGGCCGGGGCTTTTGAGAGCTATTTGTATTTCGGAATGATAGCGATTGCGTTGATTAGTGTTTTTTGGATGATCGGGGTCAGAAGGTTCGATAATGCTTTAGATATTGGGCTTTTATTGGTAATTTCACTAACAGCACCCCCGCTTATCGCCTTCGCTTTTTATTTTGGTTTGTGGCACGCTCTCAGACACACCGGAAGGTTGAGCCTTGAGCTTCCAAGCTCAATCAAAGCCCATGAGCTGAATCAATCTCTAAAGGCTTTCTGGGCCTCTGTGAACGCGGGTCTTCCCGCGCTAGTTTTAGTGATTGTTTTCACCATTGGTTTGGCGCTCACAATTGGTTTGAACCTAAGCAGTGAGCTTTTATGGATTCTGCTAGTTGTAATCTGGGCGCTAACGGTGCCACACATGGCACTCACCGCAAGACTAGACGTTAGGGCGCTGAAATGACTGACAGATTAGATCAGCTAAGAAAAAGAAGAAGTGTCAAATGGAGGAAGTTTCCGGGAGATGTGATTCCCATGCATGTGGCTGAGATGGATTACCCCATAAGTCCAGCTATCAAGGCATCGCTTATTTCCATGATTGAAAATGACGATTTGGGTTATGCCTTTCCTCTTCCCGAACTGGGAACTTCTTTTAGTGGGTTTTCAAAGCGTCACTGGGGGTTTGAACCTAATCCAGAGATGGTGTTTCCAGTCACCGATGTTGGTGTCGCGGGGGTTGAATTATTACGGGCATTAATTCCCGAGGGCGGGAAGGTGTTGGTTAACTCTCCGATTTATGCATCTTTCAAAAAATGGATATTGGAATCGAAAAATCAAATTGTCGATGCTCCGCTAATGCTTGAAAATCAAGCTTGGGTGTTAGATATTGAGGCCATTGAGAAAAGGTTCATTGAGGGCATAGACGTTTATCTTCTTTGTTCCCCTCATAACCCAGTAGGGGCGGTTCACTCAGTTGATGATTTGAAGAAAATCGCATCGCTTGCAGAGAAATACAACGTCATTGTTTTAGCCGATGAAATTCACGCACCGTTGACTCACTCAACTGCCCAGTTTGTCCCATTTGCCTCGGTGAGTGAGCAGGCTAAAAAGGTTGGCATCACAATCACCTCTAGCTCTAAAAGCTTTAACACCGCAGGCGTCAAAGGAGGTTTGATTTCTTTTGAATCAGAGGAATTGAAAAACAAGGTTATGGAAAAACTGCCAATGGCGGTTCCCTATAGAACATCAATTCTGGGAATTGCTGCGATGATTGCAAGCTTTGAGGATTCGGATGGATGGCTTTCGGAAACGGTTGCCACGATTGAATCAAATTTCAAACTATTGAATTCTTGGCTGGCGGAGAAAGCTTGGGCTGAAACCTATGAGCAAAACGCAACATATTTGGCGTGGATCAACCTAGAGAACCTTGGAATAGAAAATCCAGCCAAACAAATTTTGGAACGGGCAAGAGTTTCTTTAGTTCCCGGGGGTGATCACTCAGTTGATGATTTAAGTTATCTCGGGTTTGTAAGGATGAATTTGGGCACCTATCCAGAAATCATCGAAGAAGCTCTTGGGCGCATTAGCGCCCTTGAACTATCTCGATAATTATCAAGCTGACAACCGCACCAGCAAAGATGTTCAACCAGAGAAAACTTCTCCAGCCCCAGTTTGCTTTTTCGCAATCTTCATCTTTGAGATTCCAATAGGGAATGAGGATTCCCAAATAGGGAACCAGCGCAATTGCCGCAAGTGCAATTCGCCCACCCGCGAACACCAAAAGTAATGCAGCGAGCGCGTAGAGAATAAATGAAAAGCGAACGGTCCAGCGGGCCCCAATGCTAGTCGCAACCGAGCCGATTTTGGCGATTCTGTCTGCTTTCACGTCTTGCACGGCACCAAATGCGTGAGATGCCATTGACCATAAAAATAAGCTCAAAACAATAAGCAGTGCTGGATTTTCAAAAACATTTGCCCCAGCCAGAGAAATCCCAAACAACAGTGGTCCGGTGAAGTGTGAGGCGCTGGTAATCGAATCTAAAAAGGGAATCTCTTTGAACCTGAGCCCCTTTAGTGAATAGGCAATAACGGTAAATATCGTGATTGCAAGAATCAGATCGCTTGAAACATCACCAACCCAAAACAAATAAATCAAAAACGGAGCGCTCAGGGAAACAGCGGTGACGATGGTTGCTCGGTGAAGTTCTGGTGCCAAAAGAGCACCCTCTACGCCACCTTTTCGAGGGTTTGCGAGATCGCTTTCATAATCAAACACATCGTTGATTCCATACATCAGCAAGTTATAGGGAATCAAAAAAAATACGCTTCCAACCCAGAAGTTCAGATCGAACTCGCGGGTGATGAGCAAATATGCAACGGCAAAGGGAAAAGCTGTATTAATCCAGGAAATCGGTCTGGATGATGAGATTATTGCAAGGGTTGATTTCATAGCTTGATGCGCAAGAAGTTAAACACCGTCGGAATCAACACCAGTGCAACAAGCGTGTAGGCAAAATCTTCTATTGGCGCAACTCCCAGTCGAATCCCTGAGATCTTTTCAGGGTCATAATCGACGATGCCGGAGGCAATAATCAAATTGTCGAAAACCAGGGTCAAAAAAAGCATTACGGCAGATGCAATGGCAAGCGGTTTTAGCCTCAGCCACCTGCGCATTAAGAAAGTGTAAAAAGCGAAAATAGCCAGCACCGAGATGGTCAGCAGGATGTAGGTCATTTGAGCCTCCTCTCTGCCAGTCGATAAACAACCAGTGTTGAATAGCTCAGCAGAATCAAGAAAAACAGTTCCTCAAGCGGAAGCTCGGGGGCAATTAATATCCCAGAGACATGCTCAGCGGGCCCAATGAAGAAAATCCCAAGTTCAATTCCAACTAAGTCCCAAGCCAGAAAAACTGCAACTCCAATAAACACCGAGATAATCGTGGCAACCGGCGAAACAAAAAGTGCCAACCCGTGACGCTTATCAATCAGGCTTGTGCCGATAATTGAAAAAATCAGCGCTGCCAGATACCCAAATGCGATCAGTTCCAATTAGCTAAGTCCCTTCCATGTTTCTAAGGTGTCAAGCTCATTCTCGATAGGCCCGTTGGAACTGTCATCGGTTAGATGCTTATAAACAAGCTCCGCGCCTATTAGGCACATCGGCAGACCGATCCCCGGAATTGTGTTGTGTCCCGAATAGAGAAGATTCTTTAGTTTTTTTGAGCGGTTTTGTGGCCTAAAGAAAGCACTTTGCCTCAACGTGTGAGCCATTCCCAGTGCGGTCCCGCTCCAAGCATTGAACTCATTCACAAAATCTTGAGGCCCTACGGTCCTTCTTACAACGACTCGATCACGAAGATTTTCAATCCCCGCCCACTGGCCAAGTTGATCAATGATTCTGTCAGCCCTGGTCTCTAGGGATTCATCACCCTCGCCGTTAATGCCACCACTGCCAAGGCTTGGATCTGCGGCTGTGGGAACCAAGATAAATACATTTTCGTATCCATCGGGTGCCACCGTTGAATCGGTTTTAGAGGGCATGCAGACATACATGTTCGCAGGGTCAGGAATGCTTCTCTTGCCATCCGCTTTGGCAAACACCTCTTGGAATCCACCCTCCCAGTCCTGGGTGAAAAGCAGTGTGTGGTGCTCGAGCTGCTCGATTTTTCCCTTGATGCCTAAATAAATCAGCATTGCCGAGGGCCCAGGCTTGCGCTTGGACCAATACGGCTCCGGGAAGGTTTGTTTGTGCCTGGGAAGCAACTTTGTCTCCACATGATGCAAATCTGCACTGCCAACAACCACATCTGCCTCATATTTGATATCGCCCACCATCACACCGGTTGCGTTATCTCCACTGCAGAGAATCTTTGTAACCTCTGAGTTAGTGTGAATTTGAACTCCGTTTTGCACCGCTAATCTCTCGATGGCCTCAATCAGGGTGTACATACCGCCCTTGGGGTAAAAAACACCGATGTTCATGTCCACATGCGTCATCAAGTGATACATACTGGGAGTCTCATAGGGACTTGCACCCAAGAAAACACTTGGGTAATCCAAAATCTTTTTCAATCTCTCGTCTTTGAAGTATTTCCCTGCGTAACTATCCAACGAGGTGGTGAGCAGTTGAACAAACTTGCCGGCTTGTTTTAACACCTCGGCATTTGTGAAGCCTTTGGCATTTTTGAAGTTTGTGTACAGAAAATGCTTCAGGCTTAGGTCATAGGCATTTTCAGCACTTGCTACGTATTCATTTAGTTTTTGAGATGCACCTGGCTCAATGCCTTCAAAAAGCTCCTTGTTTTTATCCAAGGAATCCCTAACGATTATTGGCTGTTCGTAGCCCTCAACTATGGTTTTATAACCTGGATCCAGTTGAACTAAATCCAACTCTTTTTCAGCAGTTGTTCCCATCAGTTTGAAAAACTGGTCAAAGGCATCAGGCATCAAATACCAACTTGGACCCATGTCAAATTTGAACCCATCTTTTTCCCACTGGTAAGCACGACCACCGATGCTTTCTCTGGATTCCAGCACGGTTACATTCATTCCTGATTTGGCAAGCAAGGCGGCTGATGCCAAACCTGCGATACCAGCACCGATTACAACAGCTGTTTTTTGTGTCAACGACCCGCTCCTAGATAGCTATTTATAAGGATTAAAAACTTCTTTCCATTTGCAACACTGATTCGGGTGCTAATAAGTTCCGATGAATCAGTTTTGGCAATCTTTTTATTTAGGCTTCCGAATAATTCACACGCTGCCTTGACAGCTCTGGCAGCGGATTTAGGGAGCAAAGGGATAGCATTTCTAGCCTTGTCTAACTCAGATTCGATGTCTGCAACTAGACGTTTTTTGGTTTCCTCATCAAAATTTCCAACATTTACATTCGGGAAATAGCTTCTACCCAACTTAGAAAAATCTGCACTCAGGTCTCTCAAAAAGTTCACTTTTTGAAAAGCGCTACCCAAGGCCAGCGCTCCTTCATTCATTATTTGATGCTGCTCTGATGTGTATTCGCGGTCATAAATAAAAGCCCTCAGACACATCAGCCCAACCACCTCGGCTGAACCGTATACATATTTTTTGAAGCTCTGATCATCGTGTTCGGTATCTGTGAGATCCATTTTCATAGAATCGAAAAATGGTTTCACGATATCTTTTTTTATTCCAACCTCCCGAGCCGTGATTCCAAAGGCGTGCAAAACCAGGTTTGTGCTGTATCCAAGCTGCATTGCTTGATAGCACTCCCTCTCAAAACTCTCTATTTCCAGTTTAGGATTCAGCTTTGCCTCGACCCTGGCAGCCTCGGCAGCGGAACCATCTACTATTTCATCTGCCACTCGGACCATGGCATAGATACTTTCTATGTGTTTTCTGATTGCGGGATCTATCAGCCTGGTGGCCATGCCAAAACTAGTTGAGTAAGAGTAAATGACTTCACGAGCACTTTTTTGTGCCGCCTGCGAATAAAGATCCAAGCCAGTTGGCTGCTTGGTCGTATCTGAATCAACCACCCTGAAAGGCTACTCCTTTCGAATTTGATTAGACTAATCAAATGGCAAATGACATGAAACCTCGAAGTAGAGATGTAACTGATGGAATCGAGAGAGCTCCCGCCAGAGGAATGCTCCGTGCTGTTGGAATGGGCGATGAGGATTGGGTAAAACCGCAAATTGGAATTGCAAGCAGTTGGAATGAAGTAACCCCATGTAACCTAAGCCTCGATCGATTGGCAGAAGCTGCTAAACAGGGCGTTTTCCAAGCTCAGGGATACCCAATGCAGTTTGGAACTATTTCTGTCTCTGACGGTATCGCAATGGGTCACGAGGGGATGCACTTTTCGCTTGTCTCTCGCGAGGTTATTGCTGACAGTGTTGAAACAGTCATGAGCGCTGAGCGCTTAGATGGGTCGGTCACACTCGCTGGATGCGATAAGTCACTGCCCGGAATGCTGATGGCTGCGGCAAGACTGGATCTGGCGAACGTGTTTTTATACGCTGGTTCTATCGCTCCGGGTTGGGTGAAGCTAACCGATGGGAGCGAAAAGCAGGTGACCATCATCGACGCCTTTGAGGCAGTTGGTGCCTGCAAGGCTGGTCTGATGAGTGAAGAAGACCTTAATCGAATTGAAAGAGCAATCTGTCCTGGCGAGGGAGCTTGTGGAGGGATGTACACCGCCAACACAATGGCCAGCGTCGCTGAGGCTCTGGGCATGAGCCTTCCTGGCTCGGCAGCACCGCCAAGTGCAGACCGAAGGAGAGACAACTGGGCTCACCGAAGTGGGGAAGCTGTGGTGAACCTTATTGAAAAAGGAATCACTGCAAGAGACATCATGACCAAGAAGGCTTTCGAAAACGCAATTGCAGTTGTGATGGCCTTTGGAGGTTCAACCAATGCAGTTTTGCACCTGCTTGCTATCGCTCAAGAGGCTGAGGTTGAACTGAAGTTGGATGACTTCAACAAAATTGCCGATAAGGTTCCGCACCTAGGGGATCTCAAACCTTTCGGTCAATACGTGATGAACGATGTCGACAGAGTCGGTGGAGTCCCAGTTTTGATGAAGGCTTTATTGGATGCTGGATTGATTCACGGAGATGCGCTGACAGTTACCGGCAAAACCGTTGCCGAAAACCTAGCGGAGATCAACCCACCAGACCCGGATGGCAAGATCATTCGCGCTATGAATGACCCGATTCACAAAACAGGTGGCATCAACATCTTGAAGGGTTCGTTGGCTCCAGAGGGTGCTGTGGTAAAAACGGCTGGATTTGATCTTGAGACCTTTGAAGGCCCAGCACGAGTGTTTGAGCGTGAGAAAGCCTGCATGGATGCACTGAGCAATGGCGAAATTCAAAAAGGCGATGTTGTCCTAATTCGCTACGAGGGACCAAAAGGTGGTCCCGGTATGCGGGAGATGCTGATGGTCACAGGCGCAATTAAAGGTGCGGGACTGGGTAAAGATGTCCTACTATTAACGGACGGACGATTCTCAGGCGGCACAACCGGGCTGAGTATTGGACATATTGCTCCAGAGGCTGTGGATGGAGGTCCAGTTGCCTTTGTGCGCGATGGCGACATAATCCGCGTCGACATCGCTAAACGCTCTATCGAGCTACTCATTGATGAGAGTGAATTGGTTGCCCGTAAGAAAGATTGGGAGCCACTGCCCTTGAGATACACCAAGGGAGTTCTCGGTAAGTATTCAAAAATCGTAGGGTCCGCATCTGTCGGTGCCTACTGTGGCTAAGGATAAAATGACTGAAACTATGACCGGCGCTCAAGCTATCGTGCGTTCGCTTGAAGAGCTTGGGGTCGATGACATATTTGGATTACCCGGCGGGGCAATCTTGCCAACCTATGACCCATTGATGGATTCTAAGAAAATCCGTCACGTGTTGGTCAGGCATGAGCAAGGTGCTGGACACGCGGCCGAGGGATATGCGGCGGCAACCGGCAAGCTTGGCGTTTGCATTGCAACCAGTGGGCCAGGAGCCACAAACCTGGTCACACCCATTGCAGATGCTCACATGGACAGTGTGCCAATGTTGGCAATTACCGGTCAGGTGAATTCACACGCCATTGGAACGGATGCTTTCCAAGAAGCGGACATTGTTGGAATCACAATGCCGATCACCAAGCACAGTTTTTTGGTTACGAAGGCGGCTGATATTCCAGCGGTGATTGCAGCAGCCGTGGAGTTGGCAACAAGTGGTAGGCCAGGTCCTGTTTTGGTGGATGTCACCAAAGACGCTCAAAACGGAAAATTTGAATTTAGCTGGCCGCCGAAGATGGATATTTTGCCCGGTTATAAACCGGTCACGCATCCTCATGGAAGACAGGTTGAGGCAGCTGCTGAGATGATTCTCTCGAGCGAAAAGCCTATTTTGTATGTCGGTGGTGGGGTGATTCGCGCAGAGGCTCATGCTGAGCTTGCGAGGCTTGCCGAGATTACTGGTGCGCCTGTCACAACGACTTTGATGGCTCGCGGAGCATTCCCCGACACTCATCACCAGCACCTCGGAATGCCCGGGATGCACGGAACTGTGCCGGCTGTGACCGCCTTGCAAAAATCAGACCTGCTAATCACTTTGGGTGCCAGATTTGATGATCGTGTTACCGGTGAGGTTTCAAGCTTTGCTCCTGGGGCGAAGGTTATTCACGTTGATATTGACCCGGCTGAGATTGGAAAAATCCGACAGGCGGATGTTCCAATTGTGGGCGATGCCAAAGTGGTTATTGCGATGCTGAATGCTGAGTTGGAAAGCCGTCTGTCTGGCAAAAAGCCTGATTACTCAGACTGGTGGCAGTTCCTGGATGGACTGAAGACACGCTACCCTCTTGGCTACCAGGAGCAAGAAGATGGAACGCTCGCTCCGCAGTGGGTTATCAAGCGCATCGGTGAAATGACTGGCCCAGAGGGGGTTTTTGCTGCGGGAGTTGGCCAACACCAGATGTGGTCCGCACAATTCATCAATTATGAGCGTCCAAACTCTTGGTTGAATTCAGGAGGTGCTGGAACCATGGGTTATAGCGTTCCAGCTGCGATGGGTGCCAAGGTGGGAGAGCCCGAAAGAGATGTTTGGGCAATTGATGGAGACGGTTGTTTCCAGATGACCAACCAAGAGTTGGCAACTTGTGTGATTAACAACATTCCAATCAAGGTTGCAATTATCAACAACAGCTCGCTTGGCATGGTTAGACAGTGGCAGACATTGTTTTACAACTCCAGGTATTCAAATACAGATCTGAATACCGGTACTGACACTCAGATGGTGCCTGATTTTGTGAAGCTGGGAGAGAGTTATGGATGTCTCTCGATTAGAGCGACAAATGAAAAAGAAGCCGAGGAGGCAATCAAGCTTGCCCTAGAGACCAACGATAGGCCAGTGGTCATTGACTTCATTGTTGGACGCGATGCTATGGTTTGGCCAATGGTGCCAGCGGGTGTCAGTAATGACGCGGTTCAGTATGCAAGGGATGCAAGACCAGTTTGGGAGGGTGACGAATGACGCAGCACGTTCTCTCACTCTTGGTTGAAGATAAGCCAGGTTTGCTGACCCGGGTGGCTGGATTATTTGCCCGTCGTGGTTATAACATTCGCTCTCTGGCTGTGGGGTCCAGCGAAATCGACGGACTCAGCAGAATCACAGTGGTAGTGGATGTCGAAGGGCACCCACTCGAACAAATCACCAAGCAGCTGAATAAGTTGGTGAATGTTGTGAAAATTGTTGAATTAGAAAACGACAACTCAGTGTCTCGCGATCACATGCTGATTAAGGTAAGGACTGAAGCCAACAACCGCAGCCAGGTCTTGGAGGCGGTAAACCTTTTCAGGGCTAGAGTTGTGGATGTGGTAAGTGACTCGGTTGTTATTGAAATAACCGGCGATAGCGCTAAGTGCCAAGCTTTCCTGAAGGTGTTAGAACCTTTTGGAGTGAAAGAACTCGTTCAATCAGGAGCCATTGCAATTGGCCGCGGCTCCAAATCCATGAGCGACCGAATCAAATAGGCCAATAAAAAAGGAGCAATAAATTGGCAGAAATTTTCTATGACAAAGATGCTGATCTGAGTCTTATTCAAAACAAGAAGGTAGCGGTTCTGGGCTTTGGTTCGCAGGGCCACGCACACGCCTTGAATCTCAAAGACAGTGGTGTTGATGTCGTTGTTGGTCTGCTAGAGGGTTCAAAATCACGCCCCAAGGCAGAGGAAAAAGGCCTAACAGTTCACACTCCTGACGAGGCAGTGAAGTGGGCGGATGTAATTGTCATCTTGGCTCCAGATCCAGCGCAGCGTGATTTATACACAAATTCGGTTGAGCCAAACTTGGCAGCGGGTAAGGCTTTGGTGTTTGGTCACGGTTTCGCAATTCGCTTTGGTCTAATCAAGCCACCAAGCGATGTTGATGTTTTCTTGGTTGCTCCAAAGGGTCCAGGCCACATCGTTCGCCGCGAGTATGAGGCAGGACGAGGAGTTCCTAACTTGATTGCTGTTGAACAGGACGCCACTGGCGGAGCATTCGAGCTAGCACTTAGCTATTCAAAGGGAATCGGTGGAACCCGTGCGGGAACCATCAAGACAACCTTTACCGAGGAAACAGAGACTGACCTGTTTGGAGAGCAGGCTGTTTTGTGTGGAGGTGCATCACAGCTGGTTCAGTATGGCTTTGAAACCTTGGTTGAGGCAGGCTACCAGCCAGAAATCGCTTACTTCGAGGTTTTGCACGAACTAAAGCTGATCGTTGATTTGATGTATGAGGGTGGAATCGCTAAGCAGCGTTGGAGTGTCTCTGACACCGCTGAGTATGGTGACTACGTGTCAGGCCCAAGGGTCATCACCCCTGAGGTGAAAGAAAACATGAAGGCGGTTTTAGGGGATATTCAAAACGGCAGCTTTGCTGACAGATTTATCTCTGACCAGGACGCCGGAGCCCCAGAGTTTCAAAAGCTCCGCGCCAAGGGCGAAACTCACCAGATCGAGGGAACCGGTCGTGAACTACGCAAGCTATTTAGCTGGATCGAAAATAAAGACGATTACAGCGAGGGTAGCGTCGCTCGCTAATTAGTTATTGACCGATCGAAGCATCGCAAGGGTTAGTGGAACTGCAACTGCGAAGTGGATGGCCATAAGAAGCGCTGCGGCGAGAGGGTCAGATACCCCTGGGATAGGCAGAACAAAAAACGCAAAGACGATGATTGCGGTAATCCAAACGTTTCTCGATGGGTTTTCGGTTTTTTTCAGTGCCCTAGCTACTAAAAACGCTCCAATAGCTACTCCAACTGTTGCAACTGCGTAAAGGAATATCGGAATCTCTTGTTGGATGGGCTCTACAAAGAAATTTGCACCGGCTAGCACACCCACGAAATAAAGGGCGTAAACAGTTATCAAACCAGCCAGGGTGGCAATTGAGAATCTTGTTGTGTTATTCATTTTCATCTCCAAATTTTCTGTATTGGTCATCCGCTAGGCTTGCATACGTAAAAAGATTTTGAGGGAAAAATTGGCAAAACCAATAGTTTTAATTGCGGAAGAACTGTCTCCGGCCACTGTTGAGGCACTTGGCGACGAGTTTGAGATTCGACACGCCAACGGAGCAGACAGAGCTGAATTGTTAGAGGCACTAAAAGAGGCAAATGCTGTTCTGATTCGCTCTGCAACAAAGATGGATAAAGAAGCCATTTCCGCCGCTCCCAACCTGAAGGTAATTGCTAGAGCCGGTGTTGGCTTGGACAACGTTGACACCCCCGCTGCAACTGAGCATGGAGTGATGGTTGTGAACGCACCAACTTCAAATATTGTGAGTGCCGCTGAGTTAGCCGTTGCGCACATTTTGTCACTGTCAAGAAACATGGCAGATGCCCACGCATCGATGCGTCAGGGGGAGTGGAAAAGATCTAAATACACAGGTGTCGAGCTCTATGAAAAAACCATTGGCATCGTAGGCCTCGGTCGAATTGGAACATTGGTAGCCAATCGTTTGGTCGGATTTGATGTGAAGCTAATCGGCTATGACCCCTACGTAACTCAAGCGAGAGCTGAGCAAATTGGTGTTGAGCTGGTTGAGATGGAAGAGTTGATGAAAAGAAGTGACTACATCACAATCCACATACCAAAAACAGCTGAGACGACATCAATGATCAGCGATAACGAGTTTGCTTTAGCAAAACCAAACCTCAGAATCGTCAACTGCTCCCGCGGGGGAATCATTGATGAGGATGCGTTATACACAGCCCTGAGTGAAAACAAAATCGCGGGTGCTGGATTGGATGTGTTCAATTCCGAGCCACCCGCTGAATCAAAACTGTTGGAGCTGGATAACATCCTGCTCACCCCACACCTTGGTGCATCAACAGGTGAGGCGCAGGAAAAAGCAGGAATCAGTGTGGCTAAGAGTGTTCGCTTGGCACTGGCCGGAGACTTGGTCCCCGATGCAGTGAACGTGGCAGGAGGACTGATTGATGCCTCCGTGAAGCCTGGAATCCCTCTGGCCGAAAAGCTTGGTCAATTGCTAACTGGAATTGCTCATGCGTCTTTGACCTCAATTGAAATTGAGGTCAGAGGCTACATAGCTGAGCACGATGTGACTGTTTTGAAACTAGCCGCCCTGAAAGGAATCTTTCAAAACATGGTTACCGATCAGGTTAGCTATGTAAACGCTCCATTGATTGCCGAGGGCAGAGGCGTGGATGTGAAGCTGATCACTGACACAAACAGCGAAGAATACAGAAACGTCACCATTTTGCGAGCCACTCTGGGCGATGGATCAACGGTTAGCGTCGCGGGAACGGTGACTGGTCCAAAGCTCACCCAAAAAATCGTAAACATAAACGGCTACGACGTAGAGGTTCCCATGGATGACAACTTTGTGGTCATGGTCTATGACGATCGTCCTGGAATCGTTGCGGTCTATGGAAGCGCTTTCGCTGAGGCAGAGGTGAACATTGCCGCAATGCAGATTGCTAGAAAAAGCGAGGGTGGCAAGGCACTTAGTGTTATCACAGTCGACAGCCCCGTCTCAGCCGAAATCTTGGAAGATATTCAGTCCAAGACCCAGGCTGACTACGTGAGAGCTATTCAACTAACTGAAATTTAGATTTCGTTTCTAGCGAGAGCATCTTGGGCAAATTTCCAGGTGGTGTAACCACCGGATAAATTGCTCGCCTTGATTCCTTTGCTTTTTAGAATCTGGATTGCAGTGTGGGCGCGCTGACCCACTGCACAGTGAACCACGTACTCCTCACCAGCAAGCTCATCCAATTTGTCTCGAAGTTCATCAACCGGCGCCAAGATAGCCCCGGGGATGTGACCTCGATCAAACTCTGCTTGAGTTCTAACATCCAAAATCTTCACCCCGCGAGTTAGCTCAGAATCCAGTTGGTTCCAGTGAATATTGGGGGATTTATTCTCTAAGACGTTGTTGCCGACATAACCGGCGTGGTTGATGGCGTCCTTAGCGGAGCCAAACTGCGGTGAGTAGGCAAGCTCTAAGTTCATCAAATCATCCACTGAAAGACCTGCATAAATGGCGGTTGCGATAATATCGATCCGCTTATCGGCACCGTCCTTACCAACTGACTGCCCACCCAGCAATTTACCGGTTTCTGGGTCAAAAATAACTTTCAGAGAGATTCTCTCCGACCCAGGGAAATAACCTGCGTGAGATCCAGGGTGGAGGTGAATGGCTTTGTAATCAATGCCCATTCTCTGAGCTAAACCTTCGGTTATCCCTGTGAGTGCTGCAGCCATTCCAAAGGCACCTATGATGCCAGTACCAATTGATTTTCTAGCTGGTGCTGTCTCACCCGCAATCACATCGGCAACCAGCCTTCCGTGGCGGTTAGCGAGGTTGGCAAGCCAAATCATCTGTTGCTGGTCGGTTACGAGACTTTGTTTTTCAACCGCATCACCAACTGCAAAAATGTTTGGATCACTGGTTCTAAGGTGATCATCAACCTTGATACCCCCAGCGTTTCCCATTTCTAAACCAGCAAGCTCTGCCAGTTTGGAATCGGCAACAACTCCAACTGATGAGACCACCAGATCAGCATCGATGACTCTTCCGTCTTTCAGGGTGAGGGAGTTTTCGCCAATGCTTTGAGTTTCTGCACTAACCGCAATCTCAACACCGTGTTTATTCAAATGCGCCTGGAAGGGTTCAATCATTTCGATATCGAATTGCGGCAAGATGTGATCTCTGAATTCGACCATGGTGGTTTTCACGCCTCTGTGAACTAGGTTTTCGGCCAATTCAACACCAATGAACCCAGCACCCAGGATTGCAGCTGATTTGATTTCGCCCGCATCAACCATTTCTTTGATGCGAACACTGTCTTCCACATCTTTCAAAACAACAGCGCGGTCAATGCCCTCGATTGGAAGCTTTCTTGGGTTGGCACCAGGAGAAATGATGATGTAGTCATAATCCTCTTGTTGTTCGCCGGTTTCTGAGTTCACCGCAGTGATTGTTTTGTTCTCGCGGTCAATTTCAGTGACTTCGGTGTTGACTCGAACATCCAAACGAAACCTGTTCCACAAAGACTGTGGGGTCTGCAAAAGCAGACTCTCTTTTTTGTCTATCACTCCGCCGATGAAATAAGGCAATCCACAATTGGCGAAAGAAACATAGGGTCCTTTTTCATAGACAATTATTTCTGCATCTTCTCTAAGTCTTCTAAGCCTTGTTGCAGCACTCATTCCACCTGCAACGCCACCAATTATTACTACCTTCATTTTCAAACCGTCCTTAGTCCTGCTCTTTTCCATGCAACCATTCCGCCAGACACATTGGAGACATCAAAACCTTCTGAGGAGAGAATTTTTGCTGCCTGCGCTGATCTCATGCCTGATTGACACATCACCATTACTGGTCTTTCCTTGGCAATGGATTTCAGTCTTCCCTCCAGGCTTCCCAAAGGGATGTGCTTGGCACCGGGAGCGTGGCCTGATTTCCACTCATTGCTCTCACGAACATCAATTAGTTGCGCACCCTCATCCAGTTTTTGCTGAACCTCGGTGACTTTGATGCTGGGAGTTTTGGATCTAAATAAACCGAACATCAGATTGATGCGTCGAAACTGACAGTCTTACCTGAGCCGATCCATGCGCTTGTGCCACCAGCAACACTCACGCAGTCAAGACCCTGCTGCTCTAAAAAGTTAGCGGCGGTCATAGACCTTCCACCACTTGCGCAGATAATCCAAATCTTTTTGTCTTTTGGCAGGTCAGCCAAGTTTTCGGGGATCGAGTTCAGCGGGATGTGTTTTGCCTGGGGAACGTGGCCATCCTCGAATTCAAATGATTCGCGAACGTCAACTACGAATTCGCCTGCTGCAATCGCCTGCTCCAGTTCATCTACGGTTACTTCCTGAGCCATAATTTCCTTTCAATAAATGTCACTATGAGAGTGACAAAAATGCTTTTTCTAGTCTTTTTCGGTCCGACTCACCGTTTTCATCCAAAGCACAGGCCGCTAGGCCTGAACTGAGAAGAGCGAATCCGGCTCTACTGATTGCAGCATTAGCTGCCGCCAGTTGAGTCAATACATCTGTGCAGTCTCGGCCATCTTCGATCATGCGCACAACGCCACCCAGTTGCCCCTGCGCTCGAACGAGTCTTTTGCGCACTGCCTCTAGGTCTTTTTCGTCTAAATCCATGATGTCTCCTTGACTACAGTCCTACCGTAGCATACCCTAGGGGGTATAGAAAGGAAGACATGAAAAAGTTTTTGAAAGTAATCGCCGCCTCTTTCGCGGCATTGTTTATTGCCAGCTCGCTTGCGGGTTGCGCTGAACCAGAGCAGGTAGCGGTTGAAGATTATGCGATGGTGATTGATGTTAGAACCCCAGAGGAATTCAATGACGGACACCTCGAGGGTGCCGAGCGAATCGGAATCGCTGACAGTGATTTCATCCAACGAGTCGATGCACTGGACAAGACCGAAAATTACTACATCTACTGCAGAAGTGGAAACCGCGCAGGTCAGGCAATCAACGCAATGCGTGATTTGGGATTCACCGGTGAGTTGGTGAACGGTGGAAGTGTTGGCAATGCGAGTAGCCAGACTGGCCTAGCGGTAGTCAAATAATTGAGCTCTAAAGAGTTTTGGGACGCCCGTTACCGGGATAGGCCCGAAAGCTGGGGAGATGACCCCAATATCTTCCTTAGTGAGATTGAGCTTTCTGGTTTATCCACTGCAGTTGATCTTGCAGGCGGTAACGGGCGTAACTCTTTGTGGTTGGCATCAGAAGGTCTCACCGTTGAAAATGTGGACATTAGCCCAGTGGCACTTGAACAGTTTTTAGAAAGGGCCAAACAAAGAGATGTTGAGAGTCATTGTCAAATAAATGCCTCCGACGCACAAACCGCTCAGTTTGGGTTGACTCCTGATCTGTTAGTGATTGCCTATTTGCAAATCGATTCCGAAGGCCTTTTTAGGGCTTTGAGGAATGCTTTCGCCCAGCTCCGTGATGGCTCGCAGGTGCTTGGCGTTTGGCATGCGGTTGAAAATTTAGAGCATGGCTATGGCGGACCGCCCGATAAATCGGTTTTGGTTAGCAAGTCTCAGTTAGAACAAATCACCGCTGAATATTCATGGCATGAGCTCAGCATTGAAAACCGGGATCGGGTTGTGAAAACTGATCACGGTGATGAGATTGCCAAGGATGTGGTTCTGTCTGGAAAACTGCGGGTTTAGCACCACTTAGCCATCTGCACTAAAGTTGAGTAATCAACTGAGAGGTGACAGGTGGACAAGCTTAATCTGGCGGTAATTCCTGGAGATGGAATAGGCCAAGAGGTCACCCCGATAGCCTTGGAGGCACTTCATAAAGCACTTACCCCCAAAGGTGTCGAGATTACTCACACCGAGTATGACCTCGGTGCTGAGAGATATCTCAAGTCTGCCGAAACTCTTAGTCAGAATGATATGGATGCGCTTGCCTCTCACGATGCGATCCTGCTTGGTGCGGTTGGCGACCCAAGGGTCCCAAGCGGTGTTTTAGAGCGAGGGTTACTTCTGAAACTCCGGTTTGCATTTGACCATCACATTAACCTCCGACCTTCTAAATCCTTTGCAGGCATAGAAGGTGCGCTGAGTGGAAACCCAAGCTTTGATTTTTTAGTTGTCCGAGAGGGGACTGAGGGTCCCTATGTTGGAAACGGTGGTGCCATTCGAATTGGCACCGAGCAAGAGGTTGCGAATGAAGTTAGCGTGAATACTGCTTTTGGTGTTGAGCGAGTGATCAGGTTTGCTTTTTCGCAGGCAAACTCAAGAAACAAAAAATTGACTCTTGTTCACAAAACTAACGTTTTGACCTATGCCGGCGCTCTCTGGCAGAGAATCTTGGATGAAGTTTCACCTGAGTTTCCAAAGGTAGAAACTGACTACATGCACATAGATGCGGCAACCATTCACATGGTCACAAACCCCTCAAGATTTGATGTGATTGTCACCGATAATCTATTCGGAGATATCATCACTGACTTGGCTGCTGCAATTGGAGGTGGCATAGGCCTGGCCGCATCGGCTAATCTAAACCCCACTGGGAATTTTCCTTCCATGTTCGAACCCGTTCATGGTTCGGCTCCGGATATCGCTGGCAAAAATCTGGCAGATCCGACCGCGGCTATCCTCTCCGCGGGCCTGTTGGCCGAACAGCTTGGCTACAACATTGCCGCTGACCAGATAAACCTTGCTGTTAGTGAATACGTAGCAGAAGGACATCAGGAGAAAACCACAGAAAAAATTGCCGAGAGCATTCTCTCCAGAATCTAAAGAGGAAGTTATGAGCGTTGAGTTCCACCAGTCTCTAAACCAATACCCGCTACCCAGCGAGGCTAGAGAGGCGATTTTGGCAAACCCAACTTTTGGCACCCACTTCACCGATCATCAGGTGGCAATCTATTGGGAAAAGGGTAGGGGTTGGCATCAGGCTGAGGTTATCCCCTACGGACCAATCCAACTAGACCCCTCCGCTGCTGTTCTGCACTATGGCCAAGAGGTTTTTGAAGGCATCAAGGCATATCGACACGAGGATGGATCAGTCTGGACATTTAGGCCAACAGAGAATGCGAAGCGCCTGCAGAAAAGTGCCAAGCGGATGGCACTTCCAGAATTACCCGAGGAGCTTTTTGTTCAATCTCTGCAGGAATTGATTTCAGTTGATGGAGACTGGGTTCCACAACCAGAAAATGAAAAAACCCTTTATTTCAGACCTTTTATCATTGCGGCTGAGAATTATTTGGGGGTAAGGGCTGCAAACAGAGCTGAATATCGGCTAATTGCATCACCTGTTGGACCATATTTCACGGGAGGTCTAAAGCCTGTGAAAATCTGGATAGCGCTTGGAAGTGCAAGAGCTGGACGGTTTGGCACCGGTGAGGCGAAAACAGGCGGTAATTATGCAGCGAGCTTATTAGCGCAGCAAGAGGGTCAAGACAATGGCTGCTCGCAAGTATTGTTCTTGGATGCTGAAACAGGTGAATACATCGAAGAGCTTGGTGGCATGAATATCTTTTTTGTGAAAAAAGATGGAAGTGTGCTTACCCCTTCTTTGGATGGAACAATCCTTAGAGGGATTACCCGCGACAGCATTGTCACTCTTTTAGAAGATCGAGGCTTGCAGGTTGAGCAAAGAAAGATAACTCTTGCAGAAATTCGAGAAGGCATGACCTCTGGTGAAATTATTGAGACATTCGCCTGCGGAACAGCTGCGGTTATCACTCCAATTGGCCAACTAATTTCCACCGAGGAGACAATTGGTTATGAAAATGCCGAACCTGGGGAGCTGACAGTTGCTCTGAGGCAGGAGTTAACCGGCATTCAATATGGCAAGGTTGAAGACCGACACGGCTGGATGCACAAGTTAGGTGAGAAATAAATGCGAATTGCAAGGTTTAGCGATAGTGGCGTGCCCAAATACGGAGTTGTGGATGGGCCAGAGCTTTCGGTTTTGCGGGGACACCCACTGGTTGATGGCTACGAAACAACAGGTGAGCGGGTTGCCATCAAAGAGGTGAAGCTTTTATCCCCGACGCTTCCTTCAAAAATTGTCTGCATTGGAATGAACTACCGTGCCCACGCAATGGAAATTGGGCAGGATGTTCCAGATGAGCCATTGATGTTTTTCAAACCAAACACCTCCGTGATTGGGCCTGGAGATCAAATTCAACTTCCTCACCAGAGTGATCAGGTTGAGCTAGAAATCGAGCTGGCAGTGGTGATTGGAAAACTGACAAAAAACGTATCAGTTGCTGAAGCTTCGGAACATATCTGGGGCTATACCGTAGGTAATGACGTGACCGCTAGGGATTTACAATTTAGCGATCTGCAGTGGGCTAGGTCCAAAGGCTTTGACACCTTCTGCCCGATAGGCCCGTGGATTGAGACTGAGTTTGATGCCGAGGATCAGGTGATTGAATCTCGAGTCAATGGCGAGGTGAGACAAAAAGCCACACTTTCGGATATGAATTTCAAACCACTTGAGCTTGTTAGCTACGTAAGTGAAAATGTGACACTACTCCCAGGTGATGTGATTGTCACGGGTTCTCCAGCTGGTATTTCAAAAATTGATTCTGGTGATGTTATTGAATGTGAGATTGAGGGAGTCGGAACTCTCATCAATCCTGTTTCGTAGACTAAGCCAGTTATGACAAAAATCTCGGCTCCAATCACCCAAGCAACCGGAAGCGATATACGGGTTCGCTTCTCACCCTCACCTACTGGTATTCCGCATGTTGGGCTAATCAGGACGGCTTTGTTCAACTGGGCCTATGCGCGACACCACGGTGGAAAGTTTGTGTTCCGGGTGGAAGATACGGATGCGGCAAGAGACAGTGAAGAGTCCCTGCAGCAAATTATGGACGGGCTTCATTGGCTTGGCATTGAATGGGATGAAGGTTTTTCAGTTGGGGGTGATCGCGGTCCCTATCGACAGAGTGAACGCAAGGAAATTTATAAGCAGGTCATCGAAAAACTCATAGCCTCGGGTCAGGTTTATGAGTCGTTTTTGACCGGTGAGGAAATTGAACAGCGCAATATTGCCAATGGCAGAGCGAAGCAACTGGGTTATGACAACAGTGAGAGGAACCTAACCGAGGAGCAAAAAAAAGCCTATCGTGACGAAGGGCGCCAACCTGCACTCAGGGTTAGAGTTCCCGATCAGGAAATAAAATTTACAGACCTGGTAAGGGGTGAAGTTAGTTTCCCGGTTGGTTCATTCCCTGATTTTGTGGTTGTGAGACCAAACGGAGAACCGCTTTATACCCTTGTGAACCCAGTGGATGATGCCCTTATGGGAATTACTCACGTTTTGCGAGGAGAGGACCTACTTAGCTCAACCCCAAGGCAGATTGTTTTGTATAACGCCATGTTCGAAGCGGGGGTTGCAAGTTTCATTCCAAAATTTGGTCATTTGCCATTTGTTATGGGGGAGGGCAATAAAAAGCTCTCAAAGAGAGACCCGGAAAGTGATCTTTTTGTTCATAAAAAACGTGGATTTATCCACGAGGGACTCTTGAATTATTTGTCTTTACTTGGATGGTCGATTGGTCCGGATAGAGACATCTTCAGCCTTGCGGAGCTTGTCTCCAATTTCGATGTTGAAAATGTAAACCCAAACCCTGCACGTTTTGACCTAGCTAAGGCAGAGGCTATAAACGCAGCCCACATAAGGCTTTTGGACCCTGCTGATTTCGAACAGAGACTAATTCCATATCTGCAGGCAGAAGGGTTGGTGGATACTGAGCCATCCGAAGAACAACTTGCAATTCTTCGATCCAGTGCACCTCTTATTCAAGAAAGAATCACGGTGCTTAGTGAATCAGTCGAGATGCTTCGGTTTTTGTTTGTTGAGAACATCCAGCACGATGAGAATTCTCTGTCAAAACTACCGGATAACACCAAAGAAATAATCGATGCATCTGTTGCAACCCTGGAAGCCTTGGAAGTTTGGGAAACAGAGAGTATTCAAAATGCCCTGCAAGCTGAACTAATTGAAAAAATGCAACTCAAGCCAAGAATTGCATTTGGGCCTCTCAGATCAGCGGTCAGTGGGAGAAGAGTTTCACCACCACTTTTTGAATCCCTGGAGATACTTGGAAAAGAAATCTCAATTCAGCGACTTAGGGAGTTTCCATCGGTCCTCGCTTCACGCTAGGATTGGACGCTGAGCCATTGAGGCTTAGGCCCTTGGGGTATGGTGTAATTGGCAACACGGATGATTCTGGTTCATTTGTTCTTGGTTCGAGTCCAGGTACCCCAGCAAGGAAAATATGCTTGAAACTGTTGCGGGATGGCTACTGGTCGTAGCTTTTATAAAACTCTTCTTATTTCAATTAGCACTCGCCCTTGGTGCGAAATGGGGAGAGTTGGCCTACGGGGGATCCCACCCGGGCAGGCTCCCAAAAAACTTACGAATAGCTAGTGTTTTTAGCTCTTTGGTGGCAATTGCCCTGGCGGGTCACTACCTAGCCCAGCTGGGAGTAATCGAATCTCTGCTGGACTCTCAAGGCAGGTCCATTGCCAATTGGGCATTATTTTTTTTACTGGCTGTTGGCGCAGTTTTGAATAACATTTCCAGATCTGCACCAGAGAGAAAGCTTTGGGGGCCTATCACCATTGTGATGGCTGTCAGCGCATTGATTATTGCTTTATAGATCCCAAAAATCTCCTGGTTTTAGATATCTAAATTCCCCTCCGTGGCTTTCAACGATCTCTTGGATTCGTGAGTTTTGTAGGTTGTGTCCAATTTCGCTTAGTAGGGCGTTATGGGTGGGGAATGCTTTTTTAGGTTTCACCAGATTAAGATAATCAATCACATCGGCGATTTTTAACCAGGGAGCACTCGCCGGAACCGCCAGCACCTCGGGTCGATATTCTGGTGGGGTGTAGCTATCTCCCGGGTAATAAAACTGTCTGTTGACCATTACGGCTGTGTTTTGAACAAGCGGAATGCTCTGATGAATTTCCTGGTGCAAATCCCCAAAAAACTCGAGACTAAATCCATTCAGCTCATGCAAATCACCATGTTGCACCACTGTCACATCTAGGCCTTCAAGTTTCTTTTTGACCTCTGCGGTTGAAAAGATTTTGGTGTCCGGGTTGAGCTCTAAAAGCTTTTCGATATTCGGCTGATGACAGTGATCGTCATGCAAATGAGTGATGATTACGGCCTCTGCTTTTTCAGGCAAAAACTCCTTTGTGAAATTTCCAGGATCAATCCATATTCGATACGAGTTGTTTTCAAGCTTGAGGCAAGCATGGGTCAATTTAGTGATTTTCATAACTCTCTTTCCAAATTCAGTCTAAATTTAGTGAGATTGATTGGAGAGCGCATGCTGGGTTTGGTTGTAAATCCAAATGCCGGAGGCAAAGTTGCCAGAGCATATTTTGCTGCGAAGGACTTCTTTGCAGAACACGAAATAGAGCATGTCCTGGTATCCGCCGAAAGCCCGGACGAGAGCATTCAGCAACTCTCATCATTGGCGCCAAGCGTTATCGTGGCAATTGGAGGTGACGGGACATTGCATTCGTTGACCGAATATGCAATTGAGCATGGGGTGCCTGTTGTTTTATTGCCTTCCGGAAGCGGCAATGACAGCGCAAGAAAGTTAGGACTTTTAGGTAAAAAAACTAATCAAATCCTTTTTGACGGTTTGTTGGATGAAAATTTCCAAGCCATTGATGTCATGCGAGTAAAGCTTGCCCAAGGGGTGTTTTATTCAACGGGGACAATTTCTGCAGGCCTTGATTCAAAGGTGAATCAAAGAACCAACAACTATCGCTTCGGAAGTTTTTTGAAATACCCAATTGGGCTTTTGCGAGAATTACCCGAGTTCGAGGCTGTGGACTATGAACTAATTGTCGATGGCCGTGAGGTGAAGTTTCAAGGCATGCTCTGCTCTGTTTCCAACTCTGGAATCTTTGGTGGAGGGATGAAGATTGTTCCACAGGCCAAAGTGGATGATGGCTCGCTGGAACTGTTCAGTGTTTCAGATATTTCAAAAAAAGAGCTATTGAAGGTATTTCCCAGGGTTTATCAGGGCACGCACCTCTCACACCCCTCCGTTAGGGTGAAAAGCTTGAAAAAACTAAAGTTGACCGCCGAGGTCCCAATTTATGCCGATGGGGAGCCTTTGGGCTTTGGTGGGTTTGAGGTGGAGGTAATTCCAAAGGCGTTGAAGATAGCGATATAGCCTTTGCACTTGGGGTTAATCTATGGAATACTTTCCTAGTTCACGGCCCCATCGTTTAGCGGCCTAGGACGCCGCCCTCTCACGGCGGTAGCGCGGGTTCAAATCCCGCTGGGGTCACCAAACTCGCTTTCAACGCCAAAAGCTTGGGAGCGAGTTTTTTATTTCTGCCAGCGGGCCGAAAAGCTGGACGCAACCACAATCAAAACAACTGGAATCAGTGCTGCGGCATTTAAGCCACCAAAGGTGAAGTTCACCAGAATAATTCCTGCAACAGCCCCACCGAAAGCGCCGGAGAGATTCATCAAGGTATCGCTAAATCCTTGAACCTTTGTTCTTTCTCCGGTTGGAACCACCTCGCTGATGAGTGCTGAGGCTGCCACGGTGGCAGCTGACCACCCAAGACCTAAGAAAAATAAACCTATGAAGACAAGCCAGTAGTCATATTGTCCAATGCCAGAAATAATCAGGGAGATCAGAAAAATCACCTGCCCCAGCAAAACTGTTTTGACGGTGCCAATTCGGTCGCTCATGATTCCAAAAATTGGTGCAAATGCATACATTCCAGCTATGTGCATGCTGATTGTGAAGCCAACCGCTGTCAGGTCACTGCCCGAGGAATGCAAATGAACAGGGGTCATGCTCATCACCGAAACCATCACCATGTGGCTGAGTGCGATTGTCATCACTGCGTATCCAGCTAATGGGTATTTCTTAATTACCTCGAATGCACCTTTGAAACTAACGGATTTTTTGCTGGGTTCGATTCCAGCTTCTCTGCGAGCAACAATTAGTGGATCGGGTTTTAGTCCAAACCAGAAAATTGAGGTTGAAATCAACTGAGCCATTACCGTAAAGGCAAAGGGACCAGTGAGGGTTGGCATGCCAATCAGCCCGCCAAACCATTCCCCGGGTCCAAACATGTTTGGACCCACGACTGCACCCACGGTAGTCGCCCAAACCACTATCGATAAATCTCGCCCGGTGGATTTCTTGCAAGGCAAATCTGTGGCTGCGAATCGAGCCTGCAGTTGAACTGCAGATGCCGAACCTAATAAAAATAATGCGAGCATCAATAGGAAAGGATTTTCAATAGAGGCACTAAATACGATCAAAAATGCCCCACTTACAGCAAGTGCCGCACCCATGGCCAAGGCAACTCTGCGACCGTATCTGCCCGCCAAATTGGCAAGTGGCATTGCCCATACGGCGGCACCCAGAGTTGAAAGTGTGGCTGCCAAACCACTTAGCTCCGCACCAATAATCTCTGCGGCTAACAGGGCTCCAACCGAAAGGGTCGCACCAAGTCCAAAGCCACCCATCATCTGCCCAAGAGCTAGTACCCTTACGGTTCGACGTTGTAATTGTTCAAATGGGAAGTCACTCTGACGATTAATGGTTGGAGCAGATGCCATGTGGGCAGGATAACACTCCGCTAAAATAGGGAGGCTAAGACCAGTGAGGTGAAATTGGCTGATAAACCCCTAACGCTTGCAGAAAAACTCTGGCGCGACCATCTAGTAGCGAAGGGCGAGGATGGTGCGCCCGATTTGATTTACATCGACCTGCATCTAATTCACGAGGTGACCTCACCGCAAGCTTTCGATGGATTGCGCCTGGCCGGCAGAGACATTAGGCGCAGAGATCTAACAATTGCAACTGAGGATCACAACACTCCAACCAAAGACATTCATCTGCCTATCGCTGAGCCAACGAGTGCGAAACAGGTTCAGGCGCTAAGGACAAACACCGAAGAATACGGCGTCAGGATTCATTCACTGGGTGATAAAAACCAAGGAATTGTGCACGTAGTTGGACCACAGCTGGGTTTGACCATGCCTGGAATAACAGTCGTTTGCGGAGATAGCCACACTTCAACCCATGGAGCTTTTGGTGCACTTGCAATGGGAATCGGAACCAGCGAGGTTGAGCACGTTTTGGCAACCCAAACATTGCCCCTTACCCCATTCAAAACAATGGCCATTAATGTCGAGGGAAGCCTCAGACCGGGAGTTAGCGCCAAAGACATCATTTTGGCAATCATCGCCAAAATCGGCACTGGCGGTGGTCAGGGTTATGTTTTGGAATACCGAGGTAGTGCCATCAGGGAGCTTTCGATGGAAGGTCGCATGACTATTTGCAACATGTCTATTGAGGCTGGAGCAAGAGCAGGAATGGTAGCCCCGGACGAGACCACTTTTGAATACCTCAAAGGTCGCCCGCATGCCCCAGCTGGCAAAGATTGGGATGAGGCGCTGGAATATTGGAAGAGTCTGCAGACAGACGAGGGTGCCGAGTTTGATGCCGAGGTCTTTATCAATGCAGACGAACTAGATCCTTTTGTCACATGGGGAACAAACCCTGGCCAAGGAGTTTCTCTCATGGGAGAGGTTCCCAATCCTGAGGCTTATGAAGATCCCTCAGACCGTGAAAGTGCTGTGCAAGCATTGAAATATATGGATTTGCAGCCGGGGACAAAGATGAAAGACATCAGGGTGGACACTGTTTTTCTTGGCTCTTGCACTAATTCTCGAATTGAGGACCTAAGGGCTGCAGCGCAGTTGATAAGGGGAAAAAAGCTTGCCGAGGGTTTATCAATGATGGTTGTTCCGGGTTCTCAGAAAGTGCGCATTGAAGCCGAAGCCGAGGGCCTTGACAAGATTTTCAAAGACTTTGGTGCGGAATGGCGATTTGCAGGATGTTCTGCATGTTTGGGAATGAACCCAGATAAGGTCGGGGAGTTCAAGAGAGCCGCCAGCACATCAAATAGAAACTTTGTTGGCAGACAGGGTAAAAACGCAAGAACTCACCTGGTAAGTCCCGTTGTGGCAGCTGCCACCGCTATTCGTGGCACCCTTAGCGCACCAAGCGATTTGGAGGATTAGTAAATGGAGAAGATTTCAAATTTCACGGGTGTAGGTGTTCCGTTTAGATACAGCAATGTCGACACTGATCAAATAATCCCTGCGATTTATCTAAAAAGAATTGCAAAAACTGGTTACGAGGACGGTTTGTTTTCAACTCTTCGCCAGGACCCTGAATTTATTTTGAACCAAGATGTCTATAAAAACCCGCAGGTTTTAGTTGCAGGCAGTGATTTCGGAACAGGTTCTTCGAGAGAGCACGCTGTTTGGGCTCTGCGTGATTTTGGCTTCAAAGCTGTTTTCTCGCCTAAGTTTGCTGACATCTTCCGCTCCAACTGCGGAAAGCAAGGAGTGATTGCCGGCCAGATTTCAAATTCGGATACCGTAAAGCTGTGGGAGGCCATGGAGGCAAACCCCGGGGTTGAGTTGGAAGTTGACCTGCCAAATCAAACTGTACGTTGCGGAGAGTTGAAGATAGATTTCGAGATAGACGAATACACTAAGTGGCGTCTCTCGGAAGGGCTTGACGACATCGGCATAACCCTTCAAAACGAGGACAAGATTGCCGAGTTCGAATCCCGGCGAGCGGCTTGGAGACCCAAGACGCTTCCGGTAAAAGGAGACTAATGGGTCAGCTGGTCATCAACGGGGGCAAGCCACTCAATGGCAGAATTGAGTTGCGAGGCGCCAAGAATTTGGTGACCAAGGCAATGGTCGCCTCGTTATTGGCAGATAGCCCCAGTGTTCTAAAAGATGTGCCTCACATCAGAGATGTTGAGGTTGTTTCTGGTCTTCTAAATCTTCACGGTGTAGATGTTTTGCATGATGAAGATGGCGTTATGAGGCTTGACCCAAGCGGAGTAAAGCAAGCTCGAGTTGTTGACATTGACGCCCATGCAGGCTCATCCAGAATTCCCATTTTGTTTTGTGGGCCGCTTCTGCATCAGCTTGGCGAGGCTTTCATTCCTCAACTTGGTGGTTGCCAAATAGGTGATCGACCAATTGATTTCCACCTCGATGTACTCAGGGCATTCGGTGCAACAGTAGAAAAACAAATTGATGGAATTCGTCTCAGTGCACCAGATGGACTGACTGGAACCAAGATTGAACTTCCCTACCCAAGTGTTGGCGCAACCGAACAGGTATTACTGAGTGCAACAAGAGCCAAGGGAATAACTGAACTCAGTGGTGCAGCGGTGGAGCCAGAAATTATTGATCTGATTGCAATTTTGCAAAAAATGGGAGCAATCATCTCTGTTGACACTGACCGAGTAATTCGAATTGAAGGTGTTGAACGGATGGATGGATATAGCCACCGTGCGCTGTTTGATCGAAACGAGGCGGCCAGCTGGGCGGCGGCAGCACTGGCAACGGGTGGAGATATATTTGTAGCCGGGGCAGAGCAGACAAAGATGACCACTTTTCTGAACGTATTCAGAAAAATTGGTGGCGCTTTCGACATCGAAGACGATGGCATACGTTTTTTCCATCCCGGTGGTGAGCTCAGGCCAGTGGTTATCGAGACAGACGTTCACCCAGGGTTTATGACCGATTGGCAGCAGCCACTGGTTGTGGCCCTGTCGCAGGCTAAGGGTCTTTCGATTGTTCACGAAACTGTTTATGAAAACAGGTTTGGCTTCACAGATGCCTTGCGCAAAATGGGCGCTGAAATTCAGATTTACAGGGAGTGTCTGGGCGGACATCCCTGTCGATTTGGAAGAAGAAACTTCTATCACTCGGCGGTTATAAGTGGACCAGCGAAACTCACTGGTGCAGACATCACGGTGCCGGACCTTCGGGGCGGCTTCTCTCACGTGGTTGCAGCTTTGGCCGCTGAAGGCAAGTCCACGGTTTCAAACATTGAACTTATTAGTCGTGGATACGAACACTTCTTAGACAAGCTAACCGCCCTGGGGGCCGACTATAAGGTCACAGAAGATGTCAGAGCGTGAACATAAACTTCCACCGATTCCCAAAAAAAGGGAAAAAAGCGTAGCTCTATGGCTAGTTGCTTTGATCCTCGCCCCACTTTTTAGGTTGTTTTTCAAAACTGTTCCGAGGGGAATAGAGAATCTTCCCACCAAAGGTGCCTACATCTTGGTTAGCAATCACACAAGCTACGCTGACCCATTGGCAATGGCCTATTTTATTTATGTCCAACTGAAAAGAGCCCCACACTTTCTTGCCAAGGAGAGCTTGTTCAGGATTCCAATTTTTGGAAGCTGGTTGCCTTATTTGGGTCAGGTTCCAATCTACAGACAGGGTAGGTCAAACCAGGATTCACTCTCTGCTGCAAAGGCATACCTTGAGGCAGGTCACACAATCATTATGTTTCCAGAGGGCACTCTCACCAGAGACCCTGACTACTGGCCCATGCGTGGAAGATCAGGTGCTATTCGCTTAGCTATAGAAAGCGGTGTGCCTGTTTATCCAGTGGCCCACCACGGAGTTGAAAAGGTTCTACCCAGATACAGTAAAAAATTTAAACCCTCACCTTTCAAAAAAGTTGCCATTCAGGTTGGGGAGCAGATCGACCTGAGTGCCTATAAACCAACTGATCCTCCTGCCAAAATGGCAGAGGCCACCGAAGTGGTCATGAAAGCGATAACTGAGCAATTACAAAAAATTAGAACAGGCACCCCTCCCAAAAAAAGATGGGATCCAAAAAAGAGTGGGCAGGCAGCCTATGGAAACTATCGGAAGAAGCAGAATTGAAATTAGCAGTTATTGGGGCCGGTAGCTGGGGAACTACCTATGCAAAGATTTTGGCCGACAGCAACAATGAAGTCAGCCTGTATTCGAGAAGAGCCGATCTCGCTGAAGAGATAAATCTTCACCGAAGAAACTCCGATTACCTACCTGGAATATCACTTCCTGATTCAATCATCGCCACAGACGATCTTGGAGTTGCCTTAACAGGGGCCGAGCAGATTTATCTGGCAATACCTTCAAACACTCTTAGAGGCTTTCTGGAGCAATCCAAAGACATGTTTGGGGATGCTTTAGTTGTCAGTTTGATGAAGGGTTTGGAATCAGATTCCCAACAGCGAATGAGTGAATTAATTCGACAGGTTGCGGGGATAGATATTAGTCAAATTGTGGTTGTCAGCGGCCCCAACTTGGCATTGGAGATTGCCCAGGGTCAGCCCGCGGCCAGCGTTGCAGCATGTTCAAAGATTGAAAATGCAATGGCTGTAGCCAGAGCTTCTTCGAATGAATATTTCACGGTGTTTGCAAATGAAGACGTAATTGGCACGGAGCTGGGCGGGGTGTTAAAAAACCTGATTGCGCTGGCGCTTGGAATTGTCAGTGGTGCCGGCCACGGTCAGAACACCAAGGCAAGCATCCTCACTCGAGGGTTGAGTGAAATAACAAGATTCGCAGTTGAATTGGGTGCCAGAAGAAAAACAATGTATGGTCTGGCAGGACTGGGGGATCTGGTCGCAACCGGAGAATCGAATTTGAGTAGAAACCACAGAGCTGGTGAGATGCTGGGAAAAGGTTATTCAAAGAGAGAGGTGTTGAAGCTGATGAGACAAACCGCCGAGGGTCTATCGTCTGTCGAACCGGTTTTGTCCCTTGCTCGAGAGAAGGGTTTATCTCTGCCCATAATCGAGCAACTCTCGCAAGTGATTGACGGCCAGCTTCCCGTTGCAGAATTTGGTAATCAACTAACCCATGAAACCGAAGAGGCGGAAATCGAGTGAGAGTTTTAGTTATCTGCGGTGGGGAGTCTTCCGAGCACAGTGTTTCACTTGTCACCACCAGAGCTGTTTTGGAATCAATTGACCCAGAGCACGAGGTGATACTGGTAGGCATAACGCCCGAGGGAAAACACATTTTGCTTCCAGAAATAGGGGATTGGGAGCTAGCTGATTCGCCGAAGCTTGAAGATAACGACCTTGAAATTTTCTGGCCTTTTGGTGGAGGTGAATTAGCTTATTTTGAATATCGAGAGCTGATTCCAATAGGGGAAATAGATGTTTGTCTTCCACTGCTGCATGGTGAAAACGGTGAAGACGGATCTATCCAGGGGCTATTGCAACTTTGTCATATCCCTTATGTCGGTAATGGAATTTCTGCCAGTGCCGTTGCTATGGACAAACAACTCACCAAATCACTTGTTAGAGAGCAAGGGATTGGGGTCACCAAGGATATTTTGATTGATCACAATGATTTTATGGATGATCCAGAGTCGACTTTTCAAAACCTAAGCCAGCAGGTTAGCTACCCGGTTGTCGTAAAACCCGTGAAAAGCGGTTCAAGTGTTGGTGTCAGCCTCGCTGAAAATAATCAGCAGTTATTGCAGGCTGTGAAAAAGGCATTTGAGCAAGATAATCGGGTTTTAGTAGAACCAAGGCTTATCGGCAGAGAGTTGGAAATAGCCGTTTTAGAGGATCTCAATGGAGAGTTACTAACCTCGGGGGCTGGTGAAATAAGTGTTGGTGGCGGTGGAATTTATGACTATCAAGCCAAATATCTAAGTGATGCCGCGCAACTGACGGTTCCCGCAGAACTTACCCCTGAGCAATTGGCAACGGCCCAGCAGCTGGCAAAAAAAGCCTTCAAGACACTTGGATGTGCGGGTTTGGCAAGGGTTGATTTTTTCCTAACCGATGAGGGTTGGGTGCTCAGCGAAGTAAACACCATGCCCGGGTTCACACCCATTTCTATGTATCCAAAGCTATGGAAAGATTCTGGAATTGATTACCCAGAATTGATTGCCAAGCTCATTGAACTGGCTATTCGATAACGGTGCAGAATTTAGTGGCGGGCATAGCTGAGACCGCGGGTGCTAATTCCTCCAAGGTTGTTATTCCGCTTGCCTGATCTGCATCAACGATTATCTCTGTTGCAGGGGAGCGACCAAAGGTGACAAACCTAAAACTGGGAGCTTGCGAATCATCTACCAACCAATCAACCCCACCAGCTGTTACGCAGGGAAGCACCGAGGCTTCAACCGGCTCCAGTCCGCATCTGTAGATGATTGCAGTTGGTTCTCCCCAAGCAGCTGTCGCTTGAGCATTTGTATATTTTTTATTGTGCGGCCCAATTTCGTCTGGAACCCTGACTGAAATTTCAGCACAGGCGGGGTCGTTTGCGTTCTCAGCCGCCTCTAATGAAACAAGTGGGGTGCAGCCAGCGAGAAACAATATTGGCAGTAGAAGCAAAATTTTCATCTCAAACAGGTTACCTTTGAATGCGTGTCAACTATCTATGAATTGGGTGAAAAACAATCTCTGAAGCTTGCCCTTGCCGGTCTCAGGGGAACTGAATTTGCAATATTGGGAAGTGGTGATGATGCGGCGCTGATGAAAGCCAATAGCAATAGCTATCTGGTGAGTACGGACACCATGATTGAAAATCATGATTTTCGCCTAGATTTTTCGCAAGCATTCGATCTTGGTTGGAAAGCAATTGCAACCAATTACTCTGATATTGCCGCCATGGGCGGGGTGCCAACAGCGGCGGTTGTTGCAATGAGTGTGCCAAAAGACACAGAAATTCAATGGCTGGTTGAATTCGTGGAGGGCCTGCAAGCAGCAGCCGATTCACTTGCTTTGGGCTCAGGAATAGTCGGGGGTGATCTGGCTACCGCCAACCAGAGCTTTATCTCGGTGACCGCCTTTGGTGATTTAGATGGCATGCAACCAGTGACCAGGTCGGGAGCAAAAGCGGGAGATGGCGTCTTTGTTGCTGGCACTTTGGGAAAAGCCGCTGCAGGTTTAGATCTTTTGCAATACCCAGACCCGCAGTTTGCAAGAAGCTATGACGAGTTTGTGAATATTCAACTTCGACCACAACCCCCAATTGAGTTAGGTCGGCTTGCCAATCAACATCATGCAAGCGCGATGATGGACATAAGCGATGGCCTCTCATCCGATGCCTATCGCTTGGCCACAGCCAGTGAGGTTTCAATTGATATCGATTCATCTAGCTTGCTTGGTTTCCAAGCGGTGTTGGAGCAAGCGGCTTTGAGTATTGATGCAGACACTTTGGCTTGGGTATTGCACGGGGGAGAGGATCATTCGCTACTGGTCACTTTTCCCAAAAACGCCGAGATCCCCAGAGGTTTCAAAAAAATTGGAACTTGTAAACCGCTAAGTGAACCATTGCTTTTGGATGGAAACCCAATAAGCCCTCAAGGTTGGGATTCAGTAAAGGGTTAGACGATTTTGTCTAGTGAAGAAGACTGTTCAGGGTGACTCCAGCACCTTCTCTGGGCAAAGCTTCTACTGCACCCGAAATCGAATTCCTCCGAAAGAGCAAATTGTCTTTTCCACTGAGCTCACTGGCCTTGATTTCTTGTTTGCCGTCTTCTGCAATCAGTGTCAGCTTGGTGCCAGCGGTTAGATAAAGACCTGCCTCCAATATGCAGTCATCACCCAGGGAGATTCCCAGTCCACTGTTCGCACCCAATAAACTTCTTTGGCCGATAGATATCTTGTGCTTGCCACCACCGCTGAGGGTGCCCATGATTGAAGCTCCACCTCCGATGTCACTCCCATCGCCAACTACCACTCCCTGAGAAATTCTTCCCTCAACCATGGAAGCCCCCAAAGTTCCGGCGTTGAAGTTTATAAAGCCTTCGTGCATCACCACTGTTCCAGCCGCGAGATGGGCACCAAGTCTGATTCTGGAGGCATCTCCGATTCGAACCTTTTCGGGGGTGACATAATCAACCATTCTCGGAAATTTATCCATGTTGATTACAAAAACACCCTCTTTTCTAAACTCGGCAATTTTTTGTGAATAGACCTCTTGATTGACCGGTCCACGATTGGTGAAGACAACATTTGCCAAATTTCCAAATAGTCCCTCAAGGTTGATGCTGTTTGGTTTGACCAAGCAGTGTGAGAGCAGGTGAAGTCTTAGGTATGCATCTGAGACACTGGTAACAGGCAGGGTGAGATCAATTTCAGTTCTTATAGGCCTTGTGATGACCTCCCGAAGTTTGTCTTCATAAGCCATCCCCTCAATTGATGAAGGGGCAAACCACTGGCTGTCATCAGCCGGGGCAGAACCAAGCTGCGGCTCTGGATACCAGGTATCCAGTATTTCGCCGTTGGAATCAAAACTTGCCAGGCCATGGCCCCAGGCCATCGAATCAATGTATTCACTAGTCATAACTGCCATAACTTTACAGGCTACGCTTTATTTCATGAACTCAATCGACCTCAGTAAATCGCTTGCGGAGCTAACCATTGATGTTTGCAACATCGAAAGTGTCAGTGGCAATGAAAAAACTCTTGCGGATGCGATTGAGAAGTCTCTGGATTTTGCCCACCTTGAAGTCATCCGCGATGGCAATGCGGTTATTGCTGGGACCAACCTTGGAAGAAATAAAAGAATCATTCTGGCTGGACACCTGGATACGGTTCCGGTGGCCGAGAATCTGCCTGCCAAACTTATGCATTTTGAGCGCGAACAAGTTGTTTGGGGCAGGGGCTCGGTGGATATGAAGGGTGGGGTTGCAGTTTTTTTGAAATTGGCTTCAGAGCTAGTAAACCCCAAATATGACCTGACTTATATTTTTTACGACCAAGAAGAAGTCGAAAGCGAAAAAAACGGTCTCGGTCGAATAGCTCAAAATCACCCCGACCTACTCAAGGGAGATTTCGCAATTCTGGGAGAGCCAAGTAGCGCTCAGCTAGAGGGTGGCTGCAATGGCACCCTGCGCATACAAATATCCACCAAGGGTCAGAAAGCGCACTCAGCGAGGCCTTGGATGGGATCTAACGCCATTCACTCTATGGCCGGGGTGTTGGAGCGTTTGAATGCTTATGTCCCCGCAGAGCTCAATGTTGATGGTTTGGTATATCGGGAGAGTTTGAATGCGGTTGGCATATCCGGCGGTGTTGCCAATAATGTCATTCCCGATTGGGCCACCGTGACAGTGAATTACAGATTTGCTCCAGATAAGACCATCAAGCAAGCCATCGAGTATCTGGAGAATTATTTCAATGGCTTTTCCTTCATCGTCACAGATCAGGCGGCAGCTGCCAGGCCGGGCTTGGATTTGCCAGAGGTGCAAGAATTTATTGAGGTTTTGGGGGTCCAGCCAAGGGCTAAATACGGTTGGACCGATGTTGCAAGATTTAGTGAACTTGGAATACCGGCGGTGAATTTTGGACCGGGAAATCCATCCAAGGCTCACGCCGATGACGAATCCGTTCCAGTTGGTCACTTGCTTGATTGCCATCAAGCTTTAACTAGCTGGCTCAGCGGGGGTTAACTTCTGAGCCCAAAGGTGGGATAATAGAAGATTGTTGCGACAATAAGGAGTTTTTCATGGCAGCGATGAAACCACGCACGGGTGACGGCAAAATGGAAGCCGAACGCGAGCCCAGAGGACTTATCGTGTTGCGTGTTCCGCTGGAGGGCGGCGGACGTTTGGTGGTCTCCGTAAACGACGAAGAGGCTAAAAGCCTGCACGAAGTTTTAGAAGGCGTGCTTAAGAAATAGACCTCTTGCTCGCTAGCAGTAACCCATCTCCAACCATCGATAGTGTCGATAAGAAGCTGTCGCTATCCCTGAATGAGCGGACTGCTGAACGGAAATTGGCTGTCGCTTCATCTCGAATTGCCGGATCAGGAACTCTGTCTCTAAACATTGCGTGAGCGAATGCGACCACGCCTCCCGGCCTTAGAAGTCTTGATGCCGAATGCAGGTGGTCGTCGATATCTTTATCCTCAGCATCTATAAACACTAAATCGTAGGCGGCATCAGCCATATTCGCCATAACCCTGTGAGCGTCACCGGAGATTGCTCTTATTCGAGAGGAATCCAAGCCAGCCTCCGAAAAGGTCTGTTTGGCAACATTTTGATACTCAGGCTCGGAGTCGATTGTTGTGAGGATTAGTTTTTCACTACCCTCCAATAACCACAAAGAGCTGACTCCCGCCCCAGTTCCAGCCTCAACTGCAGTTTTTGCACCGATGGCACTAACTATGAAAGCAAGTTGCGCACCCGTTGCTGGCGTGATGGTTTCAACACCGAGCTGTTCGGCACGGAAACGTGCCTGCTTGATGTGTTCTGGCTCAGTTGCGAAATCCTCTGCAAACTTCCAGCTGGAGACTTTATCGATCATGGTCAGATAAGCATAATTGGGAAAGCTGAAAAACTTCGCTTTGAGTTATACCCTAGAGCTATGTTTGGTCTAAGCGGCGAGAAATTACTTTTGATTGGATTGATTGCCGTATTTGTTCTGGGCCCTGAAAGACTCCCTGTTTATGCTCAGCGTTTTGCCCAGTGGATTAAGCGAACCAAGGTTTGGCTTGATGGGGCACAAGATAGGGCTAAGGAAGAGCTGGGGGAGGATTTTCAAGATGTTGACTGGAAAAAAATGGACCCCAGACAATATGATCCCCGAAGAATCATCCGTGACGCGCTGAGTGATACATCAGCCCCTGCTACTGCCGCGGCAGTTACCGCAACAGAAATTCAAAAACCGAGCAGATTAGAGGCGGGGGAGATGCCACCTTTTGACGCTGAGGCCACTTAGAAACGTTTCATGAGTTTTGAAATCATGCCCATCATCGGTGCCATCCTGTTGTATTGAGAACCTCTACTGGGAAGCTCAACAAAACCTCTATTGATGGCAATTGTCCTAGCCTCAGTGAATCTTCTGATCCCATGGATTCCATTTCTTCTGCCAACCCCACTTTGCTTCATGCCACCCATTGGGGCATCTAAGCTGGCCATGCTGGCTCGGTAGCCTTCATTGATGTTGACTGTCCCAGCCTGAATTTTCTTCGCTACCTCTTCAGCTTTTGAAACATCACCAAAAACACTGGCATTCAATCCGTATTCAGTGTCATTGGCCATTTCAATGGCCTGTTCAACTGTTTCGTAGGGGATTAGTGCGAGAACTGGTCCAAACACCTCTTGACTCGCAATCTCTGAGGTGTGGTCAGTTTCCACAACCAGACTTGGTTGAATGAGTTGACCCTCGATTGAACCACCAATTACTTTGGAGCCTGATTTGCGGGCCCGATCTAAAAATCCGCTGACTCTGGAGATTTGCTCGGTGCTGATAAGTGCTCCGAGATCGTGATCAAAGATTTCTGAACTTCCTAGTTTCAGGCTCTCTATTTTTTTGCCAAGCAACTCTGTATAAGCCTGCAACTCATGTTTAGGAACATAAGCCCTTTCGGTTGCAACGCATAATTGGCCCGAGTTTCCTATGAAAGAGGCCAGCAGCCTCTCTGAAGTTTTTTCTAAATCCGCTTTCTCTAAAACAATGGCTGGATTTTTTCCTCCAAGCTCCATTGAATATCCAATGAGTCTGGCTGCAGCCCTTTGCGCAACTTTTTTGCCAGTCTGCGTGGAACCTGTGAAGGCAAAGTAATCACAGCGGTCAATCAACCCATTGCCAATCAGCTCGTTATCACCATGGACAACTTGCCACAGACCTTTTGGCAATCCATTTCTCTCGGCAAGGTCTTTTGCGGAAACGATTGTTTTCACAGTTTTGTCATCCGCTTTTTGCACCACTGCGTTGCCAGCCGCTAATGCAGGGATGACATCCAGCATGGTAAGTGCAAGCGGATAGTTCCAAGGTGTCACAACACCAACCACTCCAACTGGTGAATAATCAACCTTTATTTTCAGCGCCAGAGGGATTCCTGGTTTGGCGGAGTGCGACCTAAGTGCTTTTCGCAGGTTGTTGGCAACGTATCTAACCCCCGCTAGCGAGCCGGTGATTTCCTCAAATGCGTGATTTCGTGATTTACCAGTCTCTGATTGCAGAGTGTTCATGAGCATCTCTTGGTTTTCATTCACGCTGTCGTGATATTTCAGAAATAGCTCTCGGCGCTCAGTAAATGACCTTTCTTGCCAAGCTTTTTGTGCCTCTCTAGCAGTTTCAAAGGCTTGTTCTAAATCTGCTGAATTCATTTGCTTAGTTTTTGTTGCCATGACATTACTAACCAAGGTTGAGTTTGAGTTTCTTCCCGTCTAGGCCGATGGGTATTTTAGAAATCTTGTCAATCAACTTTGATAACTCTGGTCCCGCATCTGGCAATGAATCATTTGGTTTCCCAGAATCGCTCGCCTCCCGCAATTTCTCATCCATTGGGATTCGAGCTAAAACCTCAACATTTTCACCTGATAGCTCCGACAGTCTTTTTGCAACAGCATCTCCACCACCCTCGCCGAATATGTTTTGGCGCTTGCCGTTTAGAAGCAGGTGGCTCATGTTTTCAACCACGCCAATGATCTTTTGTCCGGTTTGTAATCCAATTGCTCCACTGCGCTCCGCCACGTCACTTGCCGCAGGTTGAGGGGTGGTGACAACAAGTGAATACGCCTTGGGTAGTAATTGGCCAAGGCTGATTGCAACATCACCCGTTCCAGGAGGTAGATCAACCAGCAAGAAATCCAGATCCCCCCAATAAACATCTGTTAGAAACTGCTCGATTGCTCTGTGAAGCATCGGTCCGCGCCAGCCAACTGGTTGATTTTTTTCAACAAACATTCCAATTGAGATGACTTTTACCTCATGCGCAATTGGAGGAAGTATTAGCTCATCAACCTTGGTTGGTTTTTCGTCAATCCCGAGCTGGCCGGGAATCGAATAGCCAAAAATGTCTGCATCCAATAAACCAACTTTCAGACCTCGGTTAGCTAAGCCAACGGCTAGGTTGGCGGTTAGCGTAGATTTCCCTACGCCGCCTTTTCCACTTCCAACAAATATCACTCTGGTTGTGTTTGTCTCTTCAATGAAAGGGTTGTGTTTTATGGGCTTACCGCTTCGGAGCTTTTCTTTGAGAACATTTCTTTCCTCGGCGGTCATGACTGTCATTTCGACTTCATAATCGCCCACCGGTTGCAAAGCTTCGCGCACCTCGCGCTCAATTTTTTGTGAGGCTGGACATCCAACGATGGTGAGTTTGATTTGAACGCTTCCAGGATTTTCGCTTATTTCACCGACCATCCCAAGCTCAGTAATCGGCTGTCTAAGTTCTGGGTCAATTACCCGACTTAGTGCCTCGATCACCTTTTGTGTCATTACCCGCCTCAAGTCTTGAGTCAATTTGTTTTAGAAGCTGTTGCATCTCGTCTTGAACAAAATCTTTGGTGGCCACCTCTTCTAAAGCCAGCCTAAGTGCGGCAACCTCTCGAGCCAAGTATTCGGTGTCATTCAGGTTACGCTCCGCGCGTTGTCTGTCTTGTTCAAATTTGACTCGATCACGATCATCTTGCCGGTTCTGAGCAAGCAAAATAAGCGGTGCAGCGTAAGAAGCCTGCAGGGAGAGAATCAGCGTTAGCAGGGTGAAATTGAGTGCTCTCGGGTCAAACTGCAAGCTTTCCGGAGAAACAGAGTTCCAAGTTAGCCAGATAGTCACAAAAAGTGTCATACCCAAAAGGAACCCGCCAGTTCCCATCGCGCGAGCGAAACCCTCGCTGATTCGACCAATCTTTTCCTGCGATATTTTCAGGCCTGAGAAAAAGCGCCTTCTGGAGGTGACTGGTGCTTCTAAGTCGTCCCATTTTCTAGCCATTCTCAATCACCTCACCCTCATCGCTTCGCCAATCACCTGGAAGCAGGTGATCCAAAACGTCATCCACCGTTACCACTCCCAAAACCCTATTTTGCTCATCAACCACCGGCAGAGAAACAAGGTCATAGCTTGCTAGCGAGCGATGAATCTGGTCTATTGGGGTGCTGGGTGAAACTGGTTCCAGCTCGGTGTCCAAAAGGCTTCCGAGACGTTCGTTTGGAGGATACCTAAGAAGTTTCTGAAAGTGAACCACACCCAGGTATTTTCCGGTGGTGGCTTCAAATGGGGGAAGGGTCACAAAGACCTGTGCCGCAAGCACCTGCGGAACCTGCCGATTGCGTATTTTAGCCATTGCTTCTGCAACAGTTGTCTCAGCTGAACAAATCACCGGCTCGTTTGTCATCAGGCCACCAGCAGTCAAGGCCTCATATTGCATTAGCGTTCGGATGTCCTCAGCCTCTTCGTCATCAATCAGTGCAAGAAGTGCTTCCGACTTATCGCTTGGAAGACTGGATAACAAGTCCGCCGCATCATCTGGCTCCATTAGGTCCAAAACCTCAGCTGCACGTTCGCTTGGAATTTGACTGATGATTTCAACCTGCTCCTCTTCTGGGAGCTCTTCCAGCAGATCGGCCAACTTTTCATCATCAAGCTCTCCAGCGACTGCCAGCATTCGTTCATCAGGTAAGTCCATAACAGCGGTCGCAAGATCAGCAGGTCTTAGTTCTCCATAGGCCGCGAGCAATTGCTGGGCCTCTTGGTCTGCGGCACTCTGATGGGCCTCGGAAACCTCTCTCCAGGCGGCGAATTGAGTTTTTCCACGACCAACCAGACCCTGCTTCGGTCTTCTCAGGAAAAACTCACTAAGCGTCCACTCGCCCTTGCTGTTTTGTTCAACTGCAAAATCTTCAATGGTTGCAAAGCCGCCATCTTCTATTATTTTC
>CBFHZN010000002.1:85348-89104 GCA_965660355.1 Microbacteriaceae bacterium
GAGGTCTTTCTATAAAGCATAAGAACATCCACGACCTTGCCCACACGGTCGCCTTGGGGGTCGAAAACACCGCAGCCTGCGAGTCTGGCTACGAATACTCTTGTTGCGCTCACAGAGATAACCTTAGACTCTCAAAACAATCCCGTGGCAGAATGCTTCCATGAGCAACCCGATGAATAATCGCGGACGCGCCCGAGAGACGCAGATTCCTCAGGGTGAAGCGGTAGCAGAATTTGACACCTATCAACAAGCAACAAAGTTGGTAAACAAGCTTGTCTCCAATGATTTCCCGCCCAGTTTGATTTCTATAGTTGGAGACGATCTCAAATTAGTTGAAACCATCAGGGGGAAACTTGGCTACGGTCGAGTGGCCTTGAGTGGTGCTATCACCGGTTCCTGGATTGGGCTCATATTTGGCCTACTTTTTGGTGTCGGTTTCGCTGTTGATAGCTCGGGTGAGACCGTTAGCCAGGCTCAAAACTTTTTCTCAGCGGTGATCATTGGCGCAGGAATCGGAATGCTATTCAACATAATTAGATTTTCTGCGAGCAAAAACCGGAGAGAGTTTCTGTCCTACCCGCAAACAATCGCTAAATCATACAGAGTTGTTGTGCCGGCAACCGAGTTGGCGAAAGCCAGAAGCTTAGTTTCTATCCCAGATTGATTTCATCCAGGCCTCAACCTCTGAAACAGTCCTTGGAATTGATTCACTGAGCCAGTCGTAGCCTGTCTCCGTGATTGCGACGTTGTCTTCTATTCTCACTCCGATTCCCCTGAAATTATCTGGAGCCAATTCATCGTTTTCGTGAAAATAGAGACCTGGTTCAATGGTGAAAACCATCCCCGGTTTCAACTCAGTATCTAAATACATCTCTTTTCTGGCCTTTGCACAGTCATGCACGTCCAATCCAAGATGGTGGCCTGTTCCGTGAACCATCCACCTTCGGTGATATTGGTTTTCAGGCAAGAGAGATTCTTCTGCAGATACGGGAAGAATGCCCCAACGCTGACAATGTTTGGCGATTACCTTCATTGCCTCGTTATGCATATCTCTGAATAGATTGCCGGGTTTGCAGACTGCGAATGCAGCATCGGCAGCTTCCTGGACAACTTCGTAAATCTCTTTCTGTTGTTTGCTGAACTTCCCGGAGATGGGCATAGTTCTTGTTATGTCGGCTGTGTAGAGGCTGTCTATCTCAACACCCGCATCCACCAAAACAAGATCACCTTTGTTTATGTCTCCCGTGTTTTTGGTCCAGTGAAGAATGTTCGCGTGGTTTCCGCTGGCGGCGATTGTTTCATAACCGAGTTCATTGCCGAGAAGCCTGGCTTTTTGAAAAAAAGCGGTCTCCAAAACTCGCTCACCTCTTTTATTGGCAACGGGAATTGAGGCAATTAAGTTTTCAAACCCTTCCAGGGTGGCATCAACCGCTTTTTTGATTTGATTAATTTCCCAATCACGCTTAATGATTCGTTGCTCCGATAAAAACTCAGCTAGCGCATCGTTGTCCAATGAGGTGTATTGGGCTTTCTCATCGAATTGTTTTAGATCAACAGTTTCGATTTCTAAAAGCTTTTCAACCTGCTCCAGATCTGGCCTTGGCCCAACCCAAAATTCACCTATCTCGGTGTTTGCGAAAAACTCATCTGAGTCCTTATCGGCAGTTGGCCTAATAAACAACTTGGCAGTTTCGTTTTTACCGTCGATAACCAGCATCGAACCCTCTACGGTTTGGCTTCCCCAGTTGGTTAGTTGAGTGAATTCGGTGGTTGGCCTAAATCTGTAATTGGTGTCATTGCTTCTAACTTTTGAATTCCCGGCGGGAATCAGAATGAGTTCCTTTGGGAAAGCTTGCATAACTTCACTACGGTTTTCTCTAGCAAGCTGATTAGCTTCAGCGTCAACTAAAACCTCTGTTGAGACATCTGACCAACCGGTTTTCATAAACTCCATGAAGGCCTTGTCTTTTGGGGTTCGACTTCTGTTATCTGCTGTCAACCCTCTCTCCAATCCAGTAGTGTCTACTCATGTCCAAACAGCCAATCCTTGATTTGCACACTCACAGCAATCGAAGCGATGGACTAGATGACCCAGCCTATTTGATGACTCGTGCCAAACAACTCGGTGTGGAGGTTATAGCTCTTGCCGATCACGACACTACCGATGGTTGGAAAGAAGCCTCTGACAAAGCCAGAGAGCTGGAAATGGGATTCGTTCCAGCTATTGAGATTTCCACTCATTCGGATGTCAAAACTGAACACGGTTCTAAAAGGATAAGTGTTCACATCCTCGCCTACAGACCAAGGCAGAACCACAAACGATTAGTCCATGAACTTGCAAGAACCAGAGACAGCAGAGTTTCCAGAGCGAAACGAATGGTTGAGTTGATCGAAAAGGACTATCCGATTAGTTGGCAGGAGATAACGGAGAACATCCGCGAGGGGTCAACTGTTGGCAGGCCAGCCATAGCCGATGCCTTGGTGAGAGCTGGAGTGGTTGATGATAGAAGCAAGGCATTTGATTCGATTTTGCATAAATCCAGCCCCTATTACATCTCTGAGCACTCACTGAACACTCTGGATGCAATTGAACTGGCAAAACAAGCCGGGGCTGCAACTGTGATAGCGCATCCATTGATGGATTTCCCAGCAGGAAAGTCGACTTCTGATTTACCCACCGAGCATTTTTTGGAAATGGTTGAAGCTGGTTTAGATGGGCTTGAAGTAGAACACCGACAAGTTCCTGAGCCCGCTAGGGAATGGCTTCGAGACTTTGCTCAAAAACACGACTTGTTCACCACCGGGTCAAGCGATTATCACGGAGTCGGCGGGAAAGTGAATGAACTGGGTGAGAACTCGACCTCGGTTGACAACTTTCGAAGACTAATCAGTGCCAGCAATGGAGCTGATTATTATTTGCCAGCTGGCTTAGAGTGGCTGTAGCTTCGGGTTCTGCGCCTGCTCTTTCTTTCCCCGGGGCTAGCCCCCGGTTTTGATTCTTGACCGCGCGGCTCAGTTTTTCTTGAAAGTGACCCCTTGGCATCTTTTGGAATATCCAAAACCTCAAATAAGTGAGGTGATGATGAGTAGGTTTCCATTGGCTCGTCAAAATCGAGCTCTAGAGCCTTGTTGATCATCTTCCAGCGGTTGATGTCATCCCAGTCCACCAGTGTGATGGCGATACCTTTTTTGCCGGCGCGACCAGTTCTTCCGGTGCGGTGCAAATAAGCCTTTTCATCCTCTGGGGTGGAGTAATTGATCACGTGCGAAACATCGTCAACATCAATTCCTCGGGCAGCCACCTCGGTTGCCACCATGATTCTTTTCTTGTTTTCCCTGAAAGCCTTCATTGAGCGCTCTCTCGCAGGTTGCCCCATGTCCCCGTGCAGAGTGGTGGCAGAAAAGCCACGCTCTGTTAACACCTCGCCCAATTTGGATGCTTGGCGCTTAGTTGGGGTGAAGATGATCGCCTTGTCTATATCTTTCGATTGCAAAATCTTTGCAACTAACTCGTCTTTATCGAGTTTGTGCGCACGGAAAACAAATTGCTGAATGTCAGCTTTGGTCTGTTGCTGATCTTCACCGGTGGCTCGGATGTGAACCGGTTTGTTTTGGTGCTTCCGCGCGAGAGTCAAAATAAGGTCTGGCATGGTTGCCGAGAACAAAAGGGTTTGCTTTTGTTTTGGAGTGGCGGCGAATATCTTCTCTATATCTGGCAAAAAACCCAAATCGAGCATTTCATCTGCCTCATCTAAA
>CBFHZN010000002.1:89230-101491 GCA_965660355.1 Microbacteriaceae bacterium
CCACCAAGAATCTCAGCAACCTGCACATCTCTGTTTGAGGTTGCCAGAACCAAATCAGCGGCAACCTGTTGAGCAAGCTCTCTGGTTGGAACAACTATTAGCGCTAGATGTTTTTTCTCTGGGCTCAGGCCAAGCTTTTGGATAACTGGCAATCCAAAGCCCAGTGTCTTACCTGTTCCAGTCTTTGCCTGACCGATTAGGTCCTTTCCTGAAAGGGCAATCGGGATGGCTTGTTCTTGAATTGGGAATGGGGAGTTGATTCCTTTTGTCTCTAAGGCTGTGACAATGTCTTCATCTATGCCTAGTTCTCTGAATGTCAAATTCTTGTACTTTCTGCCTATTGGCTTATGCTTTCTGTGTGCTGGATTGGGTTCGTAGGCTTAGAAGAGCGTCACGCAAATTAACTTTGCCGTCTCGCGAAGCAAGTGATGGTCGAACCAATCAGCAGCTCAATCTATCTAAGCTTACCCCCTCCGAGCTTGACTATCTGGCAAAGTTCTCCCTTACTCAGAAGCTAGCCGCTGATCTTTTGGAAGAGTTAGCCGTTCAGACCCCTGATGAAAAGCTCTCAGAGAGTGTTAGAGCTCTTGCCAAAAATCAAGAGGAACGTTTTCGACCAGTCCTAACAGCGCTAGCGAAAAAGGGTGTGGGGGCTAAGGATGAGTTAGTCAGGTTTGAGGATGAATTTTTCGAGTTATCCTCCAGAATCGCAGGCAAGGGTTTTTATGAAAACCTGATGGCTTTGTATGTGGTTTTTGGAATTTTAGATGACTTTTATGCCAGGTTGGCTTCGGTGCAGCCCTCCTCGACTAAAAACATGGTTTTGAAAACTCTCTCTGACTATCCATTCAATGAGTTTTTGAAAAATTTACTAATTGAGAAAACTTCGGATGATTCAGAGCTAAAAGATCTATTGGCAATGTTTGGCAGAAGTTTGGTAGCGGATTGTCTTTTGCACGTCATTGGTGTTTTGGAATTTGATGAACTAGATGATTCCGATCCAGTGGAATTTAGAAGAAACGCTCTAAGAAGAATAGAACCGCTTACTCACGAATTGGTCAGCAACCACGCTTCCAGAATGGACGAATTGGGAATGAGCGCCTAAAGCGACTTCAGCTGTTTTTCGTCTTGGATTGCTCTCTGGTTACGAAGATAACGAATAGCGATGAAGGTGACCGGTGGGGTAATTAGCATCACTAGAAGCCAAATTGCTGCGCCTGAATGCGAAAGTCCCAGCAGAGTAAAAATAAGCCATAGAGCAGAACCAACTGTTACCGCTATTGAACCTGGAACCAGCGATCCGTGCTTATCGCTTTTGCCAATAACGTATGGGGTGATTAGACCGAGCAGGATTCCATAAACCACCACCACTGGCAGGCTAATTAGGTGAGAAAGATCCATCAGCTTACGAACCCGACCTTGCGTGACTGCTCCGCTGCTATCTCAATATAGGCAAGGGCCCCAGCTGGAACGATAATCACAGCACCTTTTTCATCGGTTAGTTGCAAAGTGGATGATGGGTCAGCTAAAGCTTTTTCAACTTTCTGGTTGATGGTTTCTGTAGTCTCTTCAGATTCCAAAACCAATTCACGACCGCTATTTTGAATACCGATTTTTATTTGCACTTTGCTCCTCGTTGTTTTTTCAAGCTTAGCTCTCGTCCCGCTGTTGGTTCAAACCAATAAAGCTGGTGGCCTCCAAAGATGGTAACTCAGATTTCTGAGCATCCTCCGCCAGGTTTTCTAAATCAGCTGCTGCAGCCTCAGCTGCTCTGTCATCGCCAAGTTCGATGCAATAGGAGAGCCATCTTGCAATCTCCACCTCAGAATAAAAAATAGCCCTCTTTAGAAGGTTTTCATCTGCTTCACGAATCTCTAGATATTGAGCCAAGCAGGTATTCATGGCTTGCTCCGTGGAGCCTCCTGCAATCCATCCAAAATCTTCTGCGGGGTCTGAAACCCGCATCGTGCCAAAGCCACGCATAACCAATTTGTCACCAGCTGTGCCGACGGTGTCTGAGTTGACAGAACCGTGAATAACAGTTGGTCGGTAGCGCCACAAGCCAATGTCCTCCAGAGCTTTTTCCCATCTGGAGAGCAACACCCCGGGAACTTTTCCCGTGTCTGCTAGCTTGTCAATTTCCGAGACCAGCTCCGAATTCAAATCAGTTGGACTAACACTCTGGATCTCTAATTCGTTTGCATCAGCCACCGAGAGCGAGTGAATTCTTGCAAGCTCCGCGGAGAGTAATTGAATTGGCTCTGAATTTTTTGCCCCCAGGCGTATATCTTTTGATTCATCAAAACTCAGCACCACCACTGAAGAGCCATCGGAATCTTTGGTCTCCCCGATAATTTCAGGCACTGAAAGAGTGGAGGATGCGAGGGGGCTAACGAGTTTTAGGGCGTTTAATTCAGTTTTGAGTTCGGCCTCGGATTGTTTTCCAGTTGTCACCAGCACCTGATATTTGCGATCTGTGTCAGATTCCAAAATGGCAGAGTCGAAACCAGGCGTTTTCTCCGTGTTCAGCCTGGTTGAGGTGAAGTTTTTTCCTCGAGCGGCTTCAGCTGCAAGCGCCGCTAGAATCAAATGAGATTTGGCCATAGCCAAACACTATTTTGGCAATCTTTGTCAGCACCGATGCCACGCAGGGAATCTTTATGGAATCAGCAGAGAGTTTGCTAGAAGGTCTAGACCCTCAGCAGCGTTTGGCAGCTGAATCGCTGCTTGGCCCGGTGAGAATTATTGCCTCTGCCGGTAGCGGTAAGACCAAAACCATCAGTCATAGAATCGCCTACGGTGTGGCCAGTGGCGTATATGATCCGGATAAGGTTTTGGCCCTGAGCTACACATCAAGATCAGCCGCCGAATTACGCTCAAGAATCAATTCTCTTGGCGTTCCCGCGGTTCAGGTGCGAACCATTCACGCAGCCGCCCTCGCACAGCTTCGATATTTTTGGCCACAACTAACCGGTTTCAATTCACCGAAAGTGCTCAGCAGCAAAAAAGAGTTGCTGTTGGAGGTTTTGAAAAATCTCAAGATTGATTCCAGCCAATCTGTCATAAGAGAGCTAGCGGCTGAAATCGAGTGGTGGAAGTATTCACTTTCAAGCCCTGAAAAATACGCTGAGACGGAACGCTTTTTGGAAACCGTAAATCATTCAGTAGCCAGCAGCGTGATCTTTGAATATGAGAAATTAAAGACAAAATCGCAACAAATCGACTGGGAGGACGTGCTCCTGCTCACACTGGGGATGGTTAGCTCTGAGCCCAGAGTTGCAGAGCATGTTCGCAGTCAGTATCGATTTTTCACCATTGACGAGTTTCAAGATGTTTCTCCATTGCAGTTTGCGCTTTTGGAAAAGTGGCTGGGTGACAGGTCGGATTTATGCGTGGTTGGTGACCCACGGCAGACAATTTATTCTTTCGCTGGCGCCTCTCAAGGGTTTCTCAACGGCTTCGAATCCAGATTTGATAACACCGTTTCGATCGAATTGAGCAATAACTACCGATCCGGGAGCGAAGTAGTGAACCTAGCCAACAAAGTGATGAAAGATTTCTCTCCGATGTCTGCAATTTCTGGGATTGGAGAGGTGAGGCTGAGGGAGTTTTCTAGTGAGGGCTCCGAAGCAGTGGCAGTGGCGAAAATGATTGCAGAGGATATTGAAAACGGGATACCAGAAAGTGAAATTGCAGTTTTATTCAGAATAAACAGTCAGTCAGAGCAACTTACCCAAAAGCTCAGCGAATTAAACATTCGTCACCAATTGAAAACCCAGGAGAAGTTTTTTCAACAACCCGTTATCTCTAGAGCCGTGCAGTTGATCAGGGCATCAAGATTTGTTGAGGACAAGCCAGCATCGGAAATAGTTTCCGACGTTCTAAGAGAGCTGGGCTGGACCCTTCAGCCATCAGGAGATCTCTCAGCATGGGAGTCAATGCAAGCTTTATACGAAGCACTGACCGAGCAAGATTTGAGCATCTCAGAAACGATAGATCTAATTGATTCATTGCAGTTGCAGCATTTCGAACCTGTTCGGCAGTTGGTGACTCTTTCAACAATTCATGCCGCTAAGGGGCTGGAGTGGCGAAAAGTGTATCTAATTGGGGCAAGCGAGGGACTTTTGCCCTATCGTATGGCGCTTAGCGAGGAGCAAATAACTGAAGAGCAAAGGCTTTGCTATGTTGCTCTGACAAGAGCAAAGCGTAGCTTGATAGTCAGCTTCGCCAAACAATCTGGTGACTTATCTAGATTTCTCCGGGGGCTTGCTGACAGCCGCAGCCAGGGTTGATATGTTCCACTAGCTCCACAAAACCGCCGCTTGGCCAAAACTGCAAGTCTTTTTCTTGAACTCCAGTATCTAGTTTGTTGATTATGCGCTGAGCCACCATGGAGGCTGCGAACAGAATAGATAATGAATCCTTCACGCCGCTGATGCCCGCAATTTGAGCGCAGACGAATTTTCTTCGCGGGTCTTCATCCCACTTGTTTAATTCCCGGCAACCCAGGCAAGCTTGATGTTCATCAATTATTGCTGTGACTAGAACATGCATGTCTGAGAAGCAAACACCTATGTGCTTTCTAGAAAGCGATAGCCAGCGTTGGTAATCACTTGGCTGAAATGCCCCACTGGTTTCCACAACAGCAATGTCCACCTCCACATAGTCCGCCCAGCGCATCCTGTTGTCCAATTTCACAACAGTTGGCGTGTTAGCGATTTCTGATTTGATGATTGAGAGTTTGGATTGGCCAATCTGATTCGGTGAATAACCGAGCCGACCGCAATCGGCTTCTGAGACCAATGTGCTGTCGCTGACGATTATTTTTCCTACCCCTGCATGAGCCAGGGCGTGAACGAGCAGTTTTCCCAATCTGCCGAGATTTGGAATCAAAATCACCGACTGCTGTCTGTTTCGATAATATTTCGAATGTGGTTGAGGCAAGTTTCCCAATTCGGAACGGGCCAACGGGGTTATGAAATCTTCAGTGAGATAACCAAGTCTGGCATGCAGGTTTTCTGCGGATTCAATTGCCAGCCCAGCCAAATCAGCTGCCACCTCAAATTGGCCCTTGGCGACACCCAGTTCCAGCATCGCCAAAAAGGTTTCTTCGGCGGCTGAGCTGATTTCAACTTTCAGGGGTTTATCAATACCAAACTGTCTTTGATTTTGAGAAGACCAAATTTTGATGGCTGAATCACGGATTTTTATTGGCACCGCTGCAGTGTTGCAGGGTGGCTGGATTTTTAGAGGCTGTTATCCACAGCTAGTCACCCAGCAGTCCTCGTAGTTCCGCATCTAGGTCATCCTTGCCATTGGAAAGCCTTTGAATCAATAGCTCGGGGTTTGTTATTTCTTCTTCTGAAGGCAGCTGATCGGGATGAAGCCAAATTTCGTCTCTTTCAGCGCTTGAGAGTTTTTCTTGCAGTTCAACAAACAGGGCCGACGTTTCTCTGAGCATCTTTGGTTGGAGCTCAAGACCAATCAAGGTCCCAAATAATTTTTGACTTGGGTTATCACTAACTCTTCTTCGGCGAATTGACTCGGCAAGGGCAACTCTGGATGGCAAGCGCTCGGTCGCCTTTTCAGTCACTGTGTCCACCCAGCCCTCAATCAGGGCAAGATTGATTCTTATGCGATCCAGAGCAACTCTTTGAGAATCAGTGGGTTCGTTGATAAACGCTCCGGAACTTATTGCGTTTTGAATCTCGGTTGGGTTGGTTATGTCTAAATCCTCGGCTAGACGATTAATCTTTTCAGTGTCAATGCTTATTTCTTGGGAGTATTCGAGGATCTGGTTCACCACTCGGTCTTTCAACCAGGCGCTTTGAGTGAACAATCGCTGTAGCGCTAATTCTCTAACAGCGAGGTAGATAAGCACCTCTTGAGAATCCAATCCCAGGCCCTCCGCAAATTCCTCAACATTCTTCACGCTTAGACTTGGACGATCTGAAATCGGGATTCCAATCTCACCGCCGCTGAGGGACTCGTTCGCCAGTTGTCCAAGTGATTGACCAAATTGCATTGCAAATAATGAGCCGCCCGCGCTTTTGAGGATGTTTGAGGCGGGGCCAGCAAGTTGAGAAAGCTCCTCTGGAAGGTTTTCCTTTAGGTTTTCCGCCAATGCCTCCGCAAGCTTTGTAGCAACTGGTTCGGCAATCTCTTTGAACAGGTCCAAAGATTCAATGACCCAACCTTGCCGGGTTAGCATCTGCGGATTGTATTCAAATTGACCAATGGTGGTGACCTCGTCAAGCCATAAAGATGCGGTTCCAAAAGCTTGCTTGAATGAGTTTTCCAACTCATCTGATAACTCGATTTTTTGAGAGTCAATCTCTTTTCTTGCCTGGGTTTCCACCAGCTTCCAATTGATTCCCTCGCCTTGGCCGCTGATTGCCCTCTGCAATTGCTCCATCATCATTCCCAGATTCGCTGGGTCCATTGGGATTCCAGCCTGATTGGCCAAATCTTCGGGGTTGAAGTTTTCTGAAGATGAGAAAAACTTTCTTAAAAACTCTTGAAATTCATCGCGGTCCCTATTTTCGTCAGACATTGAACCTCCCTTATTAAGAGGCTAATTGCCAAAGACTGAAAGTTGAAGCTGAGTTTTAGCTTGTTCGCCATAGGCGTGTAGCTGAATAGCGAAAGGTGTCTGCTGTCAGGCTTACCATTTAGGGGATGACACTTTTTGAAAACTCTACAAGGCGTAAAAATCCAGCGGGATGGATTTTTCTTGCCTTATTCATTATTGCCGCCGGTGCCGGGGTAATGCTTCCCAGCGGTTATGTAATTGAAAGACCCGGAACAAGTTTTAACGTAAACGGAGAAGTTGATTCAACACCAGTAATTTCGGTGTCAGAGGTTGAGAGCTTTGATTCTGAAACCCGATTAGACGTTCTGACTGTAAGTGTTTTAGGAAATCAAGACAGCACTCCCGGATGGATTGAAATTTTTCTTGCATGGATCGACCCGCAACAGGTCGTGCTCCCGGTTGACGAAGTATTTCCGCCAAACAAAACAACAGATGAGGTCAGAGCCGAGAGTGTTGCCATGATGGAAACTAGCCAACAAGAGGCGGTTGCGGTGGCGCTAAAAGAGCTCGGATACGATCTAGAACCAGAAGTTTACGTCTCGATGGTCACTGAGGGCGGAGCAGCCAGCGGATCAATCGTTGCAGGAGATTTTGTCACAGCTGTGGCAGGTGAAACAGTGGAAAGTATCGAGGACTTGCAACAAAAAATTCAAGATTCAAACGGCGAGACTTTAGAGGTTGGTGTCATTCGTGATGGGGAGAGTATTTCTTATTCGCTTACCCCTCAGAAATCAGATGATCGCTATCTAATTGGGGTGATGGTTGGCTATACCTATGACTTCCCGATTGAGATAGATCTTCAGCTTGGAAATGTAGGTGGACCCAGTGGCGGGATGATTTTTGCTCTGGGCGTATTCGATGCTCTGACGGAGGGTTCGCTCTTAGGTGATTCACATATCGCAGGGACCGGAACCATCAACTCGGGCGGACTGGTGGGCCCAATCGGGGGTATAGACCTCAAAATGCAGGCGGCCAAGCGAGATGGCACCGATTTGTTTTTGGCCCCTCAGGCCAACTGCCCAGAGATAATTTCCAGCCAACCTGAAGATTTACTGGTCGTTCCCGTGGCAGACTTTACAGAGGCCCTTGAGGTCATTGCAATGTATGAAGAGGGAAACACCGAGTTTCCAAGTTGTGAAAATTAGGAGTTGAAACTTGAGCACACCATCAAGCCCTGCTCAGCGAAGAAGAATATCGCCAGCGACAATCGCAGTAGGAATCTTGGTTGTAATAGCAACCATCCTGATTTCCGCAGCAGGTATATACACAGACTTGCTTTGGTTCAATCAGATTGGCTTTCAATCTGTATTTTTGACCCAAATTTTTGCACAGGTTGCACTTTTCCTAATCGGCTTCGCATTGATGTTCTCAATCACATTGGTTGCCTTCTGGCTGGCTTACCGGCACAGGCCTGTGTATTTGAGAATGCCAGGCGAGTCTCCTTTTGAAAATTATCAGCAGGTCATTGACAACCTAAGACGCCTGATTATGTTTGGGGTACCCGGAATACTGGGTGTTTTCGCAGGTGTTGCGGCGACCGCACAGTGGACCACTGCATTGCAGTTTTTGAATTCAACCCCTTCTGGACAAGAAGATCAGCAATTCGGTTTGGATGTGAGTTTTTATCTTTTTGAGCTGCCATTTTTGACAGCTTTGATTGGTTTTGTTTCCGCAGCAGTTCTGCTTGCTGCACTCATCGCTGGTGGTGTGCATCTGATTTATGGTGGAATTCGTCTGGATGGCAGAACCGTCAAGGTTGCAAAACCAGCAAGAATTCAGCTTTCAATAACTGCCGCAATTTACTTTATAGTGCAGGCGGTGTCTCTGTGGTTGAACCAGTATGAAACAGTTTTTACCTCCAACGAGCTGTTTACCGGAGCTCGATACAGTGACGTAAACGCAACCATTCCCGGGCTACAAATTCTTGCCCTCATATCGCTTTTAGTCGCTGCGTTATTTATCGTTACGGCCATCATAGGTTCGTGGCGCTATTCAATCATTGCTACTGGACTAATGATTATCAGTTCGGTTGTCTTGGGTGGGCTTTACCCCTGGGCAGTGCAAACCTTTCAGGTGAATCCAACTGAAAGAACATTGGAGACTCCTTATTTGGAGCGAAACATAGATGCCACCAGGGATGCTTACGGACTAAACGACATTGAAATCATTGATTACGATGCCACGACTACAGCAACCCCTGGTGCCCTGAGAGCCGATGCGGAGACAACAACTTCGATTCGCATATTGGATCCCTCTTTGGTCTCCGATGCATTTAGACAATTAGAGCAGTATCGCCAGTATTACTCTTTCCCCGAGAGGTTACACGTTGGCCGTTACGAGATAAACGGCGAGTCTCAAGATGCTGTGTTGGGCGTTAGAGAGCTGGATCAGGCTGGTCTTGGAGATTCAAACAGTTGGTATAACTCAACAATCGTATTCACTCACGGTTATGGGCTTGTCGCCGCTTATGGAAATAAAAGAGACACAGACGGCGAGCCCCTTTTCTTGCAATCGGGTATCCCTTCAATTGGAGAACTGGGCGAATTTGAACCTCGCATTTACTTTGGTGAGAACTCTCCCGAGTATTCAATCGTTGGAGGTGAAAATTCAGAGGACTTAGAATTCGACTTCCCAGCTGGGGAGGGAACTGAGAATCAGACTTATACGACATTTGAAGGCTCAGGTGGTCCAAATGTCGGATCGCTGGTCAACAGGATTGCATTTGCATTGAAATTCCAAAGCGAGCAGATTCTGTTGTCCGATGCCATCAATTCAGACTCTCAAATTATGTTCAACAGAGACCCTAAGGAGAGGGTGGAAGCTGTAGCTCCCTACTTGACTGTGGACTCTCAGGCCTATCCCGCAGTTGTAGACGGTGAGGTTTTGTGGATTGTGGATGCATACACAACTAACAACAATTACCCGTACTCCAATTCGGAGAGCATGAATCTGGCAATCATAGACTCCACCACCGAGTCAGCTGGATTCGGAGCAAACAACATCAACTACATTCGCAATTCCGTCAAAGCGACGGTGAATGCATATGACGGAGAGGTGAAGTTGTATGCATGGGACGAAAACGATCCTGTTTTGGCCACATGGAGAAAGGTATTCCCCGACACTGTGAGTCCAAAATCTGAGATGAGTGGTGAGCTTATGTCTCACGTTCGCTACCCATCGGATCTGTTCAAGGTGCAGAGGTCTATTCTCGGTCGCTACCACGTCACAGATCCTGGAGCCTTTTATTCTCAGCAAGACGCTTGGATGACGCCCAACGATCCCGTTGACGGTCCCGGCATCGGGGTGTTGCAACCTCCTTATTACCTGACTATGCAGGCCCCGGGGATGCAAGACCCAAACTTCTCTCTTTACACAACTTTCATACCCCAGTCCACGGGTCAGAACTCTAGAAACGTTCTAACCGGATATCTTGTAGCCAGCTCTGAGGCTGGAGATGAGCAGGGTGTGGTGTCTGAGGAATATGGAAAACTGCGTTTGTTGAGCCTTCCTCGGGAAACCATCATTCCAGGACCAGGGCAGGTTCAAAACAACTTCAACGCTGACAGTGAAGTCTCGCAGCTTCTGAACATCTTGAGACAGGGATCAACTCGTGTTTTGAATGGAAACCTGCTTACTTTGCCAGTTGGTGGTGGCTTTTTATACGTTCAACCGGTTTATATTGAGTCGACCGGTGAAACTTCATTCCCTCTTTTGCAAAAGGTGCTCGTGAGCTTTGGAGATCGAATTGCCTTCGAGGACACTCTTGATGAGGCATTGGATGAACTGTTCGGTGGAGACAGCGGGGCATCTGCTGGAGATAGTGATGTTCCCGTAGAAGATGGGGAAACTTCCCCTGATGACTCTCAGCAGCCGTCCGAAGAACCTAGCCAGCCAGCCGAAGACTCAGATCAAGCAGTTGACGAGCCATCTACCGGAGATTCCGTGGTCCCTGATCTAGATGACGCCTTACAAAGGGCTGAACAGGCGATTGAAGACAAAGAGAGAGCTTTGGCTGCTGGAGACTGGAATGCATTTGGCGAGGCCGACGAGCGCTTGAATGATGCTATCGCCGATGCTGTGGAGGCTATAAACAACTAGTTTCCGTTTTGGCCTACAGCTTGCTATACTGACAACTTCGCCGCGGGGTGGAGCAGTTCGGTAGCTCGCCGGGCTCATAACCCGGAGGTCGCAGGTTCAAATCCTGTCCCCGCAACCATTTCCCTCCCAGCTATAGCTGGGAGGGATTTTTTATGTGGATAACTTCAGGCAGATCTTTTCACACTCCCATATTTTTCTCTCATGCCTCGAATACTGTTCTTAGTCACTCTTTTTCTCAGTGGTTGCACTCAAGAGATTTCCGCTGAGGATCTTCTGAGTGAATACCTGGAAATCAGCGACGCAGGCCTAGAAGATGAATTCGATCGTGTTCTGGCGGGTTCCGCCTTGAATTCCGCAATAGAGGCGAACTTATTGATGAAGCAGTTAGATATTAGACAGGCAGGCGAAACAAGGTTTTACGCTTTTGAATCTCTTGAGGAGGGGTCACACGCATTTTGCTTGGATGTTTCTAAAACCAAGCTTCTTGATTCGAATGGACGAGATGTCACCCCGATTGATAGACCAGCTCAGGTTCCAATGAAAATGCAAACGGATTCTGTCTCGGGTGGGTCAAAGATTACCGAGTTGGACATACGGAGGTTTTCAAGATGTTAGTTGAGATCATTTTTACCTGCTCCGCCGCTCAAGCGGTGCTGGGTGGTTGTGCAGATGGCTGCGGAACCAGTATCGGTGCCAGCGAAGTCGTTATTTGTGAACGGCAAGAGAAAGAAACTGGAAGTGTTGAAGATGAAAGCTCCACCCGTCCAGGCTCCAGCTGGACCCCACCACCTCCATGGGTTCTATGTGAGGTGTATGTAAGCGGTGGTATTGACATACCCACCTTTGGAACCGTTTGGGTGAAAACCAGACAGGGAGCAAGAGAATGTCTCTCGGAAAAAGAATATGTTCCGATCCCAAAGCCTGGTAGCTCCAGTGATTTGGTGGAGAGAATCACAGATAGCCAAACATTGCAGCAGATTTTTAGGACATCACCCGCCACTCCCATGGCCTATGTCTCTCCGAGCGAGCGATATTACGACGAACAATTTAGTTTTTGGGTTGAAAACAACACACAAATCAAGTCGGGAACGCTTTTTGACGAGCCCGTGAGTGTCAGGTTTACGCCAAAGTCGGCAAGTTGGAGTTTTGGTGGTAGAGGCTTCTCGGTAAATCACCTATTTGGCGAAAAAGGTGATTTTCAAGCCAGGGCAACTGTTAATTTCCAGGTTGATTACAAGCCCGTTGGTGGTTCATGGGTGATTGATGCGGGTTCAATTCAGATACCAAGCAACTCGCTTTTGATTACAGCGTTGCCTTTACCAAGGGAAACGAGATTGATTGGCTAGGAAGCCTGAAGCTAATATTCAGGTTGTTATCACCAAGCATTCAGTTTCTACTGACAAGCTAAGAACTGTTTTTGAAAGGAGCCCCAAATGGATGAACGCTCTTCGGGACAGTTTTTGTATTACCCCGTTGAATCTAAAAAGCCAGACTCATCAAAGCCAAGAAAAAAGGCATCCAGAGCCTTAGCAATGAGCGTTATCGCCGCCTTTGCAGCTTTGACAGGAGGG
>CBFHZN010000002.1:101520-107637 GCA_965660355.1 Microbacteriaceae bacterium
ATTCAGTTCCATGCAAGCTCCAGCTCCGGTCGTAGTGAATGACACTGAGACTGTCAATTGGGTGACTGGTGCTGCTTTGGCCGCCAGTCCCTCGGTCGTCACTCTCAGCGTAAACAGTGCTACTGGAAGTGGGAGTGGAAGCGGTGTAATGATCTCCGAGGATGGTTATGCTCTCACCAACTCGCATGTGGTGACACTTGGTGGCTCCACCAACGATGTAAGCGTTACAGCCCAGGCATGGGATGGAAGAGTTTATGAAGCAGAAGTTGTGGGGACAGACCCCACCAACGACATCGCCGTGATCAAACTATCGGGCTCAAACGATTTTCAGACCATCGGCATCAAAGACTCGGATGATCTGAATGTGGGAGAGCCAGTAGTTGCAATTGGAGCACCTTTGGGCCTCAGCTCAACCGTCACCCAGGGCATAGTTTCCGCTCTAAACCGAACTATCGAGGTTGCAAGCAGCGAAGTCGAGGATGGAAATGACTCAGGTCTTCGTTTCTGGGACGGTTCAGGAACAAGGCCAATTAACCTGCAGGTAATCCAGACTGATGCCGCAATCAATCCGGGAAACTCTGGTGGCGCTTTAGTTGACCAGCAAGGAAGATTGGTTGGCATCAATGTTGCAATTGCCACCAGTGGATCTTCGGGAAATATTGGAGTTGGTTTTGCAATCCCTGCAAACACAGCCTTGCGAATCTCAGAGGAGCTAATTGACAGAGGTTTCGCAAGCCATGGACTGCTCGGCGCATTGGTGACGGATAGCGTTATCCCCGACTCAAACTTTGCCTCCGGTGCTGAAATCGTTGAATTGACTCCTGGAGGGGCAGCAGACGTGGCCGGTTTGCAAGCAGGCGATGTTGTCGTCTTATTCGACGGTGATCGCATCGAGGGTAGTGGCGAGCTAACTGCAGCCGTTCGGGCCCAGCCAGCTGGTGCTGAGGTAGAGGTTGAAGTATTACGAAATGGTCAAAGAGTAAACTTTGAGGTGAAACTTGGCGATAGCAGGGATTTAGAATCTAACTGATGGAAGAACAACTAAAAGAAAAGCAAGAGCTTTTAGAAGACGGTGATCACGAACGTTTCTCTCATTATGTTCAGAAGAACAAAATCACCGAGAGTGCGGTTATGGGGACTCCGGTATTGGCTCTCTGCGGAAAAAAATGGATTCCAGGCCGAGATCCAGAAAAGTTTCCGGTCTGCCCAGATTGCAAAAAGATTTACGAGAGCCTCAAGAAATAACAACCTCTAGAGCCGGCTCTCCATCACTCAATCTTTTTGCTGATGGAGGTAGCTCTTGCAGCGATTCACGGAATCTTTCTCGGGCGCTTTGCAAATTCGTATCGTGTAAGTGTTCGTGGTTGTCTAAATACCTAACAAGCAAATTCCTGCCGTCTAAATTCGCATTTGTTGTGGAGATTGAATCGTTTTTGGCAATGCCATTTTCTAATTGGCGTACTGCTGTTTTACGACCTGGAAGGTTGGATTTCCCGGCAGAGCGCTTTGAAACATCGATCCATTTTTGACCGTCAAATTTAGACACCATTTTGAAGACAAAGCTTGCAGTCGGTGCTCCGGATCCAGTCACCAGAGAGGTCCCAACTCCGTATGAATCCACAGACGCAGCGGCTAATCCAGCAATTGCATCCTCATCTAAATCATTAGTGACCGTGATTTTTGTTGAAGTGGCGCCTAGCCGATCCAGTTGAGCCCGAACCTTATTTGCCGTCTCAGCCAAGTCGCCAGAGTCAATTCGAACGTTTCCTAGCTTCCCGTTTGTTATTTCCACCGCTGTATTCACAGCCTGCTCTACATCAAAGGTGTCAACTAAAAATGTTGTGCCTTCACCCATTGCGGATAGTTGCGCTTGAAAAGCATCTTTTTCTGAATCAAACAAAAGAGTAAAGGCGTGGCCAGAGGTTCCCAGGGTTGGAATTGCATATCTAAATTGAGCAAGCAAATTACTAGTTGCATCAAATCCTGCAACATAGCTCGCCCTTGCGGCAGCTACCGCTGCATCCTCGTTAGCTCTTCTTGATCCCATTTCGATAAGTTTTCTATCGCCTGCTGCAATCCTCATGCGAGCAGCAGCGGATGCGACAGCTGAGTCATAGTTCAAAATCGAGAGAACCAGGGTCTCTAAGACGACGCATTCGGCAAAACTTCCACTGATTGTCAAAACTGGAGAATTCCCGAAGTAGATTTCACCTTCATGAAATCCTTCAATTTCGCCGGAGAAAGAGTAGTTGGCAAGAAAGGAAAGAGTTTTCTCACTAACAATATTTTCAGATCTTAGAAAACCTATTTGTTCTGATGTGAATTGAAAACTCTTTATCTCTTCGACTAATCTGCCAACCCCAGCAAAAACCCCGAATCTTCTGCCGCTTGGCAAAGATCGAGCAAAAACCTCAAAAACCACCTGGGTTTCGGCATTACCGGATTCTATCGCCGCATCAAGCATCGTCAGTTCGTAGCGGTCTGTCTTAAGAGCACTGGTCATTTCAACAGGTTACACTCCGACTCAATCAGCGGAGAAGGGTTGGCTGACAATAGACTGTCTTCGTGAATCACGCCCCAATAGGTATCTTTGACTCTGGAGTTGGAGGGCTCACCGTTGCGCGGTCAATAATTGACCAACTCCCGAATGAGTCGATTATTTATCTTGGTGATACAGCAAATTCGCCGTATGGAACCAAAACAATTCCCGAGGTCAGGAAACTGGCCCTCGAAGTTATGGACCAAATGGTTGACATGGGCGTAAAAATGTTGGTCATTGCATGTAATTCAGCATCGTCTGCGGTTTTGAGAGATGCTCGCGAGCGCTACACAGAAGGCAGTGGCATACCAGTTGTGGAGGTTATTCAACCTGCTGTTCGGAAAGCTGTTTCAACCTCAAAAAACGGACGAGTGGGAGTAATTGGAACAACTGCGACAATCTCCTCCAAAAGTTATGATGATGCTTTTGCAGCAGCCTTGGATTTAAAAATCTCAACTGCTGCCTGCCCTGACTTTGTGGAGTTTGTTGAGCGAGGCGAAACCAGCGGAGATCATTTGCTAGAGGTTGCTCGGAATTATCTTGAGCCTCTAAAACAAAAAGATATTGACACCTTGGTTCTCGGGTGCACCCACTACCCACTTCTATCCGCAGCGATAGGGTTTGTCATGGGTGATGGTGTGAATCTTGTCAGCAGTGCGGAGGAAACCGCGAAAGATGTATTCCGAGTCCTAACTGAGCATGATTTGCTAGCAGCAAATGACGTGAATCCAAAACATCGGTTTTTAGCAACCGGAAAAAAGCAAGAGTTTGAAACCCTTGCCAAAAGATTTTTGGGCCCAGAAGTTTTGGGTGTTGAAGAAATTGAAAGGAATAGAGATGTCAAGACCAAATGACAGGGCCGAAGATCAATTGCGAGATGTGAGCATTGAGCTTGGCTGGAGCGAACATGCTGAGGGGTCAGCTCTTATTAGTTTTGGTTCAACGAAGGTTTTGTGCACAGCCAGCTTCACGGCAGGGGTCCCAAGGTTCAAAAAAGACTCTGGTGAAGGATGGGTAACGGCTGAGTATTCAATGCTTCCAAGAGCGACCCATGACAGAAGCGATAGAGAAAGCGTCAAGGGAAAAATCGGGGGCAGAACCCACGAGATTTCCAGATTGATTGGAAGAGCTCTCAGATCCGTTATTGATTTCAAATCACTTGGAGAAAACACGATTGTGATTGACTGCGATGTTTTGCAAGCGGATGGCGGAACTAGAACCGCCGCAATTACAGGTGGATTTGTGGCACTGGCGCAGGCAATTGATTATGGCTATGCAAACAAAATGCTCTCTGGTAACTCTCCACTTATCGACACAGTGAGTGCGATATCTGTTGGAGTTGTTGATGGAAAATTGCTCACAGATCTCGAATATGTCGAGGACGTGAGAGCTGAGACAGACATGAACGTGGTGACAACCGGTCGTGGTTTATTCGTTGAGGTTCAAGGCACTGCCGAGGGGGCACCGTTTTCGGATGAGGAACTGGACGGGCTTTTGAAATTAGCTAAAAAGGCAACCGGTGAACTTAGTGAAATCCAAAAAACTACATTGGGTGATTTGCTAAGGGTTCGATGAAGCTGCAACTAGCCACTGGCAATCAGCACAAAATTCACGAGGTCAAATCAATTCTGGGCTCTGAGGCAGGTGTTGAACTGATTGGTTTCCAGGGCAAGGAGCCCGTTGAGAACGGCCTAACTTTCTACCAAAACGCGCTAATCAAGGCTCGAAGCGGTTTCTCTGAAACTGGCATTGCAACCATTGCTGATGATTCAGGGTTGGCGGTTGAAGTTATGGGAGGCTCGCCTGGAATTTTGTCCGCACGATGGTCTGGAGAAAAAGACGACAAGAAAAACAGGGATTTATTACTTGCACAAATGATTGATATGGACCATCGCCTGGCAAGCTTTGTATGTTCGATTGCGTTGGTGAGTGAGGATGGAGAATTTGGCTTCACAGGGGTGTGGAGCGGTGAACTTGCCAGAGAGAGTAGGGGAGAGGGAGGTTTTGGATATGATCCAATCTTCATCCCAGAAGGTCTTAGCGTCACAGCCGCTGAGTTGGCCCCAGAGGTTAAGAACTCAATGAGTCATAGGTTTTTGGCCCTATCGCAACTCGCTGATTTTTTGCGGCGCCCCCAGTAGGATTCGAACCTACGCACCCGCCTCCGGAGAGCGGTGCTCTATCCCCTGAGCTATGGGGGCCGACAGTAAAAACTCTAACATCGCGCCCTCTCCGTTAGACTTAGAGGCTCGAGCTGAGGATTATTTTGACCCCCGAACAACTTTCAGAACTAATCGCAGGTGCGCTTAGTCGCCTTGCGAGTAAAAACGGCTACGCATTAGAGGTTCCAGCAAAGATTGTTGTGGAACGACCCAAGAATCGAGAGCACGGTGATTGGTCTTCAAACATTGCAATGCAACTTGCTAAGCAGGCGGGAATAAACCCAAGGGAATTCGCTCAAATGCTGATCTCTGAACTGGAAGATACCGAGGGTTTGAAAAGTCTGGAGATAGCAGGACCTGGATTTCTTAATATCTTTTTGGAGACAGCCAGTGCCGCCTCGATTCTTCCAGAGGTTACTAAGAATCCGACAAGTTTTGGCCAAGGGGATATTTATGCCGGTCAAAAATTAAATCTTGAGTTTGTTTCTGCAAATCCAACTGGCCCCATTCACTTGGGAGGTACCCGTTGGGCAGCACTTGGTGATTCGCTGGCAAGAATCTTGGAATTTCAGGGAGCCACGGTTACACGCGAGTATTACTTCAATGACCACGGGGCACAAATTGACAGATTTGCGAATTCACTATTTGCCTCAGCAAAACAACTACCAGCTCCTGAAGATGGTTATGGGGGTCAATACATAGCCGATATCTCCGATCGCGTTCTAGCTCAACAAGGTGAAGAAGTTCTAGACATGACCGAGGAGGATGCGATTGAGGTCTTTCGATCTGAAGGCGTGGAGTTAATGTTTTCAGATATCAAAGCCTCTTTGGCGGATTTTGGAGTTGAATTTGATGTTTATTTTCACGAGAACTCTCTGCATGAATCAAACGCTGTTCAAAGGGCAATCACTCGGCTAAGGGAAAATGGCCATATTTTTGACAAAGAGGGTGCGGTTTGGCTTAGGTCAACTGATTTTGGGGACGATAACGATCGAGTGGTCATCAAAAGTGATGGTAATCCAGCGTATATAGCTGCTGATTTGGCCTACTATCTTGATAAGCGTGAGCGCGGTTTTGACAGAGCAATCATCATGCTGGGAGCAGACCATCATGGTTATGTGCAGAGAATGATGGCTATGTGCGCAGCTTTCGGGGACACCCCTGGAGAGAACCTAGAAATCTTAATTGGCCAGATGGTAAATCTCGTGAAGGATGGAAAGCCAGTTCGCATGAGCAAGCGGGCTGGAACTGTTGTCACCCTTGAGGATCTGGTGGATGCTGTGGGTGTTGATGCGGCTCGCTATGCACTAACGCGGTCAAGTGCCAATTCAAATTTAGATGTGGATTTGGATCTGCTATCCAAAAAAACCAATGACAATCCGGTGTTTTATGTTCAGTACGCCCATGCAAGAACAA
>CBFHZN010000002.1:107734-112556 GCA_965660355.1 Microbacteriaceae bacterium
AGATGTGGATTTGGATCTGCTATCCAAAAAAACCAATGACAATCCGGTGTTTTATGTTCAGTACGCCCATGCAAGAACCAGACAGGTTGCGAATAATGCCCAAAGCTTCGGCATCAGCACCGAGAGGTTTAACCCCAGTCTTTTAGACCACCCAAGCGAGAATGAATTAATTGCCAAAATTGCTGAATTCCCCGCGGTGGTTAAATTAGCTGCCGAGAATAGAGAGCCACACAGGGTGGCGAGATACCTTGAAGAATTAGCGGGAAACTATCACCGTTGGTATGACGCTTGCCGTGTGACCCCCTTGGCCGGCAAAAAAGTTGAGCCAATTCATGAATCAAGACTTTTGCTTAACCAAGCCACCACTGTTGTTTTGGCAAATGGTTTGAGATTATTGGGTGTCAGCGCCCCGGAACGGATGTGAATTGAAAAACCCGCTAGCACCTGAATGGTTGCAAACGCCGCAGGATCTAAATCTCCTCAGCGAGAAGATTTGGCCTGCTTCGGCCAAGCGCGACGGTTCAGGAGAAATTCAGATTGGCGGTGTTGGAGTTGGCGAACTCGCAAGCAAATACGGAACACCCCTTTATGTAATAGACGAGGATGATTTCAGATCCAGGCTGAATTATCTGAGCAGGTCATTTAATCAGCCAGCAAGAGAGCATGGAATTAGTGTTCGCATGTACTACGCAGCTAAAGCACTTTTGACGACTGATATTGCACGTTGGGTGAAACAAGAGGATTACTCCATTGATGTTGCCAGCGGGGGCGAATTGGCCGTTGCCCTGGCGGCCGGTTTTGAGGGGTCAAAAATTGGCCTTCACGGCAATAACAAATCACTTAGTGAAATCAGCAGGGCTGTTTCCAACGGGGTGAACTCGATAGTGATTGATTCCGAGTTGGAGGTGGAAAGAATAGCCTCCATAGCCGAGAGCAATTCGGTCGTGCAGGGCGTGAGACTCAGGGTTAACAGTGGTGTTCATGCATCAACTCATGAGTTTTTGGCCACGGCCAGAGAAGACCAAAAATTTGGTATTCCACTGGACCAGGTTGAGTCAGTGGTAGAAACGATACGCTCTCACTCCTCCTTGAAATTCTTAGGGCTTCACTCACACATCGGATCACAAATATTTGTTGTGGATGGGTTCGTTGAAGCTGCTCGAAGGCTTCTGCAACTTCACGCGAAATTGTCTGAAACCAGCGAGGTTCCAGAGCTTAATCTGGGCGGAGGTTTCGGGATTGCATACGTTGAAAATGACAAGCCACTGAATATTAAGGAACTAGCCCAGCGAATAATTGCCAATGTGGCGGGATTATCCAAAGAGCTTGGAATCAACCCCCCTAATCTTTGCTTTGAGCCGGGTCGAGTCATCGCAGGTCCCAGCGGGATCACTTTATACAACGTAGGAACCATCAAAGATGTTGAGGTTGGTAGTGACGCCGGAAGTTCTGTAAGGAGATACGTTTCAGTCGATGGTGGCATGAGCGATAACCTGCGAAGCTCGCTCTACGGTGCTGAGTATTCAGCATCACTCGCAAGCCGAGCAACTGCAGCGGAGCCAGTTTTATCTCGCGTTGTTGGAAAGCACTGCGAGAGTGGTGACATTGTTGTCAACCACACCTACCTCCCATCAGATTTAGCAATCAATGAATTGATTGCTGTTCCAGCCACGGGCGCCTACTGCTTTTCGCTAGCATCTAACTACAACTATTTGGGCAGGCCTCCGGTGGCAAGTGTAAAAGCTGGGGAATCAAGGCTTCTAGTAAGAGGAGAAACCGAACAAGACATGCTTGCTCGAGATGAGGGTTACAGAACGGGATTGATAGATGAGAGCTGATTACAGACCAATAAGGATTGGTCTGCTTGGGGCGGGTTCCGTGGGTTCACAAGTTTTCAAGCTGATCCAAGAGGATTCTCTCGAGTTGGCGAACAGAGTAGGCGCATCGCTAGAGATATCCGGGGTGCTGGTTCGTTCATTGGATGCATCGAGAGATTATTCAATCCCTGGAGAGTTTCTAACAACCGATGCGGAATCGGTGATTTTAGGTTCAGACATTGTGGTAGAGCTAATTGGTGGCATCCAGCCGGCTCTGGACCATATTCGCATGGCCTTGGAATCAGGAAGTGATGTTGTCACCGCCAATAAGGCACTGTTGGCAAATCACGGTCCAGAGATTTATGAGCTCGCAGAAAGAGTTGGAGCACAGGTTTACTACGAGGCGAGTGTTGCTGGAGCAATTCCGATTATCCGACCTTTGAGGGAATCACTCGCGGGAGATACTGTCACTCGCATTATGGGAATCGTAAACGGAACAACTAATTTCATTTTGGATCAAATGGAATCCACCGGAGCTAGTTTTGATGCCGCTTTAGAGCAAGCTCAACAACTTGGTTACGCCGAGGCTGATCCAACAGCGGATGTTGGCGGTTTTGATGCTGCTGCGAAGGCTGCGATTCTTTCCTCTTTGGCTTTTCACACCGAGGTGCATATCGATGATGTTTACACTGAGGGAATTGAAAAGATCACCCAGCTGGATATCGAATCAGCCAAGGATGCTGGCTACACCATCAAGTTGCTAGCTGTTTGTGAGCGGGTTGGAGATGATTCCATTGCCGCCAGAGTGCACCCCACTTTGATTCCACAAACCCACCCGCTGGCAAGCGTCAGAGGAGCATTCAATGCAGTTTTTGTTGAAAGCGAAGCAAGTGGCGAGCTGATGTTTTATGGAGCTGGTGCCGGAGGGCTGGAAACTGCCAGTGCGGTTTTAGGAGATGTAGTGATGGCAGCCAAGCGTCACCTGGGTGGCGGTTCAACAATGAGCGAATCATCTCACGCCAAGCTATTAAATTTGCCAATTGATGACATCATCACTCGCTATCAAATTTCCATGGAGGTTAGAGATCAACCCGGTGTGCTGGCCGTTATCGCATCTATGTTCGCTGATTTGGAAATCAGCGTGGAAACCTTGGAGCAATCCACAATCGAGGCTGACGGAGACACGGTTTTGTTGACAATAATCACTCATGAAACCAGTGAACGAAGTTTGAGAAATCTCATCTTGAAACTGAATGAAAGTGACGTGGTGGCTGAATTCAAAGGCCAAGTGAGAGTGGAGGGTGTCTAAATGGCTCACCAGTGGCGCGGAGTTATCCGCGAGTACGCAGACAGATTGAATTGGACCGAGCGTGACCCGGTTGTCACCCTGGGAGAGGGTGGAACTCCACTTATAAATTCACCAGAGCTTGCGAAGCTATTGGATGTTGGAGAGGTGTATCTGAAGTTTGAGGGCATGAACCCCACCGGTTCGTTCAAAGACCGAGGAATGACAACCGCCGTCAGCAAAGCTTTGGGACGAGGTGCCAAAGCAGTTGTTGCAGCCAGCACCGGAAACACCTCTGCAGCCGCGGCGGCTTATGCGACTAAGGCCGGTATGCAGAGCGTTGTGTTGGTTCCAAGTGGGAAAATTGCTTATGGAAAGCTAAGTCAGGCAATTGCCCATAAGGCTCAAATTTTGCAAGTAAAAGGAAATTTTGACGACTGCCTAAGAATTGCTCGTGAACTGGATGAGAAATATCCAGTGTTTTTGGTCAATTCGGTAAATCCAGATCGTTTACTTGGTCAAAAAACAGCAAGTTTCGAGGTGGTAGATGCATTGGGGAAACAACCGGACTTGCACGCAATGCCACTTGGAAATGCTGGAAACATCTCCGCCTATCACCTTGGCTACACCGAAGAAATTAGAGATGGTCGAATCAACAACTTCCCCAGGCTCTGGGGCGTTCAGGCCGAGGGGGCGGCACCATTTATCAAGGGTGCGCCGGTTCAAAAACCAGAAACAATTGCAACTGCAATCCGCATCGGTAATCCAGCAAGCTGGGATTTGGCGCAGCAAGCCAAGAAAGAAACCGATGGCAATTTTGCATTTGCCTCAGATAAAGAACTTTTGTGGATGCACAGATTTTTATCTCAAGAGTGCGGGGTTTTTGTCGAGCCAAGCAGTGCCGCTGGTGCCGCAGGTCTTTTCAAACACAAAAAATTGGGTGATCTTCCAAAGGCGGACACAGTTGTGATCACGGTTACTGGCCACGGCCTAAAGGACCCAAATTGGGCCTTGAAGGACGAACGTGGAAAAAAGATCAGACCGAAACGGGTAAGCGCCAGCGCGGATAGCGTTGCAAGTAGTTTGGGGCTTGAGAAATCATGAAGGTAAACGTTCGCATTCCTGCCACCAGCGCCAATCTCGGTCCTGGTTTTGACACCCTCGGAATCGCCTTAAATTACTACGACGAGTACGAGGCTGAAACCACCCAGAGTGGTCTGAACATTGTGATTGAGGGTGAAGGGAAGGGTGAAATCCCAACCGATGAATCCAACTTAGTTTTCAAAGCTTTGAGCTTGGTCTTTGAACGCATGGGAGAAAAACTCCCGGGTCTAAAAATCACCACCAAAAACCACATACCGCACGGCAGAGGAATGGGGTCCTCAGGAGCTGCTGTAGCGGGTGGCATCATGCTGGCCGCTGGCTTATTGGGAAAACAGCATGTTCTAACAGAGCAGCAGCTTCTTGATTTCGCAACGGTTTTAGAGGGTCACCCAGACAATGTCGCACCCGCATTATTTGGTGGGATGACGATTGCCTGGACTGACACAGAGGGACCTCATCACAAACAGCTCAGTGTTCACAGAGGCGTATCTCCGATTGTGATGGTGCCACCAAATCAAATGTCAACCAAGCTTGCCAGATCCCTGCAGCCAGACTCAGTTCCGCACGAAGATGCTGTTTTCAACCTCTCCAGGTCAGCCTTATTGGTGGCAGCACT
>CBFHZN010000002.1:112655-117827 GCA_965660355.1 Microbacteriaceae bacterium
ATCCCTGCAGCCAGACTCAGTTCCGCACGAAGATGCTGTTTTCAACCTCTCCAGGTCAGCCTTATTGGTGGCAGCACTAATTTCCTCGCCGGAACTGATGTTGCCTGCAACAGAGGATAGGTTGCACCAGGACTACAGAGCGAGTGCTATGCCCGAGACCCAAGAGTTGATAGTGAAGCTTCGTGAGCTTGGTCACCCTGCGGTTGTGAGTGGAGCTGGTCCATCTGTGCTGATCTTGGAGGCAAATCCGCAGAAGCGTTTAGAAGTGCAGGCATTTGCGGAAAAAAATTATCCACATTGGCAGGTATTAATGTTGGCGGTTGACTCAAAAGGTGCTAGCGTAGAGGTGCACGAGGAATAGAGCGTTCGCTCACAGTGCATTTCAACTAAACCCCCTTTATGGCGTTCTGCCGGGGAAAAGAAAGAGTTATTTAGTTCATGGAAGAAACCGAACAGAAACAACCTGCGAGAAAAAGAACCAGTTCCGCTAAAGCAACAACAAAGCCAAAAGCTGGCTCCGCAGAGGAAACACCAAAAACCGATTCCAAGCCAGAGGCAAAATCAGACGCAAAACCTGAAGACAAACCTGCCGCAGAGACAGCAGCTGCAGAAAAGCCAGCCGCTAAGAAACCAGCGAATCGTCGCAACTCAACCAAGCCAAAGGCCAGCGAAGGAAGCGACAGCGAGAAGCCAGCTGAAGGAAAATCAGAGGAATCAAAAACTCAGGAGCGCGGAAATCAAAATGAGGAACGCGACTCAGACAGGGACGATAACGGAGACAACCGTCGAGGCGGTAACCGAAATCGAAGGAACCGCTATCGCGATCGCCGTCGCGGAGGCGAGGATGCAGAGCCAGAAATTAGTGAGGATGATGAGCTAATTCAGGTTGCTGGGATATTGGATGTTTTAGATAACTATGCATTTTTGAGAACCAGTGGCTACCTTCCCGGACAGAATGATGTTTATGTTTCACTCGGCCAGGTCAAGAAAAATGCCCTCAGAAAAGGTGACGCCGTTGTTGGTGTCATTAAGGCTCCCAAGGAGGGCGAGCCTCAGAATTCAAGGCAGAAGTTCAATGCTTTGGCCAGAGTCGACTCGGTCAATGGAATCGCTGTTGCGGAACTAACGGAGCGAGTTGACTTTTCAAAGCTGACTCCTCTCTATCCTGATTCTCGATTGCGCCTAGAAACAGAGCCAAAAAAGATTCCTACCCGAATCATTGATTTGGTAAGCCCAATCGGTAAAGGCCAGCGTGGACTAATCGTTTCGCCTCCCAAGGCCGGAAAGACATTGATCCTGCAGGCGATTGCGAATTCAATCAGCGTAAACAACCCTGAAGTTCATCTCATGGTGGTTTTGGTTGATGAGCGTCCTGAGGAAGTGACCGATATGCAAAGGACAGTGAATGGTGAAGTCATAGCTTCCACCTTCGACCGTCCAGCAGATGACCACACTACAGTCGCCGAGCTTGCCATTGAAAGAGCGAAAAGACTGGTTGAAATGGGGCACGACGTTGTGGTGCTTTTAGATTCAATCACCAGGTTGGGTAGGGCTTATAACCTGAGCGCTCCAGCCAGCGGACGAATCCTTTCCGGAGGTGTTGATTCATCAGCTTTGTACCCACCCAAAAAATTCTTCGGTGCTGCCAGAAACATTGAAAATGGTGGATCGTTGACCATTTTGGCGACCGCATTGGTGGAGACCGGTTCAAAAATGGACGAGGTCATCTTTGAGGAATTCAAGGGAACCGGAAACATGGAGCTCAGGCTTTCAAGAAGCTTGGCCGATAAGAGAATCTTCCCAGCTGTGGACATCAACGCCAGCGGAACAAGGCGCGAGGAAATGCTTATGAGTCCGCAGGAGACAAAGATTATTTGGAAGCTTCGCCGGGCTTTGGCTGGGCTTGAGACCCAGCAGGCGTTGGAGCTAGTTATGACCAGGCTAAAAGACACCCAGTCAAACGTGGAGTTCCTGTTGCAACTCGAGAAATCCATGCCTGTTCCCTCCGAGGGTGAATCGGAGTAGACATGTTTGACTCCTTGCAAGGCTTGCGGGAGGAGCACGCCGAACTGCAAAAGCAGTTATCTGATCCATCGATTCATGCAAACCCTGGATTGAGTAAAAAACTTAATCGAAGGTATGCAGAGCTTAATTCCATAATGGCTGCAGAGGATAATCTCCGAGCATTGGAGTCAGATGTTGAGGCTGCCAAGGAGCTAGTTGGCGAAGACGATAGCTTCCGTGATGAGCTTGAAAAAAATCAGGAAAAACTCATTGCAGCAGAGGAGAAACTTAGAAGACTTCTAATTCCTAGGGATCCAGATGATGCCCGTGACGTCATCATGGAAATTAAGGCCGGAGAGGGTGGTGCCGAATCGGCACTGTTTGCAGCGGACTTACTGCGCATGTATTCGCAGTTTGCTGCCTCTAAAGGCTGGAAGCTAGAGCTTTTAGACAAAAACGAGAGTGACCTGGGCGGAATCAAGGATTGCCAGTTTGCGGTCAAGGGAAATTCCACCGAGCCGGCCCAAGGGGTTTGGGCACAGCTGAAATACGAGGGCGGTGTGCACAGGGTTCAGCGAGTACCGGTAACTGAAACCCAAGGCAGGATTCACACCTCGGCAGCTGGGGTGCTGGTGTTTCCAGAGGTTGATGAGCCCGAGGAGGTGGAGATCAGTCAGAATGATTTACGAATCGACGTTTATCGCTCTTCTGGTCCAGGCGGTCAGAGCGTTAACACCACTGACTCCGCCGTGAGGATTACCCACCTGCCCACGGGCATTGTTGTCAGTATGCAAAATGAAAAGTCTCAGTTGCAAAACCGAGAAGCGGCAATGAGGGTTTTGAGGGCTCGCATACTCGCAGCTCAACAAGAAGAGTTGGATGCCGAGCAATCCGCCGCCAGAAAATCACAGGTCAGAACTGTTGACCGTTCCGAGCGCATTCGCACTTACAACTTCCCAGAAAACAGAATCGCTGATCACCGCACCGGTTATAAGTCATACAACCTTGACCAGGTAATGGACGGAGCTTTGCAACCGGTGGTGGATTCAGCCATCGAATTTGACGAGCGCTCAAGATTGGAAGCTCTATCTGGAGGCGAACAAGGTTGAATCTCTCGCAGTTGATTGCGAGAGTCGCCGAGGAGTTAGCATCCTCCGGCATTGAAAGTCATACATTCGAAGCACGTGAAATCATTGCCCACCAGTTGAAAATTTCCAAAGCTGAGTTATCGATGCTTGAACTTCAGGAATCTTCGGTTTCAGAAGATGACCTGCAAAAAATAAGCAACCTTAGTTCTGAAAGGGCCAAGCGGGTCCCACTTCAGCACCTGATTGGAAAAAGCTATTTTAGAAATCTTGAATTGGATGTTGGGCCAGGAGTTTTTATCCCAAGGCCTGAAACAGAGACACTTGTGGAGATAGCGCTGGGGTTGGAATTACCCGAGAGAAGCCTGTTTGAAGTGGGTGCTGGCAGTGGTGCTATCTCAATTTCACTATCCGAAGAATCAGATTTTGATGCAACCGCTATAGAGATTTCTGGTGACTCAGCTAGATGGACAAGAAAAAACATTGAGAATTATGGCAACCAAGTTGAGTTGATTGTCGGCGATTTTGAAGACCACATGCCAACCAGGAAATATGGACTGCTTATTTCAAACCCTCCTTATATCCCTTCTCAGGCAATACCTGTTGACCCAGAGGTCAACCTGCACGATCCAGCCGAGGCTCTTTATTCGGGGGAAGACGGATTGGATTTGATTCGACTGCTGGCGGAGTCTAAAAATTACCTGCACACCGGAGGAGTGCTTTTATTTGAACACGATGAATCCCAGCGGGTGGAGATAGTTGAATTACTATTAGAGAAAGACTGGAGAGGGATTCAGTCTTTCAAAGACCTCAATGGCAGAGATCGGTTTATTCAGGCGGTGGCATAGTGCAGCGAATTTATGACTGTTCGGATAGCTCCGAATTGCTAACTGGGATGCGTCAGGCAAAACTGGCGGTTGGCAGGGGGGAACTGGTTGTTTTGCCAACCGATACTGTTTATGGAATCGGAGCAGATGCCTTCAATCCCAAAGCAGTTCAGGCCCTACTTGATGCGAAGGGTCGGGGAAGGTCAACACCCCCACCAGTTTTGATTGGTGATGTTTCTGCACTGGATGCCCTGGCCACTGACATTCCCGATGTTGCAAGGGCTCTCATCGAACATTATTGGCCCGGTCCATTAACTTTGGTGATGCACGCTCAACCTTCATTGAACTGGGATTTAGGGGAGACCAAAGGAACAGTTGGGCTTCGAATTCCAGATTCAAAAGAAGCTATAGCACTGTTGAAGGAAACCGGACCAATGGCGGTTTCAAGCGCCAATTTGCATGGAAAAACTTCAGCAGTAAATGCCCAGGAAGCCTTCGAATATTTCGGAGAAAGCGTCCCAGTTTATTTAGATGCAGGTGAAGCAAGCGTTGGAGTGGCATCAACAATCTTGGATTTGACGGATGCTCAAAGCATGCGAATTAGGGTTTTACGCCAGGGAGCTCTCAAGCTTGAGGACATAAAAAAGCTTGCCGAAGATTTCGAATTTGAATCGGTGAGCTAGCTTGCGAGCGTATCTTCTAATAGCTGCTGCAGTTGCGATTAGCACCTTGTTAGCAACTTTCTTAGCTTTGTTCGTGGCCAAAAAGTTTGAACTCTACAGACCCGTGAGAAAAAGAGATCAACACAGAACTCCGGTTCCTAGAATCGGCGGAATAGCAATATTTATTGGCCTTTTGGTTGGGTTTGGTTTGGCGGGAACCCTTGGCTGGTTTGAGATTGTCTTTGATGACATGGGAACAATTTGGGCAATTATCGGCTCCGCTGCAATCATCACTGTGGTTGGTCTATTGGATGACCTGGTGGATATGGACTGGACACTGAAACTTGCTGGACAGGTTTTAGCAGCCGGATTACTGGCATGGCAAGGAGTGCAGATTGTGTCCTTGCCAATTGGTGGCCTAGTTGTTGGAAGCTATGTATTTAGCCTGATTATGACCGTGATGGTGTTACTGGTTGTGATGAATGCCGTGAATTTTATCGATGGTTTGGATGGTCTGGCTGCAGGGGTTATCGGAATTGGAACTGGAACGTTTTTTCTCTACGTTTATCTTCTTGCTCAGCAAACCTCACCAAC
>CBFHZN010000002.1:117926-119857 GCA_965660355.1 Microbacteriaceae bacterium
TAATTACTTCAACACTGCGGGGTTGCTTTCGGTGATTGTTTTGGGCGCATGCATTGGTTTTTTGCCACTGAATTGGAGACCAGCGAAAATATTTATGGGCGACAGCGGGGCGATGCTATTGGGATTACTCATGGCAACCAGTGCAATTTTGGTGACCGGTCAGATTGACCCTGCCACCGTTACCAGAAATGATTTGCTTCCAGCTTTGTTTCCATTGGTTCTGCCGGTGGCAATTTTGGTTCTGCCACTGTTGGATCTGTTGCTTTCAGTTTTCAGAAGAATCAGTCAGGGAAAATCACCATTTCAAGCTGATGCAGGGCACCTCCACCACAGATTGCAGGATCTAGGTCACTCGCACACAGTGGCAGTATTGGTTTTTTATTTGTGGACTGCCGTTATATCCACCACCGGTTTGCTCTTCTTTTTCTGGCCCCCGACCCAGGTTTTGGTTTTTGGAGGCCTGGGGCTTTTAGCAGCCTTGGTGTTCACTCTCTGGCCCGTTATTGTTAGAAGATACAAAGGAGTCCAATGAGAGCCAGTAATCTTCAGCAACTTTTTTCACTCGTTGCCAAATACAGCCTATTGCTGGTCGGCGTGATTGCAATCCTGGGCGGTTTTCTTGGCTTTTTAGTGTCCGGAACGAATGGCTTGGTATCAGCTCTGATTGGTGCCGCGATTGCATTTTTGTTCTCAATCATGACAATTTTGAGTGTTTTCATCGGGAGCAAGCTCGATTTGACCGGATTTTATGCGGTTGTTCTAGGTGGCTGGTTAGTGAAGATTGTAATTTTTGGATTCATTCTGGTGGCTCTCAGAGGTGCCTCTTTTATTGATGGCCCAGTTCTATTCGCCACTGTTGTGGTGACCATAATTGGGACTTTGGCGGTTGATAGTTTTGCAGCTTTGCGAGCAAGAATTCCAGCAGTTGATTAAAACCCGCATTTCAAGTGCAAAAGTATTGTTAGACTTTAGAAAAATCTGGCCATTGCGACCTAGTGCGTTGCTGACCGAAACAGGAGTACAAAGCTGTTAACTGTTTTTAGTGCGGTAGCAGGGGATGACGGAACGTTCAATCCCCCGACGCTAGCGGACTTCTACCCTGAAATTATCCTTTTCGAAGGAACTCCTTTTGCGCTAAACCGAATCATGCTGATTCGGTTGCTGATCATGGTTTTGCTGATTGTCCTGTTCTGGGCTTGGGCCAGAAGATTCGATATTGCAAGAAAAACACAGAGCTATGTTCCAGGCAGATTTCAGCTCGTTGGAGAAATCGGGCTGAATTTTGTTCGCAAAAACATAGCTCACGAGACTCTTGGTCAAAAAGATGGCGATCGCTTCCTGCCACTTTTGACAACAATCTTCTTTACTGTTTTGGCTATGAACCTGACGGGTCTGATTCCAGGTTTGAACATAGCCGCCACCAGTGTTATCGGTCTTCCGCTGGTTATGGCGGTTGCATCCTTTGTGGTGTTTATCTATGCGGGTGTGAAACAACACGGTTTGAAGTATTTCCAAACTGCACTTTTCCCACCCGGTGTTCCAGCACCGATGTATATATTGGTGACCCCCATTGAATTTTTGGCAACCTTCATTCTTCGTCCAGTCACCCTAACGGTTCGTCTTTTGATGAACATGTTGGTTGGACACCTCTTGCTGGTGTTGAGCTTTAGCGCAACTCACTTCTTCTTTTTCTACACCGATGGGCTTAGCATGCTGTTTGGAGCCGGCACATTGGTCTTCGGTCTCGCATTTACACTTTTCGAATTGTTGGTGAGTGTTTTGCAGGCATATGTATTCACGATTCTCACCACTGTCTACATCCAGTTGTCATTGGCTGAGGAACACTAAGAGATTTATAAGTAGCAAACCACAAACGGAAGGAAATCAAAGTGGATGTAACTAACATGGCAGAGCTAACAGGAAACATCGCG
>CBFHZN010000003.1:0-114848 GCA_965660355.1 Microbacteriaceae bacterium
GTTCCATTCCAATTATCAACAGTTAAAGGTAGGAGATTGTTTCGGTAACGGTCTCTTATTGCTTTATCTTCTACATCCCTTTCCTCTTTCCATTTTTTACTTCTGTATTCATCACGATATTTGGTTACAAGTCGGGTGATTTTAGATTTTTCTTGGGGAGTTAAGGGGCGGTTGATTTTATCTTGGATATAGTTTTTAGCATATATGTCATAATAAAATGAATTTTCTTTATTAAAAGGATTATCTTTTATATATAAATCTAGTTCTGTAGAAACCTTAACTTCCTCTTTTAAGGCTTTAGATAATTCCTCCCTAATAAGTTGTTGTAGGTGATCTTTTTTCATTTTATTTCTATTTTATTATTCCTGCTCTATGAAGCATTCTACGTCTTTCTATATCAAAATCCTCCTTTAACATTGCTTTTTTTGCAAAAAGTTTAGCACGTTGATCCGCTGATATACCAGTCACAATTAGTTTATATTTTCTCCCATCATCATCTTCCACAACTTCAATATCATATTTTGCTGTTGGGACTTCTCCAATTTCTTTTCTAAAAATAGCACGAACTTTCTCCACTTCATCTCTTGAATCCTTTGTAACAGATAAAGGTGGTACAGAGTCTTTTTTAGGAGTATCAATTGTTTGTGGTTCTCTATCAGGGACAACATCTTGTTCAACTTTTACAATATCATAATCAATCCCAGCATTATCCATTATAGTTTTTATAACTTTAGTTAAATATGGTTTTGTATTGTATGGGTTATCTAAAGTAGAAGGGAAAATAACTTTATCATCCTCTACCTCAAAATGAACATCTTGTTCTAATTTACCAGCATATTTTTTTAGGTTTTCTGGAGTTTTCATTGGGAAATAATTTTTCCCATATCTCCCATAAAATTGCATTGGGAGTTGCTTTCCTGGGAGTTGTTTGAGGTAGTCCTCAAATGTTTCATCTTTTCCAGGTGTTTTGAAATCATCAAATTGTTTTTGATTTTTCTTAACTGTTTCTTCCCATGCCTCAGGAGCACGTTTTTTAATATCCTCTATTTTAAAATCTTTCTCCTCAGGTGTTCTACTATCCCAATCTTTCCAAGCTGCTCCTGTTTTTTGCGCAGGAACAGATGGACCAAATACTTTGGTTATAACGTCTGGTTTTCTAAGGTTTTGAGCATATATACCGTAGTTATTAACATCATCTAATGCTTTTACTACATCTTCTATATTTGGGGATTTAACTGCTAGATCGTATTGAGCTTTTACTTGCTTCATACCATCATCCTCCATTTCAACCTCTTTTAATATGTCTGTTAATTTCATAGTTATAAATATTGAGAGAAGGAGACCCCTTACATTGGGTCTCCATATAAATTATATTTTTTAGCAACCTCAATAGGTTTATCAACTTTTTCAGTTCGTATAACGTAAAGTTTACTACCTAAAGGATCCAACCTAAACTCAACATTTTCTTGGTTTTTATCAAACCATGCCTCTAAGGTATCAGTAAGGGAGAGATATTCAATCTCTTCCCCTACTAAAGACCATGTATCTCCAAACCCTTTTTTTCTTGTAGCGATTAATTCATTATATTCTTGTACTAACTCCTCCATTACATCATCATATTACCCATCATGTCTGCTGGGTTATCATTATTTTCTTGAGGTGGATCAATTACTACACACTCAGTTAATAGAATAGTTCCAGATATGGAGGAAGCATTTAATAGTGCGTTACGAGTTACTTTTAAAGGATCAATGATACCTTTTTCTTTCATATTGACAACACTTTGTGATTTTAAATCGTATCCAAACCATGGGTTTGTACCTACCTCACCCTGTTTCCCTATTTCTAGATTAATTGGGTATATATCTCCTTCTGAGTATCCAGCATTTGTGAGGATAGTTGTAAATGGTTTCCCACAAGCATTATAAACAATTTGTTTTCCTCTATTAAAATCCTCACTATCCTCTTTAAGATAAGTAATTCCCTCTCTTGAATATAATAGAGCAGCTCCCCCACCTGCCACAATACCTCCTTCTAGGGCACATTGTGTAGCATGTAAGGCATCATCTACTCTATCTTTCTTTTCTTTCATCTCTGTTTCCGTATTTCCACCAACATGAACCAAAGCAACACCCCCAGTAAATTTAGCTAAACGTTCTTGGAGTTTTTCCATTTCATATGGGGTTTGGGAATTTCTAATTTGATCTTCTAACTCATTAGCTCTTCTAACTATATTATCTTCCTCTCCTTTCCCATCAATAATGGTTGTTTTTTCTTTAGTGATAGTTGCTGTTTTTGCTTCACCAAACCATTCCCAATTAAATTTATCGAGTTTCATTCCCTTGTCCTTATCAAATACAGTTCCACCTGTAAGAATAGCGATGTCCTCTAATATTAATTTTCTACGTTCCCCAAAATCTGGTGCTTTTACAGCTGCAACTTTTAAGGTTCCTCTCATTTTATTTACAATTAAAGTTGCCAAAGCTTCTCCATCAATATCCTCAGCAATTATTAATAGTGATTTACCTTTTTGAGATACTCCCTCCAAAATAGGAAGTAGTTCTTTTACTTGTGTAAAGCGGTGATCTGCTACAAGTACAAAAACATCATTTAAGGTAGTTGACATATTATTGTTATTTGTAACAAAATAAGGAGATTTGTATCCTCTATCAAATTGAATTCCTTCAACTACTTCAAGGTAGGTTTCATCGGTTTTTGACTCTTCAATATAAACAACCCCTTCTTTACCTACTTTTTCAATTGCGCGAGCAATTAACTTCCCTATTTCGGGATCATTATTCGCTGATATTGTTGCTATTTGTTGTAGTTGGTCTTCGGTGGTTATTTTTTCAGAGGAAGATTTTAAGGTTTCAATTACTTGTTTCACCGCAGATTCTATTCCTCTTTTAATTTCTACGGCATTTCTTCCTTCATTTAAATATGATAAACCTCCTTTTACTAACTCACGAGCTAGTAATGTTGAAGTTGTAGTCCCATCACCTGCATGATCTGCTGTTTTAATAGCTGCTTGTTTTACAAGTTGTGCTCCTAAATTTTCAATAGGGTCTTCTAAATCTTTTATTTGACGGGCAACGGATACTCCATCTTTAGTAGAGGTAACACTTCCATTCTCCTCATAAACTACATTTCTACCATTAGGTCCTAGAGTTGACACAACAGCATTCGCTAATACATCAATTCCATCCATAATTTTTTTACGGGCATCTCCCCCAAATTCTACTTTTCTACTCATATTTATTTATTATTTTACTCGTGCTAAAATGCTATTTTCAGGTCCAACATAATATTCCTCTCCTTCATGTTCTAATTTTGTAAACCCCATAGTAGGTAAAATAACTTTATCTCCTACTTTAACTTGGGTTTCTAAAAAATGTCCTGTTGCTGTAAATTTCCCGGGCCCTACAGCTACTACTTCAGCATGTTCATTTCTGTCTTTCCCAGCATCTGGGACTACAATGGATCCATACATAGTTTCTGTTTCTTCAAACGGTTTTACAATTACTGCATCAAAAAGTGCTTCTAAATTCATAGTTCTGTTTTATTTAATATTTGTTTTATACCATTTTCTACTTCCTTCCAAGAATTAATATATTCTTTAATAGTCTCATAACTCTTATGCTTGCGTTGGAATTTTTCTCGGGCTACTGCTTTTAAGGCAAATCCAAAATTTGTGTAATATCCTACTACTTTTTCATTAAGTTTGCCAGATGCTTTCTTTCCCGCAAACCCACGAGTGGATTTAACAGTTTCCATAACTGTAAAATTGTAATTATCCTTTTTAATATAAAAAGGCTCCATTGAAGGGTCCTTAATTGTTAATGTTAATTTCTCACCTGAGGGACGTCCTCTTTTTTCTTTTTCTACCATAACTTATTTTTTAATTATACTATAATATACGAAAACTTTATTTAAATCACAAAGACTTTAGAGCGCTTTCTACTTTATTTTATTTTTATAACTTGTTGTTTTGATTTTTCTGAAATTGGGATGTTAATTAATAATAAACCATTTTCTAATTTAGCATCGATTTGAGATAAATTATATTTTGAAGAAATTTTATATGCCAAATTAAATGATTTTTTAGATAATGTTCTAGTTATGGTTCCTGGATGGATACCTTTTTCCTCCTCACTGTTGTGGCTAATCTTTAATAGATCTTCGTCAATTTTTACCTCTACATCCTTCTTAGTCAAACCAGTACATGCTATCTCAAAATATAAACCTTCTTCATCATAGAATATATTTACTGGGTGGGGTTGTTTTGAGGTAGTTGTTGGGGTAAAGGTAGATGTTGGGTGGAATAGATTTTTGAATAATAGATCAAATTCATTGAAATTAAGTGTACTCATATTGATTTACGTTTTGTGAGTGCTTTAAGCTACTCGGGTTAATAATAACGCGCTCTAAAGTCTTGTTATATTAATAAATACATACAATTTTAAAAATTAGTTGATTCTCTCCTTACAAGATAATAAGTGCTTGTTAATTCTCCAACCTTAAATTCAACTTTCATTAGTCCCTTATAACTAAAATAAATATTTCCTTCTTCCATATCCTTATTCACATTTAATATGTTTCTAAAGGTATCAGAATTATAGGGGATTGTCTCATTACATTCTCCTACTACCCCATACATTTGATATTTTACTTTATTATTGTGACCATGTTCATCTCCAAAGGTAAATACAAATGCACTATCCCCATCTAAATCTTTTTCAACACTTGTTGTCATAATGTTTGTATTAGTTTCTCCAGACAGTGCTGATTTGGCTTTTATTAAATGAGAGATGTTGTCTTTTGATAATGATAAAATTGTATCCCATTCAGGTTCTGTTACTTCTCCAACTTTTGCAATTAGGAGTGGATCTGCTAAAGCATATGTTAAATTGAAATTCTCATCAGCAAAATTCATTTTTGTATAAAATGATTTAACTTTTTCAAAACTAAACATTAAATTACCATGTGTTATAGTAATTAAATTGAGTAGCTTTTTTGTATCAAAGATTGCCAAATTACAATCCTCCAAATCAAAATTAGAGTGGGTGATTTTACCAATCAATTCTCTACTAGCTGACATGAATGGGATTTCTAAATGATTATCTTTTATTAACCATTTTACAGAATCATTTTCTCCCAGATAATATTTATCTATTATACTTTTTATAACTAATTTATTGATCATAACTTATTAAAATGTAAAAAATTTATTAATGTGGGTGTTTAAATTATAACTCCATCCTAAATCCATATAAAACCCCTCTAATTTGTTTGCCATAATAGAATCAAATATTTTTTGTCTATCAGCGTATTTTTCTAAGAAATTATCTATCTTTTCGGGTAAATCAAAATCAAGGAATCCTAGGGTTTCTAATTGGTATGGGTTGGGTTTTAAGTAAACATATTTAATTTTATCACTTTGGACTATGTATGAATGTTTTTGGTTTAATTTCCAAAATCTTATTAAATCATTATAGGCAGTTGCTGCTTTTACACTAACCGGAGCTCCTTTTAATAGTTGAGTAAATATTTCTCCGGATTTTGGATTTCTTCCTTTATACTTATCTAATTTTTTAACAGCTGTAGGATTACCTAAATCCATTAATGAGATTGAACCATCAAGTATTTGTTTTCTTAACTCAAGTACTCGTTTATCAACCTCTTCTTTACTAAGACCTTTTAAAACATCCTCAAGGGTTTGTTGAAAAAACTTCCCCAATACTTTAGGGAAATTTGCTTTTTTATATTCTAAACCTTTTACATCTAATTTTTCCTTTACAATTCCCTCCTGTTTGGTTATCCATTGGGCGTATCTTCTGGTTGCTCTAAAATAAGATGAACGTATTACACATTCGGTCTTCATTTCTAAACGATGGTTGGGAATGTTAAAGCACTCTGTTGCTAACACGTTATATGAGTTGGTTATATGGTCTTGATAATATAAAGCTACCTTCTCTAACTCATCATCTTTCTCCTCACTAGACATTTCCTTAAAATTGGGATGTAGATAGTTTAATAGGGGTTCGGCATGTATGTATACAGAATCGGTATCTGAGTAGATGCAATAGTTATTGTCTTCTTCATCACAAATCCACCAAGGTACATCTTCAATATGTCTCATTATCTTAAATAATTTGAATCAACTTCATCATTATCATATTTTTGTGGAACTGCAATGTTTATAACATTACCACTAGAGTCTAATATTGTATCATGAGATTGGGTTGTAAATTTATCTCCTTGAATTGAGAAATTCCCACCTTGAGACATCATCTTTTTAAAGAGTAATATTTCTTTTTCACTCCAATTTTCACTTAATTTTACTATTTGCTCTTTTGAGGCAGGAAAGCCATTTAATTGGGTTCCATCTTTAATTGATCTTTTGCTTAACATAATTTTAATTTTTAAATAAAACATATCCATTCATTTCCTCTCTCATTTCCTCAGATTTTATAGTTGCTTTACTTAAGCGATAACCTGTAGGAAGATTTTGATTCATAATGGAAAGATATAGTGAGTTTTTTTGTTTATCATCCTTTAAAGATCCATCTTTACTTGAACCAAAAAATAATAAAACGTATGGGGATTGTTTTGAGATATAATCGTTAGTTATATCAACAACTGTTTTTAGGATTTTAAATAATTCCCTTGGATTAGATTTTAAGTATTGTGAATCAACACCCTCTAAAGTATAACCAACATTTACTTGAGTTTGAGTATAATCAAATCCTTCATATGATACCTTTAAATTTGTATCTGGTTGGAGGTATTCACTAAAGGAAACTTCTACTTTTCCAATATTAGATTGAAATTCATATTCATCTCCCAATACTTGCTCATATGGGAATGGTTTGATTCCTTTTAAATCTCCTACTTCTGTAATGTAAGATTCTTTTATTAATTGTTTTAGTTCTTTTATATTCATAGTATTAAATATAATAAAAATTTATTAAATAGACAAGATTTCTTCACCTCTCATAACCTTATTTAAATGACGATTTACAGTTAAAGCACTCTCTTGAATAATCCTTTGTCCAGAAAGAGTTGTTGCCTCTGCCAATAAAACATTACCATATCTGAATCCTTTCAAAGCCAAAGCACCATAGAGCGAATTAAGTAAGATCTTTTGAGTATATTGAAGTAAATGATATTGCTCACCCCCCTCACTATCCCCTGATTTATATGCCTTTTTCATTAAGTTTTTATACTCAACTCTCTCATCAAACCATTTATTTAATACTGTGTATAAGACGGATTTAATGTCGGTTCTAAAAAATACCCCATTTGCGGAAATTGCAAACTTATTTTCCTCAATTAGGGAAATAAGCTTAAGAATATTTATTCGAGTACGTTTACGCTTTGAATTCTCTATAGTTATTTCTTCATTAGGGTCTTTTACTTTTAAATCATTTAAACCTAATCGATTATTTCTATCATCATTATCTACTATTCTTCCCACTAAAGTTTCTTTTCCTATGTTTAAAGACATAATAATAGAGGGATATAGTGAAGTTAAATCCTCATCAAATACATACCTATAAATTCCTGCTTTAGGACAAAATAAATAACCCCCGGCATAATTCTTCTTGAGAATCGGATTTCTATCCCGAGCCGGGGGGATAATATTTTGAGAGAGGAGGAATGCTGAGATTGCTCCGTCATGTACTTTAGAGGAAGCATAAACATCACTATAATTGATTTTCCCTTTGTGGGATAGGTTTTTTGTTAAAGCTAGATATTTTGACTTTTTATCCCATTCAACTAAAATTTCAACATCTCGGAAGTTATAATCAATAAATTTTTCAACATCTTCCTTAAATAGTCTATCTAAAGAACCATTATATTCTATTTTACCTAACCCAGCATACTTTTCCCCTAAAGAATCCAATTTCCAACTTGGTTCATCCTCCCAACTATACTTTTTATGCAAACGCATATAATCTAAATTCTCAACCCCCGCAACCTCTATTGGTTGATCAGGATTATATATTTCTCCTGTTCTATAATCTCTACGTTCTCTAACTTTATTAATAGGGGATAAAAATTCAGCCATTTCCTCCCCCAATACATTAACTATGCGATAATATAAGTAAGGGATATCAAAATAGTCTGAGTTGTATCCTATTAGGATGTCAGGGTCTATTTCTCTCATTTTCTCTAACCATTTGGCTAGTAAATCATCTTCACGTTTAACAGGAATAATTTCTTTATTTCCGTTTTTAGTGTATTTAAGTTTACCCTTTTCATCTAAAATGAGTATTCCCCATTCATCACACTGTTTATCATACCATGCTATTGAGGTAACCTTCTTAGGAGCAGATTCGATATATTGAGGTGTTAAAGCCCCCCCCATCTCAATCTCAATATCAAAAAATACTTCACGGTGAGTAGTGGAAGGAGTATCATCTGTTCCATACCTATCAAGAAGGAATCTTTGATATGGAGTCATATCATGAAAATGTAGAGTGGGATCTGTACGATCCCACTTTTTTACTTTCTTTAAAGGCTCCCCATTTAATCCTTTATATTCTGATTCGTTTTCGGGACATTCAGTATATGCGGGGTAATTCCATTTAATAGTTTCATAATCAGTATCCGTCCATAAGTGCATTAAGTAATAATTGTAGCCTAACCTTTCAGCAAATACTTTTTTGTAACTCATATGTTTTATAAACTATATAATTTTTCCAAAAATACTTCTTTTGAAGTAGCTTTAATATCAGGAAATTCTTCTCTTAGTTCTGATAGACTATAATTTTCATATTTAAGTAAATCAACATCCAAATCCTCCATCTCTAATAGATCTTCATTAATTGCTTCATCAATTTGCTCATCAGTAATTTCTTCTGAGGTTATATCTTCTATAATTTCAGTGTTTTCTTCCTCAGGTTGAGAGTTTAATTCTTTTAATTGAGTCTCTAATGTTGAAATGTAAGACATAATTTGTTTGTATTTTACATTAGGACGTGATCCTTTTACAGCTTTTTTTAAAGCATTAATAGTTGTGTAAATTTGATTCATTTTTTATTTTATTTTTGGTTTTTACAATTTTTTATTTCCTCTGGGGTGAATAATGCTCTTAAGTTAGGGGAAAAATAGTTAACATTTTTCATAACTTTCATGTCTGAACTTCTATAAACGACATACCCCTCCTCATTTTGGATATAATGACATGGTTCTCCTTGTTGTTCGGAACGTACTTTTACAGTTTCTTCTGCATCTTTTAGAGTTTTACAAATTTTAGAGAGATTTGAGGATTGTACCTCTGTATAGCCTCTAAGGATTTTATCTTTTAGTCCAAATACTAAAGCCCCATTTCCTAACCCAACATAAGTAATATCTAAAATTGCATCAAGTATTCCAACAATATCATTTTGCTCAACTGCTTCTTTTAACTCATCTAGTTCTTCTTGAATAAAATTAATTACAAACTGGGCATCATCTTTGTTGATGGTTGGGGTGGCTCTGTTTTGCCATTCTTTTCCCATTAGGGAATTAAATCTTTCTACTTCATCTATAAATGGTACTTTTGTATTGTTACTCATAACTTTTTTATTTTACTAAATTTAATTTATATTGTTTTCCTTCAATCTCAATGATTTTACCATCGCAAGATTGGGTACGTTGGTTGAACTCATCTTCTGTTAGTTCTTTATCATTTAAAAACCAAGATTTGTTACCATTTGAATATTCAATAGCGGGGCCATCCTCTCTATGAAATTTCCCATTTAAATACCAAAATTTGGAACCATCTGTCCCCTCAACAGCAGGACCATCTTCTCTATGGAATTTACCATTTAAATACCAATGTTTAGAACCATTCTCATGAACCTTAACTTTATATTCTATCATAACTTTTATTTTTTTAAATGTAAATCAACATGTTTTATAATTCTTTCACTTACTAAATTCTTCCAAACGTGAATTCTTTCTTGGCTAAAGCTATCTTTCTTTTTAGGATCTACTAAAACAAAGATGTTACCTTCTAGTTCTGCTTGGATAAATTTTTCTAGTTGATCTTTAAACTTGGTGTCCTCCATTATTGTAATATTTAAATTTGCTATTTTCTTCTTTGAGTAAAATATACATTTTTCTTTTATGGATTCCAAATTTATCCATACATTCTTTAACAGTATCAAATACTTCTCCTGTTTCAACATTTAATACTTTTCTACCTGTTGTTCTTCCTAAAGGATTTCCTCCTTTACGACCTGCTCCAGGTTTGGGTTTTCCTCTTTGTTTATAGTCAGGTTTTCCTTTTCGCTTACTTGGAATTCCTTTTTTACTCTCACTTAGGTTTTTTTTATGTTTTTCACTTTTTAGTTTACCTGTTAAGGCTTTACTTACTTTGGGTTTTTTGAGTCCATGTTGGGCCTCACTTGCTAGGGGGTATGTTTTACCCTTTCTAGAGGTAGATATTTTTTTACCTCTATCTAGATATTTTTGAGTTTTTGTGGGCCCATTATCACTACCCCCACTTTTATTAGTTAAATTATAAAACCCAGTATTCTCAGCAGCATTATAATACTTTAACCAATATACTTCCCTTTGTTTTAATTCATCAAGGGAAGAACACACCTCAAGAATTTCTTTACGGAAATTGGTCTTACCTAACTTTTGGATATCTTCTTTAAGAAGAACCCCCCCACCCAAATAATGGGGGTTGTTATTTCTATCCTTACCTATGTATTGTTTTCCATTTACTAAATTAGTTGTTAAATATATTACCATAATTTATATTTTGTTATAAATATAGGAAACCCCTAAAAGAGTAAACAAAGCATATTAAAAGTTTATTGTTTTAAAAAGGTGGCACTTTTTATAGCGTCAAAAAACTCATTTCTTACTTCAGGTTTTATGAAATAATTTCCAGATAATTTAGTTGTCACCATTGAAGCCCCTTGATGGTTAGTTCCACGACATGAAACACACTGGTGGGATGCTACTATCTGGACTGCTACTCCTTGGTTATTAATACACACTTTATCTACTGCCTGATGAATTGCCATAGTAAGTTGTTCTTGAATAGCTCCTCTTCTACCAAAATGTTCAACTAAACGATTTAGTTTAGATAAACCAATTACTCTACCTTCTTCACTAGGAATATATGATATGTGAACTCTACCCAATATAGTTTCATGGTGGTGTGAACACATACTTGTTAAAGGTATGTTACACTCCGTTATAAGTCCATCATAAGAATCACTAGGGAAGGATGTTATAGATGGTGGACCATCATATCTACCAGCCCATTGCTCTAAAACATATTTTTTAGCAATACGCATTGGTGTTTCCATAGAGTTTGGATCATTTCTCCAATCACAATCTAGAGCATCTAAAAACTCTCCATATGCTTTAGCTGCTTTTTCAATCATTTGTTTCTTTTGCTCCTCATTAAGAGGAAAACTTTTAGCCACACCATTTGCAAATCCTGCAGTCACACATTCTAAATCTGTATGTTGTTTTCTACGTTTATTTTCCATTTAAAAAATTATTTGTTGTTAATATACTAAATTTTATTAAGATATCCAACCTACATTTTATATACTGTAGGATAGTTTCTATAATATCCTTTTCCACCATCTAATCCAAAACCAACAACCCACTCATCTTTTATTGTAAGTGCGTGGTATGATGGGATTTTAGGGATTGGGGAGGTTTCACGTGTTAAAAGCGTTGCTATTGATATAGATTTTGGATGTTTAACCTTTAAATATTCTATAACATGATTCATAGTATTTCCAGTATCATAAATATCATCTATAAGGTAAACATGTTTGCCTTTTATTGGAGTTTCTAAATCCTTTGTAATTTGAATATCTCCTTGGGTTTTTCCATGATAGGATTTTACTCTCATAAAATCACACTCTATATTAAAATCTATATTTTTAACCAAATCAGAAAAAAACATAAAACATCCATTTAATAAACCCACAAATATTATTGGGGTGTTGTCTCCACGATGTTCATCATTTATTTGCTTTGCAACTATTTTGATTTGTAAATCAAGTTGTTTGGGGGTGAATAAAGGCTCCATTTATTTTGAAATTGTATAAATGATTTCATATTCCCCGAAGGTTGTTGTGTGTGTCCATTTCATATTAAACTCCTCTTTCTGTATTATAAGCCATTATATGTTCTCTTCCTGTAAAATTATATCCTCTTTCTGCACACATTTCAATTACCTTAGGATACAGTTTAATTAGTTGTTCTCTTGTATCTCCAGCAGGCATTATCCAAGTTTTGTTTTTAGGTATATTCATTTTTATTCTAAAATTCTCTATTTCATTTAAAATTTCCTCACTACCATCCCAAACAGGTTTGTAATGATAATTAGAATGGTAATCTAGGGTTTTCCTAATATTTTCATAATGTAAACGGAATTTATTATGTTGTTTTACCATACGTTCATCCGTTACATAACCATTTGGAGTTTTAATTCCTAGTTTAGGAACTGAATTGGAGAATTTAGGGGATAGGGAAATTAATCCTATTGGGTAATCTGTTTCTAAAAAATGAGATCCCTCAGTCTCAATTGTGATTGTAATACCCCTTTCATGAGCAAAATGAGTTAATTCATTTACTAAAGCTCCATGCATTGTTGGTGATCCCCCAGTTAACATCATTTCTTTTACATGAGGGTATTCATCATATATTTTTACAATATCATTAAAAGTAAAAGTACCTTTTTCTGGGTGAATTGAAGTATACCAGGAGTCACACCATCCTCCTTCACCAAAATAACAACGGTGGGTACATCCTGTGGTGCGGATTGCTATTGTAGGTATCCCTTGACGTGATCCTTCACTTTGAATGCATAAGTATACTTCTACAATAGGTAATACTTTATTATAATCTTCTATTCTTTTACTCCCCATAACTCGCTGAATTTCTTTCATGCTCATATACTTCTACTTTTGTTGCTCTAACTCTACCATCGGTTTCCTCATCTAGGAAATTGTTTATTACATAATAAAGATGTTCTGCAAATTTTTCACATCCGGTTGCTGGGAGAATTCTGAGTTGGATGATACCATCTTTATCCATTTGTTGAAATTTATCCATATAAGGATCATCAATTGCTACAATTGTGGTATGATCTAAAAGAAAAGCAAAGTAGTCTTTTGGAGACATACCATGAATTTGAGTTTTTGCTCTCTTCATTCCTCCGAAATCAAATACCCAATTTCTTTCATCTAATTCTCCCTCAAACCATACTCTAAATGATACTGCGTATCCATGTAAAAATCTACAGTGAGTACCATCTGCTTTCCATTGACGGAAACATGCTGAGTAACCGTCAAATAATTTTGTTGATTTAAATTTTTCCATTTTTTTTTATTTTTTTGTATTGAAAATCCATCTCCCTGATTTCCTATTACGTATCCATCAGCTTTTAAATTAACTTTAATATATTGCAACCAAATTTTATCTTTTTGGCCTTCTTTTCCAGGTTTGTTTGTCGCCTCTATAAATAGTTGTGTAGGTGTATATTTTTCTATAAATTCATTTACTATTTGAACAATAGTAGAAATAATTTTAAAAAAGTGTTTTAAATCAGTTTTAAATGCTTCTACACTATGACCATTTACATCAAATTCTACCTCAAATGAAGTAGATCCTTCCTTAAATCTATGAAATTTAACAGTAATCCTATTTTTTTGATCATCATTAAAATCAGTATAAATTATATTTCCCTTTTCTACAAACCAAAAATCAGTATCATAAGGAGAAACACGTTGTCCTATCTCATAAAGTTTCTGTTCAGATTCATTTAGGTTTTGAATATAGTTAAGGTAGGTTCTAGCCATTTGTTGTAAAATCCTTTAATATCTGAAATTTCTCAACTAGTTGTTCAAATAATCTATTATTTACTTGAGTGTATACTTTTTCTCCATCAGTGCTTACTCCTTTTATACCTTTTCTACCCTTAAACTCAACAATACCATTAACCTCTTGGGTTGGCTCGTATTCTTGTGTTTTATGACAATATCCATAAAGGACATCTTGCTCTAATAGTTGTTCTGTGTTTTGTAAAATCATTATAAGTATTTATTATATCGTTTTTTATATTCTTCCCAACCATTTGCTCTTAATTGGCATGCCGGGCAAAATGGATCCTCTTCTGTTCCTTGTTCTGAGGACCATCCCCATTCAAATTGATAGGCACGTTGTCCATTATAACAAGTATGAGATAATTGAATTACTTCTTCTAAACACCCTTCATCTTCAGCCAATTTAAAAGTATCAGCTTTATCTAAATACATTAATGGAGTTTCAATTGTTAAACCACTTGGATTTTCTCCAAATACCCCCATTTCCATTGTGTTTAAAAGACTATCAATAAAATCACGTCTACAATCAGGGTAACCACTATAATCCGTTTGACAAACCCCAGTTACTAAAGCATCTGCACCAACTTTTAAAGCATATACATATGCGTTGTATAGAAAAATCCCATTTCGTCCTGGTACAAATGATGAAGGTAATCCGTATTTGTTAATTTGAGATACATCACCATTTGAGGTTAAAGCACTTTCAGCTAAAAACCCTAAAGATTGATCTAAATTAACTACAACTTGTTTAACTCCTGTTTTCTCTAAAATTTTAACAGACTGTTCAATCTCAATATCATGTTTTTGTCCATATTGGAAGGTAATAGCTTCTACGTATTCATATCTATTTAATGCCCAATACAAACATGTTGTGGAATCTTGACCACCCGAAAATACTACTACAGCTTTTCCTTTTTTCATAATTTATTTGCTATTTGTTTAATTATTTCCTCATCTTCATTTGGTAAAATATAATAACTATTTTTTATTTTATCAAGGTTTTTATGTAGTTGTTCTTCATCAAATGATAAATTTGAAAAATTCATTGTTCTATCCTCAGATATAATGTTGTTATCTATAAGATATTGAATAACTTCTTCAATTTCATCTGTACTACATTTATCTAAAAATTCATCAATGTCTACATCTACTTCAACATCAACATATTCACTTGCATTAAAATTTGGCATAACTATATATTTTTAAAATGGTAAATCATCATCATTTTCAATTCCACGAGAATTTTCATATTCCTCATATGTTGGGAATTTATCATTTAGAGGGAAGGAAGTAAAATAATCTGTTAAAAATCCAACAGGATATATCATTACTTTCCCTGAATATTTGGGGGTTGAGACTTCTTTAGTTGCTACTTTTACACCTATTTTTTTGGCATGGTTGTAGATTTGTTTGCCTAAATCATTTCCTGCGGGTTTCCCTAAAAATTCATAAAGGGATACGTGTGTGATTTCTTCTTTTATTTCCATAACTTTTTTATTTTTGTTTAATATAAATATACGTAAAAACTTTTATTATTCCAAACTATAATCCATTCATCTGTTTAAACATTTCAACATTATAATGTATTAAATTTTTATCCACATACTTTTCCTCAATATCTGCATGAGAATTCATATTTGCTAATGGTTTGTGATTGATTCCTAATACCCCGTATTCTTCCCCCTCTAAAGCCGCCATTACTGGGTTTGAAGTGTCAATGGATTCTATAAAAGGTATATTTTTATACATTCCGAATTCAGCGGGCCATGAAGTTCCTAAAAGATGAACCCTATCAGATTTTGATAAAAATCCACCTTTAAATAACTCAGATATCATTAAAAATCTTCCAACCGCTTTTCCAACATTTGGATTGGGGTGGGGGCATAAATTATTATAGTATGAGGCACCATATGAGTATGCTATTTTTTTATAACCTAATTCCTTGTATATTTTAGTGCACAACATTGCTTCCCCTAAACTTTGAGCTTGAACAACTGCTACCTTTGTTACTCCCTTTGGTAGTTTGGTTTTTGACCAGTAACGAGCATTAACGATAGATTCAACTTGGTTCTCCCAGACATCCGGAATTATAAACTCATTTGGTTTGATCTCATTTATCCAATGTAATAATCGCTTTGAATCATACGCCTCACCCAACTCATGTAATGAATTATCCATTACAATGTATCGACCTTCTTTCTTTGATTTGTAGAAAAAATCGCGATATTGGGGATTTTGATCCATTAAGTGAGGTAAACAATAATCATAACCATTAAATGTTTTACTTTCCTCAAGTAAACAAAATGGTACCTCATGTGATATTTTAATTTTTTTCATATAATTTTTTAAATATAATTTGAAATAAAATATGCTAATTTATAACCTATAAATGCACCCAATGCTGTAGGTACTGGGAATATAATGAATTTTCCTAAGGAGGTCACATATTTTGGTCTGTTTATAACTTTCCCAACATAAAAATAATAAGTCATATAACCTACTAAAACTGCAATATCTATCCTATTTGTTATAAAAACAACAATTATGGAACCTAAAAAACCATATACGGTATTCTCAAGTATAGCTTGCATTATTTCTCGGTTAGGAGTTTCTTGATACTCCTTTTTCATTTTTTTTAAACTCATTTTTTTAATTTGATAATGGGAATTTGATTGTTGGGAATGTATTAATTATTTTTTACATTTCCAAGTTTTTCCTTTAGTATTACTGGGTTTCCCTTTGGATTTATGTTTTTTTAATTGAGGTGGTTTACCATCCCATTGTTCTTTATATAACCAAATATAATTATGGGCTGATCTTTGAATTCCTTTACATACATTACATATAGCTGAACTTGGGACTCCTGTTTTGGAATATGCTTCACCCATTGATTTATATTCTGCTATAAAATCACCTTGTTTATCAAATTGTAGAACAGCGGTGCTAGTTCCTAAATCCCAAGTTATTTTCTGTCCTTTAAGTTTATTGCTAACTGTTGGTTTCTTAATTCCTCTTTGTTTATCCCCTATTAATTTTTTAGATGATTCTTTTTGGTATTCAGGACCTCCCCCACCTTTATTTCTATTTAATAATTTTATTCCCCAAATACCAAATAATTCAATCCACCATTGTTCCCAAAACACCCATTCTTTTTTTTCTATTTCATCAATTACTTCAAGAGTTACATCTTTGCTAAAATTTACTCTATGTTCTCTTAATCGTCTGTTGGGTTCATTAGTTTTACCTAAATAAATAGGAATATTATTTTCTACTAGAATATAAATTGAAATCATAATGGCATATTTGTTATAAATATTATGCCATTATGTTTTTTATATTAGTTTGATAGAGGGAGTTTTATGGCTGGGTGGGATTGGTAATTAAATAGTACAAAATCATCAAGTGTTAAATCTGTTAAGTCTTTACTATATTCACCTTCCCTATAATCCAGACAAATAGAAGGTAATTTAAATGGTTCTCTAATAAGTTGTTCCTTTACTCCTTCTATGTGATTTTTATAGATATGACAATCCCCTAAATTACCTATAAGTTCATAAGGAATCATTCCTACTTCTTTAGCAATAATTTCTAATAACAATCCATAAGATGCTATATTAAAGGGGATACCGAGACCTACATCACAACTACGTTGATTCCAAGCCAAACTTAAATAACGTTTACCATCTTTTTCATGTGAGTAACATTGGAACGAGAAGTGACAAGGAGGTAACACCATTTCATCCAATTCTCCAACATTCCAACTGTTCACCATTAATCTTCTACTATCTGGATTTGTTTTGAGTTCGTTGATTAAGATTGATATTTGGTCAATAACTGTTTGGTCCACTTCATCAAAGATTTTTTCATATGAACCATCCGTAGATAAATACATTTTCTTTTTAGTCCATCTTCTCCATTGCTTACCGTAAATTGGCCCTAAATCAAACATGCTATCATGAAAGGCATGTGCTCCTTTTATTACTTTTTGTTTTATTTCCTCAAGTGTGTATGGAGAAGAACATGATTTTTCATATTTTTTATACCAATCCCCATCCCATATTTTAATATCATTTCTCCAAAGATCCCTAATATCGGTACTTCCCCTAAGAAACCAAAGTAATTCACCTACAATTCCTTTCCAATACATTTTCTTTGTTGTGAGTAATGGAAAACCTTCTGGCATTTTATGTCTGATTTGTCTTCCAAATACTGAAATTGTACCTGTACCAGTTCTGTCCTCTTTTACCACTCCGGTATCTAAGATATCCTGGAGTAGTTTAAGATATTGATGTTCTATGTTTTTACTCATCTTTGTTTTGGTTTCGACGTATTTCTAATGATTTAGTTCCCACTACATTTGTTTTTTCCTCACCATGTAAGTTAAAAGGTATTTTAGACATCATTGATAAATCAATTACTTGATTCATTAGTACCCCAATTGGTTGTTGCTGTGCTGCCATCTTCTCAGATATCATTTGCGGTACATTTTGTAATTCCTCTTCACTCATAATTTTAGTCTATTTTAAGAGTCATTGTGGGTCTGAAACTGAAATCAACCCATATTTTACATACAATTAAGTTCAGCCCAATCATATAACAGTTAACATGGTTAGATTTATTAAAGGTTTTTCTAATTGTATCCTCTTTGTTCTTTCCTTTTTTAGTTGGTCCTAAAACCTCATATTTTTTAGCAAATATCCCTAACTGCCAATTTTTCCTAATTTGGTTGCCTTCATAATTTGAAATCATACCTTCTTTAGCACCTTTTTCCCATCGGTGTCTCAAAATCCATTTAGACCTAAACTTTCCTATGTTTATTTTTTTCTCCATTTAAAAATGATTTTGTGGTTTTTCTTTAATTTTATTTATTATCGCAATAATAGCAACACAAATGAAAAAAGATGTCCATGGGTACTCGTAAACTGCTTCTATAAAATCTCTCATTATTTTTCTATTTTACAATTTTTACAATCTTTTACCTCCCCATAATAAGTTTCTCTATATTTGTGGATAGTTTTATAAGGCATCCCCAAAAAACATTTTTGGATTTTAACTACTCTAGAACTTAAAATTCCCATATTTGGGTGGTAGTAATTTTTAAATGATATATTTCTTTTTACTTTAAACATATTTTTTAGGTCTTCCTCTAAGTTCTTGTTTTTTCTTATCGAATGTTTTTAAACAGTAATAATAAAAATCCTCTATTGTACCATCAAAATTTTCTATATGAATATAATACTCCTCTTTGGACATTACAAATTCTTTTTGGAAATTCTTTTGCAAATCTATTAAAAGTTGGGATTCGGTTTTTTCAAAATCCTCAATTAAACGTTTTCTACGTGCTAGATCAACCTGATTATTTTCTAGGAGTTTTTGAATATCACCTTTATATTTGATATACAAATCATTTAATTCCAATTCAGTTAATTTCCATTGCCAGTAGTAATGTGAGAACTCATAGTCACCATTTTTTATGCGCTCTAAAAAAGAGGATTTGGTGGGGAGTGGATGGTTTTTGGATGTGTATCTTCTCCACCACATGAATTTATTGTAGTTGAGTGGTTTGAGTTTTTTAATTTCTTTATGAATTAAACTTTCATTTGATACTTGATATAGCATAACCTTTATTTTTGATAGAATATACAAAAAATACTTTCAATATCCTAATAAGTTTTCCCATCTTCGTTTTTTAATTTTTCTATCATCTGTTTTCTTTTTTTGGTAGAGTATCCTGAGTTATTTATTTTATTGATTTCTTCTTCTAATGGAGGAGGAGAAGACTGAGTAATAGGTGGTGGAGGGGGAGGGGGGTTTCTATGTCCTGGCATATTAGTTAGTTGAGGTGATGGTTTGGGTTCTCCATAAATTCCATTTTTTATTTCTAGATTTTTAAATGCTTGATTAGTGGCTACAACCAATGTTATAGCTAACGGATCAAACACAAATATTAAAAGTAGTATTAACCATGTGGATATGGTTTTTATGGGTTTATCTAACGTGTCACTTAAGTATTTTACCACACCTAATTCCCCATTTAGGGTTTCATCTGTCTGTAATTCGAGTATTTGCATTTCTAAAGAGGTTATAGAGTCATTTAAAGCACCCACATACTTTGATATGGTATCTCTTAATCGTGTAGATTGAGAAAGTTGGGCTTCAAAAGTTTTTCGGGCAGCTCTAGAAGTGGTAGAGATTATTTGTCCTGTTTCTTTATCTTTATATTCAATCCTAGTCCCTTGGGAGAGTTGCTTCCTTAATTCAGATATATCTTTTGTTAAGTTGGTTTTTTCAACTTGTTTTTCAACTTTTATCTCTTTAAATCTTTCCTTTTTTACCTCTATATTAGAGATTACATTACTATTTACCTCTAAACGTGCTATATTTTCATTAAAACCATGACTCAATAGACCATATATACCAACTGAGGTAATGAATGATAACACGATTAGGGCGAGTGTTAAGTATATTTTAAGACCCAATAAGGTTTTACTCCATTGGTTATGTAGGTATGTTGCTATTACGAGTTTAGATGCCTCTAAAAATGATCCCATTATAATAACTGGGAGGGCCACAGCTGAAAAAACAATAGAAAGGCCTAAAACGCTATAGTATGCCGCGGTGGTGGATAATCCTAAAGCACATATTAGAAGTAGCCACGGGAGTATTTTTTTATTCATGGTTAGAATATAAAAAAGGAATTTTACATCTCCAAGGAGGATTCAATTTCTCTTATCCAATCTTGCACATTAAATGAAGGGCAATCTTTATTAGAGAATTCATAATGCCCATGAAAGGTTAAATTTGGCATTTTTGATTTAAATGTGTGGTATATAGTTTCAAGAATTTCTTTTTGGGTTTCTGTTCTGTTATCAAGCGCTTTACCATTTTTATCAACCCCCCCAATGTATGAAACATGTAAGGAGGTGGTGTTAATGCCTGCTACTCCATTAGACACCCTATTAAAATCCTGTAGTTGTGTCCATGAACCATCTGCTGTTACCATAATGTGATATCCAGGATTTTTCCATCCTTTTTTTACTTTCCAATATCTTAAAATACTCTCAATAGTTGTAGATTGTTGGGTTGCGGTGCAATGAAATACTAATCGGGTAACATTTCGAGTAATATTAGATGAGTTTATTAAATTTATAAGCTCTACAATGTTGGGACAAGTAGGTTGTGATTCCCTAATATCATCAACCATTACTTCTTCCTCAGGATCTGAGAAATCTTCATTTATATCCTCTGTGGGATATACTGGGGATATTTTATTTTGGGTTTGGGTAGTTAAAGTTTTCCAAGTAAGGGGACCTACTATTCCATCATCTTTTAACCCATTATCTTTTTGGAATTTTATCACTGCTAATTGAGTAACGGGTCCAAAATTTCCAGTATTAGTTGGGTAGGTGAAATATTCTAAATCTCGTAATAATTGTTGTAATTCTACAACTCTTTGACCTTTATTATATAACCTTAAAATCATATATATTTTTTTATTTTTTTATAGTTTTAAATACACCCACTATTTTTCCTCCAAGTACATATCCAGCAAATAACACCATTGCAAATTCTAATGCCTCCACAACTATGGAAAATTTATCCAAATCTATGTCTTGTTTTATAGTACCAGTTACAACCATTATACTTAAAGTAAGGTAATATGCAAGTACGGAAAGGAACAAATAAAGTCTACCTTGAGAATATTCTAATTCACCTGTTGAAGGGTTTGTTTCTTTTAATATTTTTAGTAATTTTTTCATTTTCTTTCTCCTTTATGTTTGTCTATTTTGTCTAAAATTTCATTTAATAGTTTAGCTTCAATAAACCCCGCCATAGAGGCATTTTTTAACGCACTTATAATTTGAAACACCATAAAAGGGGTAATAATTACTTCACTTAACCAACCCATACCATCAAATCCCTTTTCAATAGTTAAGACAGCCCCTAAAAATAATATCCATACTATTAAAGTTCTTATAACTTTTAACGCTTTGTAGGTTTTAAACCCTTCATTTTTTACCCCTTTTATGATCCCAAAAAAACCATCTAAAAGTACTACTACAATCACTGAAAGGAATGCATTGTGGTGATCTAGGGTTAGATTATAAAAATAAGCTCCTATAAAAGAGAAAAAAGAGCTAAGAGAAATGATTACCCAGTTGAAAGGGTTTTCAAGTTTAGAAATGATAGTGTGAATTATATCCATTAGGGTTAATTATATCTTATATTTATACATATTAAAAAAGGGAACAAAAATTGTTCCCTTCTATAGATTTATTGTTTTAAGATGGTAAGTTATTCTTTTTCTAAGTACGACCATACAAACCCAACGGCTGCCATTATTCCTCCTGTAATTTCTGTTGTTACACTTTCCCCAAGGTATCCTAAAATTACTAAAGCACCTCCAATAGCTGTTAAACCATGTCTAATTAAACCGTTAATTTGATATTTACTTAAATTTCCCATATTTATTTGTTTTTTATTTATTATGCATATTATAAAATTCATTATCCTTCACAACTTGTACAAGAATCATCACGTGATATAGTATCTCCTCTTAAAATACTTTCACTCCTCATATAATAAAGAGTTTTAATACCTTCCTTCCAAGCCAACTTATGCACATCACTTATATATTTTGGAGAATCCTCTGGGTCAAACATTAAATTGAGTGAGATTGCTTGATCAATATATTTTTGTCTAATACCATTTTGTCTAACTATCTCAAATGGGTTGATTTCTTTAAAGGTTAAAAATATTTCTTTCTCCTCATTTGATAAAATATAATCAGGGAGACCTAATACACTTCCTTTATCTTTTGCTATTTGCTCCCATACACTATCAATGTCATATCCTTTTTCTGATAATACTCTTTTTAAAGTAGGGTTCTTTTTAATAAAAGTACCTTTTGCTGTTTTTAAATTATAAACATTTGCGGGTAAAGGTTCAATTGATGGAGATACCCCTCCTGAAATGTGGGCGTTAGATACTGTTGGGGCTACTGCTAGGTGGTGTGAATGGCGAAAACCTGTTCCTTTACACCATTCGGGTTCACCATATTTTATAGCTTGATCACGTGATGCTTTTAATGCCCCTTTCTCAATAAAATCAAACATTAAACGTGTGTATGAATTTGCTTGTAGTCCAGCAAATGGGATGTCTTTTTCTTGCAAAAATGTATGCCATCCAAGTACTCCAATACCTATTGCTCTACCTTTAGTAGCAGAACGAACAGTATTTTCCATAAATTTCATATTTTTTGACCTATCAATAAATTCCTGTAATACTCCTTCCAAAAACCAACAAGCTAATTCGGGGAGTGTCATACCATTTTCAAATTCATAATCTTTCCACTCCTCCCAACGTGCTAAATTAAGTGAGGATAAACAGCAAATGAAGGAGTGGAGTTCATCTGTATAGAGGCTTATCTCACTACAAATATTCGTCATCGAAACATGCAAGTTATTCTTTTTATATGCCTCAGGGTTTGTATTATTTACATTATCCTCAAACATTATATAAGGTTCACCTGTCTCTAAACGTGCTTTTAATATTTCTCCCCATAACTTAATTGCTTTAGGATCTTTATTCTCAACACGTTCCATAAAGTCATCTGAGATTACAACACATTGATGGAGATTTAAACATTGGCGGTTAACATCTCCTTTAGGTCTTCTTATTCCTAAAAATTCCTCAATATCTGGATGGTCTATGCTTAAATTGACTGATGCTGCTCCTCTTCTAACTGAACCTTGGTTTGTTGCTAGGATAGTTGAATCATATATTTTTGCCCAAGGTACTATACCTTCTGAGGTTCCATTATCTTTAATTTGTTTTCCCCTACCTCTAATACGGGATAATCCAATGCCAACCCCTCCCCCTTGGGAAGATAGCCTCATTAATTCTGAATTTGCTCCTGCTATTCCCTCAATAGAATCATCTACATCAATCCCAAAACATGATATAGGCATTCCTCTATCTGTTCCCATATTTGATAAAACAGGGGATGCTAAACATAACCAATTTTTTTCCATTGCCTCTTGAAATAAAGGTTGTAAATCTTTACGTTTAAGGCGACGTGCTGATGCTTTAGAAACGCGTCTAAATGCTTTATATACGTTTTCATCAGGCAATAAGTATCCATTTGATACCATGCTTAAACCGATTTCATCCATCCAAGAGGGAAATTCTTTTTCAGGTTTCCAACCTGTTGTATCTACTTTTATGCTCATTTTTTAAATATATAGATTATTGATTACTTTACTTTTAATTTTATTTTTAATTTTAACATTTGTGGGGGTGGAGGGGTGATTATTTGGATATTTAAAATATATAATTGACTCTTGAAGAGATGATTGTTGGGACCTTTTATTTATAGCTTCATTTTTTAATAATGAAACTGTTTTATTTATTATATAAATAATAGAATTATCCTTATCAATAACAACATCGTATTCCTCTCCAAATAAAGTTTTTAAACGTTTTAAAAAAGTATCTCCATAATATATAGACTCATGCCCTTTAGACAAACCAGAAAATGTTATGAGGTTGGGTTGTTCATTTTCAATAAAATCTTTTAATACTTTGTAAGAAGTAGCTGTTACTCTTAAAAAGGATTGTGGGGTTTTTTTTGTTGCATTGTCAGTGAATAACCAAAATACTTCATATGTTTTATCAATGTCTTTAGAGAAATATTGGTGTCCTTTATGAGAATCCGAGAAATATTTAGGTCTAATGGTGAATTTAGCTTCAATCTCATCATCTCCAACAATATAATCGTATTTTCCTACCTTATTAATGTTTTTAAGAGGAATATCCAAATACTCTTTCATTTCATTGAGGATTTGGTTTTTATATTGCTTATAGAAATTAATTATTTCTTGTTTAGTCATTTTATTTACTTTACTATTTTTATAAATCTGACCAATCCGCTGTTGATTTAGAGTAAGTAGTTACCCTTCCCGCAAAGAAATCTTGGTGTTCAACCCCACTTGTTAAGTGCCCAAACCACTCCATCTGTTTTATTAATTCGGGATTGATATCATTATATAAAGGTTTATATCCTAACTCTATTAACTTTTGATTAGCTCTTTCTTTAATAAAATCTTTAAGCTGTTCTTTTGTTAATCCCTCTATGTTCCCCATCTCAAAAGCACTATCAATAAAATCATATTCTAATCTAACTGAAAGATCACAGGCCTCATATATAGCTTTAGTCATTTCTGGTGTGTTTAAGGATGGGTTTTCCTCTAATAAGGTTCTATATAACCAGCATCCTGCTTTTGAATGTAATGATTCATCTCTTACACTCCACGCCACGATTTGTCCTGTTCCTTTCATCATATTACGTAATTGGAATGACATTAGAATAGCGAATGAGGAAAATAAATTTACTCCTTCTGTAAATGCAGAAAATATTGCAAGAGATAATGCTTTTTCCTCTAAAGTTTCTCCTGGGAGTTCAACTAATCGGTCGATTTTGGCGCGTGCTTCCTCATCTTCCATAAATGCTTGAAAATCATCTAAGCCTAATTCCTCGTTTAAACGTGCATAAGCTTCCGCATGGATTGATTCGAAATCAGCAAATGCACACGCCATAGCTTTTATTTCATGTTTAGGAAACCATACTGCAACCTTTGTTGACCAATAGTCGTTTACGTACGTTTCTGTTTGAGCAAAGGATTTTAAAATATTCCCAATTAAATTTCTTTCACTATCATTCAAATTCATCTTCCAATCACTTAAGTCTGAGGCTAAAGGTACTTCATCGGCTAACCAATGTGCCTGGTGTTGTTGTTTATAATACCCAAATGCTGTGTCATATTCAAATGGCTTGTAGTGTTCTCTATATTTTGTTATCATTTTTTATGTATTTAATTCAAAAAATTTATTTGCTAATGTCTTTCTATCAAATTCATCAAAATCATCTTGAGACATTTTTTTAGGTGCATCTGTTTCTTCATCATAATGATCTCCTATCTCTATTCTACCATTTGATGTATTTACATCTACATTAAATGTTAAACCATCCATTCCATATCTGTTTTTCATAATGTGTAATCTTCCAGTACCCTCAACTTTATCCTCTTTTTTACGTGATAATGAAATTGATAAATCAGTAATCATCATTTTATCGTAACTTCCGGCTGCTTTATCTCCCTCAATAACATTGTCTTTTGCTCCCGCTCTATTTACTTGAGAGACGGACCAGATTGGTATGTTTAATTGTCTAGCTAATCCTTTAGTATTGGTATAAATATCATCTATTTCTCCCTTACGGTCAACATTTCTTTTTCTTGTTGAAAGTAAATCAATATAATCGATTATTACTAAATCGGGTTTAATCCCTAAATCAGTTACTTTTTGAATGTGGGATTCTATAGTATGGATGGTAGTTTTCCCCATAGGATATTCACGAATAATTAGTTCTCCTGGTAGGTCGGTTGTTATTTCTTCTACTTCTTTTTGATGTTCTTGTAATTTATCTACCTCAATTCCTGTAAAGAAGGCATCATATCGTCTTCCGGTGTATGATTCACTTAACTCCAAAGTATAATGGATTACGTTAAACCCCATTTTAACAGCAAATCCCCCTAATGCTACTAAAGTCCATGATTTGCCACCTCCAGGATTTCCAAAAATTAATCCTAAATCTCCATTACCTAACCCACCTTGGATTAAATCATTAATTGGACCCCATGGAGTTGGAACTACAATTCTATGATCTTCACGATAACGTGATTCAGTATCTTTTTTATATTCATGCCCTATATTTTTGTCTTGTCCAGCTTTCATAGCAGACTCTATTAAATATTTTATAGAATCATAATCACCCTCTTTTAATAAATCAACACTATTTAAAAGTGCTTTTTTTAATTGTTGGTTTTTACAAAAAGTAGAAAATTCTTCCTGGACGTATTTGAGGTCTTCTATATCTGCTTTGTAAGCTTCTCTTAATTGTTCTTTAATAGATGCTCTAAGAACCTCATTACCTAATTTTTTCATCTCCACTTTTAAAATATCCATGGAGATGGTGGTGTGGTACTTTTCATAATAGTTAATTATCTCACTTATAACCCATTTATGAGCGGGGTTTGAGAAGTATTCATCACTTAAAACATCATTTATGTTTTGTAAGAATTCTTTATGGGTTAAAAGAGAGGAAATTACTTTCATTTGGAACTGAGGTCCATATTCTTCTATACTGGTGAGTGTCATATTTTATAACTTTTATTTTTTGAATTTTTATTGAGTAGGTAATAAATTCTTAAAGATGTTGTCAACCCAAATCTCAACATTTCGTATAAGATTACCTAATTGGTCTTCATGATACATTTTGATAAATGCTTCGGGGTAGTAGTTTAATTTTTCATTTTCTGCTATATCTAATACTTCTTGCTTTTGAACATCAGACATCATAGGTTTGGATAAATCCATTACTTTATACTTATTTTCCAATCCCCCTATATCGTGAAGGACTCTAGCGTATATAACATGTTCTTCCATTCTTTCTTCAGCTATGTCAAGTAAATCTTGAAACGTTAAATCTTTGGTTTTAAGCTCAGGAAAATACTTAAATAACTTTTTGGGGCCTAACCCTTTAATACCCTCAATCTTATCTGAAGAGTCTCCCATTAAAAGTTTATATAGGATAAAGTTATGGGGAGTTACCCCAAATTTTGAAACTACTGTATCAGGTGTATAAAATTCTTTCTCCATGGGTCTATAAACTATAACCTGATCAGAAACTAATTGGAGATAATCTTTATCACTTGATACTATGAAAACTCTGTCGTTAGGGTTTTTAGGGGTGATCCCACACAAGTATGAGATAACATCATCTGCTTCTACTCTAGGGATTGAAAGGGTTTTAACTGGGAGGGTTTGGAGGTATTGTATGATTCTAATAATCTGATCTATTTTTGAATCATCTTCTTCATCTATTGAATCAAATAATTCATGTTTTGTGATTCTAGAGGTATTCCTCCCTCCTTTGTATTCTGGGATGATGTTTTTTCTGCTACTTGAGGATTCAATTCCATCCATCAGCACATATATTTGTGTTGGTTGGATGTTATTGACTAAAAATCCTAAAGAACGAAAAAAACCACCTAAACCCCCTATATGAATACCTTTAGAATTTACAGTGTTTATAGCACTAAAGTTTCTAAAAAATAGATTTAACCCATCAATGAGTAATATACGTTCATTTTCAGGTTGAAAATCCCCATCCTCCGTAACATTGTTAAGGAGCTCAAGCATATTTTTTTTCATATTATTATTTTTTAATTATCCTCAGATTCAATGGAATCTGTAAAGTCTGATCTTTCATCCCATTCGCTATTATCCTCATTCACTTCAAAAGTCCCCTGGCCTAATATTTCAGACCAATCTCCAGAATATGTGTCTTTGTACTTTTTAATGGCATATGGGGTATCATTTATAAAACCATGGGCTGTGCTAACTATTGTTCCAGATGTTGTTATTCCATTTATATGGTTTTTGCTACATGCTATTTTAGTACGTAAACCAAATTCGACTTTCTTCTTATCTTTTTGTGCAAATATTGTTGAAGTACCGGCATTTGTAATATTTCCAAAAGTTAAACATAATGAAGCATCATAAAACATAGTATCTCCCCCTTTATTTGTCATTTTAGGTTTTGACATAGGCGTTAGTGCAGGAGCAACACCTGTTTTATTCACAACAAATAAAGTATTCGTGTATTTAGAACTTTCCTTACGGGACATGACAATTTGCTGGTTGATGAAATTACCGAATTGAGTTGAAATGGCTCCTGCATTCCACATTGGGTTGTTTTTTCCTTGGTCTATGCTCATTTGGCATGGAATTGACCCAACAGAATCCCACATAAAGAACAAATCATAAGGTAAATTGCCTTTTTTCTGTTCTGTAAGTAAATCAATTATAAAGGCAGCAATATCCTCAATTGAATTTAAGGTACTTCTATCCTTATATATAAAAAAGCCTTCATGGTCTATTACCTCTCCAGTATCTTCATCAACAATATCATCCATTTGAAACCCCATCTTTTTCCAATGCCCCCAATCATGTTTCATTTCAGTTATAATAAGAACTGGGAGGATTCCCATTTTTTGGGCATTAACTGATAATTCAATTGCTGTTGTTGATTTACCAGTATTAGATCTCCCTCTAACTATAACCAGGTGCCCCATAGGACATCCTGGTATTGATAGAGCTTCTTGCATTGCTGGGGAGAATGGGATCCATTGGGTGTCTTTGTATTTGACTGTGTTGGATAGTCCTTTATTCTCTTTAAACTTGTCTAAACTAAAGGAGGATTTCAATTGTTTACTAGCCGCCTTAGATAGAGATTTTTTACTTGTTTTTGACATAACTTATTTAGGAATTTTTATTAAAGTAGTAAATCATCATCATCCTCAAACATATCATCAAACTTTTCAGTTTTTGATTTTTTAGCCTCTGGTTTTGTGGATAGGCTATAATTTGATTTTGCGGGAGCGACTTCTTCAACAACCCCCTCTTCCTCTTCCTCTTCATCAGGAGTTAACCATTCTTGCAATGCTGCTTTAATATCATCAAATGGGAGTGGTTTGTAAGTCTCTAATGGGTTATCTTGATTTTCTAACCATGTTTCAATTTCATTTTCATCCTCAGACAATGGGGAAGTTTTCATTGAAGGTGAAATAGTTGTTTTATTATACTTTGTACCCGTAACTTCAGGTCCTACGGTAGTTACTTTAATATCTCTACCTTCCATAATGTCTGTAAAGTCTCCTACTTCCTCATCAGCAGCTAGATTTAAGAAGTCCTCATAAATTAGTTTCCCAAACTGCCAAAGTTGTACCCCTTCATGTTCTTCTCCTCTTACTATAACAGGAATAAATACTCTAACTTTAGGATCTAATTTTTTAGCTAATCGCCAATTTTCTTTATCGTTTGTTCCTCTTAATTGTTTTGCAAACTCAGCAATTGGGTCTTTCTCACCCCAATTTAGGGGAGAGGCAATAACTTTTCTACTCCCAATGTTGTAGTAAAATTTCATTTCAACAAAAGGGTTTTCCTTATTGTATTTAAATGGTACTACTCTAACAACTTGTTTTGTTCCAACTTGGGGTTTAAAACTCTTAATTTGTTTGTACTCACCTTTTTTTGCAGGTTGCTGCATCGACTCAAGTTTCTTCTTGATTGCATCTAAATTCATAATATAACTTAATTTAATTGTTTACTGTAATATAAAAACCTTTATTTATGTCTCCAAACTATACTTCTATAATTTTAAAAATCTTTGTATTCAATTGCTTTAACTCATAATTTTGAGTCAACAATATGCAATTTTTATAATGATTCCACTCTATTGGGTATCTTGAATCTTCAACTCCACCATTTAAACTTTTAATAAGCTCATTTAACGCGTTTATAGTATATAAAGTGTTTGTTTCTTTTTTGCGATGTACCAAAATAGTATTGTCTGGGATGTCAGTGATGTTCCCTTGATCAACATTATAAGTTAAGACGTATTCATTGTTGCTTTTTATCTGTAAAGCAAACACTTTATTGTACATTATCTCGTATCGATTTACTAAGGAATCAATTAGTGTGTCTAACCCATCTAAGGTAGTAAAAGTACAAAATAATTTATTGTTCACGGATATAAAATCTTCGTATGAATTAAAGTCGTATCCGTTATACATATATGGGGGTTCCCTTAAAGTTGAAATCATTTATTTATTTTAAATTATAGTTAATTCCTTTTTTAAATTTTACACCTAAATTATACTTTGTAAATACATCGTGTATTTGGGAAAGTACTTGTTTTTCCTCTCTATCAACATCAAACAAAAAACTATCATATACATATAATATGAGTTTTGTGTTTTTACCTCTCAATATTTTAAATATATCCCACAATATAAGAACATTTTGTGAGGTCTCAAGTGACTGGAGTAAATAGTTTAATAGTTTTTGTGGGTTCATATTCTCTAATTTTTTATCCTCAAATCTATATTTGGAAATCGGACATTCAATGTATCCATTTGTTTTAAAATCGTTCCATAGATTATCAGTGTATTCTTTTACTAGCTTAAAAAATGGTAAATCCTCATATTGTTTAAATATTCCCCCATATAGTTGTTTAAAAGTCAATTCTTTGGCTTTGGCATAATCCACCCCATACATTTTAGCAAAACTATTGTGGATATCAGAATCATCCCAATCCCAACCCAATATATTACCCAAAAGAGTAGGATGATAAGCACTAATATCCATTTCAACAAATATATCGTTACTTGGGATAAAACATTCTCGTTTTTTGTCACCCTTTTTTATTGCTGAAAAGTTGATGCCCCCAAATGTATTTGATGGGCGAGTAGTTAATGTATTTAAGTTGTAATTTGTGTATACATATTCCTCCATGTTTTGTTCATAATAGCGTTGATATAGCGTAGTATCCACTTTTATTCCGCTGTGTTCTATGGTACCAAATACTAAAGCGGCTTTTGTATAGAAATTATTAGAGAAATCAAAATCATAATTATTATAATTCTCCATACATAGCTCATAATGTTTAACAATTGGGACTAACATATTTGAATGTATTATGTCCTTGTTTGCATAAATGTGGATATGAGCGGGAGTTAAAGTTGGTATATATGGATGAGGGGTTGGGGGTGGGGAATATAAATGCTTGATTTTAATGTAATGTAGGAATGTTTTTGCATCTCTTACATATATTTTTTTAATGCTATTTAATACCTCTAAAACATCTGTAATCTCTAAATTTAGGGTTTCGGTATGGTTAAGTGGGATTATGTATCCTTTAGTATCATCTTTTGGGTATATAAAAACAGCACATATTGTGTTTTGGGTAGGGTGTAATGTGTTTGAGGTAGGGATGATTTCTACATAGGCTTGATTATGTGATTTTTCACAAAGTTGCTTTATTTTTTCTTTATCCTCTATTAACCAATACATTTTTTATAACCTTTATCATAATATATAAAAAAAGCCTGCCAGAGGCAAGCTTTTTAATTTATACGTTTAAAATTTTATTATAAATATTAAAATTAACCATACATAGCTTTTACCCAGGATTGGATATCTTTAATTTGTGGATTATTGGTAGATCCTCTTGAAAATTCCCTCTGAAGTTTGCGATAATAATCTGTAAATTCATCTAAATCAATTCCTTTTTCTTTTAACTCATCTTCCATATCAAAATCACTTTCAAAATAGTGTTGTTGTGGGTCTTTACCTAGAATTATATTTGCTAAAATTCGTTCAGAAGCATATGGGAGGTTGTGTATAGCTTCATCTGGGCCATCTTCTTTTTTAGTTTCTTTAAAGCTTTTAATCATGGCTTTCTCATAAACTTTTTTCTGTTGAGGGGTTAATGTTATTTCTTTATTTTCACCATCATCTTTATCTGAGGTATACCCAGGGGCAGGGTAAGATTTTCCAATTTTGCCTCTAACTTCAATTTCTTCAACTTCTTTTTTATATTGACTTTCTGTGATAATACCAGCCAACATTTGCATACGTAATTGTTCTTTACCCATTTTTATTTATTTTTATTATAAATATAGTAATATATTAAAGGGGTTTAGGGTTTCCAATACTTTATATAATCTTCTTTTAGGAATTTTGAAAAACCGTACCACTTTTTACTTTGTTCGATTTTTGTGATTTTTTGTTTATTGTTTCTGAATGTTATTGGTTTATTTCCTCTTATTTCCCATTCTATTTTTTCAGGTTCGTATAGATCCCAAGCTATGCTAGTATCTTTATTTTTTAATAGAGTATATGTTTGTTTTGAAATTTCTTTATATTTTAGTTCATTTGTTTTTTTGGTAAAATATCTTACCATTTTGCCTTCTTCATAATTTTGAGAAGTGGGTAAATTTGTTGATAGGTTGGGAATACTTCTAGAGATGTTATCTATAGATTCTGGGGATAATATAGTAATTAAATTATTAGGAGAATTAACTAATTCATCTGAGGAAGGGGTTATAGGTTCTAATAATTGGTTATTATCTCCTGGGGAGTTTCCAGTGTATAATTTCCCGGTGGAGATTTGAAAATAATAACCCACATATTCTGATTTATTAGAAGAAATTACATATTCTCCCCCATTAGTATATAAATTAGTTTTTATTTGTGATTTTGGAAAATACATTATTTATAAAAAATTATGCTGGGCCCCAATATTCGAAATGCCATATTTCATCTATAGTACCTGCGTTATCTGATAATCTCCATGGGTTGTACCAATTATATTTTGCACCAATAGTAGATATTTGTTTATAAATATTTGTGGATATCCTTGCTGATCTATTAATTGATTTATCTTTAGAGCCTCCTACTATTTGATATAGATTACTGAAATCTACAGCTATTCCATATCCATGGGCTCCTCCACCTGTATTTTTTCCAAATCTAATAGCTGATGATATTAAAAATGGAATGTTATTTAACTTCATTTCATTAACCCATAGTAAGAATTGTTGACCTGCTTTTCTTTCTAAATAGTAAACACTGTTAAAAATTAACACGGATTGTAAGTTTTCATTACCCAATGCAAAATGTTTTGGGTCAATTTTTCCATCTCCTACTTTTATTAATTTTCCCTCATTTACTAAATTTAATACTTGTTGTTTAGTTTTATTTCTTAAATCTATTTTTGTTTTTTTATATACTGGGGTATTAATGGGGGAAGAGTTGCCTATTTTTGTTGGGTTTATAATAGGGGCAGGATCTTCTCCTAAGGGGGTTTGGTTGGGAATTATAGGGGATAAGAATGAGGGGAATTGAGGGAGGGAAGAAACAATTGGGGTGTTTGTTTGCATTATCTCAAATAACATATCCTGTTCTTGCTTAAAATAACTTTCTCTAGCCATACTTATAAATATTAAGGGTTAGGAGAATATGATCCGGGCATTACTGTAGTATCTAATGAAGTTTCCCAATCCCCATTTGAGATTTTATGGGATACTCTTTTTATCACAAATTTTAGATTTTCGGGATAGTTATAAGGTAAAAATCTAGTATCTACCTCTATTTTATTCCAAATTTTCATACCCGAAAGACCATCCATAGTGAGTTGCAAATTAAATGGGATGAATCCGTTGGAGGTGGATGCATAATTTTCCGGATCTTTCTCATATGTTTTTGCTCTCAAATATTTGAAAAATTCAGTAGCCACAGTTATATTAGTATCTATTATTTCTGGGTTGAGGGTTTGCCATCGGGGTTCGGGTTCGACTATAGAGAATCCTAGGTATTCTAGAGGTTCTAATTCTAAAAGGTATTTAAAATAATCAACTTCTATGTTATTTTGATTTGTGTTGATACTACCTGTGGTAGGAGTGGGAGAGGGGAGAGGTTGTGAAGGGTTAAACCTGTCATGAATTCCTCTATTCCATTTTGAGAATGCTGTTGCTTCCATACCTTTTGTATAACCCGAAGCTGTAGCTCCTATCGTTACCATGCTGGCAAATTCGGGGGAAATTTCTGTTTTTAAATCAACATTCCTCACAAAAGTAGATTCACTTTGATTTCCTGGGAGTCCATTATACCCAAATATTTGGAAAACTGTTTGGGGATTATTTATTTTTGGGGATGGAGAGGAAGAATCTATAATTTCATATGTATTTTCTTTTTCATTAATTGTAGGTTCTAAATTATTAACTCCCCCCATAGCTTTATTAATTTTCTCACAAATATCTTTTAAAAAGTTAAATGGAGATAAATCACCTTGACTATCAATATTAGAATCTATAGAATCAACGATAGTTGAAAAGTTAAGATAACAATTTCCAAAATCTCCAATCTTCTCCCCACCATTTGAAGCACTATAGGATTTTTGAAAAAATTCTAATTGTTTATAATTATGTAAATATAAATTTGGGTTTGATTTATCATAAAAAATGGTATTTCTTACAATGCAAACTCTAGGATCAAATGACATTTGATTAGGCATTCTTCTTCCTAAAATGGGTTTTTGGGAAATAGAGGGAGCAGAAGGAATGTCTCTTAAAATGTTATTTATAAGAGATAATAAGGATGTAAATTTTAAATAATAATTAGATAAAGATAATCTTGACTCTGTTTCTTTCCCCTCTTCATCTAAGTTATTTGCATAGAATGAATTCTTAGGTGCTATTTGTGAGTTAATGGTAATTGTTGTGGGACGGATTTTTAATTTAAAATAATAGTCATCTCCTGTAAAATATTCTGATTGACGGTTCATTTGGTTTTCCATTGATGTTTTTAGACCATCAACACCATTAAAATAATCGGATAGTTCTTCAGAGATGGATTCAAATTCGATATCACTAAAATAACCACCGTGAGCTGTGCCAATTTCAAATTTTATAGCATTTTCATTTAAAAGTTCTTGATATAAGGGTCGATTTTTATTAATTAAAGAATCTAAATCCTCTATTAGATCTTCCAAACTATTTCTCAGGAAATAATTCCTTCCTCGATCAACCCGCCCAACTATAATACCCAAATCTGCGGGGGCCCATTTTTTATCTTCAAATACTAGGGTTTCACTCCCCCCATAAAACCACCCGATTTGTCTAGATGTTGGTTTACCATTTACAAGATATTCATGGGTGATTCCTCTACGATCTCCATCTGAGGTTAGGGTGTTTAGAATGATTTGTTTGTTTAATTCTTCCTCTATTATATTTCTATTACTTTTCCCATCTTCGGGGTATGAAGAGGTAGATATAACATTTAACTTAAATGATTCAACAACATCTCCTAAACTTATAAGTTTTAAAGTTATTTTATATGTCCCATCAGGTTGGAATGTCCAATTAAAATTTACAACTTTAGCAACAAACCCATCATAATTTCCATTGTATTTTTTCCTTAGAGCCTCGGTTGATGATAGGAAATCTCTATGACTTTTATCAGAAATTTTTTTACCGTCGCCAAAAAATTTATCTATTTGGGTGGCCCCTATCTCCTGGTATTCCTTATTATTATTAATATAGTGGGAATTGCCCCATTCAAGTAATACTGTGTATCCTAATCTTAAATATAAGATGTCTAATATTTCTAGTTGTTTTCTAGAGTTAGCTATTATCTCTACTGTAGCCTCTTTTATTGATCCCCTATTTTTATCTTTAACATTTATGCTTTCTATACCAGGCATAGGAACTAACCCAAAGTCAGTGTCTGTTGGGTCATAAACTTCATTAAATTTAAAACGTTGGGATTCTAATGTTGATCCTGAAATGTGGGTTGAGGTTCCACTAAATAAAATATACTTTTGGGCTAGCTTTGTTCCCATATGGGAATTAGTATCTAACCCTACTGTTTTCAATCTTTCTTCAGCTTCTTCACCCTCTAAAAATACCCCAGATGCTAATTTTACCCATGCTGTTTTTACATTAGCCCATGCTAACATTTCGGGACCTCTATTAGATATTTCCCCCATTAGCTCTTGTCGAACTTTGATTTGATTATTGACATAATCTGCAAATGGTTCTCCTATTATAGACATAACATTATTTTATATTAACTATATAAATTATTAATTTGGGTAGCGGTTTGAATACTAGGTATTCGTATTTGTGATCCTATTTGAGGTATTAAAGAATCAGAATCCTGTTGGGGATTTGAAATTGCTATAATCCACCACATAGAGGATTTACCATAATATTGTAATGCTAAAGTATCATAGCGGTCCCCAATAGTAGTAAAAATGTAAACATCCTCAAAAGATAGGGGAACCTCCACATATGTTGTGGTTTGGAGAAGACCTCTATTATTTTTTCCAATTTTGCTAGGTGTTGTTCTATATCGTGACATATTATTTTCCTAGTTTTAACCCATTTGTGATATATCTTTGATTTTTATCCCCCGTATCAAGAGTTTTATTAGTTGCTATTTCGGGTCTGAAGTTGTGGATTGGTGTAAATTTCATACCTGTTACCTTTATCATAAGAGGAAGCTCATCAGGATTTGTTTCTGATCCTCTTTGAATTTCAAGGTTTTCAGGGTTTAGAGAAAGATCCCAAGATGATTCTTGAGGTATATCATAAGTTAATGATGATATAAATCCGTATTGTTCATATATATAATCTCCTACAGTCATTTTTACTAAATTTCCAGCCATATAACCATTTGGAGTATATGTGGGTGCTAGTGAGGATGCAAGGTAATTAAGTTTTTGATACATCCCACGCATTTCTCCCATAGATTGTGCTACTACTGTAAAAGCCATAGATATACTTCTATCAAAACCACTATATTTGTAGAATTTTTCTCCCCTACCCATATAGGTTTGTGCTTTCCAATCTGAAGAATATGAATCTGAAAATGAGTCAATGTATGAGCGGAAGTTCATATATGTTAGATTATTTGTTGGAGTGTTAGAATCTATAATTCCTATTCTAAAGGAAACTAGATCATTATAAATTCCCCCTTCATCATCTCCACTAAACCCTTCTGTTGATTTATATAGGAAAGAGCTGTTAACTTTATCTAAAGGCTCAGTATATGAACCTTTTGTAGCTCCTGGGTCTCCTAAGTTTACTCTATTTTCAATGTTTAATCCCGCAAAGTCTTTATTTCCCCCGTATAATTTATTTAATGTTGTATTTTTATATGTTGAAAATGTTGTAGGTTCTTCAGAGTGAGGATTTTTAGACTCTTCTTCAAAAATCTTTTTATTTAAATCAGTGTCTGGTTTTTTGTTTTTGGTGTTTTCAAATGAGAGAATATCAAATATCCTATTAGGATTACCAAAAAGGTTTGATAAAAATCCGGAATTATTTATTCCATTATTTTCTAATGTTAATCCTTGTTTATTACTTGCTCCTAAATAATTTCTATAATCAATTCTATCAAATGTTCTTGTTTTAGAATCTGTATGTTTAAATACTTTAAACCCTTCATTAAAAAATCCACTTTTAGCTAGATTAACATTATTCTGTCCTGTTCTTTGATCAGCAAATTTGATACGTGTTTTTCCTACACCTAAAATAGAGCCTGGACCCCCACCATATTCTAAAATAGTGTTATTGTTAAGGGAAAATGTAAATTGTTTATCTTTATAAATGGTTAATAGTCTATTTGTTACTACACCATCTAGTGAATCTGGTATGAATGTAGGGTTTGGGGATCCTGGGAGAGTGAGATTACCCCCTTTTACAAGGGTTAAAGAATTTGTTACTTCTTTATTATTTATCTTTACTATATCCTCATACTTATTTAAACTTAATCCAGGTAATAATCCAGTAGGATCTATCCCCATCTTATTTAAATGAGTACCTGCAAATCCTACACCAGCTTGAGCTAAAGTTGAAAGTGGAGTATATACTCCAGCATTTAAAGCCCCAGCAGCATAAGCAGGACCTTTTGAGGCCTCAGTACCCACAGACATACGTGATAGTAAATTTTCTTTAGCGGTATATAAAATACCCTTTGAACCATCAGCAACATATTTTGTTAAACGTGCTACATCCTCTAAGGCGCGTTGAGGTGCCTTTAACCCACCACGCAGTATAAAGTCATTCCCTCCAGTATTACCTTGAGGGTTATCCGAAATAGGTTTTTGGATGTAGGGTTGTTTACTTGAACCCCCACCAGGTCTATCTTTTCCGAATTTTAATGATTTTAAATCTGTCTGGAGATTGATTAAACCCATTTAATTATGTTGGTAGATTGTTTAAATACTGAGGAGGTGTTTGACCATCTAAATCAAGTGAGGATGGTGCTGGATATCCTGTTTGGTTTGGATTACCATTAATTGAGTACTCATTATGTACTGTTGAGTTAGGGTTAGCTGATTGCATTTGTGGAGGAGTTGCTCCATCAAATTGTGATAAATCAGACCCGTTTTGGTTGAGTTTGTTTAAAAGTCCCATATTATTGTTTTATTATAAATATTGTATACTATTGAGTTTGATAGGTTCCTAGTTTTAAGGCTGTTCCTACTTTTTGTCCATCAAGCATTACAGTACCTCCTGATTGGATTACACTAATTAATTGTTGTAATAATGCGTTTGTTTGCGTCATATCAACGCTTGCTTGAGTGGTTTGAGTAGGTTGTTGGGTAGTGGAGCTATTTGATTTTTTATCGCCTCCGAATAGGTCAGTTCCTGCTATTATACTATCATCTTTATCTAATTGAATTGATCCTTTGGGGCCTGATACTACCATTTCACCACCAGGACCAATCATACCATCTTGCATTGATGATTTTGCTGAATTCATTGAAGCAACCACACCTGCTATACCTGCGGCTATTGCTATGGCCCCTATACCTAAAGTCGCAGCTGATGCTGATGTTACAGCTGCAATAGCTCCTGAGATGAGGGTTGGAAGGGATGCTGCTGCAGCAACCCCGGCTCTAATCAATCCTGGGACTAGTGATCCCATCACGGCAACCCCTGCAGCTGTTAAAGCTACTGCAATTCCTGCAGTTACTGGTCCCATATCTGCTAAAGTTTCTCCCAAAGATTTAGTAGGGTCTATAATAGAGGTAATTATATCTGAGATTCCTTTGAAAGCATCTAAGATTGGGGTGATGAGGAAATTTATAGCGGGTAAAATAGTTGTCATAATATTAGACAGTACTTCAAATATAGGAGCAACAGCATCCATTATTTGTACAAATATTTCTTGTGCTTTTTCTAAAGCATTATTGAATTTTTCTTGAGAGGATTGTTGTTCAAGTTGTTTAGCTGCTTTATCTCCTAATTTTTTAATAATTTCATCCTCAGTTGCTCCTGATTCTTTTAACTTATTATAGGCTTGAAGTGCTGTTTCTCCTTCTTTAGCTGACATAGCCGCTAATGCCTCTCTCTCAATTAATGAATCCGCTAATTGATCTCTAGTCATACCAACAGCTTTAGCCATAGCCTCCTGTTGGATAACATTCATTTTACTGAATTCTTCTGTTCCCTTAACTTGTTTTAAAACTTCCTCTGCTGCTCCTGCTATATCTCCCTCTAAAGATAATTGCCTTGCCTTTTCAAAGTTTAAATTTTTACCAGTTAAAAGTTCTGCTTCTAATTCAGATTCAATAGAGGATTCAAAATTGAGTAATCCTTGAGCCATGTTTTGGGCAGTTTCTAAATTTATACCCATTTTTTGGGTTTGAACAACTGCTTTACCTAAAGCCTCAACACTTCCCCCTAATGATAGTTTTAAAGATGAGGATGCTTTACTTACCTCTTGTAGTACTTTATTTTGATTTACTACAAGTTTGTTTTGCATTGCATATGCATTTGCTCCCCCTAATGTAGATTTTACCTGTTTATCTAAATTTTTACCTTGAGCTAAAGATAATTTTTCCATCCCCATTAACTCAGCATGAGTTAAACCAGTTTGTTTAGTGATTTTAGTTAGGGTTTTTAAATCACTTTCATTCAATTGAGCATTAGTACCTAATGCTTGTCCAACCGCTAACTGTGCCTCTTGTAATCCTTTTACAGAAACATTAGCATCCATTGAGGAATTTGCGATAGAGGCAAAGTCTTGCCTCATTTGAACCGCACTAGAGGCAGACATTCCTAAACCTTTGGCTAAGTCTCCTATTGATTTTTGGGATTGGATAAATCCATTTACCAAACCTGTTATTATACCTAAGACTAAATTTGCGGGGTTTAGCATTCCTTCACGGATTTGCTTTCCTATGTTTTTAAAACCTGCTCCTAAAGCCTTAACTGGAGAGTTGGTTTTTTTAAGGTTTTCCTCCATGGCCTCAACAGCGGTATTAGCTTCAAATACATTTCCAAGTATTGGGATTTTAGAGAGACCCTTTAGTATCCCCCCAGCTATCCCTAATTGCTTATCTATTTTTTCCCTATTTTTAAGTTCTTCAATTGAGGTTTTATTTAATGACTTTAAGGTACTGTCTTTTTCATCCAATAATCCCTGGATGTTAGTAAGCATGACTTTTTCTTTATTAGAGAGTTCTTCGTTTTTTGATTTATCTAGAAGGAGGTCTCTACTTACTTTTAGATTTGCGGTTTCTGAGGATATTTTGGATTTTAAGGAACTTAATTGTTTGCTTGAAAGTTTATTTATATCAGATTGATGATCTCTAAGTTGACCACTTATAGAGGTTAAAGAGTTTAAAGATTTAGAAGCACTACTATACGCTTTATTGTTATTTCCTATCTCTTCAGTTATAGATTTAAAAGATTGGAATATGGATGAAGCATCAGTATCTAATAAATTTATATATTCATTAACTTCTTTAAGTTCTTGTTTTAACTTATCTAAATCAGCGTTTTTGGGGTCCAAATTTTCAAATGGATTTTTATCACCCAATATTTTATAAGATTGCTCTATCTGCTTTAAAAGGTTTTGAGCTTCTTTTAATTTATCATTTAGATCAGCCATTCAATGTTATTTTATTATAAATATTAAAAGCCCACAAATTATTTATAACTCGCAGGCTTCTTATATTGTTTGGATGCTTGAGTAAAATCAGGAGCATTTACGGTACCATCAGGATTTACCATTGTTTTCTTTCCTTTATCCCCACCACTAGTTGCATTATTTACTTTATCATTTTCTTCTTTATAGTAAGAATTGATTTTATTGAAAGTGAATTTACGTAACCAAATAGGCATATTGTAAATTGTATTCCAATCATATCCTCCTTTACCATGAAAAACTATCTCATGAATTTGAGTAAAAATAGCAGCTCTAGTTTGAGCGGCGGTCTCAGATATCAGGCCAAAAAAACTCAACCCCAATTGGAATATTGATTCGATCTGACTCTCCTTGGGGAAAAAAAGTTAAATCCACGTCTGGTTGAATTTGCTTAACATAGTCTCTTAGTGCACGTGAGTCCCGTGCTAAGAGATATTTATCAACGAACTCCCTTATATCCTTGGGTTCGCGTTTACCTTCCACAGATGTGATCAGATACTTCATGCGTGTTGATAGTTCGGGTGAACCATCTTTATTGATTTTCTTTAATCCTTCTAACTCACGAGAAATTGCTTGCTCATCAGCATGTGTTAAAAGTTTAAATGTTACGTTATATTTTGTGTGGGGTAAAGTAAATGAGAATTCATTTTCCTCTGCTGCCTCAACATCTGGGTGAAGTGGTTTGTTATTTATTTCTGATAGATCCACTGTATGGGATTCTCCACTAATCATAAATGAATATTCTTGCCCGTATCCTAAAACACGAGCTGCTACCATTAGGGCATTTTTATCTCCAATTAGCAAATCATCGTATTTGATTTTTGACACAATAAGGGATTGCATCACTTTATCTAATACTGTTCCTTTTTGAATATATGATTGGTTGGTGAGGATGTCTTCCTCTTTTGCTGTCATATACTTCATTTCCACTGTACCACTTTTTAACCCTGATTCCTCAGAGTAAAATTTACCCTTTGAGGGTAACTCAACCATTTCAGTTGGTAATTTAAATTCGCTCATAATTTTTATTTGTTATAACTTTTATATTGATAAATATCTATAAATTAGTGATGTTGTCTGAGGAGGTGATAAATTTTTTAACTCCTGGTGTTTTTCTAATTTCAGATGCTATATCTTGCATTTTATCTCTAGTAAACCCCCCCTTAGTAATCCAAGGATACCCATCTACTTTAACTGTTAACGTTGTTTTGAAGTTGGATATATCCTGTTCATTGTAAGGGATAGGCTCAACTGAGGATATTGTTGTGATTCCTGTTATGGCTCTAAGATCTGAATATATTTCTTTTTGTGGGCGTGTATTTAAATCAGTGATTAATGTTCCCACCATTTTAAACTTGTCTTGATAATCCTCTTTAAGGATATTTTTAATTTCCTCTTTAATAATGGATTTTATATCATTTCGTTTCATATATTATAAATATTATGGGAAAATAAAAAGCCTATCTCAGAAAGACAAGCTTTTTTATTATTTTTTAAAAATACATTTTAGTAATTCAAGATACAATAGTCAGGTTGAACAGTCATTGTAATGTTTACTGCTGTCCCATCATCATCCCAGTTATAATCACCAAATGATGCCTCTGTAATTAATGCTCCTTTTACAACCCATTCAGAAACTATATCACCTACTGGGCCTACAACATTGAATGTTAAATCTTTCTTATAAAAATCAGAATACCCATCTCTACCAGTTACAGATTCGTGATGTAAACGAACCCATTCCATTACGGATTGTGCTCCTGATGGAGTGATAGGATCAAATAATGTAAATTGGATTGTCCCCCATGTTGTTTTTCCTTTTACAAAACGTTGAATATTAATGTGGTTAAGAGCAACCGGTGTTTGTGATAGTGTTACCGCACCCATCCCTTTTACTAGGTATGAAGGAATACCATCAATATATAATATAAAGCGGTTTGTTTGTTTCGGTTCAAACGCTGTAAAAAAGATTTCATTTGGATTTAATACTGCCATTTTATTTTAAGTTAATTTTTTATCAATTATAAATATTAGTTACTTTAGGTTTTTAAACAGGGAAACTAGCTCCTGTTGGTTGAATGATAAAATCTAAATTAATAAATTCTGCTGTTTTAGTTGGTTGTATATAGATTTGACCCACTAATTGATTTCTATCTACCACATCTGGGGTGTTGTTTGTATCATCCATTATTACTTTAAAGGCATATAAACCTTCTTTTTGTTTAATTCTTTCCAAGTATGGATTTACGGTTGTTAAGAATTTATTTTGAGTTGTTAAAGTGTTTTGTTCAAATACTAAAGTATCTGCTACTTGTCCAATGTATGATTTTAATTCAATTAACAATCTTCGTACATTTACTCTATCTAAAGCTGATGATTCTTTTTGTAATGTTTTTTGCCCTGCTATAGAAACCTGATTGTCTTTAGTGGAAATAGGGTTAATATTATTATCATATAAATCATTTTTAGAGGGTTGTGATAATTTGTATTCTGCTTTTTGGATAGTATTTAAACCTCCTCTATTTAAACCAGCGGGTGCGAACCATGGAGCTTTAACTCTATCATTAAATGCATATACTCCCCCTATTACAGTTGAGGCCGGTACCCATACAAGTTTCCCAGTTTCCGGATCTTGCATTCTAACCCAAGGCCAATAAGTAGCAGCATATGATGAATTCTTGCTTTGTGCTTGGGTTATTGCAGCAGTTCTTGTTGAACCATGTACTGTCATATCAGGAATATAAATGCTATCTCCTCGTTCTTGAGTATTTGATATAATAGTATTAATAACTGATGAGTGTTCCGTGTCTACTAATCCGGGTGTTAATAACACATTAAATTTATAATCCTGGTTGTTTGAAAGTAGATTTACCATGTTTGTGTAATCAGCCGCTACTACTCCTTGGGTTTGTGTTGATATATTTTCATAAAAATTAGCCCCGGATGCAACCTCCCCATCTGCTCCATCAAATGAATTATTTTGGAAAGGTGGTATAGTTCCAACATATGTTGGGTCTGGTAATCCATTTGCATCTAAATAGTTAGGGGTATTTTTTAATACTTCTTTTATTCTAATATATTTTGAGGCGTTTGGGTAATTACCAGATATCACCTCTACTTGGTTTGTTGTTGGATTATAACCCATTTCTTCATCTCCTATTACTTTAGAAATGTAATTTGGAGAGGTTGGGTCTAAATTTACTCTATTGAAAGATTCTAAAATTACTTTATCATTCTCTCTATCGTTTCCTCTTCTTACTACAACATTAAATGTTCCTGATGCTGTTGAAGGATTAGTTATTTCTATACGTAAGTTATCAACAGTTCCATTAGATAATACACCACTAGCATCAACAGATCCTGAACTATTCATTATAATCCCTTCGGATATTGTTTCTATTGTAAATACTATATCATTTGTTGTGTATGAATTATTTACGTATCCATTTACTATATAACTACCACTTTCTACAACATCAAGTTCTGCGGATGTGAAAGATCCACTTGCTACTCGAGCAACTAATAATGAATTTCCTCCGGAATTAAAATAATTAAAAGCGGAAATAGAAGTGAAATATGAATATGAATCACTGCCACTTATAAGAGATCCTCCAAATACATTTTTATAATCTGAGTATGAGGTTACTAATGTTGGAAGTTCAACAGGTCCTTTTACTGTTGGGCCTATAATTGCTGCTCCTACTTTAGTAGGAAGTGGAGAATTAAATGATTGATCTAATTCGTTTAAGGTTACGCCTGGAGATGATGATAAGTTTGCCATTTTTTATTTTGGGTTTTATTATACATATTAGGAATTTATTCAAAAGTAACACCTGATGGAGTTATGTTGAATTCTAATTGTATAAATTCTACGGTTTTTGTAGGTTGGATGAATATCTGACCGATTAATAGGTTATTATTTACAGCTGATGGGGGGTTGTTTGTTTCATCCATTATTACTCTAAAGTCATCTAATCCTTCTCTTTGTTGAACTGATGATAAGTAAGGATTAACTTGTGATAAAAAATCATTTCTAGTAGATGTTGTATTTTGTTCAAATACTAAACCTTCTGCTACTCTACCGATAAAAGATTTTAACTCAATTAATAGTCTTCTTACGTTTACTCTATCTAAAGCTGATTTTTGTTTTTGAAGAGTTTTTTGTCCAAATACTACAACTCCTAAAGTTGGGGAAGTTATTAATGGATTTACATTCGCTTGATATAGAGCATCTCGGGTTGTTTGCTGTAGTTTTCTTTCAGCTCTTAATATTGTTGGTAATAATCCTCTAGTGGTTCCAGCAGGTGCTATCCAAGGCTCAGAAACACTATCATTAAATGCATATACTGAGGGGATTATAGTTGATGCTGGGATCCATATTTCTTCTCCAGTATTTGGGTCTAATGTTTGTAACCAAGGCCAGTAAGTAGTAGCATAAGTGTTATCAATTGAGTTTGTTGAGGAGATGGTTGGGATTAGCATACTACCATATTCTACAGTATCTATAATAGCCATAGTATCCCCTCTTTCTCTACATTTTGTTATTAATGATGTAATAACTGGGGTGTGAGTTGCTAAACTACTTATTAATCCTGGGGTAGAGATATATTTGAATTGGAATTCTTCTTTATTTCCTAAAAGGTTAATTGAGGAGGTATAATCACTAGCTTGTAATCCCTGGGTATTTGTGTTGTTGATAGAGCTATAATAATTTCCTACTCCAACAGGTAAGTTGGATCCTATAGCCCCATTAAAGGAATTTTGTTGAGTAACAGGGATAAGTGAGGTAAAGGCAGCTACAGGGTCTCCATTATTATCTAAATAATTAGGGGTTTTTGTATTTACATTACTTACTCTAACATAATTTGATTGATTAGAATAATTACCATTTGATTCTAAATAATAATCAGCACCATCATTAACTATACTGGTGGTTTGATTTCCTATTACTTTTTCAATATAGTTAGGGGAGAATGGGTCTAATGATAAATTACTCCATGTTTCTAAAACTATTGGGGAATTTGTGTTATCATCTCCTCTTCTAATTAAAAGTGTAAATTCACCTGAGGATGTATTAGGGGAGGTTATTTGGATTCTTAAGTTATCTTGAGTTCCATCTGTTAAAGCCCCATTTGGGAGGAGAGAGGATGAGGAGTTCATAATTAAACCTTCACTTAAAGTCTCTAAAGTAAATGCTATATCAGATGTTGAATATCCGGGTACAACATATCCTCCACTTATAAAAGTATTGTTTGATATAACATCAAGTTCTGAGGGAGTAAAAGAACCACTTGTTACTCGAGTAACTAATAAGCTAGTTCCTCCCCTTTCAAAATAGTTATATGCTGAAACGGAGGTTAGGTAAGTGTATACTTGACTTCCACTTGTAAAAGTAGTTCCAAATTTATTGATGTATTGGGAATATGAAGTAACAACTGTGGGACTTTCTACAGGACCTTTAACTGTAGGCCCCACAATTGCTGCTTGGATTTCGGGTGGTTGTTGTGTTATAAATGATTGATTATTTTCATTTAATACAACTCCAGGGGATAAGATTGTTTCTGCCATTTAGGGTGTTTTGTTATAAATATTGCCTAAAGAGGGGATATTTCACCTGTGTTTGGGTCTATATTACAATCTCCATAAGTTTTAGAAAGGTTTTCTGAGAATGTTGTTTCGTCTTCTTTTAATTTTTCCATAAATTCTTCTGCTTGTTTTCTTCTTTCAGCAATTTGAAATTTTAGGATCTCGATTTGTCCTAACTCCATTGTTAGAGATTGAGAGCGTTGTTGGATATCTTTAAGGGTATCCATTTCCTCTTGTGTTAATTTTTTTGCTTCTGTTTGTAAATTTTCCATAGATTTTATTTTTTTTTATTTATAAATATAATAATTATTTTGATGTTTGCCAATCTTTTTGTAAGTCTAAGTATTTTTGTTGATCATCAGGGGTCATTTCCCACCACTTATCCATTTTCCAAACCCATCCCGTAAGTTGTGAGCATATAAGTCGTTTTGTTTCTAAATCCTCCCCATTAAATTTATATTTTTTTGTTATAAGCTTCCAGGGGATACGGAATATAAAAGTAAACAAATCATATTTTACTTTTCTTCCCACTATTGAAATTGCTCTTTTTGCTATGCTTTTATATTCTTGGGATGCATTGATATTTCTGTAGATTATATATTCATATCTCCACTTAGATTTCCACTCCTCTAGAGTATTTAATTCAACTCCTTTACGTTGCATATCAACAATATACATCCTACCCCAAATTTCTATAGCTATTGCAGTATGGGAATATTTTGAGTTTGTTGCTTTTCTAATTATGTTACTAAGTAAGCTATTCCTACTACATATTAGAATATCACCATGTTTTATTTTATTATCTTCCATATTTGGTTTTTTAAATTTTACTCATTTCGGTATAAACACTTACATTGTCAGTTACGGTAATACCTCCCAGGTAATATGTTTATTAAGTTTTGTATTAGTCCTATTTTAGTATTATTTATTTATTTCAATCATCATCTTCATATGTTCTAACTCTTTCTCTTCTTTCCAATCAAGATATTCTTGTGGTTCTTCATCATACCACACCCAACCATCAATTTCTTTTTTATTATCTTCTGATAGTATATCTCCATTAGGTAATGTAATCATATTACCCCTTACCCACTTATCATTATTCTCTTCGTATTTATAAAACATAGTTTAATTTATTTTTTATAATATTAAGTTTATCTTAATTATGTTACAACTGTCCATCCTTTAGCGGTTGCTATACTTGTATCACAACCAGCACTACCAGGCATTCCACTAACATCTATAGTCTGTGTTCCAGCAGCAGTTCCAAGTGATGTAAACAATTCATCTATTGCATCGGCAGTCATTTGATTACCACTTACATCAACACCAATGGTCAATCTATTCAATACAATTCTTTGAAGTGAACCAGTTGATAAGAACATACCAAGTGTATTATTAATATTAATACAATCAGTCATCACAACCTCTGGTAAACTTCTAGCATTTCTAAACATATATCTAGCATCTTCTAAAAGAGGCATATTAATTTCTCCTATACTATAAGGTCCATTGTTAACTGTACCACCAAAGAAATATAAACCAATTGTATTATTTAATGCAATCACATCACCAATAGAATAATTATTAGCGTGTATAAAGAATGAATTTCCATTTGTTGTTGATGAACCAAGTGTCAAACGTCCTATCTTAAAGTTATCTGAATATCTAAAAACTGCATCACTTGTAGCATTATCAATACTTACATCTCCTAAATTTTGACCATATAAAGAAGTCCCATTAAAACCATCATCCCAATTAGAAACATCTATATTAAAGAAATTACTTGGTAATTCTAACTTTTTAAGTTTAGTCATATATCTAAAACATCTTAAATTACTACCCTCATTCGGTGATTTTAAATATACGTGTTCACAAATATGAGCAATTGCTAATGTTGAAATATAAACTCTAGATGAACCAGAACCATCTGGATTACCATCTCCTAGATAACTAACTACTTCAAGTGCATTATGTGAATTCTCATCACCATCAACATAACATAAACAAGCTCTTGAACTCCCAGTATCTAATTCCATATCAACTTCAACAAGAACAGGTTTATAATTTCTACCATCTTCTAATGTTAAAATAGGTACTCCTGTTATAGTAGAATAATCATATGTGTGTTGTATGTCAGGATAAGTTGTGCCACTTGCAGCAGTGCTTGTAGTACCATCGCCCCAATCAACTACAGAATCATTATTTAATGTAAACTTTAGAATATTCGGGTTATCCTCAATAACTGCAAATACAACATATAATTTAGTTTCAGTACCATCATCTGCTGGAATTGCTGGCCATTGAGTATTTCTCTTCCAAATAAACTCTGGTCTTGCTTTAATATATCTTCCCACACTTCCCATATTACTTCTCTATTTTTAATTTAATTACTGATGCCGTTGATACAGTTATTCCAATTTCATCTCCAAGTGATATAGAATTACCTAATGTATAAGCTGAACCATTTATTGTTATTGTAGTTGTTGGGGCATTAACAATATTGTCTACTGCTGTTATACTAATAGCGTCATCAGCATATAATGTAGTTGATGTATCATCCATTAAATCAATTGTCCATCTTTCTATTGCTACTGTTATTTCTCCATCTACATCTAATTTAGTTGATGGTGTTGAAGTTCCAATACCAACATCTCCATTGGGTTGTATTCTTACAACTTCTGTCGGGGTGGTATTGGAGGCCCAAAAGCTAAGACCGATTCTTGTATTACTACCGCCGTTATAAGGTCGTATTTCTGCATAACTAGAAATAGACCCTGCATCTAATCGTATTCCATTTTCTCTAACGCTATTAATGGTAGTTGGCTCTGGTGGTGCATTTTCGATTCTTAGAATACCCTCGTCAATGTGGAGTTTATTTGTTGGAGAAGTTGTTCCAATACCTAAATTACCTTGAAAATAGCCATCACCAGCATCGTTAATATTAAAAATGGTTATATTAGATTGATTATTAATTTTCATTGCATCTGTACTTGATGTGTTACCATTAGTTCTAATACCTAACATAGCACCCAATGATGGAATGCTAGGAAATGGTGAAATGTTAAATCCTGCTGCACCTTTTACATAAGCACCAATACCACCACCAACAATTAAACCAATACCAACATTATTACTAATCCAAGTTATTGAATTATAACCATTAACTAATCTTTTTATAGCAATACCACCATCACCAGTACTTACACCTTTTACTAAAAAATCACCATCATTAACGTGTAATTTATATGTTGGTGTTGTTGTTCCAATACCTATAAGACCATTATTTGTAGCGTTTAATAAAATATTCCCGTCACTACCCGAGAAATACCCTACACCTGTTTCTAAAACAATGTTTTTCCCCGAATTTTGAGATGGGGTTTGTTCGCTCAATCTACCGTTAGATGAAACTATTTTGGTTTCGTACCCCGGAAAATTTAGTGTTGAAGTAGTCGCACCTAATGTTATTGTACCACCTATATAATTTGAAAATGAAAGTATTGGATAGTTTTCGCCACCTGTTCCGACTAATTTATCTGAATATATCCTAAATATTTTGTTATTTACTTCATTCCTAAATTCTGCTTGTAAGTCAGCTGAATTTGAATTAAATTGAAAATACTGATAACCATTCGAAACTGGAAATCTAATATAACTATTTGAGTTTCCATTAATGTAATTACCCTGAGCAGAGTTTCCAGTTAAAGTAATATTATTTTCAAATATTTCTATTCTTTTGTTGCTGTCACCCATTCTAGTCATTGTTAGCTTACCATCAGCGTCAATATCTAGTATCTTCCCATTCTCGCTTTTAATCTCAAATATAGTTCCGCTAGTCAAATTACTAATCCAACTAATTGCTCCTTGTACTCGTTTTAAAAATCCCATATCTTAATCTTTTTGCTCAACAATTATTTTCCCTTCTAGATTCTGTTCTGTCATAACGTGTGGCATCATAATCTCAAAGTCAGATTTACCATTTTCATTAGGCGTTTGACTAATTGAACTATAATAAGCAGTGAAATACTTATCTCCTTTGAATATATGTTTTTCAGTTGATTGTGCGTTCAAACGCTGCTCCCTTGTGATGACTTCGGCAACGTCAATTAGATTATCACTAATTAAAACTTCATTCAGCCATTCAATGGGTATTAACATCCGAATTGACTTGCTGTCAATTAACCAGTTTTGATTCTCTTCCTCAACTATAAAGTCAGTCAACTTTTCTTCGGCTAATTTAGCAAGACATTCATCGTGAATAGATACTGTTTCGAAGAACTTGTCCGCTATCTGAAAGGTTGTGAACTTGTGAACTTCCGTTTTACTTGGCTCAATGTTATCAGACGCTAAATCGAACACATCGAATCCAACGTGATTGTTACTTGTGTTAATCTTAGTGATTATGACTTTTTGACCTGTTGTTTTATTGTATAAATTTTTCATTTTCTTTTATATTAATTTTCATACACATCCCATTCTCTAGTAGTCAGAGAGTCGTCTGTCGCTGATGTTGTGTATTGCAGGTTTCTTACTACTGTATTGTTTGAATTTACTGTATTTTCAAAAGTTGTAGTTTTGCAGTCTGTGAAAGTGTTGTTGTTGCCTGAATTTGTAATGCCTGAATTGAAAATTGTGTTTTTAATATTACTAAAAGGATAATTAGAAAAATTAACAGGTTGGTTAAATATACATTTATCGACAATAAATAGGTTTTCTCCTGCATTAGTACTAGCTGTGACGAAACTAGTCGTTATATTAAAAACACAATTTTCAATAATTATTTCATCATTCCCGTTGAAACTAGTTATTATATTAGGTTGAGCAGTAATTGTAGAATTTCTTAATTTAAATTTTCTACTATTATTAGGTCTATTAGTCAGACCTTTAAAAATTCCTCCATTATAGCTGCCGCCGTTAAATACAAGAAACTCTCCTTCTACATTTGCATAATAATCACTTTCATGGTTTATTTCTATATTACCAGATAAAATATTAATACTTTTAATAACTTTAGCTCTTATTCGTGTATCTCCTCCGTCTATTGTAAGACCATCAATAACAAAACTATTCGTTCCTATTCCTTCTATACATCTTTCTGTATTATTAGTAACTTTCATATAGCAATTACTAATATAAGCTTGTTGGCTTTGGTTGTATGTACCTATAAATCTTGTAGCATTGATATTTCCTGTAGAAACAAAATAAGAATTTTTAATTATGAGACTAGACCTAGATAAATTATTAGTAGTGTTAATGAGATAACAATTAGCTGTGTTAATTTGGCTATTTAGGTTGCAATTATCAAAAACTAAATTGATCTCACCAGTAATTCCTGGATTATGTAGTAAATTTGCGCCATTATTTCCTGGTGTATTGCTAGAGCCTATAATGTTACAACATCTAAATTCAACTTTTATAAATTTTTCGTTGTTATTATATGGTCCTGCTTCAATTTGATTAGTACCTAAATTAATAGCATCTCCGTTACCTATTAAAAGAAACTCATTTTGGATAGAAGTGCTTTGCGTTTCAGTAATTTCTCCAACTTGTTTTAAGATGTATTTGCCATCAGCTACTGCTGCTTGAATAGACGTGTAATCTGCACCCGTTGTGCCTACTGTTGGAGGTACTATTCCTGTTAGTTGTGATCCATCTCCTTGAAAGGAGCCTGTAAAAGAACCAGAGAATGAACCCGTGTTGTGTGTTTGTTTGAATTCATCTAAATCAAAGTACACTGTACGATTTTCTGGTCTTACATACAAGACACCTTGAGTAGGTGAATTTGACGCATTTAATACCTTCCCTATACGAATTGCTTTTATTGGGGGTGTTGGGATTATTGTGGTTGCTGATCCAGATACTGTTGAGGATAAATATAATTGATCATCTGTGTTAAATGATGTTAAATTTAGACCACGAGCTACACCATTCAACATGATGGCTCCAAAATTATTTACCCCTATATCTTGTAATACAACTCCAATAAAACATGAACAATCTGCACCAGAGGTTGCTATGGCTCTTTTTACACGAGGGGTTTGTCCTGTAGTGGTTGAGGTGAAATCAACTATGGTGCCTTTGGTTAAAGTAACAGTATCGGCATTTCTTACACGAGCATACAAGGTTTGTCCCAACTCAATTGGGACATCATTTTCTATGTAAAATGTAAATCGACCATCATCAAATGAATATCCTAAATCACCTTGTGTTCCTGTGAATGTGCCTTGTTGGGTAAATGATATTCTATCGGTTTGTAAAGAACCACTTAATAATATTGCTTGTACTGTGTTTGTTACATCAATGCTCCCACTAACTGAAAGTGATCCTGTTATCTCAACATCACTATCACGTGTAATGGGATTAGAGCCTGACCATTTGGATGATATTAGGCCAGTTAACTGTGAACCATCCCCAATAAAACTACCTGTAAATGATCCGGTGTTATATATTTGTGTAAATGTTTCAAAGCTACCAGATAAAATATCTATACTAGAGCTGTTTGCAAGTATTCGTGTGTCAAATGATGAGCTATCCTGTACATATGAGGATGTAAAATCATTAAATACTGTTAAAGGTGTATAGCTACCAGAGGCAGATGTTTGAGTTAAATATCCAACATCATTTACTAAAAGAGATATAAGGTTCCCCTCAAACAAAACTCCTTTAAATTTGGAGTTTTGCCATAAGTTATTATAGGTTCGTTTGGGGGTTTGTTCTGCCATCTATATTAAAAATGAGTTTGATTATATGGTGTTTTCTTGATAGGTATTAAAATCATTACCTATTTCAATCTTGGTTAATGTATCAATAATTTTGGTTTCTTTTGTTTCTAACATCCCACTATTACTGTATATACGTCCATGTTTTCTTTCATAGTTTAAACTTTTCTTCAAAATATTTATGTTTTCCTTTTTTCTTGTCTCGTTTGTTTTTTACAATCATTTGAATTGTGTAGCTAATTGATTTAATTGAAAAATTAAGTGGTTGAGGTCTATAATTATCTATTAAAATAAACCGAAAAACTTCTGAAAGAAAAGCAGAACCAGAACCAAAAAACATAGCAGGAACAACGTATGAGTCACGTTTTCCGTGCCTTGACATTTTAAGCATCAAATCAGACATTTTGTAAGTCAAAGCAGTTCCGAATGTCCCTTCAGCTACTCCGTAATATGACCATGCTATGTCTTGGTAGGAGAAAAGTCCATTTTGTTTAAAATTGTAGTCGTATATTTCTTTTCCTACAATTGGTAAAGTTGATGCTACTGTTGTCCTTAATGCTGCACGCCAATAATTAACGTTGTTGTCAATCATATAAGTAGTGCCAAACACACCCATTCCAAAGCCAACTAACTCATGCTTTTGTTTATCTTTACCATAACTCCAAGAGTCTTTTAAACCCTCCTGAGCGTTAACTGTTGTAGATAAAATTGCGATAATAAAAATTAACTTTTTCATAATTATTTGTTTTAAGTTTGGGGACAATATACGAAAATTAAGTTAATTCCTCGTTTTGCTCTTTCCAATCTAAGTACTTTTGCGGAGGTGTTTCTGCGTAAAAATACCCGTCACGTTCAAAATCGTGGTTATCTTCATCCATTATTTGACCGTCGGGAAATATCAACTTTGATACATTTTCCCACGTTCCGTCTTCTTTCTCTCTGTATATTTTCTTTTCCATATTATGCGTATGCTATTGTGTATCCCTTACCAGTTGCTATTCCTGTTGGCTCGCCACTTGTGAAAGCTGGCAGTGTTATTGTTTGCGCTCCTGATGCTGTACCAAGTGAATCGAATAAATCTTGCAAGTTTTGCCCTGTGATTTGAGTCTCTTTAATATCAAAACCCACTGTGATACCTGTTAATAATAATCTTTTCAGTGAAAAACAATCTGTGAACGCTGCAAATGTGTTTGTCACTCCTGACATATCGCCCAAAAATTCTATTTTTCTAACGCTTTCACACCTATTAAATGTCGTGCTAAGCCTAGTTAATGATGATCCTACTGTTATCGTTCCTATTTCAGTTAGTACTTTATTTCCTATAAACATCTGAAGCAAATCAGTTGCCATTGGAGCGTATATATTACCCACTTTTCTAATTCTGCTATTTCTGAACATCTGATTAAGGTTGCCTGAGTTTACATTAGAAAAAGTTAGATTTCCTATTTCACTTATAGCTGATGTATCAAAGGCACGACCTCCTGCTGTTTGGTCTGAATTTATATTTATAGGATTCCCGTTTAAATCTCTAACATTTCCCAAAGCTGTAAAGGCATCTATTAAACTGCCCATTGGATAAGTAGAGGAATCGTAATCAAAAATACGTAAATTTGACATACCTTGATTTACAGCGTTAAACTGACCTATATCCCCCGTAATAACTAAACGCTCCAATAATCTACATTTATATCTTGCCGTAACTGATGGTTGAAATACTAATCCGCTTATGCCTGTTGTGTCTAATCTAATATCTAGCCAGTTCTGAGTTCTTTCATTAACCCCTGTCGTTGGGCTTGTTATTTCTGAAATAAATAATTGAGTAATATTACTAGGTAAATCAATTTGAACGATAACCATTTTGTAATTAAAACCATTACCGTCAACTAAAACAGGGCTTGTTATTGTTGCATAGTCGTAAACGTGGTTTTCTGTTCCTGTGCTTGTGACCGTTGTGCCGTCACCCCAATCAATTAAACTTGCTGTGCCGTTCTTATTAATAGCGACTGCATTAAATCCATTCTCATAAACCGCAAACAAACCATAAAAAACATTATCCCCAGCCGTTACCGTTGGCATATCTAACCAATCTGGATTTCTTGTCCACCATCCTTGATCTGGTGTTATATCCAAATTAACATCATCCCCACTAACACTATCAACTGTTATTGCGTTACCGTCAGCGTCTAGTAGATTAAAGTTCTTTGAACCGCCTGAAGGAATTGAAGCAGTTACTTCGTTGGTGTTGATTGTTGCTGTGGCGGCAGGCGCTGCAATTTCCAAATCATTACCTGCCAGCGTGTTGTTTGTAGCTATTGGATTTCCATCTGTATCTACAGTCGAAACACTTAAAGTATCGCCACTCGCAACCGTACCTAGGTTGGTGGAGTTGACGTCTATTGTTACTTTAGGACATTTTAACTTCCTTATAGTTATAGTTTTATTAGAACTCATAATTTTCTATATTTTCTTGATTTTCCAACCATTCAGTATATTCCGTTGGTGGCTCTTCTGACCAAAAGAAACCATCTCTTGCAAAGTCGTGGTTATTTTCATCCATGATTTGACCATCAGGAAACACAACTTTTGTATAATTTCCCCAATTTCCGTGTTCGTCTATTCTGTATATTTTATGCATATGCTATTGTATATCCTTTTCCTGTTGCTATTCCTGTTGGCTCTCCACTTGTAAAGTTAGGTAGTGTTATTGTTTGTGTTCCATTTGCTATACCAATTGAATCAAATAAATCTTGTAAGTTTTGTCCTGTGATTTGTGACCATCTTATGTCGAAGCCTACTGTAATGTTGGGGAGGATTAAGCGTCTTAGGGAGTTACACTCTTGAAATGTTTGGTTAGTATTATTTACCCCCGACATATCTCCTGCAAAAATAATTTCTTTTAAACTAAACGCTCTAAAAAATGCTAGGGATAAATTTAAAAGAGACACTCCAACTGTAATTGTGCCTATTGAATATAATTTATAACAGAAATAGAAAGCCCCGTCTAATTGAGTTGCACTTGGAATGTTAATATCACCTATTTCTTGAATATTACTATTTATGAAAAACATTCTTCTTTGACTTTCACCTAATAAATCAGTGATATTTCCTACTTTAGAAATTAAAGTTTCTTGAAATGCAAACTGCTGACCAGATGAAGGTCCTGATATTGTTTGAGCATTAATACTTACAGGTGTGCCATTTGCGTCTGCCCTAAAATCATTAAAAGAACCAAACTCAGTCCTTATCTGATTAAACCAATTATAATCTACAACTTTTAAATTAGGGCATAATTTTGCATTACGCAACCTTACTAAATCCCCTATAATATTTATTCGCTCCAAATAATTCATCCTATATTGATTATTATTCGATGCATCAAAACTCAAGTTAAAAATTCTTGTACTGCTAATAGCTACATCCAACCAATTTTGAGGTCTTAAATTTGTTCCTGTTGTGGGTGTTGTGGTTCTATCTATTTGAACTAGAAGAGTAGTACTATCAAAGTCAAACTCAACCATCACTTGCTTATAATTCCTACCATCGTCTGAAACTAATACAGCACCCGAAATAGTTGAATAGTCGTAAACATGGTTGTACGTTTGATTTGCACCACTTCCTGAATCAGTCGCACCATCGCCCCAATCAATAGAATGATTGCCACCACTCAATAAGATAGCCACCGCATTAAAATCATCCTCAAAAACCGCATACAACCCCGCAAACTTGTTATCCCCCTCGTTTATAGTTGGCATTGGTAACCATCCCTCAGGACGTTCCCACCAAACTTTAGGGCAAAAACTTTCCAACTCTATAACTTGATCTGACATTGCTGGGAAAGTGAGGGTATCTAATACATTACCATCCTCATCTTCAATAACATAGTTAATATCGTTAAGTTCTCCAGTTGCTCCTGAGAATATAGATTGACTGAATGAGTTGTCTGAGTTAATTACGGTTGCTGGGCGACATACTGGGGCAGGTAAGGGAGGGGTTGAGGGTGGTGTTGGAGAGAGGTTATCAATTTCTACACCAAATGTTAATTTTGATTTACTGTTGTATTTTTTAATGGAGTTTAAATCCTTTTGCACCACATCAGGAACTATATATCCATTTATCTTTAAGGTAAATGTACTTCGTACTACTCTGTTTGTCCCTTGATTTAACTCATTGGTTGTAGCAAATGAATCAATGCGTGCTTTAAACTTAAAACGTTCAGGATCGCCCCAGTATGAATCAGATGCATAATTAATTGATTCAACGATTTTATTCAGTTGTTCCACATAGTATGTTTGCACTATGAAGCTATATGTTAATGTAACATAATCAGGAACAACATTTGCTATAAATTGCTTATTGGGAACTCTATTATTTAAAACATCAAAATTGGAATATGAATTCTTTTTATTATATGCTGTTTGCCAAAAAGTATATAAATGAGGATCATTAGCATCTAACTTTCTTGTAATGCTTCTATTTTTGGTGATATCATCCCTCTTGAATACCGCGATAGGCATCATCAATTTCCCATTTTTATCCCTTATGATACCATCTTTTTGAATTGCTTTAAAACGCTCAGGAGAACCATATACCAAAGGTACTGGGATTCTTTCCCCATTTTGAATTACAAATGGTTTTATAACATTTTCAAAATAGTATAGTACTGCCTCATCAACATCTTGCAGATTAACCGAAAATGGTTTATGAGTATCCCCTGTATGGGATAATTTTTCTGCTCTATTGTGGTCTACTCCCTTTTGTGATTTGGGTGTAAATTGTCTAAAATCTATAGAAGGATCAACACCCTCTCCGGTTTCCGGATTTGAGTAAGGGTTTATCAAATTATTTGATATTTCCTTTTGAGATTTTGGTGTTGGTTTTTTATTTGCCATTATAATCTTTCTCTAGTGATTTGTACTTTATCCGCAGGAACATAAATAGTTTTACAAATTATAGATACACTTGTACCAAAACCATCTAATCCTGGATTTAATGGGTTGGGTTCATATGGGAATGCAGGGTTTTTACCAGCAAAGAATTGGTTAGCATTTGTGGATTCTACCTCATAATATCCTTCATTATACATTATGATATCTCCTACCTCAGGTACTAATTGTGCATCAACTAAATCATCCCTAAAGAATTTATATGTTATACCCCATTGAAAATCAACCCCATTTAAATCATCAGTTGGGAATTCTTGTGCATCTCTTTGTATTAAAGCATTTAATATAACGGGCTCAAAGTAATGTCTTGCTCCAGAGGCTTCCCCATACATGTTTACTTTAGTTTCATTTAATTTTAACTTATAGTATACACATTGTTGGGTGATTATATCCCACATCAACTCACGGTTGATTCCTCTAAATAATGAGATGTCGCGTTTTCCGCCAAAGAGAGCCATATTATCCTACGTAAATTGTCATTGGGACTTGTCCTAAAGATTTATTTTGAGCATCTCCTTCAGCTGCTTTTTTTTCAAGTAGCCCCTTTCTAGAAGTCTCATCAAAATATTTCCTTAATCTTTCTATTAAAGCTGTTTTTTCTGTAGTAGCAGCCGATATTAAATCCCCCTGATTTAAAGTTATTTCTGAATCAGGGATTGGGATGTTTTGATATTTACCTCTAACGTATCCTAATATTTCCTTAGCTATGGCCAATCCGTACTCAAATATCCATTGTCTACCAATGGAATTAATGCGTGAATATTGGGGGTTAATATAAGGAACATTAGAAACGTTGGTTATTATATCTTGACCGTTTCTATCAATGTAAGGTTGGTTTGTTTCGTTTAATTTTACATAATGAAAATTTAAAGTATGTATACGATTTGTTTGTGGGATAGGGAATATCCTTAATTGGTTATTTACTAACTCAAATGAATATTGTGATTTACGAATTTGATCGTTAAATTCAATAGCCTGTATTTTTGCTATATCATAACTAATAGGCATCATCATAAAGTTAATAGCAGGGGAGAATGATCCCCATCCAAAACTATCCATTAATCCCATCATACCCGTACCTGTACCGGCATATGGGTCAAAATAACGAGTAATGGGAGGTGGTGCTTCATAAAATACTCTTTTAATCTCTATTCTACCTTGTATTCCATTATCTAATGCCCACTGATTCATATCATAATTCTGTTGACGTGAGTTTAAAGCGATTGACCCTGTGTGGTATGTTACTGTACCACCAACCCCTGCTTCTGTTCCATATTGGTTTGATAAACGAACTATCTCTGATAGATTTTCATTTACTAACTCATTATTTGCGGGTGATATAGTTTGAGAGGCTCCCTGGAAGCTTAGTAGGTTATCAGCAATTTGTGAAGCATATAGTTCATTACCATAGGTAGTGGTAGCTTCTTCAAGAGCAGTATAAAAGTTTATATCCTGTAATTCTATATCTACTAAAGGATATCCTAATCTTTGAGAAGCAAATCTCGCAAATTTATCAGCATCTTGTTGAAATTGTAATTCGTTATCATAAAACCCAAATGGAGTATTTCCAGGGGTAAATGAACTTGAACCCGGCCAAATTGGAATGTTCATATTGTTAAGAGTTTACTACAGTATATTCTATATCAATTGAGGATGATATAGGATGTACTTGGATTAATTCAATTGTATCATTAAATACTCCCCCATTTGTTAAAAAATCTAATGATGAATTTACACTAGATAATAATATAGTGGATTTTGGTTTTACCTCATGAGTAAAATCCCCACTTGAGCCACTTAATATTAAAGCAGCACTATATTGAGTATCTAAATTTGTTACTCTAATATATTCAATACTACTTGAAACGAATGTACCTGCTCCGGGTGAAGGGGGGGTAGTTTTTATTATATCAGTTGATACATCACCGGGACATGTTAATATTCTATGATCTACATTTGTTATGTTTTCTATAGAATGAATTACTTCATGTTTGATAACATTATTTCTAACTACCCGTTCTTCGGTAATTGTTATATTAAAAGTTGTAGGGGTTAGGGATGAAGCCATTTCAATATTTTATTATAAATATTATTAACTTCTAAAAGTTTTATAAACATCCAAAATTGAATCAACTATTGTGTGTCTGTGGTTTTTTTCTAAAGTGGTTAAATTAAACCCCTCTATTGAGGACATATGCCGGCACATGAAATCAAAACCAGAATCTTTTTTATATTTTAAGTCAATTTGGGCATTATCACCACAAAATATTACTTTTGAGCCTTTACATATTCTTGTCAATATGAGTTCGGTTTGGGTATCTGTTAGATTTTGTGATTCATCAACTACAACTAAACAATCAGTAAAGTTTCTACCTCTCATAAAAGAAATAGGTACTATCTCAATTAACCCATCTTCAATGCACTTTTCTATTTTTACTTTGTTATATAAACGGTGCATATTTTCATACACTGGGGCTGTAAAAGGGGCTAATTTCTCATTGATATCACCGGGTAAAAAGCCAATATCCTCACCTGCTACTACAGTTGGACGTGTGATAATTATCTTTTCTATTTCTTTTCGGAATAGTAAATCTAAAGCTATATTGGCTGCTAAAAGGGATTTACCTGATCCTGCTTTGCCTTTTAAAACTGATACGGTATTATTTAATACTTCGGCCTTGGCAAGTTTTTGCTCTTCATTTAATTGAAGTTTGAATTTTATTGGACCTTTTGGTTTACGTTTCCCTTTAAAAGTTTCTTGTGCCTCTGGGGTTCTATTAAAATCTGTCATGAAACTATATTTGTTTATAAATATACATTATGATACAAAAAAGCCTGACTTTCGCCAGGCTTCTTAATTTATTATAATTTTACTTTCTATTATAGAGAAGCTAAATTATTTACAAAGATACGACCGTAAAATTCAGGTCTGATCATTTTCTTCGCGTAACGAGTAAGTAACCCTTTACGTGGAGTAAATGAGTCTGGATCGTATACAAGTGGTGTCATGATTAATGGCACATATGGAGAGAATACAGCTCCTGTTTCCAAGAATTGATTTCCTCTATAACCCATTAATATAACATTTTCTGTCATGTATGGGTTCTTGTATACTTGGTAACGGTTGTTTAGGTTACCTGATTTTTGGATACCAAATGCGTAGTTCATTTTTGTAGCCTCACCATCAGAAGTTGCTGCGAATCCAGGGATTGATTCTAATACAGTAGATACTGAAGGAGATACTACCATGAAGTTTGCACCACCTCTAAGAGTCTTTTGGTGAATCTTATTTGATACTTTTTGCATTTTAGTTCCTAAAGTTTGGAACCATTGACCTTGAGTATTAAAATACCCTAAATCATCTTCCCAAGCGGTTCTAGTATCATTTAAGTAGTTGTTAGATTTAACTGACCAATATTCATCAGAAGCTGATGCGTCTTTAATCAACATATCAAGGTTTTCTAAGTCAATCTCTAAAGAGATATACTCACTCATGATATTTGTTAATTCAGCTTCTGCATCTAATGATTGGTAAGCATTTAAATCTTGTGCAAACTCAGGAGTCCATTGTGTTTTTAACTTACGTGTTTTAGCCACGATAGCCTCTGATTTCATTTTGATATCAATCTCTGGGATTGCTATATCACTTGCGGATTGTGCATTTGGGAAACCTGCACCATTGTTATCTTCAAAATCACCACGAGCATTATCTGCTGGTTGAACATTGTAGAATAGGTCTGCTGTTCCTGTGATTGATGAACCTGACTCAAATACAAATATTACTGTACCTGGAGCTCCAACTGTAGTGTATTCTGGGAGAATATTTGCTGGGTTTACATCTGATCCACTGATAGAGAATGCTCTAACACCTTTTAAATCAGCATTAGATGGCAAATCTACTGTAACTGCTGTTAAATCACCTGCTGCTATTGAAGCTGATAATTCAGCATCATAGTTTACTTGTGACCAATCAGCTGATGCTGATGTGAATGATGACCCTGTGCTAAATTGGTTAATTGAGTACGCAAATCTACCTGCTCCATATAAACCTCCTGTTGGGTCGTTTGCAGCACCTGGGTTTGTGTCTCCATATAATGAATCACCACCATCGTATACGTTTCCTGATCCACCTCCAAAGTTTAATTGTTTGTTTTGACCAAACTGGAAGTCAAGGAAAAATACAAGACCTGAAGGTAAGTTCATTGGTTGAACTGACATAAATTCTTTAGTAGATAAGTTACCAAATACTTTACGCACCATTGGTAGAGCTACACCAGCCCACTGTTCACCTTGTCCTACTTGGAAAGTACCACCACCAATATTTGTAGCAGAAGCCTCAGTTACAAGTTGTTTTGCTTGATTTTCTAGAATAAGTGCCATATTGTTACGGTTGATCTCTGTATCAAGACCCTCTAACAATCCTGTCTTATTCCACTTTGCTGCTACTCTAGCAGCATCACTCTGCTTATTTTTCCATTCGGAAGCAGAGTCATTAAGTAATGAATTAATTGTTGACATTTGTTTTTTGTTTGTTTTTTAGTTAATGTTTTGGGTTATAAAAAGCCAATTCTCTCATTCTAGAAAACTTATCATCCGTTATGATAGGTGACTTAGCATTTTCAGTAATGATTGATTTTGAAGCACTTCCTAAACTTTCTTTAACGGTTTTTCCTGTTTTTTGTTTCAAACCTTCGATTAATGTTTCATAAACTAGTTTGGTTTCTTTTACATTAGTAGCGTTATCAAAAGCATTTAGTACTTTAACTTTTTGTGATTCATTTAAGTTTTTAGACTTAAACACTTTATTTGTGTAAAGAAGTTTTGCGTTTAATAAATTTACTTCATTTAAATCTTTACGAAGGGATTCAATTGTTGAATGTGCTTCTTCAAGATCACTTGATGGAGATTCTTCAGCTTCTTTAGCAAGACGTTCCATTTCTGCTTTTAATTCTTTAGCACTTTTAGCTTTTGCTAAACGTGATCTAATTGCATTAACTGCAAATCCAGTTGCTATTGCTAGAGCTGGGGCTATCATAGATATGATAGCTTCAGTATCGTTCAACCCAAAAGAAAATTCTTGAAGATCTTCTTTTTCTTCATAAACTTCTTCTTCTTCGATTTCTTTTAAAAGTTCTTCGATATCTACCATTCCACTTTCATCTTCCATTTCTTCTTCTTCACCTTCTGTATCACCAGATTCTAATTCACCTGATTCTACCATGTCGGAAATTACATCTTCGATCATTTTTTTAAGATCTTCATCTGTCATATCCTCTAGATCAAGTGGTTCACCTTCTTCTTCTTCTTCAGATTCTTCTGATTCATCATCTTCTGATTCATCATCTTCTGATTCATCTTCAGCTTCTTCAGCTTCATTTAAAGGTTCTTCTTCTTCATCTAGTTCTGCTAATAGTTCATCTAGATCTAACTCTTCCTCTTCAATATCTTCTACTTCTTCTACGTTTCCATGAGCCGTAGGGCCTTCTGGATCCATGTCTGAATATGCTTCATTTGTTTCTTCTTCTTCCATTTCTTGAAGTTTTGCAGAAAGCATTTCTTTGATACGTGGAGTAAATGATTCTTCTAGAGCGCTTTTAGCATTTGCTATTGCCATTTCTTTTACGGCTTTAGCTTCTGCGATTGCTTCTTTAAGCAATTCTCTGTTTGTTGCCATTTTCCTAAATTTGTTTTTTGTTGGGAAAGTACGTTTATTGAATAATAACGTAATAGTTTTTATTTATTTTGATGTCACATAGATATGTGAGGTGACATATTCAGATGATACATATATGGAAAGGGGGTAAAAGTCGCAGAGACAAAAAAAGCTCTCAAAAAGAGAGCAATTTTGTTTTAAGTTTTTATAAAATTATAATATAGGACATGATCCTTTAGCACATAGTATTTCTGTTATTAATGCATTTGTGCGGGCATATTTATGTAAGAATGTAGATTGGGATTCGTTTAGTTGGCCGTTCTTCATCCATGAATTAGGGTTGGATGGGTTAGAAACTAAATCCCATGTTAACAATTCAAAATCATCTTGTACCTCCATTACCTCACCCATTTGCTTTAATGAGCCCATTCCACGTGAGGAAACTCCTAATGTTAACCCATTTCGAATTAAAGCACCAGCAATGCGACCTGCATCTGTACCTAGGGGTCCTGGATCTGCAAATATTTCTATGGTTCCCATTATGTTATCTCCATCCCACCAAAGTTTACGTATAGCATGGGAGGAGTTTTGGAGGTTGATTATTTGGGATTCTGGGTGGTCTAGTTCTCCACAGGTTTCAGTAGATTTTTGGGATATTTTTTCATTGAATTTTTTTAATTCTCTTTCCCATAAATCTCTTTTATAGTATCTACCGTTACCATTTTTTACCTCAACTGTTGCTAATATACCCTCAACAATTATGTTACCACCACTTTTTATCCCCTCTGCTAATTGGATGGGGTTTGGGTGGAACTTTTGGGTTTCTATTAAAAATTCTTTTTCCATTATATGTCGTAATCAAGTCCTAAATCATATCCTTCTAAAAACTCTACTATTTCTTCCTCATAGTTTGGAAATGAAGCAGCTATTGTTGGGATTGAATCTATATCACCCCCCACATCAGCAAATTTTTCAACTACTTGGTTTAATATATCTTGTGGTAGATTCTCTTCATTTTCAAACATTTCAGTAGTTTTTTTAGAAATATTATCTACTGTTGTATCAATATCATCCAATGATGCTTTTACTTTATCTATCTTTTGATCATCAATTGCCTCCTCAATAGGTTCATCTTCATCAATTATCTTACTTTTAGCAGGTTTATCCTTTTTAGATAATTGTTTTTCGATTTTTGCTTTTGCTTTTCCTAAAGTTTTGATGTCTTTTTGAATTTGTTTTACTTTATTTTTATCTGTTAAAGCTTTCATATCTTCATCTTCATCTAAACGATTAAGTTGAGATTGACGCTTTTCCATTGCGGCTTCTATTTTTTCTAATTTTGTATCTAAGATTTCCATCTCAGCTTCCTTGTTAATAGCCGCTAGTTCTTTTTCAACAGATTCTCTAATAACTTTACGTAACTTAGATTCATTTATATTCTCAGGGAATGCACTAGCAATAATACTATCAATTAGCTTTTGATCAACCTCTTGATCCTCTAAATAATTATATGCCTCATCTTCAGACATTTGGTTTGAAGCTATTATACTTATGTAGTGGTCTGGTGTATTTGAGTCAAGTTTAGTTAGCTCTTTATCAACCATTTCACGAACTACTTTACGTAATTTAGATTCCTTTAAATCACCATATCCTGATGCTTTATATTTTCCTTTAGCTTCTTCTGGTGTTCCTAAACCAGGTGCTTCAGTTTGATATCCTAACCCCTTAACTCCAAATTGTCCATCTTCGGTATAGTGGATAGGATTTTTTTCTAGGTTTTTATATACAATGGATTTTAATTCTCCCATTGTTTTCCCCTCGTTTTTAGGATCACACATTTCAGCATAATACCCCTTCATTACTTGATCAAAAATCAAATTATCATGGTTGGTTTTATCTGAGGTATCGAATCCATGAGATAAATTATCATCAACTTGTTTTGATGGTTTTTTTAACTCGGCTTTTTCCTCTTCCTCTTGAGATTCTTTTAAAAAGTTTTGGAAAGCTACCTCGTATGGGGTTTTAGCGGTTGATTCTATACCGTTTATAGGTTCAAGGTTTACTATATTTTCAGAAATTACACTTTTACCCTTTAAAACATTCACAACCTCTGAATATGTAGCTGCGTTACGGATAAAGTTAGGGAATTGATGTTTTGCTTCTTTTATAAAGACATCCTTGTGTCCTTTTCCTTCCTTAATAAGTAAATATTGATCTTGAAGTGTTTTTTTCATTATTGTTCAGTTAAAATTCTTTTTATATCTTGTAGGTAACTTTTTGTGATTTCTATAGGTGAATTTATATCGTATGAACCTGGGTTTCCACCAAATAGGGTTGCTGTTTCATTCTTTGCATTTGAGATTAAAGGTGTAATTTCATTTAAAAGCTTTTCTATATCCTCTATACTTTGCAATCTTTGTTTTTGAAAATCATTCATTTCACTTAAAACCTCATCCTCCCATAAGTCTATTTTATCAAAGGATTTGGGTTTAGTTTTTGGGATGTCTTTGTATCCTAATTTATAATAGTATTTCTTAGCACCCTTTTTACTATATGCTTTAGGTGTTGCGTATTGTGCACCTTTCCCAGAGGAAATAGAAGCACCTCCTTGGGAAGTAGAAGATGCTTCATCAATTTCCCCATATTTTTTTAATAATCTTGAGTATTTATTTCTTAAAGTTTTAGCTATTTTTAATAATTCCTCTGATTGGCTAGTTTGGACTCTTCTTTGTACTTTTTCTAATTGAGTAACTACATCATTAATATCTTTATATAATCTTTGAAGGTCAGGTTTATACTCTACTGCCCATGTAGTAGAATTAGTTATAGGATCAAGTTTGGTTTGTTTTGTTATAAAATCCCTTGCTTCTGCAATTGTTGAAAAAATATTTTCTTTAATTAGAGCCATTTACTATTTTTAATTCGTTTACTAAATCACAATATTGTAGTAAATCTATTAAATCATTATCCCTAAGTTTAGTTTGTTTGTTAGGTATCTTGATAATAGATACTATCTCATTAATTTTTATTTTTGTAACCTCATTAGTAGTTTTTTTATTTAACTCTAACAATTCATTTTTTATCTCATTAGTTTTTGTAATGTAAAAATCTTTTAGTTTGGTAGTATTATCAATCGAATTTATATATTCTTTTAAGATGTTTTTTTGATTTGTAGATAAATTTTCATACTTCCCATTAAATTTATCTACCATAATTCTATAAGTTAGTAATTTAGTATCCTTATCACTATCATTAAATTCTTTTATAACATCATTTTCTACATTTTTAGTTTTAATGTCAGGAATAGAAAGATGTTCTAATATTGTTACTTTATTTTGAATTATCTGTTGGGGGTTTTTTAATGGGGAATTTTCAATTTCTATTAGTGTGTAGAATGCAGCGTATGTTTTATAATTGGGGAGTTGATGGTTAAAAAATACGTTTAAATCATAATGTTTTCTGAGTTCTGATATAATGTTGTATTTTTGTCGTTTAAGTGCTCCCCTATTAAGTAATTTGGAGTTTTCTAACAATGTTGAAAGTACCAGGCTAGCCTTAGCTTCTGATAGGTTAGTGCGTTTTGTTAGGGATTCATAAAGTTTGTATTCTCTCCCAAGTTCTGATTTTACAAAATACTTTTGGAGTATGTCTCTGGCAGGGGAGGGATTATCCTCTAAGGTATCAGTTGTTATTTGACGTACTAAAAGTTCGAATAATATGCCTGTGTTTTTGTACTTTGAATGTTTTATACGCATCCTAAAAGGTTTGATTTATTTATAAATATACGAAGAGTTATTACTCTCGTAGTTGTGATTCATCTAGCAACGAATTTCCTTTAATATCTTTTTCATATATTAATTGTTTTTTGCGAGATATTAAATCCTTAAATATTTTTTTATTTTCCATAGCTAATGGAGAATCACCCTTATATTGGGGTTTTGTAGATGTAGATTGATTTTTATCAGCTTTCATACCATCACTCCCAATTCTATCTTTACCAAAAGCACTATCTTGGGTATTTCTGTTACTAACTCTTTCTTTAGGTCTTCCTAAGGGTTCTTTCTCATCATACCCTTCAGGAAGTTCATCATCTTCATACCTGCCTCTACCATACAATGATGCTAAATCGTGGGGTGTACCATAAGATTTACCAGTTTCTAAGGGATCATTCCCTTCATTTTCAATTTGGGTAATGCGGAATTTACGTTTTTTATCTTGTAATGTTAAGTCTCTAAACTCATTATATTGATCTTCACTTAAATCCCATATTTTTTCATATATGTGATCAGTTGGGAATAAACCACTTTCTTGCATTTGGGAAGAAAGTTCCATTTTTTCCTTCATTAAAGCTACTTTTTCTTGGCTATATATAATAGAAGGAGTTGTTAAACTCAATTCAAAGTTAGCAATACTTTCATCTTTGTATCCTTGGGTGTATAAATGGACAACTGCTATTTTATGTAGTTCTGAAACTATTATTCTTTGGATGCGCTCTATGGTGCGAGCGAATCTTATATCTTCAGCGGCTAATGTAGCTTTTCCTTCTAGATCTTTCTCATATCCCATAAAAGCTTTTGGGACTTTTAAAGCAGCAAATAACTTATCTCTTAAATATTCAACATCTTTAATTCCATCATACTGCAACCCGCCTAGATTGTCTATCTTGGTTGCTTGGTCATTTCCTCGCACCGGAATGTAAAAATCTTCTAAGAGATTTTGCATGTTATATTTTAAATTGTAATCCCCAGTTTCTTGATCTATGTATGGAGTACGCTTCATTTTAGAAATTGTCTTTTGCATAAAGTTTTCTACCTCAGCAGGAGCTATGTTTCCAACATTAATATAAAATATCCGTTTTTCAGGGGCTCTAACTATACGATGAATTAACATTGCATCCTCCATCATAGTATATTGTTTAAATAATTTACGGGCAGGTTCTAGATATGATCTACCATAGGGTAAAAAATTAGTGTCAGATAATAATCTAAAATGGGCTACCTCATAGTTGTCAAAATATATAGAAGTGTCGTTTAGTTGTTGATTACCAGGAACAGTAAAATACCCCATACTTGTGGGAGAGGTAGCTCCTTCTGGGTTGAATCTGAACCTAACATCGGAAGGTCTTTCTGTGTCGTATCCATCTTGTCTTTCTATATGGAATGCATTGTAGGGGATAACATTATATACCCCAAATTTTTCTGATATTTCTAATTTAAGGAAAAAATCTCCATATTTACACATATTGCGAACCCAGGGCCATAAATTAAATTCAACATTTAAAATGTCATAAAATAGATTATATAATAACTTTTGGACATCTTCATTACTACTTTTTATCTGTAATACTTCTCCATTATCATTTTTTAAAGTACTTTCATCTGCTATTATATCCAAAGATGAAGCTACAATAGCATCTTGATCCATTGAATCATATTCTGAGTATAGTTGGGGTCTTAGGGTTGTGTAGTTAAAACTACTTTGATATCCATAAATAGAAGTGTTTGAATTAGTCCATATTCTATTAAATCTGTCTACTACAGAATTGTTAGAATATTCTCCAGAGACCTGGATTTTGTTTATGTCTATTACTTTTAAGTCTCCATCCCCATCATTACGCATGATAATATCGGTTGAGAATAAGCGTTTTAAACGTGTAAATAAAGTAGTATCTGCCATTTGTTACGATTTTATAGGAGCCATGAGATGTCTTCATCTCCTCCTGAGTAGGGGTTATCTATTTTGTATGGGTTTGGGTTAGAACTATCTTGGGAATATCCTCCAGAATAACCAACACCTTTTGTTGTTGTAGAATTTTTTGATATACTATTTAACATACTTTTATGCATTTCAACACCATTTTGTCTTAGTTTAAATGATGAATCTCTTAAAAAACAAGCCATAGACATTGCCATTATTAAATCATCATTATAACCATTTTGGGCTTCGGGTCTTCCATTTTTCCAGATGAAAACCTTCATTTCTTCTAAAGTTCTAGAAGATTTTAAAGTTAAGCCTTTATCTCTAATAGCTTCTTGGAATTTTCCCACCGCTATAGGTCTAGTGGAGGAAGAATTTGTAAAGCCTGGTGTCATTTTACTATGGTCCATGTATGGGTCAAAATATGTATCAACATTTAATGCATTTCCTTTCGGTGAATAATACAAATTCTGATAGCCCCTATCAAGGATAGTTTGAATAGTAGACCAACCAATTGAAGAGTTTTCTGGGGCTAATAGGGCATTATTATATTCTGTTGCTATTCCAACCAATAAATTACCAAAATCAGTAGTTCCAATTTGTCCTCTATACTCTCCAACTTGTGTAAAATTCTCTATGTCTATTATTTGGAATGTTGAGTAGTCTTTCCCATCTCCCCTAGCAACATCAGCTGTTATTAAATATGTTTTTTCATAATTAGCAGGTTCCCATATCCATAAATCTTGATTAATTCCTCTTTTCTCTAAGGGGGGTTGGATTATTTGATCCTCATAATAACTAATTTCAGGGGCTAAAAATACAGTATCCCCAGAGGTGGTGAAATCACAATCACATTCTTGAGCTGCCATTTTAGGACCCAAGTCTTTATCTTGTTGGTCTCTCCATGATTGGTCTCTTTCTGGGTGGACATTCCATTTTAATTTTATGGGGAGGAAACTATTATCCCCCTCCTCAGCTGATACCCAGGTTTTGTGAAACCAATTACCGGTACCATAAGGTGTTGAAAGTGCTATACATCCACCTCCTGTAGCTAAGGTTTGTTGAGCTGATGCCCATATTTCTCCAATATTATCAATAAAAGCTGCCTCATCGATTAATAATAAAGATACTGCTTCTGAACGGCCAGCGTCACTTGATGCTGATGTGGCTTTAATTTGGGAACCATTATTTAAACGTAAGGTAAGTTTATTATGTTCTTGGGGTTTTTCTTTTTCTCTCAACCATGAAGGTAAATTATCATACATGAATTTTACCTTAGTAACCATATTTTTAGCAGTTTCTTGTTTTGTTGCAATACATAAAATGTTTTTATCTTGATTAAATAACATCATATGGAGTGAGTATCCTGCGGATAAAGTTGATAATCCTAACTGTCTGGATTTTAATATTATAGAATATGGATTTTCTTGAAATAGGGTAAGTACTCTATCTTGGAATGGGTATAAATTAAATGGTATTCTTCCTCTTTTTGGGTGTTGGATGAAGCAATACTTTTTCATAAAATATGATGGGGATGTGGCACATCTTATATATTCCTCTCGTATAGCAGTTTTAAGATCTTTACCCATTAATATATTATTTTATTATAAATATAGCAAGAATACCACCTAATATGGCTGTGGTGGTAGATGATATAATGAGACCCGTTTTTAATTTTTTATTTTGGTTTATTAAATCATTATTTATCTTTAATAGATCTTTTTCCCTATTTAAATGGTATGATTCTTTGGTTTTATATGAACCTATAATAGTTTGATAGTTTGTTTCTTTATAGAGGAGTAGGTCAATTATCTGAGAGTTATTTTCTAATTTATTATTACTTATAGCTAATAGGTTTTGGGTGTATTCTAATTCAATAGATAAAGAATCATATCTAATTAATTCTCTAGATATATTTTGAACTGTTTGATAATCAAAACATATTTTATTTGTATCTATCTGTGATAAACTTGTAAAGCTCAGTAGAAGTATAATTACTAACATCTTGAATTTGTTTTTCATATGTTTTTCTTTGGTTTTGGATATTTTTATTAAGGGAATCAACTTGTGTTTTGTATTTAAAAGATATATCAAGATACTCTAAATATCTATTTTCTAATTCCCTATTTTTATTCTCATATCTTTGGATAACTCCAGATAGACTATCAAGTTGGGGTTGATATGGGTTTGAGATGAAATTGGAGGAAACATTATTTCTATTTATAAGAAACAATGTAACCCCCAACAGTATAATTCCTATTAAAATTAAATGTAATTTATCTAAATTCAAAACCCATTTTTTCATATTCTATACTTCTCTACCAGCTGTCCTTTTTAAATCATCAAGCATAGATTTTGGTAATTTGTATTCATCTTTTGCTTTCTTTAAATATGCATCAACTACAGCTTTATTATCACTATATTTTTTAATGAATTTCAACCCTGCATTGAATAGTTTCTTTTTATCCTCGGGGGTTGATCCTAATGCTTTAGAGGTTGCATCTTTTTCTAAAGATGCTAGGGCTTCTTTATCTTCATCATCCAATTTTGGGGATGGAGTAGATTTTACGGGTTTTGTTTCAGTTTTTTTTGGAGATGCTTTTTGAGTAGGTTTTGATTTGGAATTACCACCAGTTGATGGTCTACCTCTTTTTCCTAATTTTCTTTCTCCTTTAGTTAAAGAAATGAATTTGTTTAATTGGTTATCGTGTAGAGTTTGATCTCCAAGAGCAGATACAACTCCACTATCAGATTTAATTTTTTTCTTAAGGGCTAATCCTTCTAAATCAGAATTATCATTAATTACTTTTTCAATTGAGGATTTTAAGTCACCGGCAATTTTAGCCATTTCATTTAATCCTAATGCTTTTTTAGCATATCTTTGGGTTTGAGGACCTCCTAAAGAAGGGGTATATGGTCTTCCACCATCTAAAAATGCGGTATATGAAGATAAATCAAATTCTGCTCCTGCTTTATTAGCTAGGGTTCTTAACACTTTTTGTGCTTCAGGACTTTCATATGCATCCTCTTGTGCTGCTACAGCAGCATCAAAATCCTCTAAAGCTTTTACAATATGAGGTTTTACCTCAAATTCTCTACCTTTAATGGTAATTTCATCTTGTTTTCTAGCTTTGGCACTTAATAAAAATGAAGCTACTGTATTAGCATCTTGCTTTAAATCTGGGTATGATTTAGTAATTGCAGCAATTGCCTTTTTAGCTGCTCCTGATACAGTACCAAATACTGGGGTTCCTTCTGGGGAGAGGCTTATATCTCTTCCTCCTGATGGGTTATCATCTATAAATACTCTTTCTTTTAATGCAGATGAAATTTCTTCTTGTATAATTTCTACTAAACGTTTTTTATTCATTTTTATTTACTTTTATTATAAATATCATAAAGATAGTACCTGTTGCATTTTATTAATTCTCTCTTCAACTGATCCAGATAAAGTATGTAAATTCTTTATTTTGTAAGTGTAATCATGAAGTATACGCTTAATAGAATTATCTATGGTTTTACGGTATTCTTCATCATATGCTCTAACTCCATTATCCTCTAATTCAACTCCATCAGGGGAAACATAGAATATGTAATCATACTCATTTATTAGGAGGGATGCTAAATTTTCAAAATATTCATTTTGGTAATAAGGGATTGATCTAGAAGAAGATGTAAATGCTAGTACATCTATTATAGTCCTATCAGTTATTACATTCTCTTGAATTAACTCACTAGCACGTTCAGCTAAGAATATTATTTGTCCCTTTAAAGTAGAATCAGTGTTTAGGGGAATACCTAAATCTCTTAAATATTTTGAACGTTCTGTTATAAAGTTGTAATCTTTAAATTCGGGTAATTCCTTTAGAGCATTTACCAAAGTAGTTTTCCCTACACTGATTGTGCCACATAATCCTATTTTCATAATTTATTTTACTTTAATAATTTGTTAAATTTTTTAAAACATATATAAGATCTTTAGCTTCATCTTTTAATAATTTTAAATATTTTGAAGCATTCTCTCCCCCATATTCTCCTATACTAGAAATATTTTTAATTAAAATGTAACATGCTTCTTTTATATCTAAAAAACCACTATCTAAATTATCCCAATCGATTTGATTTAATAAAGATTCTATAGTTTTAATATAATTAGAAGCTAATACTTCAACAAGTAATTTAGATATTCTTTCCATGTTTCTTTAGTGTGTTTTTGGCTTTTTTAATAGCTTGACGGATGAATGAAATATCTTGATCAATCTGTTTTATTTCAGACTCTGTAAGTTGTTTTTTATCTTTCCCCATATTAGTTAATTTTTATTTAAAACTCCTTCAGCTACATAAACACCATGCGAACCACTAACAGTTATACCCCTTGCACTTAAAGCATCTCCTACAAAATGTACGTTAGGAAAATTTATTAAACTAAGATCTTTATAATTTACTTTTACCTCGGGTGATAGGTATTTTACCTCTGGTATATATATTCCCCAATCATCTTTAAGTGTTGGGAATACTTTTTTCATATCCTCAATGAAATCCTCTACATATTCGAAATAACCACCCATTGTTTCTCTAACCATATCTAGGTTATCTATTTGATAAGATGTTACATCATTCCCCTCAGATGTAGTAGAGGGTTTACGAGATGGGCTATAATATAAACCAGTACCCTCTAATTGTAATTTACTTACTACATCACGTGACCATTTAAATGGATCTTCAATACCATTTATTTCCATTAAAATACCAAAATTAGTCATATTATTTCGGTATGCTTCATCTTTTTTAGCATGTCCATTATATGAATGATCTCCATATGTTTCCTCTACAGCAACATAAGCGGCATTATTGTTTGTACAGAATGAACGTAACGAAACACCTTTATCTTCGAATTTTCTATATAATTTGAAATCATAGCTAATATCAATTAGTTTTTGGAAGTGATGTTGTGGTGCTTCGAATCTACATCCAATTTGTACTGATTTTGGTTCATCTGGGAGTTTGTAATCTTGGGCTAATTGTTGGGCAAAATCAATTCCTGATTTTCCTACGGCAAATATTAGGGTATCATAGGGAAATCTAAGTTTAATGTTATCTGTTTCAACTAACTTTTGATTAAAATGAATATCTGTTACTTTAGTTTCCCATTTAAAATTAACCCCTTTAGATACTAGATAATCATACCAATTTTTACCAATTTCATGGAGGTAATCTGTACCAACATGCCACACAGGAAACAAACGTAAACCAAAGTATGGTTTAATAAAATCTGGTTCCGCAACTGGATTTGAACATTGTACTTCTTCTGGTTTGGGGTGGAAACGTTTAAAATTTGTAATAACCTGGTCCATCAATTCCATGGCTTTTTCTTCACCGGTATATTTAGATAAATGACCACCAATAGCTGTGTGGTATGTTAATTTACCATCACTCCATCCTCCTGCTCCTAGCATACCTGTCATTACTTCCTCAGGTAACCTGTTATATGGATCTTTACCCATATCAATTATTGTTATGAGTTCTCCAGGGTAATCATTGTCTACAAGTTTAGTTGCAGCGTTAATACCGGCTACTCCTGCTCCTACAATTACTATTTTTTTATCCATTTATTTAATTTAATTTTTATGTTATAATATACGAAAATAAAAAAGCGTCTCCAAATAAGAGACGCCACAGCTGCCATAAAATTATAAACTCTTTCGAGTCCCTAGGCTATGAATCTAGGTATATATTAGTTTATTTTAATTTTTAAATTGAATCTCCATCACTAAAGTAATAGAAACTCATTTCTGAACGCATAGCATTTTCTAATTCTTTGTCAGTCCTTTGTTCAACATCTTCAATATATTGTTCAAATTCACCCCAACCCTCATCATCATTAATAAATTGTTCAGCATCAACCTCTTCATTATTAAATTGGGAAAGGTAATTAAGGGCTTTTTGTTTATCAATATAATAAAAATTATATTCTTCATCACTTTCTTCTTCATCTTTAACAACATATTTGTTATTAATATTGTTTTCTTCAAATAATCTACCTTCAGCTAAATATTTTTTTAAGTCAAAATTATCCATATATTTTTATTTTAAGTGTTTAATGTTTATTTTTATCACCCAGGCTATGAATCTGGGTTGTTTGTGTGTTGTTTTTAGTCTCCGGTGTATGTTGCTCCCATACTACCTTTGGATTTTCTAGGGAATACCCCCCCAGGGATGGTTTGGGAGGGGATTTTTTGATTTATTATTTTAATAAGCTTTACATTAAGGGATTGGGCTTCTTCTCTTGTTAAATCTTCCAATCTGTCTCTTTCTATTCTTGAGAGTTCAAGACTTACTACTTTATCTAATTCTTTCTCAGGGTGTTTTTTTATAAGATTTTTAATAGCATTGAGGTGAGAAAGACGAGACGTATCAACCTCTTTTAAATCAACTGATTGGTTTTTAAATTGATTGTAGTTAAGTTTTATAATTTTTTGGGTTTTTGGGTTTTTTAGAGTTATAATGAATTCGTCTTCATCAATAACTACATAACGAGTACCTTTATATAGAACTACATCACCGGGTTGGGGAGATCCCCTTAATGCTTTTTTAATTTCCTCTTTAATGAGTTGTTTTAAATCTGATTTTTTCATATTGTTGGCTTAACTATTATAGTATTTTTTTCTAAAATATCCTCTAATGTATATCTTGTTTTATCTAAAAATTTATTTAATGTTTGTCTATATAATCTATGGCGTAAATTATCATTAGCTTCTAAATAAAATTCTGTAAAATATTCTGTGTAGTATTTTAAGATTTCGTTTAAGAAAACATAGATAAACGTATTAAATATTCTTTCATCATATGTTGGGGGTTTATCATATCGTTTATTTCCTTTATCATCTACCCACCCAAATTTAATTTCAGCTATTGTGTCTCCTTTATATAAAGATTGGTTTAAAATTATAAAATGTTGAATATCTTTTCTATCTTTAAACACCCATAAATTTTTGCGGGTATGTTCAAAATCATAATGGTTATCAGGATTTACAGATTCAATCATTAACTCGTATGAGGAAGTTATAAGTTCCTCTTTAATGAGTTGTTTTAAATCTTGTTTTTTCATTCTTCTATCTTTATCTTGAGTGTATTATTTCCTTTTATTACACGATGCCACTCTTTTGCGTTTATAAATATACAAACTCCCTCTTTGAGTTCAACTGGTAGTTCATTATCTCTTTGAAAATACCAACCTTTACCTTCTAAAACTTCTACTGTTCGATTTTCTAAATCCCGATGCCAAAGTAGCTCAATTGGATCTATATTATCACTAAACTCGCGTATAATATATTTATCTGTGATCTCTATGTCTGTGTACGGATTACTCACTTTCTTTACGTTCTTGCCACTCATAAGATACTTTATCTGTATCTATAGGACCGCCTGCGGCCCAAGTATAGCATGTTCTTTCACTATGACATTTAAAATTATGCATCCAACAATATCCTAAGTAACCACCATCTTGAACTGAACCAGGCATACACTCTAACATTCTTTCTGAGATATCAAATGCAACACAATTCTTACATTTAGATTCTTTAGCTACCTCTACTGTTGTATTCCAATGATCTGCTGCTAGTTCCCAATATCCTTTATCTGTTAAATTAAGGGGACCATATTTAATATAGTCTGCTTTAATAGCTGAGTTTCTATTTCTAGTGTTTAACTTTAAATCTTGGGTAGGTAAAGGGCAAGCCATTGCTGCCTCATATAATTTACCTTCTTTTAAATATTTTTTTAAATCAAATGTATCCATGTTATTTTGTTTTTCCCCATTTAGTACCTTTACCTTTATCTTTACATTTTGCTGCTGTAGGACGACATGAAGGATATTTTGAACGTTTTTCTCCTTTTTCTCTACCACATGCTTTATATCCTGTTATTTTACCATCTTTTCTAATAGGTGCATTACAATCAACCCATCCACCTTTTTTACCAGGTGTTCCTGAGCGTTTGAACCATTTATGGAGTGATTCATCTTCTTGAATTATTTCCTTAATGATATCTTTTAATTTAGCATATCCCGAGCCATAAGGAGCAGCTTTACCTGCTTGAGGATCATCTACTTCTTTAATATTTTTCCAAATATCTCCTTTTCTACATCTAACTACAGCACCTGATTTGTAAGCGGAAGGTTTATCGAATTTACGATCAGCAATGCGTAAGCATCTGTCACGTTTTTTCTTTTTTTCTGTGAGGTTTTCTTTGGTTTTTATAAAATTTAGTATTTTTATAATATCATCCAACTGTTTTAAAAAGATTTCAAATTCTTGAGGATTGTCTTTTATATATTCTGCTCCTAAATCAATAAAACCATTTATAGCATTATCAACAATTAATGTATATCCTCTAAAAAGACTAGGTTTTATTTCTTTTATATCTAGTAAAAGAGAATCTACTTTGTTAGAAAGAGGTTTTATTTTATCAAAGTTGTTCATCTTCTATATTAAAGTCTTTTTTCATTTTTTCTATTAAATTAGAAAGATTTTGATTAATTTTAGAAGCTTTTTGATTTTTTTCCTCTAAAATTATTTGTTTAACAATTTCCTCTTTAATAAGTTGTTTTAATTCTAAGTGTTTCATGTTGTTATTTTTCTACCAAAATCCGCTAAATGAGCTTTTTAAACCTAATAATTTTGCATATCGAGGTAATCTACATGACCAATAAGAAGGTTTTGTGCGGTCGGTTTTCTCAGAGCATTTATGTCTTGCTGCAAATGCTTTTCTTGCTTTAGGATCGTTTATTTTTGCTCTTAAACCACCTGAACCAAAACGTACTGTTTTGATTTTTTTGGTTTTAGGGTCACGAACATAAACCTTATATGCTTTACCACCTGATGATGAACGCATTGGTTTTCCAATTGGTTTTTTCTTTTCCTCGTTTAAGGGTTCTTTAATATATACCTCTATTTCCATAGTTTCATTATTGAAACCCATTTCATATTTTGAGGTATCTAGACTAGAGTATATTAAAGCTCTAAATAAACGGTAACGAGCGGCGTTTAAAGCTTTAAAGTTAAATGAGCTATATTTTGGTAATATTACTTTAACAAGTATCATACCAAATGTGTTCATCACTTTTTCATCTTCGTATTTACGAGGAATGTCATCCGTTGTCCATTCTTGGGATGTTGGATTAAACCATAATAATTTAACACTATTCCCTTTTAAAAACATTAATTTACGTTTAATGCCATGTTTGTCAGTAAAAATAAATTCATTTCCTAATTCATTAGATTTTATATCATCTAACTTGTATGAATTTTCTATATTTACTGATTCGTATATTTTACCATATACCTGGATGTCTTCTAAAATTGGCTCATATGGATTTTCATCCTCTATAGGCAAATCTAAAGGTACTTTTTTACCTTCATACATCCCATAATTACCTAAATCTGTCTCCTCTAGAATTTGCTTATCATCTTCATTCACATGGATAATTTCACGTAAATATAATGAGCGAGCTTCAGCCCATAAATTTAGAAAAGATTGTGAACCATAACGGAATGTGTTTCCAGTGAGTGGGAGTTGATTATCCACGTGATAACGCAGATTCTCCGATAAAATTTGTTTAGGAGCTACACTTTCATTTAATACTACTCCAGGGTTACCTACATCCCCACAACTGTGGCAACCACAGTTACAATCTTTCTTTGTGGGAGGAGTAGATAATACCTCTTTTATTAGTTTTTTTAAACGTTCCATGTTATGATATTTTTATAAATACTGAGCTGAATTTAGTAACTGAGGAAGCATATCTGATTATATCGGATACTATTTCGTTTTGGAGGTTGGGGGATTCATTCTCTATTATATGAGCTACTAGTGTGGATAGATATTTTGAAACTAACCAGTTAAGATCTTTCTCCTCAATTAAAACTTCCATTTCCCCTTGGGTTGTAGGTTTAACAATTTGGGAGTAGTTTTGTGTAAATTCTTCTATAAATTTAGGATCTTTGGATTTTATTTTATCTTGTACTTCTTTAGCGGAAGGAAGGAGTGGGACATTATTAAGTTTAAATATGTCATTTATAGCCCCATGCCCTATTTTACCATGAGATGCAGTTTTTCCTGCTATCTCACCAGCAAAGTTTGTAGCAAAATTGAATGTTCTGAATGTTATCTTTCCATCATCATAAACTATAACTGTATTGTTATTTGTTTCACGTGAATCAGATCCTTCATACTTATACCCTTTAGCATCCTGTTCATCTATATTATAAACACCTATAGTTGGGGATGTTGATGTTTTCTTTAAAGATACTCCTAATAGCTTATTATCAGCATATAAATTAGCTAATGTGGAATTTAATTCCCCAATTTCTGTAGGGAAAGACATATTCAATATGGATTTATCTACCATCCAAATATCAGCGGGGTTCCATTTATCTGATTGAAAGGATAACTTTTGGGATTTTTTAGCTTCTTTAAAGGCCTCATATATTCCTTTTACAAAATCAGATCCTCTATGTTGTTGGAAATTAGGGTTTTTATAATTTGAGTATAAAATATTAGCCGAAGCTATAAAAGTATCTAACCAAGAGGTTTGGGAAGTTATGAATTCTTTACACTCCCCTAATGTTGAAGATACATCACATAATTGATAAGCGGTTTCTATATTTTCGGGGGTTAAATCTTCTGGAGAGATTTTACCTTTAATAATTTCATAAGTAATTGCATTAACTACACTTTGAGAAGATTCCTGTATATCTGTGTTTTTACTTCCCCCTCCCATTCCATATCCACTTCCAAACTCTTTTGTTTTCTCAAAATTACTTAGAGAATATGAATTCCCATCTTTATCAAATAATACTTTCTTCCCCCTAGCAAATATAGAATAGTCTTGATTTTGGAGGGATTCAATAGCTTCTTTGGATTTTTCAGGGTCTAAAATAATAGACTCCCCAGTAGTTAACTCAAATTCTTCCCCACTTTTTAATTTTTCTAAAAATCGTTGCCCTCTATCCTCATATTTTCCTGATAGTTCATGTCTTGATGGAAAAGGTTTTTGTAGGTCTGCTGTTGATAATTTCACTTCGTTTATCCCTATTTTAACTAATTCATTTTCTAATATTAAAACATCCTTAGGATCTTCCATATTAGGATATCCTTTAGGGAATTTATAAGCAATCCCATTTAAGAATTTAGTTAAAATATCCATTATTAATCTTCTGTTGGTGGTTCCTCTGTTGGTGATTCCTCTGTTGGTGGAGTATCCTCGGTTGGAGGGGAGTCACCAAAATCACCATCTACTTCTTCATCACTTCTTACCCCATATCTTAAAATATTAGAGAGAGCTTTAGCTGCTTTTTCTTCCTCAGGTAAGTTTTTCAAATAATATTTTTTACCTTCAATTTGAGCTATCCAACTTCTTTCACCATATATTAAATAAAAATTTTGATCATTTTTAAAATTGATACGGAATGTAGTTGGGCGTGGAGCTACCCAATCGATTGTTGAGAGGAAGAAATCAAAATCTTTAGTTAATAGATCAACTAATATTTTCTTTAGTTCTGGGAATTTAGTTAGCTCATCATATTGTATTGCTTCTTGGGAGGTTATTCTTCTATTTGAATATACTTGTTTAGTTAGTACTCGTATTTTATTTTTAAGTTGATTAAGATCCATTATCTATTTTCTTTAAGTTTAGCTAAAACAGCTTCTTTAATTTTATCTTTAAAGGACATACCTTTTTTTATAGATTTTTTTGGAGTCATTTCTTCATCAATAACATCTTCTTGAGTAGCTACATTAACCATAGCATCTATTTGAGGTTCTTTTATTTCAAAATCAAGATAATGTTTGGCTGAAACTAGCATGTCTTTAGCTTTGGTGATTTTTGCTTGCCACCAATGTGGGAAATCAACCTCACCATCCATTTTATCAAATTTGTCTAGCATTTTATAAAGTTCCATGGCATATTTCCCAATACGATATAGGTCACCTTTTAACATATGTGGTTCATCATCAGTATGGCCTATATCAAGATCTTCAGATAAAGACTCATTAAATTGGCCCTCAAATCTAGCGTTAATTCCTTTTTTAATGAAAATAGTTTCTAATTCATTTTCAAGTCTATCTATAGTAGATTGATCTCCTTCTTCAGGAAAGAACCAATAGTCTTCTTGAGGGTTATAGATACCGTAAAAACCGCTTTCTTCAATAGCTTGGTCAATCAAATCATTATCTTTTTTTGATTTACCTACTACTATTAAACCAGATCCTTCAAAATCACTACTTGAATTATATGATTCATTAGTTTTCATAGATTTTTCAATAGCTGCTCCCCTTTTTTTCTCATATGAAGAAAGTTTACCATCTTTATTTAAATCTGCTTTTTTAGGGTTTTGGAGAGCATCTTTAATCATTTCTTTTAGTTTTTCAGATTTACCCATTTTTTCTTTAGTTTTTTTTCCAGATGATTGTTTTTTAACTTGATTCACGGCAGTACCATAAGCTACTGCCTCTGCGTTACTGCCGTGTTTCTTTACAAGTTTGTCTCTACGTTTTGAGTCAGTAACGATGGCTAAAAAATTATCATAAATTTTTTTTGATTCCTCAGAATTGAATGCCTCGTTAATTTCCTCCATTTTTACTTTTTTACTTCAGATAAAGATGTCTTCTTATATTCAGCTGCTAACTTTTTAATTTCATTAGCTGCTCTACGAGCTCGCCCAGCTGCTGCTTTAGATGTTTTTGCATTTTCTGTTTCTAAAATAGCTACTTGCTCTGTAATTAGTTCAAAAATTTCTGTTGTTGTCATAAATTTAATTTTTATTTGTTTATTTATTTATTTATTTATTCTTCTCCTCCAATAAAATCACTAACAAAGAATTTGATAGTATTTGATATTTGAGTAGTAAGCTTTTCATTTCCACTTGCTTTAGATAACTTTAAAGATGTCATTAAAGAATCCATTATTTCACTATCATCACCTTCCATATCTCCCCCAATAGCCTCTATCTCACTATCTTCATCAGCTGGGGGTTCTGGTTCTTCTTCTGATTCATCTTCAGTTTCTTCCTCATCCTCTTCGGCTTCAAAAAGGTCTAATTCATCATCAAATAGATCAGATTCTTCTTCAGTATCTCCTAAAGTCATGACATCATCAAACATGTCCTCAGGATTTTCCATTCCCATGTCAATACCTTCTTCATCATAATCTTGATAATCTTCTAATTCTTTTAAAATCATTTCTTTAACTTTATCACGAAGATTACCTTCATTTAAGGTATTTGGTTTTTTAGAAGTGGTAAATGGGTTATAATTTTCTACTACTTTATTTTCTTTTAGGTATTTTTTTAAATCGAAATTGTCTTTCATTTTTTATTATTTTGTTATAAATATTACGTTATTTTTGTTTCTTCAAACCTTCCATATATTTAATACCTTCTTCTAGGGACTTATTAAATCTTTCACGATCTATCCCCCCAACCCATTTCTGGATGTCTCCTGCTTCTGTGATGTGACCATTATTGCTTTCGTTAAGGGCATTTTCCATAAATAATTTATAATCCTCTATATGGCTGTCTATTTCTTTATTATGTAATTCATTTACATGTTCTTCCCACTTCCCACTAATTTTTAATCGTGTTTCGGTTTTAGCTCTACAATCCAAACATTCTCCAAAAGATTTATAATAGAAGGGGTCTAACTGTTTATCCATTAGAGTTTTACAATTTGGACAAAATAAAGGCATGGAGGTTTTTTTAAATTTATCCAGTTTGGTTATATTTTCTTTTATACCATTTTTTATAGTCCAGGTTTTACCATCTTGTTCCCAAACATCCCCCTCACAATAATCTTTTTTTTCTTCTCCTTTATATCCTACACTTTGGGTTGTTTTACTTCCATTTTTACCCTTAATGATGTTTCGCATACGCTCAACATCACGTTTTTGAAATTCTTTTTTTAAAATGTTGTCTTTCATACCCCTAATTTTTGTAATTGTTTAATAGTATCATCAGCACTTGTATGGAGTATTCCTATACCCCCTTTTAAATTCCAACCATCTATTGTTGGTTTTCTATCATCTATTAGGATCCTACCTTTTTTTGATAGATCTTTTTTAAATTTAGATGCTTTAAATTTTAATTCTCTCATATTATCTAAACGTTTAACCCATTCAGTTTTACCTTGTTTAGATTCATTATGAGATAATTTGTATTTAACATCAGCAGGCAAATCGTGGTTAACTGAGGGGGCTGTTAAAATGTATGGGTTGTATGGTGAAATATAATCCCATAGTTGTTTACCGTCAGGCATCCATTCTAATCTCTCCCAATACTGTTTTTCGGATATACCCTTTTCGGTTAAACTATTTCTAAATAAGTCCCAAAAGTGTTGACTGCCTTGTCTATCAGCGTGATGAGTTTTTATCCCTGTTAATTCCTCATATCCCTTATCAAAATCAACTAATACTCCATCTAAATCACAAAATATTGTATATTGTGAATCTTGAAATTCTTTAAGCAAATCAACTAGTTTTATCATAATATTAAAATGTGGGTAAATTTAATACTTTTAATCGGGTTTTCCAAAGATCTAGTATTTCTTCTTTTTCTTGGGGGGTAATATCTTGGGAATTTAAGTATGTATTTATTACATCTTTAAATGGTACTTTCTCTTTTTTGGCTCTAAAATACATACCTTGTAAATTAGCATCTATTTCTTTCTCTAATTTGAAGTATTGGTCAGGTGATAATAATTTTGAATTTATAAGTTGACGAATTAAAATATCATCCTCCATAAATTTATTAGGTTTTAAGTTGGAACCCTCTCCTTGAGTTAAATGTTCTATCTCATGACGGATTACATCTTTAAGACCCATTGAAACTTCACTCCATGATTCTGGGAGGGTATTTGGGTCTATTTCAAATCGTACTTGTATCCAATCTTCTTCATTATCTGCACCTCCATCAATATCTAATTTTTGTGGGAGATTTGGAGTAAAAGTTAAATAAGCATCCACCTCTACTTCTATATCTCTTGTTGAATATTCACCTTTGTATATTGATTCTTGTCTTTCTCCACTATCAAAATCACTTTTCCACTTTTTAAAGATGTCTGAGGATATAGTGTTTGATATTTTATCGTAGCGTCCTTCCATTAGGGTATCTTCCTCAAATAATTCTCTTATAAATTGGTTTATCCCAAATGGATCTTTTTGTTTTTTTTCTTGGAAATTATCGGTCCAATTTCTAAATGTCATTGTACCCTTTAAATTAGCTTCTTCCTCAAGTTTATTTAAATGGTCATCTTCTTGTGTGTTTGTAGTAGATATTTCTCCTAATCTTCCTTCTATATTTTGAATATGGTGGATCATTTCATGTGAAAAACTTCTAACTACATCTTTTGGATGTCTTCCTTCAGTATACAATACTATTTCTTTGGTGTTGGGGTTATAGTATGCGGTTTTTCCTAAAAAATTCCCTGCATTTTCTTTATCTCCATGTTTAAAAACAACTTTAGGTAAAGGTTTTATATTCATGTCTTTAGAAAGCATGTATTTAGTTAAATCCTTTATTTGCTGTTTATAATCTATATAATCTGAATAGGTAGTATTTTCATTTAATCCTATTAGTGTGTAATTAGGCTCATTTGGGATTGTTTTAGGTTTTAATATGTTGTTTATTTTTATTGTATCTCCCTCTATAGAAATGTCAAAATCTGAGGGGGAGATATTACTATAATAATTTTTATAGTATTCTATCCTATTAAAGTTAGTAGTTTCTTCTAATAACTCATCCTTAAATTTTGAAGGAAGTGTTGAAAATTTTCCTTTAGATATTTTATTAGTTAACCACCCCAATAAAGTAGTACCTGAGGCTCCTAATATTGGAAATGTTACTGCTATTCCACTAGATTTGAGAATGTCATTAAAATTTCTTTTAAGCTTTTCTTTTTCCTCATCTGTCATATTTTGTTTTTGAAGATATTTTAAAGCTAAAGATTTAAACCCTCTAAAATCATTTTTTTGAGAAGTAAAAGCATTTTTAAATTTTTGGGTTAGGACTTTTAACTTATTAGAGTTGATTTCATTTAAAGTACCAGATGTTAAAATGCTCCAAATTTTTAACTTATCATCCTCAGATACCTCAGCGGGTAAAAAGTTTTTAAAATCATTATAATCCCCATTCATTAATGATAAACGAGCACCTGTTCCACTTACTTTAAAATCACTATCAAAAATTATAGGTTTAAAATTATCATATTTTCCTTTTAAAGAATCAAATCTTTTTATATCCTCTAAATCTTGTTCCCCTCTTACCCCTACTACCGGGAAATAAAAGTTATTAGGGTTGTTTTTAATTATTGAGTTAACATCACCTATTGGGGATGGTTTTTCTGAAATTTTTATTTTTACTTTTGATGGAAGGTATTTTTTATATATCTCCCATATTTTAAAGCTTTTTTCCTTGCTAATTCCATCTCTTATTCCATGTCCTATTAAAACTATTACCTCATCTAACTCATCTCTTTTTGCAATCTCTAAAGTTATATAGAAATGTCCTAGAGTAGGTGGTTTAAACCCCCCAGGTATAAGTGCTATATTTTTTGGGGAATTATCTTCTTCCAAAAAAGGTTGTATGAGTTCTTGGATGAATTTACCCATTATATAAATTGTTTTATTTTTAATTTAGCACTATCAATAGTATCAAATTTAGGAAGTTGTTTGATGGATGAAGTTATATCACTTATCAACTCATCAAATTGTTGTTTTGATTTGGCTTTTTGTTCGGGAGTTTTAGGTTTTCCTTTAGCTTTAGAATCCTCAAGGTATGGACGTAATAATTCTATATTAAAATCTTTATTAGCATCTTCTGGGTTGTTGTTTATTAGGATAAAGTTATTACCAAATTCTTTCCTATAAGTTTCAATACTTTTATTAACACCTCTCCATGTGCGTAGTACAATTGAGGGCATTAAGCTTCTTTCACGATTTTTATTTCGCTCTAAAGATACAAGAGGAGAAACATAAATCATTAACATTAAACATTCATACCCTAAATCCTCTAATTGTTGTTTTTTCTTTAAAATTGGGTTAGGGGCAGCCCCAGTTCCATCAATTATTATATTATTTCTATCCTCTATTGATTTTTCTAACTTAGATTGAGTAACTTTACGAGCTTGGGCTTGTAATTTGGCGGCTTGAGAAAGTTCATCAGGGGTAAAGTCTTTTTGCTTTAACCCAATACCACTAGCTTTAAGCATTTCCTCATAAGTATCATCAGAATTTATAGTTTGAAAATCTTGTGGTAACAAGAGACGATTCATGTATGATTTTCCACTTCCAGCTGGTCCTGCTAGAAATATAGCTTTAGGTCCTCCTTGAATTTCATTTAGTATTTTTATTAAGCTTATCATAGTTATACATATTATAACTTTCGTTTAGCTGTAGTTCTGAATGAAGTGAATGATGGTTTTTCGTAAGGATTTTCTAGATCAAATAATGTTCTAACTGTTTCAAATATTTTTAAATTTTCCTCTTGTGTGCGGGATGATTCATACATCTCCCAATTTTTACCAGTCATTTTTTCTTTAGAAGATTTACGTTTAGCAGATTTTAACCATAATATTCCCACTCTATCTGCTTTTTTACCATAACATTCCTCATAACATTGAGCATACATAGCACATTGTAAATCATAGGTAGGTTGTAAATGGTTAGATGTTTTAAAATCTATAATCCATAATTCACCTTCAATTTCACAAACTAAATCACACGTTCCCGCTACTCTATATTTATCTGAAAAAAGGTGTACTTCTTCCTCAATTAGGGTAGGGTTATATGTTTCCCAAAAATCTACAAATCGTAAAAACATTTGCCATACCTCCACATCATATTGTGGATGGTTTTTTTCATTTAAAAATGTTTGTTCCTCTCCTCTAAGGTATGCCTCAATTAAATTATGAGTAGCTGTACCTTGCTCACCAGCTTTTTTTACAATATAATCTGCTGCGAATCCAACTTGTTTTAACCATTGCTCAAAATATTTACCTTTTGGATAAGTTCCTAGAATGTGGGTAATTGAGGGATAATATTCACCATTCCGTTTATAGTAACGAGAATCGGGCATGGTGATTTGTTGATAATCATCTGAGATTTTAAGTATTCTATCGTATGAGGTTTTGTAAGTGTTTTTATTTGTTTTTTTCATATAAGTGAAAGTTTTTTCTCCATAAGTTTATAAGATGTTAATGGAGAAACATTTTGTATAAGTTTTGTGAAATTTTCAAAACCTAACTCACTTGGATCTTTTCCAGGTAATTCAACTAAATATACTTCTTTTCCTAAGTTTAGGAGGTTTTCACAGAAGTTTAAAGCTTTATTTATTGCATCATTATCTAAAGCAATATATATTTTTTGTACTTTAGAGGTAACAATTTTTTTCATTAATTCATTTTGAATATTTTTCCCAAATAGTGGGATAGCATTTCTTTTTATAGCAATAGCATCAAAAGGACCTTCACATAATATTATAGGTAAATCCCAATTAATAAACAATTCAAACGGTATAATATCTCGGGAAACATCCGGGTTACGATATTTTACGTAAGGATCTTTTTCAATTGATCTTGCGGTAAAATAATTTAATTTCCCTTCACTATCATATGAAGGAATTACTATCATATTTGAATATGTTCCGGTTTCACAATATTTTATATTGTATTTAACTATATCAGGTTTTGTAATCCCACGTTTTTTTAAATAAGCAAGTGAATGGCGGGCTGTAAGGGTAGTATTCCCTACTAGAGATTTAATTTCCTTGGGAAGTTCTAAAATAGGGGTGGTGGGGGAGATATTTTTATAGTAGCTTTCGGATACATTCTTTACTAATCTGGATAGTTCAGTAAAGTATGATGGGTCAGCTTTTATTTGTTTAAAAAGGGATTTTAAGGTTTTGCCTTTTTTATCACAAGACCAACAATGCCATGGGTTATAACCTTCTGTATTTTCAGTTAAGTTGACTTCTAATTTGGGTTTGTGGTGGTTACAAAATGGACAGTTATATGCTTGGTTACCTTTAGAGGTACGTTTTCCTGCTCCTAGGAGTTTGTCAGTTAAATTTACTAATAACTCATTTATCATAACCCTTAATATAATAATTTTACTTTATACTTCCAAGTCTTTTTTATAGAACTTTCCTAGTATATTTGAATTTAACCATTCATCAGACTCTAATACATTGTACATAAATTGATATTTACACTCAAAATACGTAAGTAATTTTTTATTATCAACAAATTTTATAATTTCTCTAGTAAATTCCTCTTGTTTTTTTTCTTTTATAATGGATTTTATATATTCTTCTGACCCATAATATGTTTTCCAATCAGATTCCTTCTGGATTGTTTCTGTTGTTGGTCTTCTGCCTCTCCCTGTTTGTTCAGATAATTGTTTTTTGGTTAGTTTCTTTTTAATATTGTGGAAGAGGGACTTTTTCCCTAAATATTTTTTACCTGTGGGGGTGTGGGTTGTGATGTATATAAAACCAAAAGTACCTTTTGGGATTTGTTCTAAATTTTCTATTTTAGTATTGTTGTATAACCACATAATTTTAATTAAAAGATATTAGAGGAGGAGATATTAGTTGTAGTTACTTGGGTATTCCAAACCTCACTGTATCCTAAAACTGAAATTCTTGTTTCTGGGGATAATGAATCAAAAGTTATAGAGAATCCTGAGGAGGCTGTTAGTAATGATCCTGTGGTCATATCTTTTATGCTCCCATATATATTGCTAGCCGCAGGGGTTTCTAAGATAAACCTAGCTTCAGATACAGGTGGTCTTGGGTTTATGAATATAATATTATAACTTTCACCTGAGAGGGATGAGGTTGGGAGGGTGATTTTACAAAAATCCAACCCAGTGAACGATCCAGTAATATCCAATGCCAATGTTCCTCCTGAGGATATGTAATCAGTTAGGGGGAATGTAATGGAGGATGTTACTTGGAGGGTATTATATGTTGGGGGAGAATATAGAGCATATGATGCTGAAATATTATTTATTACTCCTGCAGAGCCTGTTATTTCTGTAACTGTTAATGACCCACTTATTGATAAATTGTAATCATCCAACCCACTTAAGGCATCTATTAATTGAGTTATGTGTGATGGTTCTATAATGGAATTTGTTAGAATTTCACTTTTATTTAAATTTTTACTCATTTTATTATAAATCTAGGTTAACTATTATATTTGTATCTGTTGTTGGTGATGTAGGTAAGGGTTGTGATAATTTTGCAATTGCTATTAATTCTCCATCATTATTATGTAAACCTATAGAAGTTACAAATGGGGAGAAGTGTCCTTCAGTTATATATGGTTTTAAGTTTCCTTCACTAATACTCCCAGTTATTACTGTTGGATTATGTGTTAAATTAAACTCATTCTCCCTAATAGTACATTTATATTGAGTTTCATATATTGTTAAAGAACTCTTAAATGAAAGTAGGGTGGGATTTTCTATAAATTGAGTATATGTATTAAGTATATTTTGAGGTGGGAGAGAAATTAAATTTAAAATACATATCCCATGTTCATATATTATATTTCCAACTAATGACCCACTATTATATAATCTCCCCTCACCATCATCCTCTATAACACCATCAGAGGATTCTAATATAAAAGTATTTGGGGTAATATATTCTCCAAAAATGTTTGAAGGGATTGATATTACCCCTATTTGGTTTCCTGATCCTGTAGGGAATGTTCTATGGGGAGGAAGGGTAGTTGTTAAATAATTTTGGTAATTGGTAGTATTTTCTCCTCCTACTATAGTATTATCAGTATTGAATATTATTAATTCTGCAGGGTTACCATCTAAGTTTTCAGTAAAATTTGAGTAGTATAGATGCTCTATTGATTTGTATACTAAATATGTATTTTGTTGGGTTATATATCCTGTTAAATTTGTGTTGGGTGCAAATAAAGTTGGGGGGGTATTAGTCCCTATAAAAATGTCTATCCCCGAACCTGTTATTTCTGTAAGACTTTCATAACTAAAAGTTTTATTGAGTTTAAAAGGTGTTGTTGAAATGTCAGAAGTAGTAAAAGGTTTGAAGAAACTCATTTATTAAAAATCTAATTTTATCCTAATTAAAGATTCTTTAGTAAAATCCTTTAATATTGGACGTGATAGTTTAGCAACCGCTAATAATTCATTTTTATCATTGTATAGCCCAACAGTTGTTATATACGTTTGAGGATTATTTATATAGTTTGGATATATTACTTCACCTGTACTTGTGATAAATGAAGGATTTTCAGTATAATTGAATTCTGAATTTCTTGAGCGAATGAATATGTAATCAGAAGATATAGTTTCTTTGGAGTTTAATGAAAAATCTCCTCCCCCACTTATAGCTGTAAATAAGGTTTGTTGGTTTGTTGAATTTAATATACCTAAAGATCTATCCGCAACTAAACCTATACTTTCTTCTATAGCCTCGGGGTTTAATAGTATTGTTCCTAGTTCTGGGAATAGTAAACCATATGATCCTGAATTTGGAACATATCCCCCACCGGGAATTGCTGATCCATTTGATCCTGATACTATTTGGAATACTCTGGAGGTTCCAATAAATTGGTTTATGGTAGCATCTTGAGAGTTATCTGTAAGATTTAGTATTCCTCCAGATCCGGATAATGTTAAATTTAGAGATCCTGGGAATATTGATTCTTTGTATCTTGCTCTATCAATTGAGATTGCCCAAAAATGAGAACCTGTAATGAGGTTTGTATTATCACCAAAAATAAATTCCCCATTCTCATCTTCTAATATCAAAGATCTATATTGACCATAGGTTGATCTTGTAGGAGTATTTCCTGGTACTGCTCCATTATATACTGTTCCTCCTCCCCCTGTAATATCTCCATATGCTATGCTAAATTGAGATTGGGCTGTTGGTTCTAGAGACCCAGTATTATATACTGAAAGGTAGAAGTTCCCTGATGATCCTCCTAATTGTGTGGATGAGGTGAAAAATTGGTTTAGGGTTGGTTGATCATAAGACCATAGGGTAGAGGTTATAGCATCACTACTTACTACTAAATCTTCAGGATCTAATCTTTTAAAGCTCATTTAATTTATTTTAATTAGTTTGTGTTATGGTTAATGGAATTGTAATTCGTGCTCCACTATCAATACCTACAAAGGTAATAGTAGTGCTTATTTGTGGGTTAGAATTGAATAAGGTATTTATAGTAGTAGCCCTTAAATTTATTTGAGTTCCTTTTACTGTACGAGATACCTCTGTACCTAATGTAGATGTAGAAGTAATATCAGCCTCATTTATTGGGTCAGTATCTAATCCTACTCCAGTAAATGTTCCCAATAATCTAACATCCGCTATAGTTGCTGTGTATCCACTGTTTTCAAATATTTGAGAGTTACCTAAATAATTTAAGGTTTGTGGTGTTATGGCTAAAGATGCCCCTTGTTGTAAAGTAATTGCAGCATATCCTAAATCTAAAACCGGAAGTTTTGCGGTTCCTCTAGGTAATGTTACTAATTTATATTTCATAATTTGGGTTTCATCAGGAAATGCTTCTAATAAGGGCATATTATTTATAGCTTCTCCGTAAAATGATGATCCGGAAGGGTGAGTGGGGTTATATAATGTATAATCTATCTCATCATCACTTAATGAAAATTGGGTGATACGGAATGACCCATCATTTTTGGCCATTAACTCTCTTCCTTTTTTGGTTAATATAGCATCTACTGTTACTACTTGATTATTTAAATATCCGATGATTTCTAGGTTTTATATGTTAATAATATGTTTAAAATTTACTTATTTTAATATGTGGTTCTAATATATGTTATAAATATAACTAGAGCAAGCCTTTGTTAGTATATTCATTAATATATTTATCCACATTATCATCTAACTTTTTTGTTTTATAATCAGGTTCAACTAAATATGGACCTGATTCAAATGTTGAGTTGGGAGGTCTAAATCCCTCAACGATAATTGAAGTTGGGTCATCCACGTATCTGGTAATTGAGAATTTGTTTAAATCTATTCCTGATCCTGAGATTGGGGAGTCTAATCTAATTGATAGAAATGACCAAGAACCAAATTGGAGAAATTCTGCTTTTTCAATCATGAAAGTTTTATCTCCTTCAAATCTAATTTCATCCCCAATTTTGAATTCTATAGGTAGGTTTATATTATTATACCCAGATGTTGGGATGTCTTTTTGTTTTACGTTAGGGTTATTATAAAATGTTGATAAAAATAAATCACCTTGGGGGTTTGGGGTAAAACCACCTAAAATATTTATGTTAGCTATAGATATAGTGTCTGGGAGGAAGGTATATTGGAATAGGTTTTCAGATAGAGTAGAACCCGAAACAGTAAGTGCTGGGGTGGGAGAGGGTGATTGGGTAATGGTAAAAGTGGAATTGGCATTAAGAGGAAATACATTTGAATGACCCCTAGTATATTGAATTCTAATTTTATCCCCCACTTGAAGTTGATTGGTTGGTATAGTATGTCTTAATTGTAAGGGTAAGGGGGCCCCCCCAATAAATCCACTCCCATAGGTTCCGTATAAAGAGCCTACGGGCCTTAACTTTAATTCAGTTGTTACCCCAGCTCTAATTCTAACCAATCTAGCATAAAAAGATGAAATAAAATTGTTATTATTTGTTATAGTAGCATTATGATCAAATGTTAATGATTCAATATTGGATGATAATAGGGATGTTTGAATTTCATATTCAACAAGTGCTGAGTTTACTTCAGTAGTTATATCTGTACCTGTTGATATGTTATTAAGTTTATTAGGATTCATATAATTCCCCCCTATTCCAGTACCTAGTAGGTCTCCATCAATATTAATAGCAGCAGTTAAATTTTCAGTTACTTCTACACCTGAGGTGATAAATTCTACGAAATCTAATGATGAGGTAAAAGAAGATATTCCGTCTCTTTCTGGATATTCTATTTGGTTATATAGATAAGGTTCTATTCGTTTACCTGATCTGATTACTTTTCTAGTAAATTCTCCACTTATTTCTAATTCACGAGAAGGGATAAGTTTTATTTCTTCACCTACTTGGAAATTATTTCTTAAATTTTGAATAAAATTTTCAGATGCTCCTGGAGAGGTTAGATTACCATCTTCATCTATTAAGTATTTTATTTTTACTGTGGAAGCATCTTGTTTTTCTGGGGGCCATCCACTAACCCATTCAGCATAAGCTATTTGGGTTTTTAGTGATTCTATTGAGGGGGTTTTGCCAAAGTTACCTTCATTATAATTAGTATCTGTCCATTTGTTAATATCCTCAGTTGTGTTTTTAGAACCTAAATATCTTGATGAGATATGTCTTAAAGAGGTATAGTTAGAATCTTGAACTTGGGCTTTTAAAGCATTTCCATCTATTATCAAATCAAAATTAGTGGGAATAGTTATACCTGTTGAGTAATCTATTAGTTGATATTTATAACTTGTTTGATTTTCAGTTGCATTTCCATACAGGGGTTGACAATTAAGGGCATTGGCATAATTAGCAGACATATAGGGTTCTGGGATACTTACCATTTCTGGGCCTGTAGCTGCTGAGGAGGAAATAGAAAAATAAGAATCTGAGGAGAATACTACATTTCCTATGTTGCCTAATGTTCCTATAGCGTTAGCAAATAGAAAATATTTATCTCCTGGGAGAGATTCTGTTATTGAAGAAGTAAGGAAAAATAGGTTTTGTTCAACTTCTGGGTCTATTATGGTTGAATCTAATTCAATAAATGTAAAACTATTTGCTCTATTTAATCTTAGGCTCAACTCCCAATCCCCAACAGTGTTAAATGATGTATTATTAATACTTCCCGAACATTCTATATATAAATCTTTTTGTGGGTATGTTAATAATTGGTAAGCGTTAGCAGTTCTATTACCAATGGGAATTGGAGATGAAGTATAATAATTTAAATTATCTGTTATAGGGTTTAAAGTGAATATCTCGGAAGTGGAAGGTATAGATTGATTTTGAATACTAGATGAAAATTCATATTCTATCTTAGACCTATTATTCTCAATTGTGGTTGGTGATAAAAGATTATTTGGGTTTGTGCTATTTATATTAGCATCAATTTCATACAGGAAATGATCTTGAAATTGGGTAAGACTGTTAATTTGAAAGGTTTCATTAGATGTAACACTCCCACTAACCCAAGGAAGAGTTATTTGGGTTAAGGATTGGAGAGTATTGGTTTGATCAACTCCATTTTGATCTATTTTAGAAACCTTTATGTACCAAACTGGTTGGGATGCACTCATTATTATAAATATTATTGTATGTTAAAAATTTTACCCAAGTTCATCGTCCCCATAAACTACATTACCATATTCCCCTACGGAATATCTTCCAGTTTGGAATTCTTCTGTAATTTGTCTTGGGCCTACCCAAATTGATATGTATCCATTAGTTGGAGAATTATTTTGGGGTAACCAATAATTAATGGGTTCTGAAATCCAATTGTAGAATCTTACTCCGAAAAAAGCGATAGGGGTTGGGTCCACTTGTTTAAAAGGGTCACAACCTGGGTTAAGGTTTTGTTGGGTTACTATTAGAGTAGAACCACTAAACTCTCCATTATAAAATTCATCTTGAGTAGTATGTGGGGTGTTTACTCTCCCCAGTAAAGAAGGGGTTATCTCATCCCAACTTTGAGTTATATCAAATATATTCTCAGGACCATTCCCATTAGGACCATATGGGGTAGTGTTTATACCATTAAAAACTTCAAATGATCCCCCTGTACCTCCATTATATTCTCCTATTTCAATAGATCCTGTTAGGGTTTGATCTGAGAAAGACATGGTAGGTTGGGGATATCTATTTCTTTCTAGTTTATGCTGTTTTATAACAACCCCAGAAGCTAAACTTGTACGAGCAGGTATAAAATCTTTAACCATTTTAAATACTGAGTTGTCAAAGTATTTGATTAATCTTATATAATCTGTGAGGTTGTAATTTTTTATATATTTACTAAAATATTCATTTCTTAATTTATCCAATTCAGGATAAGAGGTCAAATAAGAATTTCTTAATATAGGGTCCCCTATTAATTCTCCAATATTAAAATATCCTAATTGAGAATCAATATCATCATTAATTTCATTTTGTGGGGAGAATGCTACTTCTAAATAATTTATATGTGGAGAGTAACTTGTATCTTCATCAAATTGTTGGTTGAGTGATCTAAACACTGATAAGGTATCTCCATCTGGGATATTATTATTTTTGAGTTGGATTTTATTAGAAATCCTATTTTTTATACCAGAATTTGGTTGGTCTATAAATACCCATTCTCTATTTGTTTTGTAAATTGGATCTACTTCATAAGTAAAATTACTATTTGATGTAAAGGATGAAGTTAAATCCCATGAACCTGTTATTTTCGGATGAATAGATATGTTATCTTCATTTAATTCACCCCCTAAACTCGCTCTAAATGCCAATTCATTGGGAGAAGAATTCAATAAATTCCCCTCACATGATAATGGATTCATTACATAATCCAAAAATGGGGTTGATTCTAAAACACTTGTATAGTATCTTATCTCTTGGAGAGAGCCTGAGAGTGGGTTATATGTATTTCCTCTTATAGTGATTGGGGAGGTACCCCCAAATGAGGAAGTTAAAGACGAATCCCAGTTTAAGTTGGTAGTTATATGAGAGGAGGTGATATAAAATCCTATATTGTTATCCTCATTTGAGTTGTATATTTTATTCCCTACGTGAAGGTTATAATTAGTATTCGATCCAATATCTTCTTTGGTTACCATGATACTCCACCAATCGCCATTGAAAAATGGTAAATATATGCTTGAGGAAGTGGAGAAACTGTCTGCGGTAAATTTTAAATTTGCATATTGGTGATAGGGGTCAATAATAGAGCCTGAGTATGATCCACTGGTAGTTCCAGATCCAGTATATTCTAAAGTTAATGCTACTTCTTCTCCATTATCTAAAAACCATATAGATTGGGAATTTTCTGTTGGTGTTGGAGTTTCTAATTTAAACCTTAATTGTATAGTGTTTGGAGTGTTTGAGGGTGAATTCCATAGAGGATTTAATTCCCAATCTGTTACTACTTTATTGTTTCTTTGGGTAGTAAAACTTTTATTGTAGAGATGATACCAATAATCCCAATCATTAATATTGTTTTTGTTTTTACCCCCAAACTCACTAATTCTTAAAGTAGTATCTGGTATTCCATAGGATGTTATTAAAGCACGTAAACCATTTAATGTACCTTTTGAATTAAGGAGGTATGGCAAATTATGATAAATACGTTTATATAGCGATTTATTCACATCATCTAACGGGATAATATCATTTGACGCTGATATAAGAGTGTCTATATATTCAAATCCTTGGGGAGTTGGGAGAGAACCAGTTATATTATTAAAGGGGAATAAATTTCCATTTTCTGTAATTCCTAAAAATGAAGAATATAAATCGTTTGTTGAAAAATTATTTTGATAAATTTTTATACCTAAATCCCTTATGGTATCAGCTACTAAATCTTTTGATATACCAAAATTTAATCGATTATCATTATCGAATTTATTTGTAATATCTTTTATATAAACCCATATGTTATCATAATGTTGGCCTAACATATTAACAAAAAGTTCATAGGGAAGATTTTCAGGATCTTCCCTTAAATATTCTGGGATGCTGTAAAGTAAATAATCTTTATTTTGTTCATCATATAGTGAAGCTGATAGAATTATCCCTCCATATAGGGGGCTATTTTCATTTGTACTTCCAAACCAACTTAAGGTAGAAGAATCAGTTGTTGTTGCTAAAGTGTAAGGGGGGGTTGAAGTGGTTTTGGGCCAAGCATATGAACTACTACTATAATATAAAAAGTATTCATATTTATCAAAGTTATTTAAAATATTATCTTGTTTATTTTCAAACTGTTGGATGCTTCCTAATACCTCTATCGAACCTGTGGATGAGCCAGAAACACTAGATTGAATTTGAAAGATTGAGGATGAATATTCCTCTAAAAGATAAATTTTATTATAAAAATTTTTTAAACGATTTTGAGCTGAGCTAAAATGGATAAAATTATTGAAGTCTGAGTAGTCTACGTTAATTTCAATATTTTTATCTGTTAGAAGAGTTGTGATTTGGGTTGATAATCCATTATTGTTTGAAGATAAAAGAGATTCATATGAACTTAAAGGAGTGGAATTGTTAACTTGGTCTTTTACATCTAAGTTAAAATTAGGTCCTTGTATTTTTATTTTATCATTAAATTCAATTATCTCATCCTCAAATTCTATTTCATACGCCAGTGGATTTTCTAATAACGTCACAATCCAACCCTCAGATTTTAAATCAAAATCAGGGGGGAGTGCATCATATAGTTTGATTAATATGGAGGGGTTAGTTGGGTCTTCATTATCTAATTTAATGTTATTAGCTATAACAAGATTATTATTTCCGAAGTTTAAATAAAAATCTATGAAAAAGTTGTTATTTTCTCTTTCAGTTATAAACTTACTAGAATGTTTTATTAAATCCTCTTTTGATATTACATTACTATCTAAACGGAGTTCTTTACGGTCAGTTGAAATTTCAGTTATGTAAAGGAAATCAGAAGGAGAACCTATTTTTTTATTAAGAAAATTATAATATGTGTAATAAGAACCCTGTGTGAATCCTTGGGAGGAAAGATCATTTTCTGGGTTAATTTGGATTTTAGATATATTTCCATTTAGACTAGATTGTAAATCCTCTATTATAGAATATGAATTGTAATTGTAATCTATGAAAAGTTGAGATTTGTTTAAGTCTAAAATAAGATATTCTATATAACTATCACTTTCAATTGAGGTATCCACCTCAAATGAAGGAACTAAATTTATATCTTTTTCATCATAAGAATATGTAGAAAAGTCATTAGGTGATATTTGAAAAATGTTAGCCATTATTTTGGTTTGTAGTTATATCTATTATTTGTTGTTGGGCATCTAATAATTCTTGTCTTAATTGTGAAATTTCCCTTTGGAGAGCATCTATTTCTTCTTCATTCCCTTCAAAATTTATATAGTCTGAGCTTTGGGTTATTAAGAATTCATGTGAATTAATATTTCCCCTTTCAGGGATATCAAAAAACAATTCATTATATAATTCAAAAAATTGATCTACTGTAATTTCAGAATCGATTTGTTCTTGAATGGTTTTAACCCCAAGTTGATTAAATTTAGTATCTATAGTTTTTACATATAAATCTTTATTATAAACTGTTTTATTTAATTTAATTTCGTTAGACATCAATTAATTATTTTAAAATAATAGTTATCATCATGAATTTTTATAACTCCATTGTTAATGGTTTTTATTTGGATTTTATAATATCTTTCGGGTTCTAAACCATTCATATAAAGATTAAAATAATTACCTTCACTATCAGCACTTATTTGAGTATAATCATCATCAAAGTTAATAACAAATTCATTAGTATCCAAGTCCTTTACCGCATAGTAGGAAGAAGTAGGTAAATAATATTGATTTGTAAACAAAGAACTAGTTTGAAATACTCTGGTTGGGTATGTTGGTGCACAGTTTATTTTAAATCTATTTATCGAATTTGGATAAAACTTATTTGGGTTTTCCTCTAAAGATATCTTGATATTATTATTTCCTATAATGTTAGATTCACTTCCAGTTAATATACTCTCATAGTCTCTCCATTTAAATTCTAAAGTGGGAGGGTAGATTGTATTCGTATCTACACTAAAATATTTTAAATTTGGTTGAACATTAATAGAGGGGTTAAATTCTATATTATCCTCAAACTTTGTTATAAATCCATAATTTGGGAGGGAACCACTATACCACTTTTCAACTATATTCTTTACATTAACATTTATGTCTTTTTCACTTCTTAAACCAAATGATTGAGTTATTGAATATGTGGAAGTGTTTGATCCTGAGTAGAACCAGCTTCCCCCTCCTGGGTTTGTTGGGGAGTATGAGCTTGTTATTAATTCACTTCCTATACTTCCACTTTCTAACCATGGGGTAAGAGAAGAAACATCAGTTGTTGACCATGAAACTCCATTTATAGTTGTTGGAATATCCCCATATTCACCCAACCCATTATCCCAAGATTGAGCTAAGGGGAGAATTTCAATGTTTGTATCAAAAGATAATCCTGTAGAGTTTGCTATAAAATTTCTAAAAGAAACATCCCATTGATTATCTTGAATTTTTTCATTTATGACTTCTTGAATCTCAGAATGGAGAAATTGGGTTAAAAAACGGGATACATTAGTTGGAGTATTCCAAACCTCACATATAGCATCTAATCCTGTATTTGCTGTAGGGTTTCCAGAGTATAAAGTTGCATCTTTATATGGGAAAATTTTATATATAGCCATGGTTTAAATTATATTATAAGGGTACAACTTGACCTTTAATGTCTTGATTAGGGAATTTAATTTCAAAAATACTTGGATCTAGTGAGGGGTATATTACTTGGTTTTGAGTTGCTGATCTTATATCATATTCATATTGTGAATACCCATTAATTGAACCTGCTTTATTAATTATATGTACATCCTTTACAGTTTGTACCCCTTCTATTTTATCTAACATTATGTATAAATCTCTTAACATAATTGGTTGATTTATCTGCCACTTTTCTATGTCAAAATATTCTTTCAGTTCTGATATACATTCAAGGAGGACTTCATTGTTGTTGTAATCGGGGAGTATTATTAATTCAAAATTTATTCCTATATTGATAACAAAGGCATCTCTGATTTCTATATTATCTCCTACAATGCGATATTGGGATAAATAGGTTTTAAGATTTTTCTTTAATGTGGTTGTTGGGGGTACTAAGTAACCATTGGAATCTTTACTTAAACAAAATAAGTTAAGGGTTTCTATGGTTGAGACTTGATTATCTTTTAATAGAGGTTTTACTATGTGTGCCTTAAAAATACTCCCATAATCTGAAGGGAGGCTTAAAGCTCTTACTAGATAATCGTCCGAGGTTACTGATCTTTGTTGGGATGCAATCATAGATAAGGTATTTTGCCTTATTTCTTCTATGGTATCACCACCACCACCACCAGATGCTGCTTCTTCATTATTTGAAACTAATGTGGAAAAAACATAATTGGATGTAGTAGGATTTAAATTTGGAGAATTAAATGTTACTTTTGAGGTATCAATATTTGTAAGAGTATTTGCATCTACATTTGATGATACCCCTCCCCCAGTTAAATATCTCACAGTTAAATTAGTATTTGAGGGAGATATTCCATAAGTATCAGTATATAGAAAATTGGTTGGTGAGTATGCGGATGTTAATTTGTCTTGCTTAAATGGTAAACCTAAACCTACATTATTAGGGTTGGGGGTTATATCCTCATCATTATCTTGAGTTGTTCCTGCGCCAAATTGTAATTGGATGTTATTATTTTCTAAAACTCTAGTAGCAAATCTTTTTTGTACTTTTTTAAGTTTTAATATGTAAGGTACTTCCCCTTCAGTTCCCACATTATTAGGATCATATATGTTAGTGTTTTTGATTTTATCATACACCATTTCTTGACCTAAAAAGTCTACCTCATACCATTTATCACCTTGGGAGTCTTTAACATCTAATATTTTTAAAAAGTCATCTCCATTAATTTCAACAGTTTGGAATTTTTCTGGAGCTCCAAAGTTAAAAGTTGAAGTCTGTATTTCAGATGATATTGCTTTTCTTGTTTTTTTCAATAGGTAATATTCTGGACTTCCTCCAGAGATTTGATATACTGAAATTTCTGTTGGGTCTTGGGAACTTGAAATCGAGAAATCAATTTTATCTTGGATGATAAAGCTTGATCCTCCGGTATTACTATTTATAGTTGTGTTTTCTCCTACAGTTAAAGTATAATCAAAATCAGGAACTACACTCCCTGATACTGTTTTGGAGGGGATTTGTTGATAAAAGTCTATATAAACTTGGGCTGCTGTTGATATTTTAGGTTTGTACCCAAACATATAAGCTAATTCATATATTGAATTAGTTTGACGAGCATATTGAACAAAATTTTCTTGAATTTGGTTATCAAGATAAAATCCTAATACATCCCCAACATATGAGGCCTGTTCTATAAACATTACTCCAGGGGAGGAGGGTGTAAAATCATTATAAGTATTAGGAAAATATATTTTAGAAAACTCTATTAGTTGTTGTCTAAAATCATTAAAATCTTTATTAAAATATGATATATCTCGTTTTATTTTAGTCATTATGTAAATGATAAGGTTATGTCATCTGTTAAATTGGTATTAATTATAGAATAATTAAAATTGATAGTTATGGTATGAGAATCATTTCCTCTTAAAATTTCTAAGGAATTAATTATTATATTGGGAAATAGGGTAGTTATTTTACTTTGTAAATCTTCCCTTAAAAAATCTAAATTATTATCCGTGATTTGAGTAAATAAAAAATCCCTTAAACCCGCACCAAAGGTGGGATTTAAAAATCTTTCTCCTGGATTGGTTAGGAGGAAGTTGATTAAGGAGCTTTTAATAGCATCCTTTGTTTGGAAGTTGGATTTGAAAACTGCAGGACCATTAAGGGGTAGGTCTATACCTACAGCTGCTGATTTATTTAAATCAATGGGGAATATTTGTTTTTCTCCAAAGGCCATTATTTAGATCCATTTAATAAACTATTTATTTGATCCATTCCTACTTCTCCGGTTCCCAAATTTCCATTTATTGGGTCATTTACTCCACTAGGATTAAATGGGGTTATATCCTGTGTTGAGAAACTCTTTGCAGTTTCCCCTAAAACAGACATATATTTTTGTCTTAATTCTTCAGAGGTTGGGGGTGGAGAATTCAATGGGGTAGAGGTGTTTCCTATACTATCATTAAAATTTAATTTGGGGTCCGAATTTTCCATTAATCCTTTAGATGGGGATTTTATGGCTTCTAATAGTAGATCCTTTAATTCTTCCTGAATTGCTTCTTTTACTGCTTTTTTAATAAGGTTTTTAAATGTTTCTGTTTTCATACGTGTTATAAATATATTATTAATCGGCTTTTAAATTGTTTATTTTAATATTAAATGCTAGTTCTTCAATTAGTATTTGAGTAGAAGAGCTATAAGAATATTCTCCTCTTAACAATATAACACCTTTTGAGTTTTTAGCCACGGCTCTCTTACGTTTTAAACTATCAGTTGTTTGTTCTGTTTCTATATCAAAACTAAAACCATTTACTTTTTCATAGCTTGTCGGAGATTTTTCTCGATTTAAGGCATTTATTTGTTCAACTATTTCGGGATTTAAAGATTCTAACTCAGTAGAGTCTTTAACACATGATTGGATTTGAAAATCTAATGATTCTAACAATTCTAATATTTTTGATAGTATACTTCTTAAAATAAAAAGAATAACAATTATCCCACCGTTTATATTTTTATACTTTTTTACTTGAGTATCTAATTCTCCACCAATTAGGGAAGGTGCTGGGGGAGATGGGATAGGGATTAAAGGGATAGCTTTTAAAGAAATTTCAGTAGCTATTAATATTCCTTGCAGTATCCCTAAAGCTTTTAAAGTACTATCTATAACATTAAAAGTTATATTTAATTGTTTTACAAGCTTATTTCTCCTTTCTATAATCTTTTTTAATTTATTTTGATCAGGGCAAAAGTTTGGGGGTTTGTTCTTTTTAAGTAATGCTTCTGATATTTTAGAGATTCCAAAGTTTACTAATAGGGTTAAGATTATAGGTATTAAAGTATATTTTAAAGTTTTTATAAGATCTCTTAATTTCTTTTGTTGTAGTTGTTCAAAATTAGTATTTGAAAGGTTTAACTGGGTAATTTCTGGGGAGGTTAGGGGGAGTTGTTCGGTTATTTCTTCATCAAATCCTTCTTTTAAGGATTTTAATCTTATTACTCCTAAGTTTTCCCTTATTTCTCCTGATAGCCTGTATATTTTTTTTGTAGATTCACTAAATTCTGGGGATGATATTGTTATTGTGGGGAGTTGGGTTGGGGTGAATTGTAATGAAAATTCTCCCTCACTATTAGAGGTAGTTGTATTATCTCCATAGGAAATTATTACCCCCTTAAGTGGATTTTTTGATTTATCTACTACTACCCCATATATGATTTTTTCTTCACCCATTATATAGTTTTGCTAGTTTTAGATACAAATCTAGAGGTTTGTATTTTTGTTTTCATATTCTCCACTTGGGTTTTTAAAGAAGAGGCTGCAGTGTTAATGGGAGTATTAGGGGAAGGAACCCCTCCAGGCCATGACATATCAAACTCTAATACAGAACATAAGGTATTTAATGAGGTTAATAAGAAATTAAAGTCTCTCATAAAGGCATCACCTAATATTAGTGATTCACTTGCATTTTCATCTCCCAATAATACATTTTTAGCATCAACATATAAATTTTTTGATTTAACATTTACATATTCATTGGTTGATAAATTAATCCCTTTATTAGAACCTATAAATATGCTATCTTCTTTTGAGTTTATTATAATTCTATCAGAATTTAATATTATTTGGGGGTTAAAGTAATTATTTAGGGTTTTTGCTCTACCTATAGAGTTGAATTTATTAAACCTGTTAATTATACTGTCATCAAACTCTAGTTTTTGGAATGATGTTAAATATATTGTGGATAAATCTTTATTTATATTTTCTACAGTTGGAACCCAACCTTCACTTTTGATTTGAGGGGATTGACCATTTCTTAAAATTGTGATGGGGTCACCTTCATCCCCAATGCTAGACCAATTATTTTTTAAACTGCTTTGGGATTTTGAAGTAGACCCGAATCTCAAACTTTGACCATTTCTTCCTTCATATATTATATCCCCAGTAAATGATAAAATTGGATGAATATTATCCTTTTCATTAAAAGTTGATTGAGAAGGGTTAGTTGGAGAATTTAAGATCTCACCCTCAGGTTTTCTAGGGTTTGGGAGAATATTGTGGTGTGGGGAATTCCATAAGTTAATTCCTGAGATGTAATATTGGGTTGGGGTGAAGTTGGATGATGGTTGAATAGAAGAAGGAGAAGAAGTAATTAAAACTAATTCACCCACTAAAGGGTATGTTTTTTGGTTGGAAAATAAAGGTTTAGCTACTTTTGTGGGTACTCCAACATTATTAATACCTACATTTTCATATATAATAGTACCAATAGATGAATATTCCCCTAATTCTTTAAATTGGGGATGGTTTTCATCCATTATTATATCTGTTACTCTCCCTACTACTAAAGAAGATCCTTTTGAAGGTTGACTATTAGATTGGGGAGGGGTAGAGTTTTTAATTACCCCACCTAACCCTTCTTTACTTATCATTTTTAGGTTTAAATTTTTCTACTTCATTTAAAAGTTGTTGTTTTTCTTCTTCGGTCATTCCAAATCCTTCCTCCTCACTTCTACCACTTGAGAGAGCACGTTGGATGATAGTTGACATTTTTATTAATTGCTCATCATTCTTTAACCCTAATTCCATATATTCTTTAATAAGCGGAACAATTAAAGTTGCATCTCCTATATCAGTTACTAGGGGTTTTAATTCCCCAATTAAGGCATAGATTTGTTTTTCCTTGGATTTTTGATTGTTATATATTTCTTGGAGAATATCAGAAAATTTTTTATTTCCAAACACATTAGATTCTAAATTACTCATATTGTTTTATTGATAAATATAAGATTAGTGGACTTCTTCAAAATCTACATATCCATTTTCTAGGAAAAATGTATAATTTTTATGAAATATATCTTTTAAACGATTGGCAATTTTTGTTATTTTAGGTGTTTTTACTTGGGGGTGGATTTCTCTAATATATATATAAGAGGTTTTTTTATTGAATGTATCTAATCCTTCTAAGTTTTTTCTTTTTCTGAATAATTCTAATATTGCATCTGCTATTTTAGCATTGTCTGTGTTTGGGAAAAGATCATAAATGTTTTCAGTTACATATTCAGTAAATACATCTATAAATTCTGAAAGGTCCTCAATATAAGGTTTTTCATTTTCTAAAATATATGAATGGTTTGAGTCTTGATATAAATCTTCAATTTGTGAATTATTTACCTTATTTAGGTAGTTTTTTTCATTATAAGTTATAAGCCATCTTTTAACAATAGTACCAAAATATGAATATGCTTTTGGTGGAGTTAATTTTTTTAATTTCTCTTTACATTTATTAACAATATCATTTTCTTCCTCTTCACATAAACATTGGGTGCAACTTCCACTACATTGGTTATAAGAGGATAATTGGGGAGTTATAGTAATTGAATCTATAAATGCATGAATCTGTGATTGAGTTACCTTATCAGCATAATTGACATATTTCTCAAAATCCCCTTCGTATTCACATTTAAAATCTTTAGTAATAATTTTATTTATACGTTTTTGAAGATTGGTTGTATGGTTATATAAATGGATTTTAGATAATAGAAATACAATAATTTCATGTTGTAAATCCTCTAATTCTTCTACATCAGTATGATAAAATTTAAAAGTATGGATTATATTTTGGGTTAATTTGAAAAAGGCATAGTGTATTTTACTCTCATATATCTTGCTACGTTGGTAAGGACTCTCAGTTTTATTATATAAAATAATAGCATCTTCTGTCTCCTGAGTAAAATAATTTTTTGATTTTCTAGGCATCTTGGGTTATATTTTTAAGGGTGAAATCGTTTAATATTTCTTGAACTTTTAATATTGATTGAAATATCATCCCAACATCATCATCCTTTTCAAACATCCCGGCATTATCTATCTCTTTTAACTTTGCATCAGATGCTTCTATCACTCTAGAAAGTTGATCTAAATATTGTAAGTATCCAACAACTATATCCTCCTGTTTTTCATTTTTTCTTAAGAGATTTAAAGTGGTATATGCTAAAACAAGAGAGGTTATAAAGAAAAAAGAAGATATTATTATTAATGTTAACATCATATTATAAATTATTTAATAAGTTTTGTAATCCTTCACTTTTTATTGAAGTTAAAGCCTTAGTTTTTGTTGATAACTTCTTGGAAGTGTTGGGTTTTGTCCCTAATATACTATCTTTTTGTTTAATTTCCAAGGATGTCTTACCCCCATTAAGAGAAGTTAACCAATCACGTTCCCACTCAATACGAGCTGCCATTAAATCTGCCTGGTGGAGGATATAAGGTAGGGAAGTTCTTAATTTTTGTTCTGGGGAATATGATATATAATATTTTTTATTTGCTTCATCATACAACCCATCATGGATTTGGATTGCTACCATCTCATTAAAGGTATATTGAATACCGTGGGACTGGAGGAGAAATAATCCTCTATCTGGAACTGATGCAAATGGGACTTTAGTGTTGAACATGTAGTCTTCTCCTAATTTCTCTTTTCTCCAATTATCTGTTTGAGATATGTAAGCATCATTATCCTCATCTCCCATCTTACCTAAATCATGATTTAATGCTGAGAATACTAGTTCCTCTTTTGTAAAGGTAGACATATCAGCATTTTCACTTTCCCATAATTCATATTGTTTAAGAGAACACCTTATAACACGTAAAACATGTTCTACATAACCTCCTGGGAAGGCGTTGTGGTACTCTTTCTTATGAGCTGCGGGCATTAACATTAAACGTTCAGCATATTTCTCATAAAATTCTAATAATTTTTCTTTCCTGGGGGGTGATATATGTTGATCAATGCAGGCTAATAACTTAACCCAATTTTCCTGGATTTGTTCTGGGGATAATTTCATAACTTAATATTTATACTATTTAATTTTATTCTTCTCTCTCAATTATTGAATCTATATCATCTTTCAATTCAAATATATCTTGTAATACTGCCTGGCTTTTATAGATATCATTTTCATTAAATGATAATTTTAAACGTCTAAGCATCCCATCTAATGTTTGCATACGTCTTAATAGTAACTCCTTATTTCTCATTCTATTTTTTTATTTAACATTTTTATTAATTATCTTAACATATTTTCTATATATTAAAAATAAATACATTTGTGAAGTTAATATAAATAATTTACTCAGACAAGGACTCTTTTAAATTTTTTAAAAACTTATTTAAATGTGCACATTTTTCATACTCCTCCACACCTTCAAAGTGTTTTATAGAAAGAGATAAATACTTTTTAAAAAGTTTAAGATCTATAAATTTTAAATATTCACCATCTTCTACATCCACCTCCTTAATCCAACAATATGCCCTAACATACATAAGATGTTCCCCAGCCTCATCTAACTGCCCTAAATTAAACTCAGTATTAGATTTAGAAAACACATCAATAATTGAATTTTTAAATGTTTTCCCATTCTTTATCAATTTGATAAACATTTTTACTTTAAAAGTAGATGAATTTTTAAAATCTTCTAAATTAGAGGTTTCATCATTCATTTTCCAATTATCACTAAATAAACCAAATATCTTATCTGCATCCATATTCCATATATTTTATATGATATAAATAGATTTAACGTGTTAATTAGTTGAATTAAACGTTTCAATTAGTGATTTTAAGGATGATATTTCTTCCTCAAGGGATTTAATAATTTCCTCTTCTTGTCTGTAAGCCTTTATAGGATTCACAAAATCAGGATTGATGGGGTGATATTGCCATAACTCATCCATACGTATAGTATGTTCAATTATTAAATTTTGGAGAATACACATTTTTACCTCTAATTCTTCTAAATCCATATTTGTTTGATTATACATATTATCCATATTTTTCTTTCATTTCATTAATTATATGGATAGCTTTTTCTAGATCAACTTTGAAAAATTCTCTATCCTTCCTAACTCTAAACCTTTTTAAAGCTTCATGGACTGCTTTTTCAACTCTCATCCCATTAAAGCAACGAGATGTATGTACTATCTCAAATTCACCAGGTACTCCAGTTTTAAATAATTGATTTGCACGTAAAGATGGATCATTATACGTATAACCTATCTTCAATAATCCAGGCATAAACTCATTTTTTAAAACATACACATACTCACTTCCCTCACTATTACCATCAATTTTAGAATGATTTGTATAATACTCAACTTTCTCCCACCCATCATCATCTATACTAACTGTATAAAAATTAGGGTCAGGGGAAAGGGGGGTTCTTTTATAGAGTTGTAGATTTTTTGCTTCTTCAACTGTAATTTTTTTCATAACCTTTATTTAAATTTAACACTAAAACCTTGCTTCTGCAATGCCCGATTTATACCAAGGTAAACCATTCCAATCTCTCTTAGCCTCTGCATGATCATCCTTAGAATACTTAACTCCGTATATATAATACTCTGCGCGCGACTCATCACCCTCAGGTATAAAAGCGGGACCATCCCAATTATGCATTTTACCATCCATGTAATATACAATAGTACCATCAGGGGTACGCAACCGTTTATTCATTGTTTTTTCACTCATATCTATTTATTTTATTGTTTTTACAAAATCATTCAATACCCACCCAGCATAAAATGCAAAGCCTAGGTAATGGGATTGAGCATATGTTATAGCACATGCCAATATTAATACAATTTGTGTTGTTTGACGGATTCTTAATTCTAACATAACCTTTATTTTTTAATTATGTTATAGTATACGAAAGAAATATTAGGGAAACACTCATTTTTTGAATCCATCAACATTTAAAACAATCCCACCAGTACCCCTTAAAGTTATAGTGGTGGTTTGAAGAGGTGTGTAAATAAAACGATTAATACCACTTGGTAATATTATTCCTATAATGTGATTAGTAATAACGGGACTTGGAATATTTACAATATCTGTGATACTCCCCTCTAAACTGTTATTTGGTAGTGATTCTAATACCAAATAGGATGAACCTGAGGGATTTATGGTGGTAAAAGTGTATGGTATATCGGATGTGAGGGTTGTTGTGGAGCCCCCTCCCACTAATTCACTAAAGGGGTATATATTATTCATCTTTTTTTTTTATTTATAAATATGTTACCCTGGGATAAATAATAGAGATATATTAGTATATACCTTATCGATATTAAAAAATTTTGTTAAGGGAGGAGGTTGAATTTTTTGGAACCTTTATTTTTTTCGCATTTTCTGCCCTTTTATTTAATTTATGGGGGGAGTGGTTAAATTACATATACCTATTTTATTTTACGTGTTTACCTGCATTTTTTACATTAATATATTATTGATGTTAGGGTAGGTATGTTATTTAATATATAAAGATATATGACATCGATGTGAGAGGATCGTGTTCGAGGTGGAGGTGTGTCTAAGTCACAACTCTCCACACCCCCGCCCATATGGACATCGGCGCGCGTGGGGCGATACTACCGACTATATATCATATATATACCGCCGGCGTACGTACCGCAAACTATCTTATATAGAGAGGGGTCTTATAATTAGACCCCCCACATCTATCATTTTATTTATTATCAAATTCTTCTATAAATGATTCAAATTGATTTAATAAAATACAAAATGCATTTTCAGCATCAGTTGAAACAAAATCTTCACAATCATCATAATTAGATTCTTCAGTATCAAAATCAATAGATAAATCAATCATCTCTAATCTTAATGCTTCAATTTTTGATTTAATTACATTCAATTTTTTTAAATTTTTCATAACTTTTATTTTTTAATTATAATATAATATAATATACAAACTATTTTTTAATTATTTAAACCCATAAACATATTATTATTTTCAATCCATATCTCATTTTTTTCTTCAACATAATAAACACATATTCCTCTATAATCAAATCTATAATTATTTTTCAAATGTTCAACTATTTCACTATCAAATTCATTTACACCCATTTCAATAACTTCACTACAAGTTAAATCATTAAATTCATTAAAATTTTCATCAATAAACATTTCAATTTTTTTCATATTATTATTTTTTAATTATAATATAATATACAAATTACTTTTTAATATTTTATATCCTATAAAATAAAATAAAAATAACCCCTTAATTAAAAGGGGTTAAATTTAATATTATATTTCATTCATATTTCCCTCTAATAATAAATCATTACTTTTTTCAATTTCAAATTTCACTTTAAAATCTTCATTAAATTCTAATTCACCAATCAATTTATTATTACTAATAATATCTCTTAATTCTAATCCTAATTTTAACTTTTCACCTTCAAAACATTCACCTTCTATTAAATCAATATTAATATAGCCTTCTCCTTCTTCCCATCCATCACAACTTCCATCAATTACATTTATTAAAAAATTCTTAACTTCTTCTCTTAACTCTAAATTTACATTTAATTTCATAACTTTTAATTTTTAATTATTATTATTTTTTAATTATAATATAATATACGAAATCATTTATTATTATTTATGTCCTTTTAAATCAGACCATTAATCATTTCTTTTTCCTGGGATAATAGTTCAATCAGTTCATCAATTATATTCAATCTAAAATCAAGATCTTCATCATAATAGTGTTCTAGCTTTTCTATATTACTATCATTAATTAATTTATTTGATTTCATATTAATCTCAATAAACAATTTTTTTTCAATTTTACTTAAATTCATAACTTTTATTTTTTAATTATAATATAATATACGAAATCATTTATTATTATTTAAACCCAACTATCATCTCATCTTTAACTATATAATGTGTGAATTTTCCATCTTTATAAATTGAAATCACCCCCTCATTTTTAAAATTACCTTCTATACATTCAATATAATTATGATTTTGTTCTATAAATTTATATACACACATTTGAATTTGATTTTAACATTAATATTAATTAATAAAAATGGGGGTTGTAATTAACAACCCCCTATAATTTATTATAATATTTTCCTTAAATCATCCTTACATTGCTGGATTAATTCATTTGAAATGATACCTACACATGCTTCATCTACCATCTCATCAATATCAATTCCCATACCAAGCATTTTTTCTTTAAATTTGGAATAATCACTATAACCCTTAATGGGCATCCCCATGAATTTAATATTTTCAATATCAAGAAACTCAACATCTACATCTATCTCATCCCCTTCACCTTCAGTTACAACTAATTGATGTATAACTGTTGCTTTAAAACTACCATCCCCACAAACAATATCATTACTAGTGTTCACAAATAACATTTTACTTACATTTTTCATAACCTTTATTTTTTAATTATACTATAATATACGAACTGAGAGTTGATACTTTATATCCTTCTACATTCTATAAAATAGTGAATATGCCTCTCCATTTGTTAAGTAATTTTGAATTATATAATCTCTTAAATTAAATCCTTTCAACCCCCTTTTCAATAAATCATTAAATTCCTCCTCACTTGTATCATGTATTCTACCTTGTAGATCTATATACTCAGCATGGTTTGAAGAAGCTTTTGCTAATTCTCTACGCTTTTTAACTTTAAACATAACCTCTTTTCTGCATAATCTCTTCTCTGCAGTCGGGACTCCATCTCCGGGTCCAAAAGGGAATAGTAGTGTAAGTTTATTTACTCTAATATCTTTACCAGTTTTAGGATCATATTTCCAATTCTCTACGTAACGTAATGGAACTTCAAATCCTTGAGATCCCCCTGAAAATGTTGTTTCTTGATCTTTTATTACATTCCAATAATTTTTACTTTTTGTCATAACCTTTATTTTTTTTCTTATATTGTAATATACGAAATCAAATTTAACTCTTTGTGTCCTAATACTTACGTGCTCCTCTACCTCTCTGCTTTTCTTCACGCATTAAAAACGTTTCTATACGTTTAACATCTTGAATTTTCATCCCATGTTTATTAAGTAACTTATCTAAACCTGATACTGTTTTAGATGATTTGGAGAATATTATTTCTTTATTTCCTTGTACAATTACTGCTCTAAACATTGTAATCATACCTTTTTTCTCTACAACACTATTTTCAATTTTCATAACTTTTATTTTTTTAATATGCTATAATATACGAAATGTTTTAATGATCTACTTGCCCGTTATGTTTTGTTTTTCGTGTATATTTCTTCTTATTTTTATACACATTTGGTCTGGTGGCCTGGTTTATCTCGTGTTGTGTTACTACAATTTTTTTCATAATTTCCCCTTTTGATGAAATATTCTACCTTTATCTCTGGATAACCATCTTTTATATAATAGACTTCCTCCGAAATAAACATATAATTCATCTCCAATTGTAATGTTTACAAATCCACCTTCCATTTCAACTGTTTGCATATCGTCTTATTTTTTATGGTTATACATTATACCAACCTTTACCACCTTTATTTACTAATACAACTGTGTCTGGGTAAGGGAAGCTATCATTATCATCAAATTCCCAAATATCTATCTCCATTCTATCTGTACCTGAATCATAAGTTACTTTATATCCATCAAAAGTAATCTTATCTAGTTCTTGGGAGGTAAGGTGATGGTCGGTTTCATTGAAATGGGCTTCACCATAAATGCTTAATAATTGCTCTCTTGTGTACATATTTCTTTATTTATACTGTAATATACGAAATATAGTTTAGTGGCTCGTGTCCCTAAATAATATAATATACGAACAAGAACCTGAATATCCAAGCAATAAGATGGCCTGTAGAAATCTACAAGCAAAAAATCAAATAGTAGAACATATTCAGGGACATAATATAATATCCAAATTCTACTTTTCAACATGTTTCCTATTACTAATAATTGCAATGGTAGCTTCACACTCCACTATCGAATTTCTTTATTTATCCTCGGTTTATGTAATAGTAGGATATCATCCCTCCGTTGGGGCTTTACCGAGTTGTGTAAATATATTTAACTAATTTTAATTTAAAACCGAAACGTGGAGGGAAATCACTATGGATAATATCGCACCTTGCCGCTACTATTGATGTGGGGAGTGGTTTTTTATTAAAATGTCAAATAACTTACAGTTATAAATATGTGGGGGAGTGGGGAAAGTCATATTTTTTATATATACTTTTGGAGGGGGTGAAAGGGGGGCGTGGCGATGCATAGGAGGGTTAGATCCCGCCCTCTCTCACCTCATCCCCTATACCAAACGTTTCCCATCTACTTCCTTTTACTTACTCTTTCACTTACTTCACTTACTAATTAAGTAACCCATATAAATCACACGCGAACCAACGCATTTAAACGCTTAATCCACTTACTCTTTCACTTAATAGCCACTTAATTGTCTGCCTCACCCTTTAATTGATTCTTCACTCATTACCTGTTGGGAATGAGGCTACAACTCATTACCTGTTGGGAATGAGGCTACAACTCATTACCTGTTGGGAATGAGGCTACAACTCATTACTTTTTAGTAAGGAGGCTATTATTACTAAAAATTATACCATCGAAAACTCTCACTCCCACATTTACATTTAAACTTTCTCGACCATTTCCTTAATGTGAAATTATATGAACGTAAAGATGATTTACCACACCCATAACACTCACATTTCTTTTTTTCTATAACATTCATTCTATATTGTTTTTTTATTTATACTATAATATACAAACTATTATTTACCTAATTATATCCTCATTTATGAATCTTCCAATATCTTATTTTAGTTATAGTATTATTGAAATGGATAATTTCATATCCCTTATCTGTTATTTTTATTTCCTGGATTATTCTCTCATTTATCCATTTCTCCTCTCCGGACTCTGTTGTAATTTTTACTAGCATTCTATTTTGTATTTTCAATTATTAATTCCATTTCATCCTCCCAGTGCCAATTAGATATGTTTTTCTCCCCTTTATATTCTCTGCCTTTAACATAGACTCTATAACCATTCTCTATTTCAACAATGATTCCTATATCCCCAACCTTATTGATTGAATTACTTTTATCCACTACAATCTTTAC
>CBFHZN010000004.1:0-2006 GCA_965660355.1 Microbacteriaceae bacterium
TGACGACCCAGGAATCAACGCCTACATACGCAGCAAAATTGCCGCTGAGCAAGCATTGTGGGATTTTGTTGCATCCTTTGGATCAGGAATGCAGGTGAACACAATTCACCCCGGGGCAATCCTGGGGCCGCCTCTCAGTTCCGAGGGAGAGGGAACGTCCATCTCAACACTTCGAGACATGATTAGGGGGTCAACCCCGGGGATTCCTCCAATTAGTGTTCCGATGGTTGATGTACGGGATGCAGCTCAAGCGCACGTTGCCGCAATGGAGTCTGATTTCACTGGGAAACGATATGTGGTTTGTCAGTCCGATCCAGTGAGTTACATCGAAGTGGCAAAAGTTCTGAAAGCTGCTGGCTACTCGAAGGTTCCTGGCAGAGAACTTCCCAAAACATTGATCAGGGCTTTAGCACCTTTTAGTCGCGACATTAGGGCCATGAAGGCATTTTTGGATAAAAGCGTCACCGCAGACATCTCTCAGACAGTCAAGGATCTCGACTGGTCCCCAAGGCCGATACGGGAAACTGTTTTGGATTCGGCCTATGCGCTCAGTTTTTGAGTAAGGTCAGCCAAATGGCCATTTAGTCCAAACAGCTCAAAAATCCCCCGCTTAATTCAGCTCGATAGGAGAGTCGGCTTCTCCGCTCCCTAGAAGGTGCCTGGACACTTATGAGCCCTACTCACTGCACCCCTTTGGCTTGGATTCAAGTTAGACTGTGCCCTGGAGAGCCGGGAAGACTGGTCGGCGTTGTTGGGTTCCAAAGTTATGGAATTCAACGAGTTCTCGTATCTGAATGACCGAGAATGGTTCTAAGCTGAGGAGATTATGACGCTCTCATTGATGTCGCCATTCTCGCCTGCCAAGCGGGTGGTCTTTTGACCCTCTATACAGTTCTTTTTTCCACACTCGCAATAGTCGGCGTCACCATGTTTGCTTCGAGATTTCTGGGACGCAATGCCGGCTGGCTTGCCGCCATTGGATTGGCCTACCTTGCAATAGTTGTTGGCTTACGCATTCCTGAACTGCTAAGTGGTCCAGAGGGTGGCCTCTCGGTCATAAAAGAATCAACTCCCTGGATGCCAAGTCTGGATATCTCTTTGGCTTTGCGCCTTGATGGTCTCTCAGCCCTATTTCTGATTATTGTTCTCGGTGTTGGCGCACTGGTGATGGCTTATTCCGCCAGATATATGTCAGAGCGCAACGTTCACCCGCATACCGGTTATTTCGCCTGGATGTTGCTGTTTGCATTTGCGATGACCGGCCTGGTGTTGGCGGATGATTTGATTCTTTTGTTTGTGTTTTGGGAACTCACCACCATTGCTTCGTTTTTTCTCATTAATCGCTCGGGTGATAAGGCCTCGGCCCCTGCAGTTAGAACCTTATTGACCACCGCAATGGGTGGATTGGCGCTTCTATTTGCTGTTGTTTTGATTGTCACAAGAACTGGAACAACTGTTGTTAGCGAAGCATTGGTCAATGACGTTTGGTCTGAAGACCCTGGCTTCACAGCAGGCATTGCGGTTTTGGTGGCACTAGCCGCTTTGACTAAATCGGCGCAGTTTCCATTTCACATGTGGCTTCCAGATGCAATGGTGGCACCTACTCCGGTAAGTGCCTACCTGCACGCCGCAGCCATGGTCAAAGCAGGGATTTATTTATTGCTTCTTTTCTCACCAGCCTTGGGCGGCACTTTGGTTTGGCAGTCAATACTGATTACTTCTGGGCTAATTACTGCGGTGATGGGTGCGATATTTGCCATGCGCCGATTTGATCTAAAAGAAATCATGGCAAATTCCACCATCAGTCAACTTGGATTGATTGTTGCACTGATTGGAGTTGGCACCCCAAAGGCTTTGGCTACCGCAGCTTTATACACACTGGCACATGCTCTGTTCAAATCTTCACTGTTTATGGTCGTTGGAATCATCGACAGGCAAGCGGGAACCAGAGACATTCGTGTTTTGAGCGGATTATGGAAAACGATGCCAGTCACCTTGGTGACTAC
>CBFHZN010000004.1:2103-3821 GCA_965660355.1 Microbacteriaceae bacterium
ATCGACAGGCAAGCGGGAACCAGAGACATTCGTGTTTTGAGCGGATTATGGAAAACGATGCCAGTCACCTTGGTGACTACCGTGTTAGCTGGCCTTTCAATGGCTGGGGTGTTTCCAATGCTGGGATTTGTTTCCAAGGAATACCTACTCGGTCAAATGCTAGTTGCCGGTGATTCAGCCCTGTTAGGCGTAGCGCTAACCGCAATAGCTGTTTTTGCATCCTCCACAACCTTTGCCTACACGGGTCGAATCATCCTGGGGGCGTTTACTGGTTATCGAGGCAGCAACCAACCGTCTGAGCCCGAGGGTCACCAGATGAATGAGGAAGTTCGGGAAGCTAAACCCAGTTTTTATGGATCAGCTTTGCTACCAGCCCTGATTGGACTGATTCTGGGGCCCGCCATTGCAGTTTTGTATCCATTGATAGGTGCAGCGGGGAGTGCTGCAGCGGGTGAAACCTATAACGCCAAGTTTGCATTATTCGCAGGCTTCACCGTGGAGCTAGCTCTATCAACGTCGATCATTGTGCTGGGGCTAGTAGCAATCAGTCAGCGTCGTCGATTGGATAGTTTCTTTGAAGGAAGAGTCTTGGGATTCACCGCCATTGAAGTTGTTGAAAGTATTCGCCTGGGAGCGATAGCTATAGGTGAGCGGGTGGGTAATCCGACCAGAACAGATAAACCTGCCCAACATTTATTTGCACCCTGGTTGATTGTTGGCTTGGTGGCAGTAGCGGGAATATTGATGGCACCCTCTGTGGGGGACCTGGTTGCACCACAAGAGCCTTGGAGTGATGCTTTATGGCTTGGTTTATTGGTGGCGAGTGTCATCCCAGCTTTGATAACTCGCTCTCGACTGGTTGCGCTTATTTTGGTTGGTGGAGCTGGGTTTATTGTGGCTTTGTGGTTTTTTGCCCTTGGGGCCCACGACGTTGGCATGACCCAGCTATTGGTTGAATTGCTCACCGTTGTGGCTTTGGTGCTGATTTTGAGAAGACTGCCCTCAGTGTTTCACGCGGTCAGTCGTTCTCGTCAGCTTCTGAGCGCGTCCTTAGCGGTTGGTGTTGGGTTTTTAGCCACCTTGGTTACATTTTTGTTTACGAATCGAAGAGAGATATCCCCTGTCGGGCAGTATTTTTTGGATGAGGCCTATAAAGACACAGGTGGCAATAACGTGGTGAACACAATCCTGGTTGACTATCGAGCTCTTGACACCTTTGGTGAGTTAACCGTGATTGCGGTTGCAGGGATAGTGCTGATTGGAATCCTTCGCTCAAGATCCATGCTCAAAGAATTTACTCCCGATATAACCAAGTGGGAAAATTCTGCGCTTGCTAGATCAATGGATAACACCTTGCCGGTTCGGATTGTTGCCAGATGGGCGGCACCACTTATTGTTTTGCTGTCTTTCCACCTTTTCTTCAGGGGTCACTATGAAGCAGGGGGTGGATTCATTGCAGCTCTGGTTGGCGCTACTGGGTTTGGACTTGCCTACCTGGGAGCATCGGATGATAAAAAAGCGCCAGTTGTTTGGCCGTATCGAGGTCTCTTGGCAGCAGGTGTAATAGTTGCTGTTCTCAGCGGTATTTGGGGTTTTGCAGCGGGATCATTTTTGAAGCCGATTCGTTTTGATATTCCCCTTCCATGGGGTGGGGAGTATGGCTTTACAAGCGCAATGGTTTTTGATCTTGGGGTTTACCTGGCGGTGTTGGCAATCAT
>CBFHZN010000004.1:3921-108430 GCA_965660355.1 Microbacteriaceae bacterium
CCATGGGGTGGGGAGTATGGCTTTACAAGCGCAATGGTTTTTGATCTTGGGGTTTACCTGGCGGTGTTGGCAATCATAATTGCCGTGTTGAATGAACTGGGCGGGGTCAGACACAGAGACATCCAACCAGTAAGCCAGGCAGGGCCAGTATTGATTGCCGAGAGCTATCACGGCTTGGGTGATGATCCTTCAGTCAAAGATTCAGTTGATGCCCTAAATAATGCAACACCTAAGAAAGGTGGGGGCAAATGAGTTTGGCACTGAGTGTTGGTTTATTGGCAGCAGCCGGGGTTTATTTAGTTTTGCAGCGAGGAATGATTCGAATCATTCTGGGATTTGTTTTGCTCACTCACTCTGTGAATTTATTGATTATCGCCGCCGGCGGAGCCGCCCGTAGAGATGCGCCTTTTATCGGTGGAGACATCTCGATGGCCGCTGATCCTCTGCCACAGGCCTTTGTGTTGACGGCTATTGTGATTGCATTTGCAATCACCGTTGTGTTGGCAACCCTGGCAGTTGTCGGCTCCAAAGACGATGACACCGAGGAAGAGTCAGAGAAAACGGAACTGGATATTGAAAACTTCTCCAGTGATGCAGGTGGTGATAAATAATGACTGAACTGTTAGAAGTTTTGTTGCCACTATTTGTGGGTGCGCCTTTATTGTTGGGCGGAGTTTTGTTTGTAGTGGGTAAAAATCATCCTCTGCAACCAATTTTGGGCATGGGGACACTACTTGCCCTGCTTGCAGGTTCTGTCACGCTTCTGATAGTTACATCCCAGGGCCAGCTACTGGCTCATCAGGTTGCATTATGGCCAAATGGAATTGCCATTGCTTTTGTGGCGGACACCTTCGCGGCACTGATGCTCACCGCTGCGACGATTGTTGCGGTTGTGAGTTTTCAATACATGCTGGCAAGCGGTGAAGCTTACAGCCCATCAATTCCAGCTTTGGTTCTGATATTGATGGGAGGGGTGTCGGGGGCTTTATTGACTGCTGATTTATTCAACCTCTTTGTTTTTATTGAGGTAATGCTTCTGCCCTCCTATGGGTTACTGATCTTTCTAAGTCGTCGGGGTGACATGGCGGCATCCAGGCTTTATGTGGTGGTTAATCTTTTGGCCTCCACGATATTTTTAGCCGGGGTTGGGCTTATCTACGCTGTGCAGGGAACTGTGAATCTGGGGGCATTGGCAGGTACCGGAAATGATCCACTAACAGCAATAGCAACTGCTTTAGCTCTTTCTGCAATTGCAGTGAAGGCTTCCGTGTTTCCAGTTCACGGTTGGCTAAGCCGCACCTATGCTTCCGCCTCCCCAGCGGTGGCAGCTTTATTCTCGGGATTACACACAAAGGTTGCGGTTTACGTTGTTTATCGAATAAGTGCTGTCATTTTTGAAGGAGACGGCGCATGGATGACAGCCGTTTTGGTGGTTGCCTCGTTGACTCTGGTGGTCGGGGCTATGGCTGCTTTGGGTGAAAAAGACATGCGGTCTCTACTTCTGTTTCAGATGGTTAGTGGAATAGGTTTCATCCTGATTGGGATTTCGCTTTTCACCCAAACTGCAATTTCCTCGGGTATTTTCTACATGATTCACCACATGATTGTGATGGGTTCTCTTTTGCTAACCGCAAGTGCTGTTGAGCACACCTACGGCTCTGGTCGTTTGGACCGAGTTGCGGGATTGAGAACCAGAGAGAGCCTTGTCACGGCAGCATTTGTAATAGGTTCTCTATCGCTTGTTGGGTTGCCTCCCTTTTCAGGATTTGTCGCCAAATACGCTTTGGTTTTGGCAAGTGCGGATGCGGGCGCGGTGCTGATTGCAGGTTTATTAGTTGTCGTTAGCCTGTTTGTGTTGATGGCGATGATGAAGATCTGGGCCGAGATGTTCAATGGTAAACGCCACGCTGATGTTGAAATTTTGGCAGCCCAGGAGAGAATCCGAACCAGAAAAGGTCTTTTTGACACGGACACTATCGATGAAGATGAAATAAACGATGAGGCCAATCGTGCTATCGAGCACATAGAGCCTCCCCGCGGCATCATCGGAGAGATTGGTGACCCTCACGATCACAGGGGCACCCGTGTTAGGGCATCACTTATTCTTCCCGCACTGATACTTGGTGGAATCTCAGTGGCCTTGGGCTTTGGTGGAGAGTATTTATTGCAATTGGCAGAACAAGCGAGTGAAGGGCTGATGGACACCAGTGACTACGTGAAGGCGGTGATTGGCCGATGAGTTCGTTCTGGGGTTCAGCCTGGAGTTTGCCGTTTAGGCTTCTGGGTTTTATTGGTTGGTTTCTGTGGCAGTTTGTGCTCACTAGCGTGCAGGTGGTTGCGCTTATTCTGATGCCAGGAAAACAACCCAAGCCAGCGATTGTGCGGATGAGCATTGATGAGCTAACAGATGCAGAGCTAACCATATTGATTTCGCTAATCACCATCACTCCCGACACTTTGGTCATTGCGGTTAATCGCGATAATCGAGAGATGTTTGTCCACGGAATGTTTGTTGCCGAGGATGCAGAGGGTTTTAAAGCATCGCTAAGGCAAACCCATGACCGATTAGTTTTTGCAACCAGGGCAAAACCGAACGTGAACCCAAGGAATGGAGCCGGGGCATGATTTCGATTGCTGTATCGACAGTTTCACTGGGGCTATTGGGCCTATCTGTGATCTTTGCCGTAATCAGAGCGTGGAGGGGTCCAACATCTGGTAACTCGGCAGTTGCGGGAGACTTAATCTTTTTTGCCTTTATAGGTGCCTTTTCTGTTTTGGGCGTATTGCTCTCCATAGGTGCTGTCATGGACATCATTTTGATTGCAGCTTTGCTGGGATTTTTGTCTGTTCTATCGCTGGCCCGATGGATGCAGGGGGGAAAGCGATGAATGCAGAGATGGTGAGCACCGTGATTGGAAGCACGCTGTTGATTTTGGGCTCTTTCATTATTTTCAGTGCTGCGCTTGGTTTGCTGAAACTACCTGATGTTTATACCAGAACCAGTGCGGTTGGAACTGCAGCAGGTTTAGGTGTTGCCGTGATGATTTTGGGCGTGGTGGTCCTAGATTTCAGCGTGCTGAATTTGATTAAGGGAATTATTGCCATAATTGCCCAGCTAATCACCAGTTCAATTGGCAGTTTTATGTTGGCTCGAGCCAGTTACCTTACTGATGGAAAACCAGTTGAAACAACAATTCCAGATGAACTCGCCGATCAGGCAAATCTTGAAAAGTTGTAATACGGATCTAGCTGCACTCACCTTCGTTGCTCGGTTGCTGACTCGCTCAATAAAAACCGGACTAGTAAACTTTGGCAGATGGTAGATATACCCAACGACACTAACGCTGGGTCTCGTGATTCGGCTGCCGCTAGGCGCGTGCCGATGGGGGAGTTGGTTGTTTATCTGCTGATTGGTCTAATCCCAATGTTTTCCCTGGCTTTTGTTTTGGTCGGCTTTGAACAACTTCCGCTGTCTCTCAGTTTTGGTTTTTATATCTTCGGGGGTTTGTTGGTAATTCTTCTCATGAGAGCTGGTTTCCCACATTCCACTCTGGGCTTTGGAAACCTTGTGACACTTGCAAGGTTCAGTGTCGTTGCGGCATTGGCATCATCACTTTTGGGCTCAGCTGATGCTTGGTTGGTGGTCGTTTTCGCATTGACATCGCTGGTTTTAGATGGCGTGGATGGGTTTTTGGCTCGCAAAGAGGGCAGGGTTTCCAATTTTGGAGCACGTTTGGATATGGAGGTTGATTCAGCACTGGCCATGGTGTTGGCGATGAATATTTGGCTTTCTGGTATTACGGGTCCGATTATTCTGCTTTTGGGGCTACCCAGGTATGTATTTGCTTTTGCTGCCTATTGGAGCCCTTGGCTAAAAAAGCCTCTGCCCTATAGCCTCAGCAGGCGAGTGATAAGTGTTGTGCAAATTGCCTCGCTGATTGGCTTACACGCTCCCATACTGCCCTCTTTTCTAATCACTCCAGTTGCTTGGATTGTTGCAGGGTTTTTGATCTGGTCCTTCGGCAAAGATGTGTTGTGGCTTTGGCGGTCTAAGGTTTGACAAATTCCAACACCGGCAAAAGATCCAATTTGACTAACAAGATAACCAAGAGAAAACTCCTGAGTGTCGCTCGGCTTATATTTTTGGTTAGCGTTTTCGTCCTTTTATGGCAGGTTTTTGATGGGGAAGAGGCAATCGGACTTTTATTAGATGCAAACCCGCTATTGCTTCTTGCTGGTTTTATAAGCCTTAGCTTGCAAACTGTGCTCTCTGCATTTAGATGGCGCCTGACCGCAGCTCAGTTGGGGATAACCATTGGTCCCAGAAGGGCTTTGAGTGAGTATTACCTTTCACAAATTGCCAATCAATCTCTCCCGGGAGGAGTTCTCGGTGATGCGGGGAGGGTTATTCGCTCTAGTTCGCAGGCAGGCTGGGTGATTTCAGCAAAGGCTGTTTTTATAGAACGAATGGCGGGGCAGATAACTTTATTTACGCTTTTCTTGGTGTCGCTGGTTGTGAATCTATTGCTTCCAGTTGATTTTTCAATACCTCAGTGGTTGCTTATTGCAACTCTGGTGGTGCTGATTGCAATTATTGGGTTGGTTTTATTTTTGATTGGGTTTATCAGGGCCAATTCGTCCCAGATGGCTCCAAAGATTAGAAATTTTGCTGCGGAAATTTATAGCTCACTGTTGGCAGAAAATGTTCGATGGCCGCAACTTGGACTAAGCCTGGTCGCTGCTGTATTGAACATATTCGGATTCATATTCGCCGCATGGGCGATCGGAGCTGAAATCAGTATCGGCATCGCCTTTGTTGTCGTTCCAATAATCCTGCTGGCCATGCTTGTCCCTGTAAGCATCGGGGGGTGGGGAATACGTGAGGCGATGGCGGCTTCCCTGTTTCCCCTTGCAGGTGCTTTACAAACAGAGGGTCTAGCTTCAAGTGTGGGCTTTGGATTGCTGTTTTTATTGACATCAATTCCCGGAGTGATGGTTGCTATATTCAAAAACAAGCGAGAATCCGACTCTTTGAAACACGGAGCTAGCTGATGACTGGGCTGGCATGCGTATTTGTGGTCCCCGGGGATATCAACACTCCCACAGGTGGCTATATTTATGACCGAAAACTCATTGACGAACTAAGAAAACAAAATTTAGACGTTGAGTTGATTAGCCTTCAGGGCTCATTTCCAAATCCGACAGAAAATGACCAGCGTCTGGCTGTTGAGGTTTTTTCAAATCTTAGTTCTGACACCCCAGTGATCATTGATGGGCTGGCATTTGGGGCCATGGATGCAGAAGTGGTTTCTTCAATTAGTAGCCCCATTATTGCTTTGGTTCATCATCCTCTGGCTCATGAGAGTGGGCTTGATGAAAATACACGACAGAGATTATTTGAGAGTGAATATAAAAACCTGCGAAAAGCCTCTGAGGTTCTGGTTCCCAGTTCCCACACCAAGAAACTCTTGGCAAGTGAATATTCGGTTGATGAAAAAATCATTACCGTTGCCAACCCCGGTTTTGACTTGCCTGCCATTGGCAGAGTGCCTATAGATCCGCCACTGATTTTTTCGGTGGGAAGCCTGATTCATAGAAAAGGTCATGATGTTTTACTCAAAGCTTTATCAAAAATCACTCACCTTCACTGGCAGGCCGCGATAGCTGGTTCTATTAGAGACGAGGCATATTATGAAGGTTTGATTGAGCTTCGGGCATTACTCGGATTGGAATCCAGGGTTGAGTTTTTAGGCCAGGTGAATCAGCAACAATTGGCTGATTATTATTCGCAATCAACAGTTTTTGCCTTGGCAACAAGGCATGAGGGGTATGGAATGGTTTTTGATGAGGCCATGTCCTACGGTCTTCCAATAATCACTTGCCACGCGGGAGCGGTTTTAGAAACTGTTGGGGATAAAGCGGCTCTAGTGGTTGAGCCTGACTCTGAAGAGTCATTGGCAGAGGCTATAGCAAGGGTTTTAGAAAACCAGGAAACATATCAAGCCATGTCTAAATCTGCGCTTGAGCGAACATCTACACTCAATGATTGGTCGATGACTGCGAGATATTTCATTAGAGCAATAGACAGCTTGTCTTAGGGAAGTTGATGACAGGCGAGAGAGCGGTGATTAATGACATTGAGTGATGTTCAAATTGCGGAGCAAGCTGCAGTTAGTGCAGGAGAGATTTTATTGGGGTTTTGGCAACAAAGAGAGAGCCTGAGTGTCTCTAATAAGCGTGCGGGTGATTTTGTCAGCAGGGCTGATTTTGAAGCAGAGGAGTATTTAAAAAACACTCTGCTTTCAAATTTCCCAAGTGATGGCTGGCTTGGGGAAGAAACCGGCTCGTCAGGAGATCCAGGCAGAAGGTGGATTGTTGATCCACTGGATGGAACAACCAATTTCTTGAGAGGAATCCCGCACTGGTCGGTCTCGGTTGGGCTGGAGGTTGATGGAAACTTAGCACTTGGAGTTATTCATGATCCGGTTAATAAAGAGACCTTTATTGCAGAAAAGGGTAAAGGGGCCACCTTAAATGGGCTGCCAATAAAGGTTTCAGATACTGAGGATTTTGCATCAGCTTTATTCGGGACTGGAATTCCTTTTGGGGGAATGCCCAATATCGATCAGCACGCGAGTGAGATTGCGAGGTTGATGCCCAAATGCGCAGGTGTTCGAAGAATGGGCTCAGCTGCTTTGGATCTGGCCTATGTTGCATCGGGTCGTTTGGATGGCTTCTGGGAAAGAGGCCTCAAGCTTTGGGATATAGCGGCAGGTTTAGTGATTGCAAGTGAGGCGGGGGCGACGATAACGGGCTGGGACAAGCAAGATGATCCAAGCGTCAGCGGCAATGTGCTGACTGCAACCCCTGGTCTTTATTCGGATTTTCATGGGCTAATTGTCAAAGCTCACTAGTTGGAAACCTTGCTGGCGAATAAATCTGCTGATTTTGAACTGGGTGATTGATTCCCAATCCAATCTTTTACTGCTTTTTGGTCTTGCCACTGGTGCCAAGAAAAGATTGCCTTTTCACCAACTACCAGGTTGAACTTATATTCACCCAGTTGAGAGAGCCGATCAACAACTTCAATGGCCAGTTTTGGAAAACCCGCTAGAACCTCAAAGGAAATTAGCTCCACTGAATGCGAAAGACCCTTGAGCACCTCTAATTCAAAACCCTCAACATCGATTTTTATGTAATCGGGAATGCCGTATTGAATGATGAGGGCATCTAGAGTGGTGATTTGAACCAGTTGTGTTTGATCCCACTTGACTTTCTTGAATCCCGGAGCGGAGCCTGCTGAGGAGACGAAGTCTTTTCTCAAAGATGACACAGTTGGATGCTTGGTAGAAACCGACATTTCCGCTTCAGTTTCTTTTTCGCCGGCCGCGGCTTCAATGAAAACGACATCCGAGGGAAGCGTTTTTTGCAAAAAGCTTGCAAAGGGTTGTTGTGGTTCAAGCGCTATAACTTTTGCCCCTGCATTTCTAAGTGACCTAGTTTTGGAGCCAACATGAGCACCTATGTCAAACACCAGTGAATTTTCAGGAAGGATTTTTTTATAAAACTTCAGCCACTGGGAGCGTTGTGTGGGTCTGTAATAGATGACCACTGAGCGAAGAAAGCCCCAATATCGTGTTAGTTTCAAATCGATTCTCTCTTCTTCGCTGATGATGACTATCTCCCATCCTAAGCTGGCGCTCGCTTTGGGTTGTAGAGCCCGCCATGACTGATTTCTGGCTCTGTTAGGATTTCTAGAAGGCGTCTAACACACTGCAGAACTAAAGCCAGAATGCTGATTTTGTGCGATTTTCGTGGCTCTTGCAGGAATTAGGAGAAGGATTTCTAGATTCCATTAGTAGAGATATGCGTTTTGTTTATTTTCATTAGAAACAACTAGTGCTTGGGTTTGACATGGATACTTTGGCTTTATGGTGCATTGGTGATTCCAAAGCTGAGCTTCGGCAGGCCTCGGTGGGCGAAGGTGTCTTAGTTGAAAATGTTTACAGTGGCATAAGCCGAGGAACTGAGCGCTTGGTTTTTGAGGGACAAATCCCAAAAAGTGAATTTGAACGAATGCGTTGTTTTGGCCAGCAGGGGGATTTTTCTTTTCCAGTTAAGTTTGGCTACTGCTCAGTTGTGAGGGTTTTGGAGGGGGAGCTTGCGGGGAAACATGCCTTCACGCTTTATCCGCATCAACAGAAATTTAGAACCGCTACCGAGAAACTGCATTTGCTTCCAGAGGGATTACCAGCTGAGAGGGCCGTGCTAGCGGCAAATATGGAAACTGCTTTGAATGTAGCTTGGGACAGTGAAGCGAGTGCCGGCGACAGGGTGGTGGTTATCGGTGCGGGGGTTTTGGGTTTATTGGTTGGCTATCTTTTGAACAAAATGCCGGCAACGGATGTGACCGTGATCGACAAAAACAAAAACAGAGCTGCATTGGCTAAAAAACTTCAGTTGAAATTCGCAGAGCCAGAGAATTCTCCAAATGATTGCGATTTGGTGATAAACACATCCGCAAGCTCTGAGGGCCTTGGCCAAGCCATTGAAATAGCGGGTAATCAGGCCAAAATAATCGAGGCCAGTTGGCATGGAACCAAAGAGGTTAGTTTGCAACTCGGGGAAGCTTTTCACAGCAGAAGGCTCAGTTTGATTAGTTCCCAGGTGGGGCAAATCCCCGAGTCCAAGAGAGCTCGCTGGGATTATCGAAGGCGCATGTCTGTAGCCCTGGGTCTTTTGGAAGACCCTTTGCTCGATGTCTTGATTAGTGGCGAGAGCGAATTTGAAAATTTGGCTCACCAGTATTCAGAAATACTGCACAATCCCGAGACGTTATGCCACCGAGTTAGATACTAAAAAATAGGAGAAGAAATGTTTGCGGTAGAAGTTCAAGATCACATTATGATTGGTCACTCTTTGAAGGCTGAGGTGTTTGGCCCAGCACAGGGGATGCACGGAGCAACTTTTACGGTGAACGCTGCATTTTTTAGTGATGACATTGATGAACACGGTTTGGTGGTGGATATTGGTTTAGCCACTGAGGCTTTGTCCGAGGTTTTGAATCCGTTGAGATATCAAAACCTCGATGAGTTATCTGAATTTGAGGGCAAATTCACAACCACCGAGTTTTTATGCAGGCATGTATTTGACCAGTTGGCAATCCAGTTATCCAGTGGAAAGCTTGCCGATCACGCTCGGGTCAAAAAGCTTCGAATCACCCTGCATGAGAGCTATCTGGCTAGGGCTTGGTATGAGGGGGATATTTAATTGGGCTTCGATGCTGATTGGCTAGCTCTCAGAGAACCTGCCGATCATCAAGCCAGAGACAAAAACCTGCTTCGCAAAGCGGCCAGCCTGGCGGGGGAGAAGCCAGTGATAATGGACTTGGGTTGCGGGACTGGATCAACAATCAGGGCTTTGGGGCCACTTCTTCCAAAAAATAGCTGCTGGCGCCTAGTTGATAACGATGAAGCTCTGTTGAAGGTTGCGAATCAAGAGCTGGGTGACTCTGCAAGCCTGCACTGTTTGGATATTCAGAATTTAGATCAGCTTCCTTTGCAGGGGGTGAGCCTGATAACTGCCTCAGCACTTTTGGATCTAGTTAGCAAACAGTGGTTGAGTGATTTTCTAACAAAGGTGCAGGTGCCGGTTTATTTCGCACTAACCTACGATGGCACTCTTCACTGGTCAATTGAAGACCCGCAAGATTCTGAAATTAGAGAGGCATTCAATTCTCATCAGCAGACAGATAAGGGAATTGGCACTGCCCTTGGACCCAAAGCAGCAGATGCCGCAATTGAGATATTAGAAGATTTAGGTTTTGAGATTCTAAGCGCGGATAGCCCATGGATTTTGGAAACAGAGAATGTCGCTTTGCAGCAGTCTTTGGTGACGGGAATTTCTCAGGCTGCTAGCGAGGTTGGCAACACTGACTCAGCAAGCTGGCTGGAGAGAAGGATCGCAAAAGCTTCAGAGGTTGAATGCACTGTTGGGCATGTAGACATTTTGGCAATACCGGCAGGTTGGCAAGGGGAGGTTGAGCGTGAGATCAGTTGAGGTCACGCCTGCGGTTTGGAATCGTCTCCTACAGGTTCGTGAAGGCTTGAGTTGTACCTGTTGCGGTGAATGGAGCGATGGTGAACAAGCGGCGTTGGATTTATATGGCCCTTTGGCCAGAAGAGATGTTGGGGAATTGACAATTGGTCAAATAGGTCAGTCTTTGGATGGGCGAATAGCAACATCAAATGGAGATTCCAAAGAGGTCTCTGGACCTAACGGGTTTGAACATCTGCACAGACTCAGAGCTTTGGTTGACGGGGTGGTGATTGGAGTCAAAACCGCTCTGCAAGACACCCCTCGACTGACAGTTAGACACTGCGAGGGTCCAAATCCAGCAAGAGTGGTAATTGACCCCAATGGCAGATTGCCTGATGACTCTCCGGTATTGGAGGCAAATGGTGCGCGCCGGATAATAATCCAGGCGGTTAATCAAAAAAGACCAGACGGAGTCGAGGTTATAAAGCTCGAGGCGAATCAAGGACAGTTTCACCCAGAGTCAATAAGCTCTGCTCTTCGGGAGGCGGGATTGAAACATATTTTGATTGAGGGTGGTGGTTACACCATTGGAAAATTCATCGATCACAACCTTCTGGGGCGTTTACACGTAGCAATCGCGCCACTGATTATTGGCTCTGGTGCCAATGGTCTGACTCTTTCTGAACAGAGACCAAATCTGCAAGATGCCATAAGGCCTCAAACCAGCACTTTTTCACTTGGTTCAGATGTCTTATTTGATTGTGCCCTGACAGCAAAGGCGCAGGCTTCATTGGAACCAATTCACTCAATCAGCTGAGCTTAGAGAAATCTTCCCAGTCGATTGCTAAGCCCTGAACGGTCAGTTTGGTTCATTCTGTGGCTTTTTGATCTGTGTGGTTATCTTTTAGGAGACCTCTAATTTCAATAATTCTTCGTTTATCCATTTTGGAAACAACCAGGGTAAACATCTCTGTTTCAGCCCTGTCCCCAACTTTAGGAAGCCTTCCCAGAGTCTTCATCACATACCCGGCAAGGGTGGCTGAATCGTCTTCAATTTCAACACCAGTTTGTTCGATAAATTTGCGAAGAGGCAGCTCTCCCTCTATGGACTGCCACTTTCCACTGTCTTGAGAGAACAGAGTTTCCGTTTCCTCTCTGTCATACTCGTCATAAACCTCACCAATTAGCTCCTCGATGAGATCCTCAAGCGTGACTAGTCCATCGGTTCCGCCATATTCATCAACCACCAGGGCAATGTGTTTTCCTTCGGATTTTAGCTGTGTGATGGCAGGGAAGATTCCCATGATGTTTGGTAAAACGGGTATTGGTCTTGAGTGAATAGTTAGTTGTTGATTTTTATCTTCCGCCCACAGCAAGTCCCTTATATGAACAAAGGCATTGCAGTCATCTAAGTTTTTATCCACTAGCGGATATCTGGAGTAGGCATCTTCACGTATTTGATGTAGGGCCTGCTCGACGGTCATATCTGAACTTAATGTTTTGACATCGCCCCTAGGTCTCATCACTGTGTCCAGGGTGTGCCTTGCAGATTCAATTACGTCTGCCAAGATTTCTCTTTGCTCCGAAGTGAATTCCTCATGAGTCTCAACAATTGACACCAACTCCTCGGGGCTGGGCCCATCTACTTTTCTGCTTGGGTCTCCGCCAAGCAATCGAACAACTAGGTCGCTTGATTTTCCCACCAGCCAGATAACAGGCTGGAACACTGTCGCTAGCAGGGAAATCATCGGTGCCACCAACAAAGAAAGTGCCTCTGGTTTCTGCATGGCCAATCTTTTTGGGGCCAGTTCTCCAAACACCAGTGAGAGGTAGGCAATTAGCAGAGTCAGCGATAGAACCGCCAGAAGTTCAACAGTTGCCTGACTTAGGCCAAATGACTGCAAAAGTGGGAAAAGTATTGGAGCTAATGCAGTGGCGCCAAAGGCCGCTGAGAAAAATCCCGATAACGTAACTCCGATTTGAACAGCACCTAAAAAGGTGTTTGGGTCTCGGGCCAACTTGGCGACGACTTTTCCTCGAAAACCCTTTTTCTCGATGGTCTCCAGTTGAGATTCTCGAACACTGACCAGTGCCAACTCACTAGCCGCAAAAAGGCCCCCAAGAAAGATGAAGAAAATAACTACGCCCGCACTCAGCAGGTAGCCGTCCATTTATCTCTCTTCCTTGAGCTGCATTCTTGGTTTGCACCTATGCTTCTCTAGATTACTGAGATTTTTCTGAGTGTGCTTATCGTTTTATCCACCTAAAGGTAGCCAGAGCGATCACCACTCCAGCCACAAACCATATGCCCAAAGCGATTGCGGTTTGATCTAAAAACCATTCGCCCCCGACCTCGTTTGCTTTGAATTCATCCGGTAAAAATGCAGCTCGCATTCCCTGAGCAATCCATTTCAGCGGGAAAAAACTTGCAAACCCTTGAAGCCATTCGGGAAGGTCGTTGAAATCTAAATAAACACCACTCATGAACTGCAAAATCAGGACCGGTGGCAGGATAACGCTGGTTGCGCTTTTAGCACTTCTTGGCAAGGCGCTGATTCCTATACCAATGACGGCTGAGGAGATAAGCCCAAAGATGAACACCCAGCCGAAGGTTAGCCAGTTGTCGATATTGTCAGGAAGCACAGCGCCGAAAACCAAGGCCGCTAGAGCCAACACGAGCGCCGCTTGAATGGTTCCAGTGATAATTACTTGACCGAACTTTCCGATGAAATATGAAACTGGGGAAATCGGTGAACCTGCAAGGCGCTTCAGGGTCCCATCATTTCGCTCAATTGCAATGTCGACGCCTAAGTTTTGAGCACCCGAGATAAATACACCCAGAGCAAGCATCGCCGGTAGGTAGAAATCTGCGGAATAGACAGTTCTCACACCCGGTATCTCGATTTCCAGAGATCCAAAAGCAAGAGTGAAAATGCTGAGCATGAGAAGCGGAAAAGCAAAATTGAAAATCATTGAATCAGGAGTTTTGAAGTAGTTTTTTACCTCATACCCGATGCGTGAAATCCCGACCTTTAAGACCGAGGGAAGCTTAGTTGACTGGTTGGCCATGATGCTCCTCCAAAAATTCTAGATAGATGGCCTCAAGTGAGGGCTGCCTGATTTCTAAATCCTCCAATTCACCGTGCTTGGCAAATAATTGACTTACAGCTTGGCTAGGAGATTCGGTGATGAGGGTTTGAATGACCCCGTCTTGGCGCCAACTAATCTTGGTCTGTCTTTTATCGCTCCCGCCAATTTTGTCTATTTGGTCAACGGCGACTAGTTTTCCACCGATGATTATCCCTGCGCGTTGAGCCAATTCTTCTGCCTCGTCGAGGTAGTGGGTGGTGAGCATGATGGTTGTGCCCTCCGCTTGCAATCTTTTGATGACTCCCCAAAACTGGCGCCTCACCTCTGGGTCAAAACCAGTTGTTGGCTCATCTAAAAAAAGCACCTGCGGGTTACCAATGATTCCAAGTGCCACATCGACTCTGTGTTGCTGACCCCCGGAGAGTTTCCTGATTGGTTGCTCGGCTTTTTGGGAAAGGTCTACGGCTTCAATTACCTCATCCACAGCCCTGGGGTTTGGATACAGGGATGCAAAATGGGAGATGATTTCACGAACTGTTAGCTTTCCCAGATCACCACCCTGCTGCAAAACGATTCCTAAGCTTGACCTGTCCGCCCTGCTGAATTTGTCAGGGTCTTTCCCAAGCACCGACACATTTCCTGAGGTGCGTTTACGAAACCCCTCCAGAATTTCTACGCAGGTTGATTTGCCAGCCCCATTCGGCCCGAGAAGAACGAAAGTCTCACCCGCCATGATTTCAAAACTGACATCGTCAAGGGCTCGCAAGTGCCCATACTGCATGCGCAGAGAATCAACTGAGATGGCTGGGTTCACAACTACAAATGTTAGTTGATTAGCTCATCGCTTTTGAAAAAACTTCATCCAGCATTGGTAATGGATTACCAAAGCGGTGAGCTGTGATTGAAACAGCTTGTTCTTTGAAAAATGGAAGCATTTCTCTTCTGCCACTTTCTGTCATTTCTCCCGTAAAGATTGCAACATCGGGGCTTGAAAGCACTTTGGATTTATTCAAATCTGGTTTTCCCCCAACCCATCTGATGGTTAGTCCAAGAGGTTTTTGAGAAATCATTTGCTCCAGGTTTTCAACGCTTGAGATCTCGAGGTTGCTCATTGCCGATGCTTTGTCTGCCCATTTTTCACTGGCCAACACTTTCACTGACCCCAGCGTGTTAGCAAGCACCAAGGCCTTGTCAACATCGGCTTCAGTTGCGCTCTGGTCTAACCAAATCAGAGCATCTTCATCCCTCAGATGTCTAAAGATGTTTTTCTCAGCGCTCAGACCCGTTCGATCTTTGGGGTTTAGGAAAAACTCCTGGAGCTGATATTCATAAGCTCCGGCAACCCTCTCGAGATCGACCGTCGGAAGCTTCTTGATTAGCTCTCGAGTTGAGCTGTTGATCTTTGCGGTGTTGTTGGCTGGCTTGGATTCAAAGCTTCCAAAGCCCAGAAGATAGCTTGGCCCACCCGCTTTCGCACCTGGCCCAATTGCACTTCTTTTCCACCCACCAAATGGCTGTCTTTGGACGATGGCCCCTGTGATTCCTCGATTTATATACAAATTGCCAGCCTGAACGTTGCTAAGCCAGTAATTGATTTCTTTCGGGTCAAGCGAGTGGATTCCTGCAGTTAGTCCATAATCAACTGCATTTTGAATCTTCAGAGCCTCCTCTAAGTTTTTGGCATGCATGATTGCTAAAACTGGACCGAAATACTCTTTGAGGTGACTTGGTGCACCGGGCTCAACGTTTCCTCTAACACCTGGACTCCATAAGGTGCGCTCGTTATTGAGAGCTTCTGGCTTGACTATCCAGTGTTCGTTATTATCCAAGGTCTCTAGACCGTGAGCTAGTTTCTCCGCGGGAGCTTCAATGATTGGTCCCATGTTTGCATTTGGATTGGTTGGTAAATCAACCACTAAACCTTCCACGGCATCCAAAAGCTGACGATTGAATCTTTCAGAATCAGCAACTGTTCCAACCAAGATTGCGATTGATGCCGCTGAGCATTTCTGGCCTGCGTGACCGAAGGCGCTGTAGGCGAGGTCTTTAGCCGCAAGGTCCAAATCAGCACTCGGGGTGACAACAAGCGCATTTTTACCGCTGGTCTCTGCAAGCAAGGGTAAATCTGGCCTGAATGACCTGAACAATTCAGCGGTTTCGTAGCCCCCTGTGAGGATCACACGAGAAATCTCTTCATGGGTAATCAATTGCTTTCCCAGATCTTTTTCAGAGATTTGAATAGGAAGCATTACATCTTTGGGAACGCCCGCTTTGTGGAAAATCCGAGCAATCAAAGCTCCGGTTCGTTTCACCTGCCCAGCTGGTTTGAAAATGACAGCGGAACCAGCTGCCAATGCGGCTAACGACGACCCAGCGGGAATGGCTGTTGGAAAATTCCACGGGGGAGTCACCAGCACCAGCTGTTCAGGTTTATGAGTTGCTCCATCTAGCTCAGCTAGTTGCTCGGAAAGCTCTGCATAGTAATTGGCAAAGTCAATCGCCTCACTAACCTCAGGATCACCCTGCTCGATTGTCTTGCCAGCCTCAGATGCCATAACCTCCAATAGTTCAGCTCTGTTTTTCTCAAGTTCAACAGCGACTTTCTTAAGAATCGCAACTCGTTTCGCTAAGCCCAGTTTTTGCCACTTTGAATGACCCTTGACTGCTTTTGAAATTGCATTATTCAGATCTTTTTCGCTGACGAGCATGTCTTGTTCTGTTTCTTTGATCCCCAGTTGGCTTGTTTTGGCCCTTATCAGTATCTGATTGGCCCACTCCAGGTTTTCAGGAACCGATGGGTCGGTGTCTGCCACGTTTTCAAATTCTGCTTGTGGCTTGCTGGGGATTTTCCTTGGGGTTCTGTTGGATTTTGGATCTGGTTTTGAAAGATCTGCGACAGATGCTCGAAAACGCATTTCCTCTCTTTGGAAAACCTCTTTGTCTTTTTCTAATTCAAATAAGCCACTCATGAAGTTATCGGTGCTGGCACCCTCTTCCAACCTTCTGATTAGGTAGGCAATGGCAACATCGAATTCGCTTGGGTGAACAACGGGTGTGTATAAAACCAAGCCTCCGATGGTTTCTTTGACCGCCTCAGCCTGAGCCTCTGCCATTCCCAGAAGCATCTCGACATCAATTCCATCTGTGCAACCACGTTTCTCTGCAAGCAGATATCCAAAGGCGAGGTCAAAAAGGTTGTGCCCAGCTATGCCAACCCGCAGATTCTTTGTTCTCTCTGGGGTGAGTGCGTAATCCAAAACTCGTTTGAAATTGGCATCGGCTGCCTGTTTTGATTCAACTGTTGCCAACGGCCAATCGTGCATCTCTGCATCTACTATTTCCATTGGAAGATTGGCACCCTTTACCAATCGAATCTTTATTGCGGAGCCACCTTTGGATACTCGCTCTGCAGACCAGGCTTGCAAATTCTTCATTTCGTCTATCGCATCTGGGAGATAAGCCTGCAAAACAATTCCAGCTTTGAGGTTCATGAACTCTTGTTCAGAGAGAATCTTTTTGAAAACCTCGATGGTTAGCCTTAGATCTTTATATTCCTCCATGTCTAGGTTTATAAATTTCTGAGGATTGGAAGATGCCGCCAAGCGATAAAGAGGCCTCAGTATCTCCACGATTTTCTCAACAGATTCCTCAAAAGCCCAGGCAGGGTGAGGGGCGATGATTGATGAAACTTTGAGTGAGACGTAGCTAACATCTTTTCTTTCCAGAAGTGTTTTCAACTTCTGGTAGCGGGACTTTGCTTCTGATTCACCCAAAACAGCTTCACCCAGCAGGTTGATATTCAAAGTCACATCTTCTGCAGATATTGTTTTCAAAGATTTGGTCAGTTTGGAATCAGTTGCATCAATGACTAGGTGCTGAACAAAACCGCGTAAAACTTTTTTGGCAATTGGAATCACTGGCCAGGGAAGTATTGGTGCGACAAGGCCACCAAGTTTGACCAGACCCCTGAGCGGAAGAGGAAGAAACTTCGGGACTCTTTTTGAAACTCTTGCAAGTGCATTGGCTGCCACTTTGTTGTCTTCAGGCCTAACAACACCGTCGATGAAACCGACTGCGAAATATAGTCCATCTGGATCCGCAAGCAGTCCAGCAAGACGTTCTGCAGCTGGGGAGGATTTAGCTTGAGAGGCTTTTTGGGACCAAGACTTCGCAAGCTCAACTGATTGCTCGGTGATTTGGTTGATTTCAGATGTGCTTTTGCCCACTTGTTCGCTGAGAGTCATGGGCAAAAGTCTAGGCTTAGCCAGCCTTTTTGCAAATATTGGCTAACAGCAATTTTTGCTGGTCAGGCTAAGGGTGTTGAGAGCTTTGTCATCAATCACCTCAACTGGGACAGCATCGGGGTAGTAACCCTCCGGATAAGTTGGGCACACCGCTGTATAGGTTCCGTCTTCACGGGCCAAGATTTGGCCTTTGAAGTTTTTCTCAACCATGAAATCCCTGGCTTCACGGTGTGAGTGAAATGGCTTGGCGCACTTGGTGTAGTTGAATTCGCTCATGGAAACACTATATAGATGTTTATCTATCTAATGCAAGGACACGCTTTCAAATCCTTAGGTTTTTCTTTGCTTCATTGGGTCGAGTTTGTTACTGCTAAATACTTTTTTCACTTACTAGGTAGCAAAAACTAAAAATAGCTCCCAGGCGAACCTAGGAGCTATTTTTTCCTTCTGGCTGAAATTGAAGTGACAATGATTCCAAAGAACAAAGCACCTAGCAAAACCCAGAATGCAATTGCTTGCTGGTTGGCAATCTCTTCACACGATGTCCAACCTTCCTGCTGAACATCGGGGGAGCAGGTTTCGGGGTCAAAAAACCCAACCCACCAGGCCAATACGCCAACGCCGGCCACGGTGGCCAGCATGGCTAGTGAATTATTCTTCACCCTTGGTTTGCTTATCTGCCTCTGCTTGCTCTTTGGCGATTTCCGCTCTGACTTCTTCCATGTCAAGCTCTTGAACTTTGCCAATCAACTCCTCAAGAGCTGGACCGGGGAGCGCGCCTGGCTGGTTGAACAACAGAATTCCATCGCGGAAGATCATCAGTGTTGGAATCGATGAGATGCCAGCCATTTGTGACAACTCCTGTTGCGCTTCAGTGTCAACCTTGGCAAAGGTCATTTCCGGATTTTCTTCACTGGCTTTTTCGAAAATAGGTGCAAATGACTTACATGGGCCGCACCAATCCGCCCAAAAATCTACAAAGGTGATTCCCTCAGACAGTACTGTCTTCTCGAAGTCCTCCAGTGTTAGGTCGACTGTTGACATTGATTTCTCCGTTTCTTCGCTTTAAACGCCTAACTCGTGAGGTTTGCGCAATCATTATTCCTGTTAGCACCACGATACCTCCCAAGGTTTGAATGATGCCAATCGTTTCCCCAAGCCAAACAAATCCAAACAGAAATGCAAACAGCACTTCGCTTGTGGAGATGACTCCCATAACTGTTGGGGAAATATGCCTGACAGCCAAATAGGTGAAAAGCATTGGCAAAAAAGCCCCCATGATTCCAAGCCAAACCATCAACCACCACTGAGGAACATTTACCCCATCAAGGTTCCCCATGAGGTTCACCGTTTGCGCTAGTTCGCCAGGCTCCAATGAACCCCAGTCTGCAAATATGAAAAACAGCGCGGCTGCTGTGCCAATTGCGTAGACCATCACCGCCGTTGTGCTAACTCTTCGCTGAATACGCTCTGCACCAATGAAGTAATACGTCAGACATAAGGCAGCAATGAAGGCAAACAGCGCACCGGTTGGATTTAGCCCACCACCCCAGGCCTCGCTGACCATGAATAGGCCGACCATAACCATAAACGCACCTATCCAAAGCTGCGGCCTAGCTTTTTCTTTGAAAAACAAAAATGTTGCAATCGGAATCATGATCACGGCTGTGTATTCGATCAGTAGCGCAATGCCAACTGGGAGGTTGGAAACTCCAATTGAGTAACTCCATTGCAAACCCCCAACTCCGATTGCTCCCAAAATCATTAACCTTGGGAGATCAGCAAGGTTTATCACCAGTAACCGAGGGTTTCTGGCCAATGCCCAGCCCAGCGCCAGCATGGCTGCTGTGAGTGTGCGAACTGACACTAGCTGCTCCGGGGTAAGACCGGATGCTATTGCGACTTTGGAGGTGGCACCATTGATGCCAAATAAAAAGGCTGCCAACACTGCATAAAATGCCCCCAGCAGTGGATAGCGTTGGGTCAATTCATGACCGTTGAATTTAGTTTTCTCACCCGAGAAGTTTAGAGTAGGGACATGGAAAAATTTGTGCTCGGTGGTGGATGTTTTTGGTGTTTGGACGCTGTTTATCGAAACGTTATAGGAGTCAGTTCCTCAATAGCGGGTTATGCAGGTGGGAAGGTTGCAAATCCGACCTATGAGCAGGTGTGCCATATGGACACGGGCCACGCTGAGGTTTTGGAGGTGGGCTTTGATCCAGAGCTGGTTCCTGCTGAGAGTATCTTGGACATTTTCTTTACACTGCACGATCCAACCCAGCTCAATCGGCAGGGTGCAGATGTTGGGAGTCAGTACCGCTCAAGCATGATGTACGCAGACGAAGCTCAAAAAGAACTTTTTGAGGAAGCAGTTGAGCGCGCTAAGGGAATCTGGGGTGAGGAAGTTGTCACCGAGGTTGTGCCTTTGGAGACTTTCTACGAGGCCGAGTCTTATCATCAGGATTATTTCGCGAAAAACCCAGGTCAGGGTTACTGCCTAGCGGTTGTCTCTCCAAAAGTTGCCAAGGTCAGGGCTAATTTTTCGGCTTTGATGCGCTAACAAGTAGTGAAGTAGCAGAGTTATCAACAGATAGGCCGTAGCTATCAAGTTTGATCTTCAAAAGTCTCAGAATCGATTCATATCGAAAGGAGACAAAATGCAGGAATTAATTTCACTACAGGGGTTGGTAGCCACTACCCCAAGAACGGTTACCACCAAGGATGGTTTTCCACTAACTTCATTCAGGTTGGTCTGTGCGGCTAGAAGGTTCAATCGTGAATTAGCTCAGTGGGAGGACTCGAACACAAATTGGTATACGGTGATTGGCTTTCGAAGGATTGCCGAAAACATGTCAGCCAGTTTGGAAAAAGGCCAAAGAGTTGTTTTGCAGGGTCGTCTGCGAGTCAAAGATTGGGACAACGGAGAGAAGACCGGCACGAATGTTGAGGTAGAAGTGCTGGGAATTGGCCACGATCTCAGTTGGGGAACTAGCGTGTTTGAGCGCACCGTTTACCAATCCGCTGACGCCGAGGAGCTCACTGCAGCAGCCAGCTAATTGCGTCAGCTACAATTTGGGGGCATCGCACTCAAATTGGAAAGTTGCAAATGGCTGAATTTATTTATCAAATGATTAGCGCCCGAAAGGCGCACGGAGACAAGGTAATCCTTGATGATGTGACCCTAGCTTTTTATCCTGGGGCCAAAATCGGTGTCGTTGGGCCCAACGGTGCCGGTAAATCTTCGGTGTTGAAAATAATGGCCGGACTCGATCAGCCCAGTAATGGTGAGGCAAGGCTGGCCCCCGGTCACTCGGTGGGAATTCTGTTGCAAGAGCCACCTCTGAATGAAGAGAAAACAGTTTTAGGTAATGTTCAGGAGGCGGTTGCAGGGACAATTGCCAAGGTGGACCGCTTCAACCAAATTTCCGAGGAGCTAGCGAACCCAGATGCTGACTATGACTCCCTATTGGAGGAAATGGGCAAATTGCAGGAGGAGATAGATCACCTTGATGCATGGGATTTAGAAAACCAGTTGGAGCAGGCGATGGATGCACTTCGTTGCCCGCCAAGCGATTCCCCAGTTACCCATCTCTCCGGCGGTGAAAGACGCAGAGTTGCGCTTTGTAAGTTGTTATTGGAAAAACCAGATTTGTTACTGCTTGATGAGCCCACCAACCACCTAGACGCGGAGAGTGTTTTGTGGTTGGAGCAGCACTTGGCTAAATACACCGGTGCTGTTTTAGCTGTTACTCACGATAGGTACTTCCTGGACAACGTCGCTGAGTGGATATTGGAGCTCGATAGAGGACGGGCCTACCCTTATGAGGGTAACTACAGCACCTACCTAGAAAAAAAGCAGGAGAGACTTCAGGTTCAGGGTAAAAAAGACGCCAAGATGTCCAAGCGTTTGAAGGATGAGCTTGAGTGGGTAAGGTCCTCGCCAAAGGCTAAGCAGACCAAGTCCAAGGCGCGTTTGGCAAGATACGAGGAGATGGCGGCGGAGGCCGATAAGACCAGAAAGCTTGATTTCGAAGAAATCCAGATCCCGCCAGGACCTCGTTTGGGCGATGTGGTTATCGATGCCGAAAATATCGCGAAAGGTTTTGATGGTAGATCACTGTTTTCAGACCTGAGCTTCACCCTTCCAAGAAACGGAATAGTTGGTGTAATCGGTCCAAACGGTGTTGGTAAATCAACTTTGTTCAAATGCATTGTTGGTTTAGAAGAAATAGACAGTGGAAACCTAAAAATCGGAGACACGGTAAAAATCAGCTATGTGGACCAATCCAGAGCTGGAATTGACCCAAAGAAATCTCTTTGGGAAGTTGTTTCGGACGGGCTTGATTACATCCATGTTGGAAACGTGGAGATGCCTTCTAGAGCCTATGTTGCAGCCTTTGGTTTCAAAGGCCCCGACCAGCAAAAACAGGCGGGGGTTTTGTCCGGTGGAGAGCGAAACAGATTGAACCTTGCTCTGACATTGAAGCAGGGTGGAAACCTGTTGCTATTGGATGAGCCGACTAATGATTTAGATGTCGAAACCCTGGGAAGCCTGGAAAACGCACTGGAAGAATTTCCCGGTTGCGCCGTTGTAATCACTCACGATAGGTGGTTTTTGGACAGGGTGGCCACGCACATCTTGGCTTATGAGGGAACAGAGGAAAACCCCGATAACTGGTATTGGTTTGAGGGTAATTTCCAGTCCTATGAAGAAAACAAGATTGAGCGACTGGGAGAAGAGGCTGCCAAGCCTCATAGGACAACTTACAGAAGACTTACAAGAGACTAAGAAAACTCTGGAACTCTAAGCATTCCCTCTTGGGCAACAGTTGCCACTAGCACACCATCTTGGTAGATCTTTCCTAGGTTTAGGTTTCTGGAACCTTGGGCTGAGGGTGATTGCTGCTCATACAGCATCCACCGATTGACATCAAAGGGTCTGTGAAACCACATGGCGTGATCCAAGGATGCACTTGCCATCCCCGGATGAGCCCAGCTGATTTCGTGATTTCTTAGTCCTGATTCCAAAATTGTGTAATCACTTGCAAAAGCCAGTGCCGCAGAGTGAAGTTCACCCGGAAGTTCGATTTGCTCCAAAGTCTTTAGCCAGACTGTCTGGTTGGGTCTTTTGGTATTCACCTTTAGGTATAAATTATCTGGGTGGTGCCTGATGTCAAAGGGTCTGGCGTTTGCCCAGTATTGAGCGCTTGGGTGATCAATGTCTCCAAGAATCGAACTTGCAGTCGGAAGCGACTCGGGTTCCCCATTGTCTCCAGTTGGTGGCACCTGGTGGTCAACTCCGGGCTCAGATATTTGAAAACTAGAAATCATTGAAAAGATGACTTTTTCGTTTTGGATTGCTTGGACTCTTCTGGCACTAAAAGATCTTCCGTCTCTCAATATCTCAACATCAAAAACAATGTCTTTTTCAACATCACCCGGTCTTAGAAAATAACCGTGCAAAGAATGCACGGGTCTTTCTTTATCAACAGTCTTGGTGGCTGCGACTAAGGCCTGAGCCATCACCTGTCCACCAAAAACTCTTCCGTGAGGCATCCACAGGCTACTTCCCTGGAATCTTGTTTCATCTAGTTGCGTGAGCTCGAGAGTGCTTCTTAACTGGGTAATTGGTGAGTGATTCATTCGCCGTCGCTTTCCTTGCATTAGTTTAGAGGTCTGATGAATCAACCGATATTTCTAAACTCCGCCCAACAGGCTAGTGACCTTACAAACTTTTTGTCCCGCGCAAAGAAAATGGATGAAGACGGTGTCGTTCGCTTGCGAGCGTTTGGGGATGTTTTGGCTGTTTCGGTGGCTCCTATTTTCACCTCAAGTTTGTTTGCTGATGGCCCAACCGCAATTGGAATGCGCACAATGAAATTAGCCAAAGCTACGGAGGTGGACTCGGTTGTTTCACTAGGGGAGGTTTTGCAACGTCTCCCAAAGGCCACAGATTCGCTTGAATTAGATGTGCCAATGGATCACAAACCAGCCTCTTGGACCGGCATATCCGCTCCAAGAAACGGCTGGGAGCTGGTTCAGGAGTTCACCGATGAGCAAGTGAGCGAATGGGCCAAAAAGGGAATCAAAGACGTTGCCGAGTCACTCCCTGATTCTGTTGGAGGTCCGGTGGCAGCAAGAATCAGGGCACAAATCTGGTCAAGACCTGTTGATATAGGTTTGATGCTGCCTGGTGCCGCGGCATTTGCGATGGCAGGTTTGGGTTTTTTGGTGAAGGGTGAAAACGTAAAGGCCTATCGGATAAAAAACTGGCTGAGGCTTTCAACCAGCTATGGTCACGTCATCACTCGAGAGTCATCACGAATCTCTTAGTTTTCAAAGGTGTTTACCATAGCTAAAGCGGCTCGCTCGAAATAGTCCCAGACCAAAGCATCATCAGCCTCGCTAAGTTTTGCCGCATCGACTGCTTTTCGCATAGCCATTAGCCAATGCTCTTTGGCGTTTGGGTTTATCTTGAAAGGTGAATGGCGCATTCGAAGCCTTGGGTGACCTCTTTTTTCCTGGTAGTGACTTGGTCCGCCCCAGTATTGAATCAAGAAAAGTCGCAATCTCTCCTCGGCTGGAGCCAAGTCTTTTTCGGGATACATTTCATGCAATACGGGGTCTTTACTCACTCCCTCGTAAAAAACACGGGCTATGGTGGTGAAAGTTTTTTCACCACCGAGGCGTTCAAATAATTCGCTATTCAATTATTTTGAGAGGTTTATTCTGGTGGCCTTTTGCAATGAGATTCCCTCTTTATCAAACCTTGCTTTCAACCTGGATCGCAATTCTCTGGTCACAGCCCACTGTTTTGATGGCTTGGTGGTTAATGCCACACGGATTACAAACTGTTCTCCACTGACGTAGTCCATTCCCCAAATCTCAGGGTCTCCCAAAATTGCGCTGTTGAATTGTGGATCTTTTGCCAGATCGTGTGAAACATCGGAGATTAATTTATTGACCTTATCGATGTCGTTTTCATAGCTGAATGGCAAATCGAGTAAGGCTCTTGCCCAATCTTGGGTGTAGTTTCCGACCCTTAGGATCTCACCGTTTCTCACAAACCAAAGAGTTCCGTGGACATCTCTCAACTCTGTTACTCGCAAGCCCACTTTTTCTACCTCGCCATCGGCGGAACCAAGGTCGACCCAGTCGCCAACTCCATATTGATCTTCAAAAACAATGAAAATTCCGCTGAGGATATCTTTCACGAGGGACTGAGCACCAAACCCAATTGCGGCTCCCAGAATTGAAGTGACGGCAATGAGTGCTCCGATGTCCACACCCAGTTCACTCAACACCATCACGATTGAGGTGATTGCTATGCCCCAAACGATGAAGTTATCTAAAACGCTTGCGATTGTTTTAGTTCGCTGCAGGATGCGTTGTTCTTCGACGACCTTATCGGCCAACTCTCTAGCGTGGGTGTTGACACCATTGACAATGGCATTGACGATTCTGCGGGAGCTCAGCCTTAGCAATAGTGTCAGGATTATGGCACCGATAATGATGAAGCTAATTCGGATTAGTGGTTCCCAATCCTGGATAAATTGCTGGAAATCCATCTAGCTCTCCATTCTTTTCTGGCAGGCAAGTGCCCGCTCCAAGTTTGCCAGATGCTCGACAAGAATTCGCCGTAAAGCAGGTTTGGACTGAATACTTGGCTTGGATAGGGCATCCATCGTTTTTTGCCGGAGGCTTTCATTAGCGAGTTCAATTGGATAAAGGTTCAGAAGCAAATATTCAGCAATGCTGAAGGTTTTGGAATCCCAGACCTTCTCAACATTTTCAAAATATTTATCGACATAAGGCTCCAACACGCTTGAGTCAGCTACGCGTGTGAAACCTCGGGATGCGCTTTCGACAATTGCATTGGACAAGTTGTCCTGCTCGGTCAGTTCATTCCACATTTTCTCTTTATTAGAAGGCTGGGGAAGTGCGGCCCTGGCAAAATAAAATGCCTTCTGGCCATTTGCAGTGTTGTCTGCTGCAAGTTCTGAATCTAAGAGTGCTTCATCAATGCTTCCCAGACTTGCCAAGGCTGCAATTAGTTCCCATCGAAGATCTTGATCAATTTCAAGACCTTTTATTTTCTTGGCACCAGATAAAACTTCACTTAGCCAAGAGGTTTGATTGTTAGTTGAGAGCATCGCCGTTGCCTTAACTAGCTGAAATTGCAAATCGGAACCCGCTGCAACTTGATCGCTTAGCTGAATGAAGCGATCAGCTGCCAGCGAGCCGATCTCTTTTCTGTGAGCTTCGGGCAGATAGAGGTTTATAGAAGTTGTCAGTTGACGAATCAGAGTAAGCAGCGTGGTCGATTCGGTCTCACTTTGTATGTTGTTCAAAACAAGATCTATGAATTCCATGATTGGAATCTCTGCATCCCGAGCACTGTCCCAAATAGATGTCCAAATGACACTTCTGGCCAACGGGTCTTCAAAGCCACTCAGTTTTTGGATTGCAAACTCGCGAGATTTCTTGTCCAGCCGGACTTTTACATAGCCCAGATCCTCATCGTTTATCAGAATAAGTCCCGGGTGAGGCTTGCCGATCAGTTCCTTGAGTTCGGTTCTAGGCTCAGAAACATCCAACTCAAAATACTCAGACCTGGAAACTTTAGAATCTCCTGAATATAAACCAACACCTATTCGATGGGGTCTGATTGTTGGGTGTTCTTCGATAGCCGTTTGCACCAATTCGAATTTCTGAATTTTGTCTGTGGAATCTAAAGACAGCTCCGATGTAATCGTGTTCACCCCAGCTGTTTCAAGCCATAACTTCGACCATTGAGACAAATCTCTTCCAGAGGTTTTTTCAAGCTCAGTTAGCAGGTCATCCAGCACTGTGTTTCCAAACTCGTGTTTTTTGAAATAACTGGCTATTCCGTCAAAAAACTCATCTTTTCCTACATAGGCCACTAATTGCTTGAGAACACTGGCCCCCTTGGCATAGGTGATTCCATCGAAGTTCACCTGAACATCTTCTAGGTCATTGATTTCTGCAACTATTGGATGAGTGGAGGGCAACTGGTCTTGCCTGTATGCCCAATTTTTCTCTAACGAAGAAAAGGTTGTCCAGCCGCCAACCCATTCGGTTGCCTCAACGGTTGCCAATGTGGAGGCGTATTCGGCGAAAGACTCATTGAGCCAGAGATCGTTCCACCACTTCATTGTGACCAAGTCTCCAAACCACATATGAGCTAATTCATGAAGGATTGTGACAACCCTTCTTTCGCGAGTTGCATCTGTCACTTTTGATCTAAAGACGTAGTTTTCAACGAATGTGACAGCTCCAGCATTTTCCATGGCTCCCGCATTGAATTCAGGGACAAACAGCTGATCGTATTTTTCAAAAGGATAGGGGTAGTCAAATAGGTTCTCGTAGAACTCGAACCCCTGTTTGGTTTTTTCAAAGATGTAATCGGCGTCCATGTATTCAGCCAATGACTTCCTGCAAAACACACCTAGCGGAATCTCTCGTCCACTGGAACTTTTCAGGCTTTCCCTCCAGGAGACATAGGGTCCAGCGATGATGGCCGTTATGTAGCTGGAGATTCTTGGGGTTGGTGCAAATTCCCACCTTGCAAACCCCTGGCCCAGATCTTCGGGCTCGGGAGTGGGGGAGTTGGAGGTGATTACCCAATGCTCTGGGGCTGAAATGGTGAATTGAAAACTTGCCTTGAGGTCCGGCTGTTCAAAAACAGCAAACACCCGTCTTGAGTCGGGAACCTCGAACTGGCTGTATAAATAGGTTTCGCCATCAACTGGATCGACGAATTTGTGCAGACCCTCACCAGAGTTGGTGAAGGCGAAGGTGCCCTCGATAACCAATTCATTCGATTGCTTTAGATTTGGAAGCTCAATCCGATGGTCTGAATGGTTTCCAGTTGGAAGGATTTCTCCGTTGAGTTCAATTAGCAGAATTTTTTCTGCGGATGCATCAATAAAACTTTTTGAACCCTCACTAGCTGAAAACCTAACCTTGGTTTTACTGAAAAAAGTGTCCGACTCGGCATCTAGTTTCAGATGAATTTCATACGATTCAACTTCAAGAAGTTCAGCTCTTTGAGAGGCCTCAGAACGAGTGAGGTTTTGACCAGGCAATTTGTTCCTTCCGATGCTCTAAGCCTAATTTCGTACAGTTCATCACGAGTAAGTTTCGCTACTGGGATAATGAAGTATGTTTCCGCTAATAGCAACCGAAGTAGGGAGTGACACTCCTGCCATTCTTGCTGAGATAGGCGGGATGCTTCTTGTACTTGGAATCATCGCCTTTTTAGCTGCCAGGTTTAAATTTTCAGTTGTGCCGGTTTATTTGCTGGTTGGCCTGATGCTTGGCGAGGGTGGCGTTCTGCCGGTGTCTTTGAGTGAAGATTTTCTAAACACTGGCGCACAAATAGGGGCAATTCTGCTCTTGTTGCTTTTAGGCCTGGAATATTCCTCATATGACCTAGCCAAGGCTTTCACTGAGCGCAGAAGCTCGGGTCTTGTTGATTTGGTTGTAAACGCAACGCCTGGAATCGCTATTGGATTTTTGCTTGGGTGGGGCTGGGTTGGAGCCATTGCCCTAGGAGGAATCACCTATGTCTCTTCCAGTGGTATTGCCGCACAGTTGATCAAGGAAATGGGCTGGATGCGCTCTGAGGTTGCGAAAAGGGCAATCGGAATTCTGGTCTTTGAAGATTTGGCTCTGGCCCCCTACCTGCCCTTACTAACATCGCTGGTTTTGGGGGTAAGTGCCGTGAGTGGATTGATTTCAGTCGGCATAGCACTGGCAATCACGGGTTTGGTGATTCTGTTGAGTTTCAAAGGTGGAAATAAAATCATGAAGATTTTGGATCCAACCGAACCCGCTGCTTTGCTGTTGACTGTCTTCGGAACAGCACTGCTTGCTGCAGGTTTGGCGGATTTGGTTGGTTTCAGCGGCGTGGTTGCAGCGTTTTTGATCGGGTTATTGCTCACAGGTGAAGTTGCCCAAACTGCTAGAGCTAGATTGACACCAATTAGGGACATCTTCGCCGCTATTTTCTTTGTCTTTTTTGGTCTTGCGACAGACCCCAGAGATGTCGTTGCGGTGATACCGCTAGCACTTGTGCTTTTGGTGTTTGGGATTGTTGGAAAGATGTTTACCGGTTGGTGGGTCACCAGAGACCTCAGTGATCGCATGAGTTGGCGCAGAGCTGGTGCTTTTTTGACAGCTCGCGGAGAGTTTTCAATGGTTATCGCAACCCTTGCGGCCCCAGTTGTCACCGCTGTCAACCTGCAGGCATTGACCCTTACCTATGTAATTTTTACCAGTATTGCCGCCAGTGTTTTGTTATGGATTACCAGATCTCAACTTGAAAGGAAAGCCAGTTGAAACTCCACATCGCAACCGATCACGCAGGAATGGAATTGAGTCAGTTTCTAATCTCAGAGCTTAGAAACCTAGGGCATGAGGTCAATGACCATGGACCAAGCGATTATGACCCCTTGGATGATTACCCAGGCTTCTGCATTGCAGCTGCAATTGCCGTTTCCCAAGATTGGCAAAATAACGAGCAGTCACTGGGGATAGTTTTAGGAGGATCGGGAAACGGTGAGCAGATGGCTGCCAATAAGGTGAAGGGCGTAAGGGCTGCACTTATCTGGAGTGAATCAACCGCCAAGTTAGCCCGTGAACACAACGATGCGAATGTTTGTGCTTTGGGTGCAAGACAGCACTCTCAAGAAGAAGTGCTGGAGCTAATCAAATTATTCATCGCTGAACCATTTAGTAACGATGAGCGACACGTTCGAAGAATTGGCAAGATAGCAACCTTTGAAAACACCGGAGAGGTCATTTACTAATTGCCCGAGGGTCATTCCGTTTATCGCCATGCAAAAAAGCTCAATGAATTATTTGCTGGTGAGAGGGTAGAGGTTTTATCTCCCCAGGGACGTTTCGCAGAGGGTGCGAAGTTGATTGATGGCCACTGTTTGACCAAGGCTAAATCTCACGGCAAGCAATTATTTGTGCAGTTTGATAACCAGTTGCAACTGAGAATTCACTTAGGTATTTATGGCAAATGGGGCTTCAGAAGCTTTGAAGATAATCCTCCGGAACCAGTCGGTCAGGTGAGGCTAAGAATACTTTCTGAGAATAACCTTGCAGACCTAAGGGGGCCAACAGCTTGTGAGGTTTTGAACCCAGCTGAAGCCAAGGTAATACTCAACAAATTGGGACCCGATCCATTACACGTGGACCCCAAGGGAATTAGAAGACAAGAATTTATTCGCAGGGTTAAGAAATCTCAAGTGAGTATTGGGCAACTTTTGATGAACCAGGAGATTATTGCTGGAATTGGAAATGTCTACCGTGCGGAGCTTTTATTTAGAGCCGGTCAGTCACCTTTCACCCCAGGAAATATGGTTTCTGAGGAGGTTTTAGAGACTATTTGGAGTGATGCGCAGAGACTGATGCGGATTGGTGTGAAAAAAGGCATCATGCTCACAAGAGAAGACAAATTGCGCGGAAGGCCAAAGGTCGGCGACCGTTATTACGTCTATAAACGCCAAGGATTGAAATGCCGAGAATGCGGTGGAATGGTGTCGATTTCATTGATGCAAGCCAGAAAGCTCTACTGGTGTGAGGCTTGCCAGAGGTGATTTGGAGCGGATGACGGGAATCGAACCCGCACCATCAGTTTGGAAGACTGAGGCTCTACCATTGAGCTACATCCGCAAGACAGAACTACATAATAGTACGCTAGACTTCTGAAGGTTGAAATCCATATAAGATTTTAGCTTGATCCGGGGTGTAGCGTAGTGGCTAGCGCACCTGCTTTGGGAGCAGGGGATCGCAGGTTCGAGTCCTGTCACCCCGACTGAAAATAAAAACCTACTCAGGAGAATCTTGAAAACTACCGTTGACCGAATTAAGCCCACCCGTGCAAAAATCACCTTTGAGGTAACACCAGAGGAGTTCAAGCCAGCGTTGGATAAGGCCTATCAGGAGATTTCCTCACAGGTGAATATCCCTGGGTTTAGAAAAGGCAAGGTGCCTGCACCCATTTTGGACCAGCGTGTTGGAAGAGGCGCGATTATTGGCCAGGCGATCAATGACAACTTGGATGAATTTTACCGTCAGGCATTGGAAGAATCCGGTCTTTCCCCACTCGGTCAGCCCTCCGCTGATGTTAAAAATTCACCCGATGAGAAGACCCTTGAGGGCAATTTGGAAGTAGAAGTTGAGGTCGAGGTTCGTCCTGAGATAACTCTTCCCGATTACAAGGGCCTGGAGATTGAAGTTGATGAGGCAAAGGTCTCCAAAAAAGATGTGGATGCCGAATTAGAAGCCTTGCAGGCTCGTTTTGGTTCGCTGATCACAGTTGACCGTCCAGCAAAAACAGGCGATTTCACCTCAATTGATCTGAAAGCCAGCATTGATGGCGAAGTGATTGATGAGGCTGAGGGGATCAGTTACGAAATTGGTTCAGGAAACTTATTGGATGGCATCGATGAGGCTCTATTGACCTTGACTGCCGGAGAATCGACAACATTCAAATCAGTTTTGGTTGGAGGGGATCATGCCGGCAAAGAGGCAGAGGTGAATGTGACCCTGCAAAGCGTGAAAGAGCGCGAGCTTCCGAAAGCCGATGATGATTTTGCGCAACTGGCTAGTGAATTTGACACTCTGGAGGAACTGCGTAAAGACCTTGAGCAAAAGGCACTTGCCGGAATGGCGGATAAACAACGCGTGCAGGCGAGAGAAAAAGCATTAGACAGTTTGATTGCCGCTGTTGAGGTTCCGATCAGCGAAGAAGTCATCGAGCGCGAGGTTCACAATCACCTCGAGGGAGAGGGAAGACTGGAGGACGACACTCACCGCGCTGAAGTGACCGAGGAGAGTCAAAAATCTTTCAGGTCACAAATGATTTTGGATGAGGTTGCAAAGGCTGAGGAAATCAAGCCTGAGGATCAGGAGCTAATCAACTATTTGGTTGAAAGTGCTGGACAGTATGGAATGCAACCGAATGACTTTATCCAAACCATCAGCCAAAATGGCCAGATTGGCATGTTTGCCTCTGAGCTATCAAGGCGTAAGGCTTTAGATTTCTTGGTCGACAACGCCAAAGTAGTCGATGGCAAGGGGAAGGCCGTCAAATTTGAGAAGCCTGAGCCACAAGAGAGCTAAACGCCAGAAGCGAACAGCGGAGAATTCTTCTTCGATAGTTGGTTAGCTAACAGTAGTTATTTCCAGCGAGGAGAATTAATGACCACCCAAATGACTCCACCGCAGTCAGTTTTTGACCGCCTGCTAAAAGACCGAATTATCTGGCTTGGTAGCGATGTTCGCGATGACAATGCAAACGAGATTGCTGCGAAGATGCTGTTGCTAGCAGCCGAAGATAGCGAACGCGATATTTATTTATACATAAATTCACCCGGTGGCTCCATCACCGCCGGCATGGCAATTTATGACACGATGCAATACGTCCCAAACGACATTGTTACCGTGGGAATTGGAATGGCGGCTTCGATGGGACAGTTTTTGCTATCAAGCGGAACAAAGGGAAAGCGTTACGCGACACCAAACACCAGAGTTTTGCTTCACCAGCCGCTAGGTGGATTCGGTGGAACTGCCAGCGACATTCAAACCCAGGCGGAGTTGATCAACTCCATGAAGCGTCAGCTTGCCTCAATCACGGCAGAGCAGACGGGTAAGACTGTCGAGCAGATTATTGCTGACGGGGACCGCGATCGCTGGTTCACTGCAGATGAAGCTTTGGAGTATGGCTTCATCGATCACATTCAGACATTTGCAACAACAAACACCGGAGTCGGAGGAGAAAAGTGAGCTACTTAGAAAATTCAAGGGGTGAGAAAATCTCTCTTCCAGAGTCCAGGTATATTCTTCCCGAGTTCGAGGAGCGCACTAGCTACGGCTTCAAGCGACACAATCCCTATACCAAGCTGTTTGAAGACAGAATTGTTTTTCTGGGCGTGCAGGTCGATGATGCCAGTGCAGATGATGTGATGGCGCAGTTATTGGTTTTGGAATCGCAAGATCCAGATCGTGACATCACGATGTATATCAACTCTCCCGGTGGATCTTTCACGGCACTGACTGCAATTTATGACACCATGCAGTACATCAAGCCCAATGTTCAAACGGTTTGTTTAGGCCAAGCGGCGAGTGCAGCGGCTGTGTTGCTGGCAGCGGGAGCTACTGGAAAGAGACTCGCTTTGCCAAATGCCAGAATATTGATTCACCAGCCAGCAAGTGGTGGAGGCGGACAGGGTCAGGCCAGCGATATTGAAATCCAGGCTAAAGAAATCATGCGCATGCGCGAGTGGTTGGAACAGACATTGAGCGAGCACACGGGCAGAAGCATTGAGCAGGTCAATAAAGACATTGACAGGGACAAGATTTTGACCGCTGAGGAAGCTCTGGAGTATGGAATCATCGATCAGGTTTTATCAAGCAGAAAACCAGTTTTAGGTCGCTAATTCAAAACTCCGCTCACTAGCAACTCAACGTCGGTGATGGTGGATAAGGTTTAACCATGACCACTTTGGGAGAAAGCTCGGAGCTTTTGAAATGCTCTTTCTGCGGCAAGAGCCAGAAACAGGTAAGAAAGCTCATCGCCGGTGGCGGTGTCTACATTTGCGATGAGTGCATTGAACTATGCAATGAAATTATCGAAGAGGAGCTTGGCAAGGCCGAAAAGCCTGAGGGCTTACAAGAAGAACTTCCCAAACCCCAGGAAATCAAAGAGTTTCTAGACGAGTATGTGATCGGTCAAGATCAGGCCAAAAGACAACTGTCTGTAGCCGTTTATAACCACTATAAGCGTGTCCGAGCAGGCGGAACTCTCAGCCGCAATGGCAAAAACCACGATGATGTTGAGATTTCAAAATCCAATATCTTGATGATGGGTCCAACCGGTTGCGGAAAAACCTATCTGGCGCAGACTCTGGCCAAAATGTTGGACGTGCCATTCGCTGTTGCGGATGCGACCGCGCTAACTGAAGCTGGATATGTGGGCGAAGATGTTGAAAACATCCTTTTGAAGCTTTTGCAGGCAGCTGATTTCGATGTCAAAAAAGCGGAGATGGGAATTATCTACATCGATGAAATTGACAAGATTTCAAAAAAGAGCGAAAACCCATCCATTACCCGAGACGTTTCGGGCGAGGGTGTCCAGCAGGCACTTTTGAAGATTTTAGAGGGGAGTGTGGCATCTGTGCCTCCACAAGGGGGCAGAAAACACCCTCAGCAAGAGTTTATTTCGCTCGATACCAAAAATGTGCTGTTCATTGTAGCCGGGGCGTTTGCCGGTCTTGATTCAATCGTGGGTGAGCGGGTTGGTAAAAAAGGCATCGGTTTTAATTCACCTTTGAAGGAAAAAACCGAGCAAGCGGAGATATTTGCTCAGGTGCAACCAGAGGATCTTCGTAAATTTGGACTCATCCCTGAGTTCATTGGCCGCCTGCCAGTTGTCACAACAGTCAATCAACTCGGCAAAGATGCGCTGATCTCGATTTTGAGCGAGCCAAAAAATGCCCTGACTAAGCAGTATCAAAAAATGTTTGAACTGGATGGGTTTGAGCTTGAGTTCACTGAGGACGCGCTTGGCTTGATAGCTGAAAAAGCAATCGAACGCGAAACGGGAGCCAGGGGATTAAGAGCGATACTTGAAGAAACGCTCTCTCCGTTGATGTTCAATCTGCCTAGCTTGGAAACTCAAGGAAAAATTATTGTTGATGAGTCAGTCGTTCAAGGCGAGGAACCTCAGGTCGTTCCCTTTCCACAGAAAAAGAAGTCGGCTAGCTAAAAATTACAGAATCTAGCTGGTAGTCGCCATCGGCAATTTCCAGTTCTTGGATTCTTCCAACCAGCTTCAAATCTGAAATCAGGTCCTTTGCATAACCTTTATCCGAATCTGGCACCAACAGTTTTGCGGAGCTAATCTCAGCTTTCATCGAAAGTTTTTCATCGGACTTGGTCTTGCGAATCACGGCAAGTGATTTACTCAGCACCTGAAGGTATTGGCTATCACCCGTCTCTCCCAATTCGGACACTGTTGGCCATGAAGATGAGTGCACAGAGCCCTGCTGCCACCAGCTCCACATTTCCTCAGCAGCGAAGGGGATAAACGGCGCAAAAAGCCTATTGAGCGTCGCAAGGGCTATCCGCAGTGTTATCACCGCTGAGGATTTAGCATCGTCACTGCCTGCGTAAGCTCGATCCTTAACGCTTTCGAGGTAATCATCAGTGAATGTCCAGAAAAAGCTCTCAGCGAGTTCTAGAGCTCTTGTGTGGTCATATCGCTCCAGGGCCTCGGTGGATTTTTCAACCACTTCTGCAAGTGCTGCCAATAAACCCTTGTCAAGTTCATGCGTTGGCGAGGAATCTGGGTTTGGAAGTTCAAAACCAAGTGCAAACTTTCCGGCATTTAGAAGCTTCAATGCAAGTCTTCGACCGATTTTCATCTGACCCTCATCGAAGGCTGTGTCGGTTCCTAACCTTGCACTTGCAGCCCAATAACGAACGCCATCGGACCCGTGATCTTTGAGTAACTGATCGGGGACAACTACGTTTCCCTTGCTTTTGGACATCTTTTTTCTATCCGGGTCCAAAATCCAACCGGAAATAGCGGCGTTTTTCCAAGGAAGCTGACCATGTTCTAATTCTGATCTGACAAGCGTTGAAAATAGCCAGGTGCGGATGATGTCTTGACCCTGTGGACGAAGGTCATAGGGGAATATCTTGTCAAAAAGCTCTGGGTTATCAAGCCATCCAGCAGCCAGTTGAGGGGTCAGTGAAGAGGTTGCCCAGGTGTCCATGATGTCTTTTTCACCTTCGAACCCACCAGGTTTTCCACGCTGGTTTTCTGTGTATCCGGCGGGGCAATCGGAAGATGGGTCAACTGGAAGCTGTGAAGCGTCGGGAGCAATCGGATTTTCATAATCGGTTTCGCCAGCTTCGTTGATTGGATACCAAACAGGTATTGGCACACCGAAAAATCTCTGCCTGGAGATTAACCAGTCACCGTTTAGTCCATTAATCCAATCCGCCAATCTCACGGTCATGAAATCTGGGTGAAAATCTAGTTGCTTGCCCAGTGCTAAAAGTCTTTCCTTGATTGACTCATCGCGTCCACCATTTCTGATGTACCACTGGCGGGTGGAAACAATTTCTAGTGGCTTGTCGCCTTTTTCAAAAAACTTGACCTGGTGGGTGATCGGACGGATATCGCCTTTTAGGTCGCCACTTTGTTCTAAAAGCTCAACTATTCGCTGCTTTGCGGAGAAAACGGTTTTTCCTGCAAGCTCAGCAAAGGTCTCTTTTGCCTTTTGGGTATCCAATCCAGTTGGTGGTGTCGACTGAACACGTCCGTCGAATCCTAAGATCGCTCTGTTTGGAAGATTGAGCTCTCGCCACCAGGTGACGTCGTTTACATCACCAAATGTACAGATCATTGCAATCCCAGTTCCTTTGTCCGGCTGAGCCAACGGATGGGAAACGATTGGCACCTCCACATCAAACAGTGGAGTTTTGCAAGTTTGCCCAAATAGTTTTTGGTAACGCTCATCATCTGGGTGAGCTACTAGCGCAACACAGGCTGGTAAAAGCTCGGGCCTAGTGGTGTCTATTAGGATTTCACCCTCAGGACCGTGGAAAGCCAACTGGTGATAGGCGCTTGGCTGTTCTCTGTCTTCTAGTTCCGCTTGCGCAACAGCTGTCCTAAAAGTGACATCCCACAGTGTTGGGGCCATCGAGATATAAGCTTCACCGCGCTCAAGGTTTTTCAAAAATGCAAGCTGTGAGGTGGCCTGAGCCCGGTCAGAGATTGTTCGATAGCTTTCTTTCCAATCAACGCTGAGCCCTAGATTGCGCCAAAGGTTTTCAAAAGCCTGCTCGTCTTCCTCAGTCAGTGCCTCGCAGAGTTCAATAAAGTTTTTCCTACTGATTGGCTGCTGGTCCTGTGGTTTTGAGCTTTTATTGCTTCCACCGGTGATTGGTGGGGTGAAATCATTTTCATAAGGAAGCGTCGGATCGCACCTAACTCCGTAATAATTCTGAACCCTTCTCTCAGTTGGCAGTCCATTGTCATCCCAGCCCATTGGGTAGAAAACTTTTTTGCCCATCATTCTGCGGTGACGGGCGATTATGTCGGTGTGGGTGTAGCTGAACACGTGACCCACATGCAGGCTTCCACTCGCGGTTGGCGGGGGAGTGTCGATAGAGTAGATTTCCTCGCGCGAGGCCTGGTGATCAAAGCGGTAAATACCGTTTTCGTTCCAGAAATCGTTCCATTTCTGCTCCAAACCCTCCAATGCTGCTTTTTCTGGAGTGCTGGCAGGGTTTAGCGGATTAGGCTTAACTGATGACAAGAGATCTCCCTCTCAAAGGTTTCTCTAAGATTAACAGTGTTATTTTGGCAGATTTAGAAAGCGCAAATGTACCCAAGGAATAATCAGCACCAATCCGGCATCGATCCAAGCCCCTCTTTTCCCAAAATTGAGAACCGGGTTTTGGAATTTTGGAAACAGGATGACACCTTCCAATATTCAATAGACCAAAGGGTTCAAGAGCAGGCTGAAGAGTTTGTTTTCTACGACGGACCCCCATTTGCCAACGGCTTGCCGCACTACGGTCACTTGCTTACCGGTTATGTAAAAGATTTTGTTCCCAGGTTCCAAACCATGCGTGGTAATCGAGTCGAGAGAAGATTTGGTTGGGACACTCACGGTTTACCAGCAGAAGTTGAGGCCGAGAGATTATTGGGAATCAGCGGTCGCCCCGAGATTGAAAACTACGGGGTCAAAAAATTTAATGAGTTTTGCAAAACCTCTGTTTTGAAATACACCGAAGACTGGCAAAGCTACGTAACCCGCCAGGCTCGCTGGGTTGATTTTGATAATGACTACAAGACGTTGGACAAAAACTACACAGAAAGCGTCTTGTGGGCATTCAAAGAACTCCACAACAAGGGTCTGGTTTATGAGGGTTTCAAAGTGTTGGCCTACTGCTGGAGATGTGAAACCCCACTAAGTAATCACGAACTGAGAATGGATGACGAGGTTTATCGTCAACGGCAAGACCAGGCAGTAACGGTTAAGTTCCCAGTGACAACCGAGGGTGAATTTCAAGGAGTGAATCTGCTTGCTTGGACGACCACCCCCTGGACACTTCCCACAAACTTCGCAGTTGCAGTTGGGCCAGAGATTGAGTATTCGGTAGTGGAGGCAAATGGCGAAAGATTCCTGATTGCCACAAGCTTGATGTCTCAGTATCTAAAGGAATTCGGCGTTGAGTCAGAAAAAGATCTAAGTGTTTCAAAAACAGTGAGCGGAAATGATCTCAAAGGACTTCGTTATCAGCCTGTTTTTGATTACTACACATCAGGATTTGACACCGAAAACGCCTGGCAGATTTTGGTTGGCGAGTATGTAAGTGCCGATGAGGGAACCGGAATTGTGCACCAGGCTCCAGCCTATGGTGAAGATGACCAGGCTCTTTGTAACGAAGCAGGCATTCCAACGTACGTGAGCGTCAATGAGCGAGGTGAGTTCAATGCCTTAATTTCCGATTTTGAGGGCATGCATGTCTTTGACGCAAATAAGCCGATTACTCAAAAACTAAAAGAGTCTGGAAGGCTTTTCAGGCAGGCCAGCTATGACCACCCGTATCCTCATTGCTACAGGTGCAAGAACCCGCTTATCTATAAGGCAGTCTCCTCATGGTTTGTCGAGACAACCAAAATTAGAGATCGCATGCTGGAGTTAAATCAGGGGATCAATTGGGTGCCCTCTCACACCAAAGACGGCTCATTTGGTAAGTGGTTAGAAAATGTTCGGGACTGGGCGATTAGTCGCAATAGATTCTGGGGGGCTCCGATTCCAGTTTGGAAATCGGACGATCCCAATTACCCGAGAATCGATATTTATGGATCTCTTGAAGAACTAGAACGAGATTTCGGCAAAGCCCCGAGTGATTTTCACCGTCCTGAAATTGATGAGCTAGTCAGGCCAAACCCCGATGACCCAACCGGCAAGTCAATGATGAGAAGAGTTCCAGAGGTATTGGATTGCTGGTTTGAATCAGGATCCATGCCCTTTGCACAGGTTCACTACCCATTTGAAAACACCGAATGGTTTGAAACCCACTTCCCAGGGGATTTCATCGTTGAATACGTAGGTCAGACCCGCGGCTGGTTTTACACGCTGCATGTTTTGGCAACAGCCCTGTTTGACAAGCCAGCTTTCAAAAACGCTGTTAGCCACGGGATTGTCTTGGGTGATGATGGCCAAAAAATGAGCAAATCATTGCGGAACTACCCAGATGTGCAAGAGGTGTTTGAAAGGGATGGCTCAGATGCCATGCGCTGGTTTTTGATGAGCTCACCGATTCTTCGCGGTGGGAATCTCTCCGTGTCTGAGGCTGGAATCAGAGAGTCGGTTAGGCAATTTATGCTGCCTCTTTGGAACAGCTATTACTTTTTCACCCTCTATGCCAACGCCAATGAGTTTCAGGCGAGTTACTCAACCGCCTCGGAGCAAATTTTGGATAGATATTTATTTGGAAAATTGCATCAGTTGATAACTGACCTCACTGAGTCTATGGAAAATTTCGACAGCTACCGCTCAACTAATTTGTTGAGAGACTTTGGTGAGGTTTTGACCAACTGGTTTATTCGTCGCTCCAGAGACAGGTTCTGGGAGGGGGACGAGGATGCTCAAGACACCCTCTACACAACTCTGGAGACCCTCTCCAGGCTCTCTGCGCCGTTATTACCCATGATTTCAGAGGAAATTTGGCAGGGGCTGACCGCAGGCCGCAGTGTTCACCTAACCGACTGGCCAAAACCAGAGGATTATCCGTTTGATGAGGGTTTAGTTCAGTCCATGGATGAAATTCGTGAAATTGCAAGTGTCGGGCTTGCACTGAGAAAACAAGCAGGATTAAGAGTCAGGCTCCCATTGCGATCGGCTGTGATTGCTAGCAATAACGTTTCTGGAATCGAACCCTTCGTCGATTTGATTCGGGAGGAATTAAATCTGAAGCAGGTTGAACTTGTGTCGATGAGTGAGGAGACAGCCAAGCGATTTGGTCTTGTGAAGCAGCTAAATGTTAATGCAAGGGCACTAGGACCAAGAATCGGTTCTCAGGTTCAACAGGTGATTGCAGCCAGCAAACAGGGAGACTGGAGCGAGCAGGATGGCAATGTCACGGCTGGCGGAGTTGAATTGCTGCCCGAAGAGTATGAACTAAAGCTTGCAGGTGGGACCGAAAGCTCGGCTATCGGGTTACTCCCCGAAGGGTTTTTGATTCTGGACACCGAGCTTGATCAGGAATTGCAGGCCGAGGGAATGGCAAGAGATGCAATCCGACATATTCAACAGGCACGAAAAGATGCTGGTTTAGATGTTTCAGACCGGATTGGTTTGACTGTGGGTGTCACATCAGGTGCTATGCAGGCGCTAGAGAATCATCAAGATCTTTTGATGCACGAAACATTGGCAAAACAAATCAGCTTTGAGCAAATCTCGGAAGCTGAGTTATCAATTGGTGATGATGAAAAAATCAGCATTGAAGTGGAAAAACTTGCCTGAGGATGGCTTCTCGAGAGCCTATCGAGAGATTCTTGCCCGCATTGGAGAGGCCAAACCGACGCCGGATCTTTATCCGGTTGAGCTTGCCAGCGAATTACTGGGAGACCCACAGTTTGCCTACCCAGTTATTCATATAACCGGAACAAACGGAAAAACCTCCACGGCAAGAATCATCGAGCGGATTCTGAGGGAGCACGGACTAAGGACCGGCAGGTTTACATCCCCACATTTGGTGGATATAACCGAACGAATATCTATTGATGGAGAACCCTTAGAAAAAGACCTCTTTGAAGAATATTGGGATCAAATTTCTCCGATTTTAGAAATTGCCGATGCAAAGCTGGAATCACTTGGAAAACCCAAAATTACATTTTTTGAGGCGGTCACACTGCTTGCTTTTCAAGCGTTTGCAGATGCGCCGGTGGATGTTGCGATCATCGAAGTTGGTATGGGTGGCGAGTGGGATGCAACGAATGTTGTAAATGCTGAAGTTGCTGTCTTTTCACAAATTGCTCTTGATCACACCAAGCAGTTGGGTTCAACTGTGAGTGAGGTTGCAAAAACCAAATCAGGAATCATTAAGCCCGACTCGATAGTGGTCTCTCAAAGACAATCACCTGAGGCTGAATTTCAACTCAAGAACAAACTACTGGATGGTCAAAAAATTATTTTTGAGGATACTGACTACAGGATAGTTTCCCAAAAACCTGAGAACGGGGGCTACCGTTTTTCTTCGGAGACAGCACTGGTTGGCTATCAAAACCTTTTTCTTCCCCTTGCAGGAGAGCATCAGCTGCGAAATGCAATGTTGGCGGTGAGTGCCTGCGAGGCATTTTTGGGTGGTGGAAATAAGGCTTTGTCAGAACCCATTTTGCACAGTGCACTTGCCGATGCCACCAGCCCCGGCAGGTTGCAGGTTTTCAGAAAAAAACCTCTCACCATATTGGACGCTGCTCATAACCCGGCTGGAATCAAGTCTCTAACCGATGCGCTGGTTGACTATTTCGAAATTGAAAAATGTGTAGTGGTCCTAGGCACGATGGCGGATAAGGATTACCCAAAGATGTTGGAGATTTTGAAGCCTCTAGTTTCTTCTTTAGTTATCACCCAGGCCGAATCCGAGAGGGCGGTGCAGGCATCGGAACTAGCAGGAGAGGCAAATAGGCTGGGATTAGAGGTTCAAGAAATCGAGGGCAGCGAATTGGCGCTTGAGTATGCAACGGATATAGCCTTGGAGGCGGGATTGCCAGTGGTTGTGACGGGGAGCATTTTGCTGCTCGGGGAAATAATTAACAGAGAGCGCTTGGAGGCTGAGATTGAAAAAGACTAGGTCAACCCAGAGAACTCTGGGGAGCATCCTGCTAGTTTTTGAGGCCTTTGTGGTGTTTTTCGCAACACTTGTCGCGTTTGGGCTTGAGTTAGCTCCTCCGGAGTGGGTGTGGGGGATTGGAATCACAATCTCTCTGATAATGATGGTTACTCCCGGAATCTTGGGTAAACCTGGGGGTTATATTTTCGGATCGCTGTTGCAGGTCTTGTTAGTCATCAGTGGTTTTTGGATTTGGGGGATGTTCTTCGTGGGAGCAATCTTTGCTGGATTGTGGATTTGGATGATGATAGCGGGAAGAACTGTCGATAAAGCCCGCGAGAATTACTTCAAACAATTAGAAGAGGAAGACAACTGATATGCAGTCAACACTTGTTTTGATAAAGCCTGATGGTGTGAAAAGAAACCTGATTGGTGAAATCCTTCGTCGCTGCGAGGCAAAAGGTTATGTGATTGAAGAGATAAGGCTTTTTCAGCCTTCAAAACAATTACTGGAAGAGCACTACGCAGAGCATCAAGGGAAGCCCTTTTTTGAACCACTGGTTGAATTCATGCTCAGCGGTCCAACCCTTGCATGCAAGCTAAGTGGCGACAGGGTAATTGAGGGTTTCCGCTCAATTGCTGGAACCACCGATCCAACCACAGCTGCAGCCGGCACTATTAGAGGTGATTTGGCTAGAGACTGGGGTTTGAAAGTTCAACAGAATCTTGTGCATGGCTCAGACTCAGAAGAATCAGCACAGCGTGAGCTGAAACTGTGGTTTGGCTAAAAAAGAGTCGGCCACAAATCCCAGTAGACAATCAGGATAACTAGCGAGATTGCGACATAGGTTGCAGTCGATGCAACCCAGTTCCATTCATAGACTGCCTTACCGGTAGCTACCAAGTTCTCACCAAGCGCACCTTTGGCCATAACCAGTCCAGCATTCATCCATAAAAGAGGAATCATCGCAACCCAGGCAACAATGCAGTAGGGGCACAGAGCATCGATCACGAACACGCTTTGCGAGAAAAGCCACAACACAAAAACAAACCCCAACACGTTTCCAACCAGATAGGCGTTCCAGAACCAATTTTTGAATTCAGCTCCTGCCAAAATGGCAAAACCAATTAATACCGGTGCGAAAAAACTGGCAAGCCCAATAAGTGGGTTTGGGAAACCAAAAAGTGAGGCCTGCTCTGTGAGCATCACGGATTTGCAGGAAATAAAAGGAGAAACATCGCAGGCGAGAGTTGCCTCCGGGTTTTCGGCAACCCGAATGCGCTCAACGGTCAGCGCCAACGAAGCGATCCATCCAATTACCCCAAACACAATTGAGGCTAGGGCGTAAAAAACCCCCGGTTTTACCCGAGTTTCATTCTCAATAAGGTTGCTCACCGAGTCAGTATCTCATTTCTGTCACGTTGTTGCTAAGCTAAAGATAGGTGTAGCCACAGTTACACCGAAGATTTTTGCGGAATGTTGAGCCAAATGAAGGGCCACCGTGATTAGCGCGAGGACGCGCAAGAGTTATGATTTGACGCCGAGACCGGCTGTGGACGAATCGGCACAGGAGCCAAAGTGCCAAGGAAAAAGACCGAGGCTGAGCCAAAAGCAGTTCAGCCACCCGCAGCATCATTATTGTTTCAAGCACCTGATTTGCCAACCCCAGAGGTTGACACTCGAAGTGGAAAACTCAAAGCGGAAAAAGCCAGACCCCCGAAGCAGGAGGAATCTGAGCCTCGCAAGCGAAATAGAACCAAGACGCCAGAACAGAAACCAGAAGAAAAAAAGACAGATGATTCGACCCGAGTCGATTCAAAGCGTCAGCGTCGGAGAGAACCGCGCAATGACAACCGCAGGCGAAGCAGCATCTCAGAGAGTGAATTTTTAGCAAGACGTGAATCTGTTGATCGGAAAATGATTGTTCGCGAGGCAGACGACAGGGTTCAGATAGGCGTTTTGGAAGATGCCATTTTGGTGGAGCACTACGTTGCTCAGTCTCAATCGGCTTCACTAATTGGAAATATCTATCTTGGAAAGGTTCAAAACGTTCTTCCCAGCATGGAGGCAGCCTTTGTTGATATCGGCAAGGGTCGAAATGCAGTTTTATATTCGGGGGAAGTGGACTGGGATGCAGCCGAAACAGGAAATCAGCCAAGAAAAATTGAACTTGCACTCAAAACAGGCGACAAAGTATTAGTGCAGGTCACAAAAGATCCAGTTGGCCAAAAGGGTGCTCGCTTGACCAGTCAGATATCTCTCCCCGGAAGATATCTGGTGTATGTGCCAGGTGGAAACATGAACGGAATATCCAGGAAGCTTCCTGATAAAGAGCGCCAACGTCTCAAAGCAATTCTCAAAGAATTACTTCCAGCTGATGCTGGGGTGATTGTTCGAACCGCAGCAGAGGGTGCAACGGAAGAGCAATTGGCGCTCGATGTGAAAAGACTTACCGAACAGTGGCAGAGCATTGGCAAAAAAAGCGAAAAAGGCAAAGCACCCTCGCTTTTGCACACCGAATCCGATCAGTTGATCAAAATCATCAGGGATGTTTTCAACGAAGACTTCCAATCAATGGTTGTCCAGGGCGACAAAACCAACACCACTGTCAACGAATATCTTGACAGCGTTGCGCCCGAGTTGAAAGAAAGACTTAGCGTTCACAAAGGCAAAGAGGATATTTTTGACTCTTTCAGAATCGGCGACCAAATTCACAAAGCTTTAGAGCGCAAGGTTTATTTGCCAAGTGGTGGATCACTTGTGATTGACCGCACGGAAGCCATGACGGTTGTCGATGTAAATACTGGAAAGTTCATCGGTAGTGGCGGAAACCTAGAAGAAACCGTAACCAAAAACAATTTGGAAGCTGCTGAGGAGCTGGTTCGTCAACTGAGACTTCGGGACATTGGTGGAATCATCGTCGTTGATTTTATTGACATGACTCTGGAATCCAACCGAGAACAGGTGCAAAGAAGACTCATGGAATGCCTCAGTAGAGACAGAACCAAGCATCAGGTCGCCGAAGTCACATCTCTGGGACTTATTCAGATGACCAGAAAGAAGCTAGGCGTTGGATTGCTGGAGACTTTTGGTGAGGTTTGTGAGTGCTGCGCCGGCAGAGGAATGACAATCACCGATGAGCAAAAATACAAAGCAGAACAAAAAGGCTCAAAGGCAAAGCCTGAAACCAAGAAGATTGTTGATCCAGAAAAAGCCAAAGAGCTTGGTTCGATGGTGAACAAAATTCATGACGCCGCGGCCGGGGATGAGCCCGCAAAGAGCGAGCAGCCTGGCAATGTGTTGGATAAAGTATTGGATTCCCTGCCAGAACCTGAGCAAACCAAACCCAAAAAACCGAGGCGCAGACGAGTTACTTCGAAACAGACCACTCCAAACGTTGACCAATAGGTAGATTCAGGTATAGAATTCAAGGCTGTTGCTTGCAACATCCCTAAGCAGACAAAAGAGGTTAAGCGTGGTTTACGCAGTAGTGCGCGCCGGTGGGCGCCAGGAAAAAGTAGAGGTCGGGTCACTAGTGACCATGGACCGTATCAAGTCTTCCAGTGGCAAGGTAGAGCTCCCTGCGGTATTGCTCGTTGACGGTGACAAAGTCACCTCCGATGCGAAGGCGCTGGCCAAGGTTAAAGTGACAGCTGAGGTCATTGAAGAACTCAGGGGCCCAAAGATTGTGATTCAGAAATACAAGAACAAAACTGGCTATAAAAAGCGTCAGGGTCACCGTCAGGATTTGACCCGCGTTAAGGTCACCGAGATTAAGTAGGCGGAAATGGCACACAAAAAGGGAGCTAGCTCCACTAAAAACGGTCGCGATTCAAACGCGCAGCGTTTGGGAGTGAAAAGATTTGCAGGAGAAGTTGTAAACGCGGGTGAGATTATCGTCCGCCAGCGCGGAACACACTTCCACCCGGGGTCCAACGTGGGCCGTGGAAAAGACGACACTTTGTTCGCCCTCGCAGGAGGTGCTGTCGAATTTGGCAGCAAGGGCGGTCGCAAGGTCGTAAACATTTTGGCTGAGTAGCCAGGAGTAAGATTTTTGGGCGGGCCTGTGGGTCCGCCCATTTTTATTTGGAGGTGAAGTGGTTACTTTTATTGATGAAGTGAAGCTTCAGCTTGCAGCGGGGGATGGCGGCAACGGCTGCGTTTCTGTGAAACGTGAGAGATATAAACCACTCGCCGGTCCCGATGGTGGCAACGGGGGAAGTGGCGGATCTATTTGGCTGGTTGCCGAGACCAACACCGGAACGCTGATTGATTATCACTATCGTCCCCACCGCACTGCCGGCAGAGGCGATGCCGGGGCGGGAGATTTTCGTAACGGAGCCAAGGGCGAAGATCTTATTTTGGATGTTCCCGTTGGAACGGTGGTGAAATCACCAAAGGGAGAGATTCTGGCTGATCTAAATCAGCCAGGCATGAAATTGGAAGTTGCCCAGGGCGGTATGGGCGGATTGGGAAATGCTGCCTTAGCCAGCAAACGTCGCAAAGCGCCTGGCTTTGCATTGCTTGGCATTCCTGGCTGGACTGGCGAGATAGTGCTGGAGCTCAAGACAGTGGCGGATGTTGCGCTTGTGGGTTATCCAAGTGCTGGTAAATCATCACTGATTGCTGCTTTGAGTGCTGCGAGACCAAAGATTGCAGATTATCCATTCACAACACTGCATCCAAACCTGGGAGTTGTCCAGGCGGGGGAGCGAAGCTACACAATTGCTGATGTCCCTGGGTTAATCGAAGGGGCAAGCGAGGGAAAAGGGCTTGGTTTGCAGTTTCTGAGACACATTGAGCGCTGTTCTGTGATTTTGCATGTGATTGATTGCGCAACTTTAGAACCAGACAGGGAACCACTAAAAGACTACCGAGCAATTGTTCAGGAGTTAGAAAACTACCAAGTTGAAAACGGAACCCCTTTGAATCAGCGACCGCAGCTAATTGCATTGAACAAAATAGACCTGGATGACGGTGAGACAATAGCCAAAATGGTTCGTCCAGAGTTTGAAAAATTGGGGCTAAAAGTTTTTGAGGTTTCTGCAATTACTAAGCAAGGCTTGAAGGAGCTGAGCTTTGCAATGAGTGACCTGATTGAAAAGCATGCCGATGTCCAAGAAAGCGCAAGAGAGATTATCAGCCTAGTTAAACAGGCACCCAGCGATGAGTTTGAGGTTAGGCCTGAAAATTCCGCCGAGGGAACCATTTATAGAATCATCGGGGTGAAACCTGAAAGATGGGTTGCTCAGACCGATTTCAGCAATGATGAGGCAGTCGGCTACCTGGCGGAGAGATTGGCAAAGCTTGGTGTTGAAGAGAGGCTTATGAAAGCAGGGGCTAAGTCGGGTTCGACAGTGGTTATCGGTTCTGAAAATGGAGTGTTGTTTGAGTGGCAACCGATGGTGAATTCAATATCTGAGGTGTCGACTCCAAGGGGAAGCGATTCAAGAATTGATGGAAATGATCGCCGAACAACTAAGCAGCGGCGTGAGCAGTATCACGAGATGATGGACAGCAGAACTCGCATGAGGGACAAAATGCAGGCCGAGAGAGAGGCCTCGAAAATTAGCGAGCAATATTTGGACGAGGAGTAACTTGCTAAGCCAAATTAGTGAAATCAGTGAATCCTCTCTAGTAGTGGTGAAAATAGGTAGTTCTTCCATCACTGGCGAAAATTCCGAGCAATTAGGTCTTGTTTGCAAGCTGGTCGCCAATCTTCATAAGCAGGGAATTGCGGTGGTAGTGGTCAGCAGTGGGGCAATTGCATCTTCGGCGCCAGTGTTGGGGATTACCGCCAGAGCAACCGACCTGCCAACATCGCAGGCAATGGCTGCAGTTGGGCAGTTGCGGTTGATGGCCGATTATCAACGTCTGCTATCAGGATTTAACTTGATTGCAGGGCAAGTACTCCTAACTGTTGAAAACATGGAAACTCCAGAAACCAGATCGAATGCGCTGCAAGCTTTTTCGAGGCTTTTAGAAATGGGTGTGATTCCAATTGTGAATGAAAACGACACTGTTGCGACTCAAGAGATTCGCTTTGGTGATAACGACGGTTTGGCTGCCAGTGTCGCAACTTTATTGGGTGCCGATTTATTAATCTTACTTAGTGATGTTGATGCGATTTACACCGGCCCGCCAGATCAGGCTGGCTCAAAACCAATTGCTCGAATTAGTTCCCAAGAAGATTTGCAGAATGTGCAAATATCGGGAACCTCAACCGGTTTTGGAACTGGGGGTGCACTGACAAAAGTCTCGGCCGCTTTGAAAGTTTCAGAGTCCGGGATTCCCGTAATGCTTACAAAGGTCACAAACGCAGAAAAAATTCTGTTTGAAGATTTCACTCACACCTGGTTCGAGGCAAAGAATAAGCTTGAGTCATGACGGTTCAACAGATTCTTAGCTCGGCTAAAAAGGCATCCCCAGTATTGGCTCAGGCTTCTACGGGGCAAAAGCATTTGGCGTTGTCGAACCTGAGAAATCTTCTGGCAGAGAACAGTCAAAAGATTTTAGAAGCTAATCAGCAGGATCTGGATCGAGGCGAAAAAGAGGGACTGGCACAGTCCCTGTTTGATCGATTGCGATTGAGTGATGAGCGAATTCAGGGTTTGCAGTCCGCAATTGATGAAATCATTGGCTTCGGCGATCCGATAGGGGATGTCCTCAGGGGAAGCAAATTAGAAAATGGTCTAAGAATCGAACAGGTGCGCGTTCCCTTCGGTGTGATTGGCGTGATTTACGAGGCAAGACCCAATGTGACCATAGACATCGCCTCACTGGCTATTAAGAGTGGTAACGGCGCAGTGCTTCGGGGTGGGAGTGCAGCGGTTGAGACCAATCGGGTGCTAGTTGGCCTGATTCAAAAAGCTCTGGAGCAGGCGAAGCTTCCAAAACAACTTGTCCAAACTGTTGATGACTTCGGTCGACAGGGAGGGACCGAGATGATGCAGGCTCGAGGTTTGGTTGATGTTTTGATCCCGAGGGGGAGTGCAAACCTAATCCAAACCGTTGTGAACGAATCAAAAGTGCCCGTTATTGAAACTGGTGATGGAATAGTCCATCTTTTCATCGACAAAGATGCTGATGAACAAAAGGCGATTGGGATTGCTAATAATTCAAAAACCCATCGGGTGAGTGTTTGCAACTCTCTGGAGACACTGTTGATTCATTCCGAAGTCCTAGAAACAACGGGGCTTGCCATTTTGAACGACTTGAAAGCCAGTGGAGTGAAGATAAACGCCTGTGATAAGACCAGGGCTTTTTTTCCCGAGGCTAACCAAGCCACCGATGAGAATTGGGCCACTGAGTATTTAGCCATGGAGATATCCGTGAAAACAGTTGAAAATCTGGATGAGGCCTTGGATCACATAGCGAAATACTCTACTCACCACACCGAGAGCATTGTCACCGAGGACTACTCGAGGGCAGAAAGATTTTTGGCAGAGGTTGATAGTGCCGCAGTGATGGTCAACGCCTCTACCAGATTCACAGATGGTGGACAGTTTGGAATGGGTGCTGAGGTTGGCATTTCAACACAAAAACTCCACGCACGGGGACCGATGGGACTGAACGAGCTGACTTCGACCAAGTGGCTTGTTCGTGGCGATGGGCAAATTCGTAGTTAGAATATAGAAAAGCCAAGAGGAGAAACATGCTTGAACTACTCGCTGAGGGTGCCTACGTTGAGTATCGGGAATTGCCAATCCCCACCTTTGCCTATGGAATCATAACCTTGGGCATTTTTGCGGCTTTGGGGATTGTCACAATGAGTTTTATGAACGTCTCCAATAAGCACACCAAGGTCGACCCATCTGAGACCAGTCATTAGGAGCTAATGCCAGGCAAGCGAAGAATTGGGGTCATGGGTGGAACCTTTGACCCTATTCACAATGGCCACCTGGTAGCGGCCAGTGAGGTTGCATCCGCTATGCAACTGGATGAGGTTTTGTTTGTTCCAACTGGTAAACCTTGGCAAAAACAAGAAGTCTCACCAGCGGAACATCGTTATTTGATGAGTGTGGTTGCAACAGCTTCAAACCCTCAATTCAAGGTTTCCAGGGTGGATATTGACCGACCTGGATACACCTACACAGTTGACACTTTGAATGATTTGAACACGCAATTTCCTGATGCAGATCTATTTTTTATCTCTGGTGCTGATGCAATTGCACAAATTATCGCATGGAAAGACATTGAGACAGTTTGGGACCTTGCGCACTTCGTGGCCGTTAGCCGGCCAGGACACAAACTGAAGCTCCCTAAGGCTCCAAAAGGAGCAATTAGTGAGCTGGAAGTTCCAGCGCTCTCGATTAGCTCCACAGACATTCGTCAACGAGTGGCGGATGGTCAACCTATTTGGTATTTGGTGCCAGACGGTGTTGTTCAGTACATTAGCAAACATCATCTTTACGGGAGTTAAGTGGAATATCGAAGTAGAAGGGAACGCCGAGAAGCTGAAAAAGCGGGCTCGGTGTCGACTGCTGACTCTCTTTCTGAAGCCCCGCAGACTGAATCGGATGCTGACCAATCAGAAAACGCAACGCATTCTTCAGGGGCTCAAGAAACAAAGTTTCCATCTCGAAGAGAGCTGAGGGTGAGGGAGCGGCAGCGCTCTGCTGAGGATGCCGAGACCGTTGAAAATCAACATCCGATTTCAAAAACAGAACAGCCAGCAACACCTGCACAGAACAAACCCGCTGAGCGCAATCAGAATTTAGAAAATAAAGATAATGGGCCAGAGCCAACTGGGTCGGCAACAGCTGAGACCGTTGGTTCAGATTCAACTCCAAGCCAGCTAACTGGAAGAAACTATATTTACCAAGACTCAAGCAACACCTTCACAATGGACAACATCCCTGATTCTTTAGAGGGGACTGACGGCGATTTGGTTGTGACTAACTCCGAGTCCATAGAAATAGTGACTGGGAACCAACCCTCCCTTTCCTCGGTCATGGATGATTTGAAGTTTGACTCTGAGGATCAAAAAGACACCGTGGCTGGAAAAATATCGCTTGTTGATCCGGTTAGCGCCAAACTCGTGGCGGATGCCAGAGAACCGGAGATTGTCGTGCCGGGCAAAATTGTGGTCCGAAATAGAGTGCTATCAACGACTTTTGCCATTCTTGGCGGAGTTATGTTCGTGCTGGCAGGAATTGGTTTGTGGTGGGCCTTGAGTGAGATGGGTCCATTCAGCTAATGCCAGCAACCCCAGAATCAATTTCCCTTGCCAGATTGGCAGCCAAGGCCGCAGAAGAGAAGCTTGCAGAGAATCCGGTCGCCCTCGATGTGAGTGACCCTTTTGGTCTGGCGGATATATTTCTTTTGGTCAGTGGCGGTAACGAGCGCCAAATTGTGGCAATTGCTGAAGAGGTTGAGAACCGAATGCGTCAGGCCGGTCATAAAGCGAGAGTTTTGGAGGGCAAACAATCTGGACGTTGGGTGCTGATGGACTTTGGAGATCTCGTGGTGCATGTAATGCACGAACAAGAAAGAGAGTTTTATGCTCTGGAGCGTTTATGGAAAGACTGCCCCATTGTTTCGGTCAGCTAAGGTTTTGCATTAGACTTTGAAGGCTTTGGGCCTGTGGCGCAGCTGGTAGCGCACCTGCATGGCATGCAGGGGGTCAGGGGTTCGAGTCCCCTCAGGTCCACCATTAACTTTTATTACACCCGAGGAATGCCCACCATTCACAACTGTTGTACTGCTTGTGAATTTAGACATTAAGCCCCATGGGCTTCACCATGTGACAGCAATTGCATCAGATCCTCAAAAAAACGTTGATTTTTACACAAAGACTTTGGGGCTAAGACTTGTAAAACAGACAGTAAACTTCGATGCCCCTCATGTTTGGCACCTCTACTACGGTGACGAAAAAGGCTCTCCTGCATCTATCCTGACCTTCTTTCCTTGGCCTGGCGTAGCTCCAGGCAAAGAGGGGGCAGGCCTCACAACCGCCACATCATTTTCAGTCCCTCTTGAATCGATTGGTTTTTGGGAGCAAAGGCTCAAAACACTCGGGGTAGAGAGTGAGCGCTCTCAAAATATAAATGGATTTGAATATCTCAAGCTTCGTGACCAAGACGGCATGAGTGTCGAATTAGTTGGAACAGAAGGGGATGCTCGCTCTGGCTGGGATGGGGAGGCTTCCATTCCAGCCGAACACGCTATTCGAGGACTTCATTCAGTTACTCTTAGTCAGCAGCTTTTGGACCCTACGGCGATAATGCTCACTGACATGCTGGGCATGCAGGCAAATGCTGAAACATCAACTGGTGCCCAGTTCGCCATGGGTAATGGCGCAACAGGTACTTTGGTTGATGTGTTGCCAGGGGTTCGCGACAGAGGACTGCAGGCGGGAGGAACGGTTCATCACGTTGCTTTTAGAGCCCCAAATCTTTTGACAATGGAGACCTGGAGAGAGCAACTGGTTAGCCAGGGAGTTCCGGTGACGGAAATTATGGACAGGCAGTATTTCAAGAGTATTTATTTCCGTGAACCAGGCGGGGTGTTATTCGAGATTGCAACTGATGATCCTGGATTTGATATTGATGAACCGCTATTGGAATTGGGTAAAAAGCTGAAACTCCCTCCATGGCTTGAGCCCAACAGAGAGCAAATCGCACACAACCTTCCAAGAATCGAGGCCTAATTGATTTCTAGAGCGCATGTTTGGATAAACAAAGACTCTGAAAACACTATGTTGCTATTGCATGGCACAGGAGCGGATGAACATGACCTACTGCAATTAGGCGAAATGATAAGCCCTGAAAGTAATCTGCTTTCGCCAAGGGGGCTGGTAAATGAAAATGGGATGAATCGTTTTTTTGAGAGAACACCCCAGGGTGAATTCGTCCAGGAATCAGTGATTCAAGCCGTAGCGGATTTGCAGGAGTTTTTAGATCAGGCGGCTGCTGAATATGGGTTTGATCAGAACAACTTATCCGCCTGCGGTTTTTCAAATGGAGCCAATACTGCCTTGGCTTTGTTAGTGACATCTCCGCAGCGAGTCCAAACAGTTATTGCTTTTGGCTCGACCAAACCTCTAAACGCTTCAGTGGTCAATGATCTATCCGGCAAACAAGTTTTTATAGCCAACGGTGAAAAAGACCCTTACGCTCCGGTGTCGGTAACCGAGGCTTTTGTGGAAGAACTGAAGGCTGCAGGTGCTGAGGTTGAACTACTGACCCATCCCGGTGGTCATCAAATTTATCCAGCACATATCCAGCAAATTCACAGAGATTTGACCTAATATCCTCTAAGGAAAGTCTTCGAAGGAGAAAAGTGGCTATTTCACATAACCCCGTATTCAATCAGTCAATGCGAAGCGGAGCCAAGGGGCTTCAGCAGGTTGAGGTTGACTCAAGGTTTGAAGAAATAACTTCAACCAAGCCAATGACCCTGGAGGGAACTGCATCCAAGGTGTTTGGAATGTTGCTTCTGGTGGTTTTAGGTGCTGCCGGAACCTGGGTTTTTAATCTTCAGGCTCTTGCATTTCCAGCCATGTTTGTTGGCTTGGGGCTGGGTCTCTGGGCAGCGTTTTCAAAAACCACGAGGCCTTGGCTTTATTACCTGTATGCAGTTGTGCAGGGTGTCTTCATTGGAGGAATTTCCTCAATTTTTGAGGCGATGTATCCAGGAATCGTGCAAAGCGCGGTTTTAGGAACACTTACAACCGCAGGTGGAATGTTTGCCGCATACCGCTTTGGGTGGATCAAGGTAAACGAGCGCTTCACAAAAATCATGAGCTTTGCTCTTATTGGTTATTTCGGTTTTGCAATGATCAACCTCGGCTTTGCCCTTTTCGGCGGTGGTGGCATTTACACCTCACAGTTTGGTTGGATTGCAGCCCTTATCGGTGTCGGTCTAGCGGCATTTACGCTTAATTTAGACTTTGAAGCAATCAAGCAGGGTGTAAGCCAAGGTGCTCCTGAAGAATTTGAATGGAGAGCTGCATTTGGAATGACCGCAACTTTGGTCTGGCTCTACATCGAGATTCTCAGAATGCTTGCAATTTTCAACCAAGACTAATTTTTTAGGGCTCGGGGTGGGTTAGCCCGCAAGGCGCTCACCCCTTTCCCATTTAATCCACAGCTGATTTAGATCCCAAGCGTTTTCAGCCAATACAGAAACTCCATTTTTTCCAGTCCTTCTTAGTTTCCCGGAAATCAATAGCAGCCTGTTGTTGAACAAAAGATCCGAACATTTTGCTTGTGCCTCGTCGAAAAATGTGGCATCTGCACAACCTGTTCCATCATCCAAGCTGATAAACACAACTCGCTTTCCACTTCTCATTGGCGGGGTTTGGGTGGCAACTCGAATCCCCGCTATCAAAACCTCGGTGTTTCCCCTGAGGGTATTTAGCTCATCCGCTCTGGATACTCCCAAATCATCAAGCATGGGTAGGTATTTATCAAGTAGGTGCCCTGAGATGTCCATTCCGGTAAGCCCCATTTCTAGTTCTAGCTGTTGATTGTGCGTGAAATCGGGGTTTCCTTCAGGGAGCTGTTCGGTGACACTGAAATCCAGTTCGTTTTGGGATGTATTTATGTTTGGAGCGGGCTTGGTTGTTATCTCTCTAATTTTTTGGATGATGTCTCCACGCGTGGCTTCCATGCTTGACAGTGAATCCAGTGCACCGATGGTTGCAAGTCGCATAATCGTTTTTCTCGAGGGACGGGCTTTGGTGTAGAAATCTGCGATGTCTCTAAACGGAGCGTTTTTAATAATTCTTTGTATCTCAGGTGTTGAAATGCCAGCAATCTCTATCAGCGACATTCTGACCCCTTTTGCGCCAGAGATTACTTCCACGAAGTATTCATCTGTTGATTTATTAACATCAATTGGCCACAGCTCCACCCCAAGCCTTCTTGCCTCGGCCAGCAATAATCTTTTTGGATACATGCCTGGGTCGTGGGTGAGTATCCCAGAGATAAACTCAGCTGGGTAGTGAGTTTTCAACCAAGCGGATTGATAAGTCGGCAGAGCAAAAGCGGCACCGTGAGCTTTACAAAAACCAAAACTTCCAAACCCTTCTAAAACCTGCCAAACCCGATTGACAACAGATAGTTGATAGCCTCTGGCAATCGAGCTTTGTTTGAAATAGGTCTCAATTTCCTGCTTCAGTGCGGGCTTTGCCATCTTTCTGCGCAACTCATCGGCTTTGGCCAGTGTGCAACCTGTCATCACCTTCATGATTCTCATTAGCTGCTCGTGAAAAACCACCACTCCGTAGCTTTCTTCCAATATCGGCTTTAAATCTGGATGGAAATAATCCGGTTGGATAAAACCATGCCTTCCATCCAGATAGGGGGAGATCATGTTTCCCTTCATGGGGCCTGGCCTGAATAAAGAAATTTGCAATGTCAGATCATTAAATTCAGTTGGCTGGTGCTTGCCGGTGAGCTCCCTTTGACCGGGGCTTTCAATTTGAAAAATGCCCAGGGTGTTGGTGGTTCTGATTAGCTGAAAAACATCTTTGTCATCAGTTGCCACCGAGTCCAAATCAAGGGTTTTATTTTCAACTCTTTCAATTTCTTTTACGGCATAGGCCATCGTGCTTTGCATCCGAACACCTAAAACATCAAGCTTTAGAAACCCAAGCGGATCCATGTCGTCTTTATCGAACTGACTCATCGGTAACCCCAACCCGCTGGGTTCAGTTGGGGTTAGGTCCAAAAGTCGGTTATCACCGAGTATTACCCCGCAGGGGTGCATGGAGATATGCCGGGGGAGTCGATCAAGTCTTTGAGTCAGATCCACCAGCAGATTCAGTTTTCGATTTTTGCCAACTTGGTTTGCAAGCTTTGCCAGTTCAGGTTTTACCTCAAGTGCCGCCCTAAAACTTCTGGCACTGAATCGCCAAGAGCTTTTGGCTATTTGATCAATCTGGTCCTCATCCAGACCTAGCGCCAAACCACTATCTCTAATTGCTCCTCTGCCCCTATAGGTGGATTGCATTGAAAGTAGCGTTACTCGATCTCCTCCGTAGCGTTTAAATATCGCCCGGTATATCTCATGTCTTTTTGATGATTCAACGTCGATATCTATATCCGGAAGGGTTGACCTCTCGGTGGATAGAAATCTTTCAAACAACAAACCCTGCTCGATTGGGTCTATGTGACTTATGCCCAGTAGGTAATTCACCAAAGACCCCGCACCCGAACCCCTGGCTGCGATTCTTATTCGCATATCCCTGATCATCTGCGCAACATCTGCAACCGTTAGAAAAAATGTTGAAAAGCCAAGTTTGTTTATGGTGATTAGTTCTTTGGACAGCTGATGCTGAACTTCGGTGACCAGGCTGGGCTTGGCCCCCGGGTATCTGTAATCAATTGCTGAATGTGTTTTTTGCCAAAGAACTTCAAATGGGTTCCCTTCAATTCCCAGCAGTTGCTTTTCAGGAGTTTTTGGATTCCCCCAATCGCAGTCTTCAACAGGGTTGATTCGGCATCGATCGGTTAGTTGCTCGGTGGTGGATAAAAGTTTCTTAGCCACTTTTGTATTACCAGTGATCTCCAAAGCTAAAGAGGCCATGTCGTTTGGTGGCTTCAGCCAGGCTTGCGCATTTGGTTGGGGCAGGAAAATCCCTAAGGGCTCCAGATGTCTTGCTGAATCCAATACATCTGCCGTTAGCGCATCGTCTGGCTCGAGATATCTTGTTGCATTTGTCAAAACAGCAGGCAGCTTCTTGTAATCGGCAAGCGAAATAAGAGCTCTTGCGTGATCGTTTGAGTAACTGGTTCCGGGCTCTGTGAGATGACTAAAGACTTCGATTGCCAAAGAACCGCGAGTGTTGAAATGCTCAAGCCACCCATCCAGCAAAACAGAAGCTTTTGATGGGTCAAAAAGTGCGGCTTTCCCAACATCGCTATCGGGGCCAATCAACACGGTGCAATTCGCAATTTCTTGCTGAGCAAGTTCGGCTAGCTCTTTTCTGTCTATTGAGGGTTTTTCATTTTTCTTTTTTTGGTGAGCTTTACTAATTATTCGAGAAAGCGAGCTCCATCCAGCTCCTCGATTATGGCCGTGGGCAAGTATCACGACCCTTCCCAGCGAGATTTGGTCGGTGACCTCAAGGTTTACACCAATAATTGGATCTATTTTGTTTTCAATGCAGGCTGCTATGTGCTTAGCGGCACCATAAAGACCATCTCTGTCAGTGATTGCCAAGGCGTCGAAACCAAACTGTTTAGCGAAGGCAACTGCTTGCTCGGGTCGGTTGACTCCATAGTGGGCAGAATAGGCGGAGGCAAAGTTGAGGTGGGTGAATCCAGTCACTAGATAACTCGCACCAACTTCCATTCATCACCGGGGTTACTGTGTATTAGTTCAAAGACCCCACTGTCAGCATCGCACTGGGCCCTCACTCTCCACATCTCAACTTCTATTGCTTCAGCGGAAAATCCTTTTGGGGCTTGGTCAACCTCCCTCCACCAACTTTTTCTTGCATACCAACGAACTGGAATGCCTGTTGCGAGGTAGTGAGATCCTCTCCAGTCAAAGCTGACCGGCTGACCGTCATGGTTTGTCACAACGGCAATAAGCTCATCTACTTGAATCAACTAAGTTCCCCTTATTCGAACATTTGTTCGAATAAAAGTCTAAGAGATTATTAGGACATTGTGAAGTGCTAATCGAATAGCTTTTGTTCCGATTCTGGATTTATTAACCCCGGATGGTTATTTCTAACTGAACCAACGGCTTTGTTGACTTCATAAAAACTCAATGACTTGGCAATTTCATCAGACTGGCCAGATATTTCAGTCAGTAGATAATCTGAATCTTTCTCTGAATTCAGCCAGGAATCAATATCTTCAACCATCACAGGGTTTCGGTCATGAATGTGTTCAATTTCTTTAGCGGCGCTTTTGGTGATGATGCTCACGCTGTATTGATCACTAAGAGAATTCGGTGGTTCGAAAACAGCTGCAAATAACAACAATTTATCGGAGTGAATAAAATACGGAGTTTTAGCAGAACCTTCAGTCATCCATTCGAAATACCCACTTGCTGGAACTAAACCCCTGCGGGATTTAAGTGAGGCTTTGAAGCTGGGTTTTTCAGCGATAGTTTCAATTCGAGCGTTAATAAGTGGAGAACTTGGTGGTTTTATTGCCCAGGAGGGGATGATGCCCCAAGACGCAGCTATTAGTTCTTGAGAGGCAAGATTTACAACCATTGGTATTTGTTGGGTCGGAGCCAAATTGAAACTTGGCAAATTTCCCTCGAAGTTGTTTTTGATAGAAAGCTCTTCACTGAGCTGGTCACTGGTTTTTGAAACAACGAACCTGCCACACATTTTTAGTCTGAGATCCTATTGCTGAATTTTTCCAGGAGTTTTTTAGCTATTGCGATTAGCCCAAGAGATGCAAGCAGGATGCCAACTGCAATCAGTGACCCAAATCTCAAGTTTTCACTTAGCAGTTCATAGCTCTCTCGAGCTAAGAAACCAACCCCAACATAGAGTGATGCCCAGATGGTGCAGGCTGCAAAGGTCCAGCTAATAAAAACCTTATAGGGCATTCTGGTGGCCCCGGCAACTGCTGGTACAACGCTGTGCAAAACAGGCAAAAACCTTGAAATAAACACAGCAACACCGCCGCGCCGAGCAACGAATTTCTCTGCCCTGTCCCACCGGCTTTGGCCAATTGCTTTACCCAATCTGGTGTTTCTAACCTTTGGCCCAAGCCAGTAGCCAATTGAGTAGCCTATGGTTTCACCAACTAGTGATCCAATCAACACCGCCATTAGTAACCATCCAAAGTCTCCCCAATCCAACACACCGGTTGAGGCCACCAAAACAACGGTGTCTCCGGGGATAACAAGGCCAAGCAGGATAGTGGTCTCAAGCATGATTGCAAGACCGGCAAGTAGGTTTCGAATACCTGGATGCACGCCTTGAACGGCGTCTATAAACGCATCCACATATTCATTCATCTCTAAATTTTCTCACCTTCTGGGTATGCAAATTCTAGTTTTCAGATCAAACTCAAAATCGTTGTTCAACAAACACGTGGTTTTCACTGGTGGTATCACAAAGAAGAGCTCAAAAGTTGAAGCCGCTTTCTGAATGATTTGAGTTTTTTAGTCTCTGCAACGTTTACACCTGGCCATTTTTTTACACCTCGCACACCCTGCAAACTAGATGCGCTCCAAACCTCGAGTCCCTCCAAGTCCTTTGGCTTGCAGTTTTCAGAGATGGTTTCAAATCCGGCCTGCTCGGCTAATTCAAATAACTCTTGACGAGTTATCGATTCCAACCAGTCTGTTGACTCGTCTGGCCCGCACAATGTGTTTTCTCTCCACCACAAGATGCTGGAAAGTGCACCATCAGCGATGTATCCCTCCTTATCAAGTAACACCGCCTCATCCGCACCGTGCAGGTTTGCTTTTCTTCGAAGTTGCTGGCACAGAGATAGATCTGGACCTTTCACCAGTGGTTTTTCTCTTGGGTCAGGTTCTGGGTAGGTCCAAAGGTCTAAAAACTCGGTGCGTTTAGGTGCCTCTCGAATTCGAAGAAAAAGTTTTTGACCCAAAGAGCTATTTTTTCTGAACTCTATTCTGGGAAACCATTCACCAGATTTTGGAATTGCTTCTCTAACAGCATCAAAAAAAGAGTCAAAGGTTTCATCATCGATTGTTTGTTCTTGATTTACCCAGTTTTTAAACCTTGAAAAGTGTTTCTCAAGGGATCTAACCCGGCCATTATCAACCAACCAAGAGTCAGCGACAGTGAGAGCGGTTTTGTCTGTTTTGACAAAGTTGATAAGTTCTCCTGAGTCAAAGACTAGGAAATCACCTTCCACGCTCACAGTAGATTCCTCCGTTCCTGGTTCTAGACTACGAGGCTAGGGATAGAGAAAATGCTATTTAAAGAGAAGTTATCAAACTGGTGGTACAACCCAGACGATGTTTACCTTTCTCTTTACGGTTCTTTACCCAACAGCTTTTATTTTGATCGCTCTGAAAACCCTCAACCTTATTCAGTGATTGGCTCGGGCGAGGCTTTTGAATTTTCATCTTTCGAAGAACTGGATTTGATTCCCTCTGATGATTTACAAGACCTTCCGTTTGAATTCAGACCAGGTGTGGTGGTGGCTTTGAACTATGAGATGGGACTTGCTCACATGGGCTTAGGGGAGGGCGGGGTCTCTCGAGGAATCAAAGTTGATCGAGCAATGGTTTTTGGTCATCAAGAAAGAGCGTGTTGGCTTATTGGTGATTTTTCAAACCAATGGGAATTTGATAATTGGAAGCATTCTGTGTTTCTGAGAATTGCCCTGACCGGTGGGGAGTCCCTAACCATGAATGGGGAGATTAGTTCTGAACTGAGCTCTCGTTTTTCTAAAAGCGATTATTTACAGGCGGTTGAGAACTGCAAAAAACAGATTGAGCTGGGGGAGAGTTATCAACTTTGCCTAACAACTCAGTTAAAAGGAAAATTAGATTCTGATCCAAAACTTGTTTTTTATAAATTGAAAAAAAATCACCCTGCCCCCTTTGCATCGTTTATCAATTTTGGGGATGTTCAACTAATCTCAATTTCTCCTGAATTGTTCTTTTCATCCTCGGCGGGAGTTTTGAAATCATCTCCCATCAAGGGAACAAGACCCAGATCCAAAAACCACTCAGAGGACAAGCAAATCAGTGATTCGCTTTTGAATAACGATAAAGAACGAGCTGAAAATCTGATGATTGTGGATTTGGTAAGAAATGATTTCAGTAAGGTTTCAGAAATTGACTCGGTGGTTACCGAGAAATTATTTGAACTAAAAAGTTTTAGTAGTGTCCATCAGCTGGTTTCGACCGTTAGAGCCAAGCTCGGGAGCGGTATTTCTGTGGTGGAGGCTATCCAGAGCCTGTTTCCGGCAGGATCTATGACGGGAGCACCAAAGCACTCTGCAGTGAATTTTTTATCAGGAATAGAAAATGCACCAAGGGGTTTTTATTCTGGTGCGTTTGGATGGATTGCCAATAACGGGGATAGCGAATTGGCAATGACAATTAGAAGCATATTGATTGAAAATGACGAATGTTCAATCGGAGTCGGTGGCGGTATTACCTGGGGGAGTGAACCCGAGGCCGAATATCAAGAGATGCAATTAAAAGCAAAAGCTCTGGTTGAGACAATCCAGGGCGAAGTAAGTTGGTAACCTTTAGAGGTTGAACGGCAGAGGTTAGATTGACCGAATCAGATTACGATTTTCAAGAAATACAGGCGAAGTGGTTGCCCTATTGGCAACAGCAGCAACCTTTTGATAGTGGTCAAGAGGATGATCCACGTCCTAAGAAGTACGTCCTGGACATGTTCCCCTATCCAAGTGGAGATTTGCACATGGGTCACGCCGAGGCTTATGCGCTGGGTGATGTGGTCTCCAGATACTGGGTTCAAAGAGGTTTCAATGTTTTACACCCAATAGGTTGGGATGCCTTTGGGTTGCCAGCAGAAAACGCAGCCATCAAAAGAGGTCTAGATCCTCGTCAGTGGACCTATGACAACATCGACCAGCAGAAGAAGTCGATGGAAAACTATGCCTGCAGTTTTGACTGGAACAGGGTGTTGCGCACATGCGATCCGATTTATTACCGCTGGAATCAGTGGTTGTTTTTAGAGTTTTATAAAAAAGGTCTCGCTTATCGTAAAAACTCAAATGTGAACTGGTGCCCCTCCTGCCAAACAGTTCTGGCGAATGAGCAGGTGGTTGCTGGATTATGCGAAAGATGCGACACAGAGGTCACCAAAAAAGCCCTAACCCAGTGGTATTTCAAGGTGACCGACTATGCCGACAGATTGCTTGACGACCTTGACACTCTGGAGGGAAATTGGCCATCGAAAGTGCTGTCAATGCAGCGCAACTGGATTGGTCGAAGTTATGGAGCATCGGTCAAATTTGTGGTTGAAAACCGTGATGATCCGATTGAGGTTTTCACCACCAGGCCCGACACGCTATATGGAGCCACATTCATGGTGGTGGCAGCTGACAGCGAATTAGCCACAGAGTTAGCAGAAGAAGCTGATGAGCAGACAAAAAAAGATTTTGCTAAGTATGTCGACACGGTCAAAAAAACCAGCGACATCGACAGGCTGTCAACCGATAGAGAGAAAACTGGAGTTTTCCTGGGGCGTTATGCGATTAACCCGCTCAACGGTGAGCGTTTGCCTATGTGGGCAAGTGATTATGTGCTGGCGGATTATGGAACGGGTGCAATCATGGCCGTTCCCGCTCATGACGAACGAGACATGGAATTTGCGGTGAAGTTTGATTTACCCATCAGAACCGTTGTCGACACCGGCGAGAAGGATCCAGAAATCTCAAAGATTGCAACCGCAGGGGATGGAAAGCTTGTCAACTCTGGACCTTTGGATGGCCTGAATAAAGACAAAGCAATAGCTAAAGCGATTGAGATTTTAGAGCAGCGCGGAACTGGTGAGAAAACAAAGACCTTTAGGTTGCGAGATTGGTTGATTTCAAGGCAGCGTTACTGGGGAACCCCGATTCCAATCATTCACTGTGAAAAATGCGGGGAAGTACCAGTCGAACAGGATCAGTTGCCAGTTGAGCTTCCCGACAGTAATGGCCTGGACCTCTCACCAAAGGGAACATCTCCTCTGGGTGGAGCCGAGGATTGGGTGAATGTGCAATGTCCAAGCTGTTTTGGCCCTGCTAAGCGCGACACCGACACAATGGACACCTTTGTAGATTCGAGCTGGTATTTCTTGCGCTTTTTCTCTCCCAACAGCGAAGAATTTGCATTCGATCCCGATGGCGTCAAACAGTGGGGTGCGGTTGATCAATATGTGGGCGGGGTTACCCACGCCATTTTGCATCTGCTGTATGCGAGGTTTTTCACCAAGGTGTTATTTGACATGGGAATGGTTGATTTTGAGGAACCATTCACTCGTTTACTTAACCAGGGAATGGTTTTGATGGATGGCTCCGCTATGAGTAAATCCAGAGGAAACCTTGTGAAATTAGGTGATCAACTAGAAAAGCACGGTGTTGATGCCATCAGGTTGGTGATGAGTTTTGCCGGACCACCTGAGGATGACATTGATTGGAAGGATGTCTCCCCGCAGGCCTCCGCCAAATTCCTGGCGAGAGCTTGGAGGGTGGCGAAGGATGTTTCTGAGACAGAAACATCTGGAGACCCCGATAAGCAGGTCAGGGTTGCAACTCACAGCTTTCTTAGTGAACTAGAGACCAATATTGAAAACTTCAAGTTCAATGTGGCGGTTGCTAAAACCATGGAGTTAGTGAATGCACTCAGAAAGGCTATCGATTCGGGAAGCGGGGCTTCTAATCCTGCAGTTCGCGAGGGTGCTGAGGAGCTTGCTAAGGGGCTAAGTTTGTTTGCGCCTTATGTAGCTGAGGACATGTGGCATCTGCTTGGACATGAAACTCCGGTCTCTCTAGCTGGTTTTAGGCCAGTGGAGGAAGATCTCCTGGTGCAGGAAACTGTGGTTGCAGTTGCACAGGTGAACGGAAAGCTAAGGGACAAGTTTGAGGTCTCAGTTGATGTGACTGAAGATGAACTTGAGAAGTTGGCCACCGATAGTGAGAACGTGAAGCGGGCTATTGGGGATGGCGAGATAGTGAAAATTATCATCAAAGCCCCAAAGCTTATAAACATTGCAGTAAAAGGCTAGGTCTTTCCACAACCTGGACTAAAACAAACGCTCAGGACCCGAAAGCATCTAGATTTCCAAGCATGGAAATCCTTGATTGGATAAAGGAAAAACTAGGCTCAACTAGCAAGCTCACGATTGCCGTAATCGCTATTTTGGCGTTTTTGCTTATTTGGCTTATCTGGCCAAGAGCTGAAGCCGAGGAGGTCAGTTTTGAAGCCTCCGAGTCTGAGTCGATATCTAATTCAAAAATCAGTGTTCATCTCGTTGGAGAGGTAATAAATCCGGGCCTCTATCAATTACCGATTGGTAGCCGCGTTAGCGATGCGGTTGAAATGGCGGGCGGTGTTAGTGAAAATGCAAGTGCTGCAAGCATCAACCTTGCCAGGATATTGATTGATGGTGAGCAAATCATTGTCAAAAGCGGTGAGCTTTATCAACAGGAAATGGATTCAAAAATCAGCATAAATGACGCAGGTGCTGACGAATTGGAACAACTAACCGGGGTTGGCCCCTCCATTGCCAACAAAATCATCGACCATCGAGAGAAAAACGGCCCTTTCAGGTCTATCGAAGAACTGACTGAAATCAGTGGCATTGGGCCAAAGATGCTAGCGAACATAAAAGATCTGGTTCGGCTTTGATTGCACTTGCCGCTGGCCTCTGGCTTGCCAGGCTGGGGGAATTGCTGTTATCCCCTCTGATTGGCGTCTTTGCCAGCTTGACGGTGATAGCACTTGTGTGGAAACAAGAACATAGATTAACCAAATTTGCAGCTGCGGTGATCTTTATCGCTTTGTCCAGTTCTTTTCTGCAGATTTGGAACGAGGGTTCAAGTGCTGAAACCTCAATGATTGAAAATCAGCTCACAATTGAGGGCGAGTTCACGGTGCAAAGTGACAGCTCACCATTCGGTGAAGGGTTTCGAACTTGGATTGAGTTCACCGGCGAGAACTTCGAACCAACCCTGGGTTCGATTATTAGCGATGAGGGCGATTTCAGATGGGGTGAGACCTACGCTGCGACATTGGCTCTGGAGCCCAACTGGAGAGTTGGTAGGGGCAGTTTCATTGCAACTGCTTCTGTGGCTCCAGTACTAATTGAAAACCCCCGGTTTTTGCAAAAAACCATTGGCGCAATCAGGGAAAGTTTTTTGGGGTCAGTTGCAGGAGTTACCCCAGACAGCAAAGGCCTAGTTGCAGGTTTGGCTGTGGGAGAGAGAACACTTTTATCAGATGCAACCAGTGAAAATATGCGCAAGGTGGCCCTGACACACCTTGTCGCGGTCAGCGGAGCCAATTGCGCAATTGTCCTAGCAAGTGTTTATTTTGGCCTTGGTCTGCTTGGCGTGAAAAGAAGGCAGCGATTCATTGCAGCCTTGATTTCGCTAATTGTCTATGTGTTGGTTGTTGGCTTTGACCCCAGTGTTTTGCGAGCGGGTTTCATGGCCGCAACGGTGATAGCAGCCATGTGGCTTGGCAGAGGGGTTTCTCCAATGCGTGCTTTGGCTTTGTCGATGGTAATACTTTTGTGTTTTGACCCCTGGCTGGCCATTGATTTTGCCTTCTCACTCAGTGTTTTTTCAACCCTTGGTATTTTGGTTTTGGCCCCCGCTATATATGAACGCCTTTCAAAGCTTCCAAAACCACTGGCTGTCGGATTAGCTGTTAGTTTTTCTGCTCAGCTTTATTGCATACCAGTTATGTTGATGCTCCAACCGGAGCTCCCCGTGTTTGGGGTTTTGGCGAACATTTTGGCGGAACCGATGGTTGCACCGGTCACGGTGTTGGGCATCACTGCGGTATTTCTATCACCTTTTTTACCAGCAATCAGTTCACTTCTAACTTTCATTGCCAGTTTGGGAACTTGGTGGATAGCTCTGGTTGCCAATCGACTTGGAGAACTGCCACAGGCGACGCTTCCTTGGCCAAACGATTTTCTTGGATTATCGCTTGCGGTTTTGATGGCTTTGGCAATCACCGCAACAGTTTTATCTGAGAGATACAGAACTTTCGGATTAGCCATTAGTTCAATTTTGATTGCTGGTTCAGCAATTGGATTTTTAGATAAACAAATCAGGGTTGAGCAGTTTAGAAATCAACAGCCTGAGATTGTCAATTGTGACGTGGGACAGGGAGATGCTCTTTTGATCTCCTCTGAGGGCCAGACAATGCTCATTGATGTCGGCAGAGACCCGCAACTTGTCAGTCGGTGCCTTAGTGATAACCAAATCAAGAAACTGGATCTATTAGTGCTCACCCATTTTGATTATGACCACGTTGGAGGTGTTACTGGGCTTGGGGGTGTTCAGGTGGAAAAAGTAATCATCTCTGGATTTAACGACACACGTGAGGCGGTTGGTGTGGTCGAAAGATTTTTCGGCACCAAAGCAACCACGCTCGAGGTTGGATATCGAGGAATGACCGCTGATTTTGGAGGAGGTTTTTGGGAAATACTCTCCCCAAGTGCGAACGCCTCAGAATCCGAAAACGCCAACGATGCTTCAGTCGTGATGCTTTTGAGTCTTCCCAGAGTTCAAGTTTTAGCACTTGGGGACATAGGTCAATCAGCTCAACAGCGGATAATGAACCAGGGGGCGCAAGCCAGAATCAGCGAGCAACAGCCTTTGGTATTAAAAATCAGCCATCATGGAAGTGCTGATCAGAGCATTGGTTTTCACAAGCTGATAAATCCTGAAATATCAATAATTTCAGTCGGTGAAAATAACTATGGTCACCCCGACCCCCAACTCATTGCCCAACTAAAGTCAATCGGAAGTAGGGTTTTGAGAACAGATGAAAGCGGAATGATTGGAATCCAGAGCTATCCCGAGCTTTCAGTATTTGCCACGGGTAAACTCTGATGGTGGCCAAGATAAGTTTTCGCAATTCAACCCTGCATCCGCTGACTTTGCTGGTGGGGGCAAATGACTACCTGGCAGGTCGCGGTTACTCAGTTATCAAATCAGCGATAGCGGAGAATTATCCTGAATTTGAACAGCATGATTTGACCGAGGCTTATCAACCTGGGCAGTTGTTTAATTTTGCAAGCCCCTCTTTATTTGCTGAGCCCAGACTTATTTTGATTGAGTCTCCAAATAAAGACTTATTAGAGGATCTGCAGAGATTTTCTAAAGAGCCAGTTGAGCTCACCTTTCTAGTCATACGCATTCAGGGGCAATCTGCGGTGAATAAGGATTTCCAAAAACTGAATTCGCAACAGATTGATTGCGATGAACCCAAGCGAGAAGCGGATAAACAGGCGTTTATTCAGTCTGAGTTCAGAGAACTCGGTAAATCAATTGCACCCGACGCCCAGCGTTTACTGCTGCAAACCTTCGGTAATGATTTAGCTGAACTCGCGGCCGCTTGCTCGCAACTTGCTCAAACAGACGACTCTGAAATTGATTTTGAAAAAGTTGATGTCTTATTCGGTGGCCGAGAACAAACAACAGCCTTCAAGGTCGTTGATGCAGCCTTCGCGGGGGATATGCAAACTGCTCTGCGTTTATTACGCAATGCCCGCGATACTGGAATTGACCCTGTACCGTTGGTTGCGACTGTTGCCATGAGGGCAAGGCAGTTATCAAAATTAATCTCTTCACCATCTGCATCAGCGTCAGATATCGGCGTTGCAGATTGGCAGCTTCGAAAGCTCAGAAGTGAATTGGCGGGTTGGAGTGAGGGAGGCCTGGAGGGTTTGGTGCGCCTGTCAGCACACACCGATGAAATGGTAAAGGGTGGCTCTCGCCACCCTGATTACGACCTTGAAAGACTGCTAATTGCAGTCAGTGAAAAAACTAGCTGAGTTTTGCAAGCTTTGTTGCAATGGAGCTTTTCTTATTAGCTGCCTGGTTTTTGTGGATAACGCCCTTGCTAACAGCCTTGTCTAGCTTTTGGGATGCAACCTTTACTGTCTCTGTTGCCTGGTCCTTATCGCCTGCGCTGATTGCTTCTCTGGCTGCACGGATAGCGGTTCTCATTTCACTACGTACCGCTTTATTGCGCTCTTCAGCTTTGCGATTGGTTCCAATTCGCTTAATTTTCGACTTGATGTTTGCCATTAGTTACTTTCTAAATCTATGTCTGCTTTGGACAAAGCTAAAGACTACCAGCATGCGGAATGCAAACTCAAGAGTTCTGCTTTAACTGTGCGAGAATAATCTTTCTAAACATTTACAGACAGGTTGATGATTTCAGTGGACTCTCCCGCACCGCGCATGAGGAATTTCTGCATAATTGCGCACATCGACCATGGCAAATCAACGCTTGCCGATCGCATGTTGCAATTGACTGGAATTGTCAACGATCGTCAAATGCGAGAACAATACCTTGACCGCATGGATTTGGAGCGCGAGCGGGGAATCACCATCAAATCCCAAGCAGTCAGAATGCCCTGGAAGATTGATCAGAATGACTACGTTTTGAACATGATTGACACCCCGGGTCACGTTGATTTCAGTTATGAGGTTTCAAGATCCTTGGCTGCCTGCGAGGGGGCAATTTTGTTGGTGGACGCAGCTCAGGGAATTGAGGCGCAAACTCTTGCGAATCTTTATCTGGCAATGGAAAACGATTTAGAGATTATTCCGGTTTTGAACAAAATTGATCTACCAGCAGCTCAGCCTGAGAAATACGCCGAGGAATTAGCTGGCTTGATTGGTTGCGAGGTCGAAGACATCCTGCACGTTTCGGGAAAAACAGGTCAGGGTGTCCCAGAGTTGTTGGACAGATTGGTTAGAGACATACCACCACCTACCGGTGAATTGGAGGCAGCTCCAAGGGCCATGATTTTTGACAGTGTTTATGATGCCTATCGAGGGGTTATTACCTATGTTCGAATGGTTGATGGCACACTCTCCGCTCGCGAAAAAATCAAGATGATGTCAACCGGTGCAGTGCATGAGCTACTAGAAATTGGAGTGAGTTCGCCAGAACCCAGTCCAACAAAGTCCCTTTCTGCTGGTGAAGTTGGATATCTAATCACTGGCGTAAAAGATGTCAGGCAATCCAAGGTTGGTGACACAGTCACCAGCAAGGACAACACCGCGGAAGCCTCTTTGAAAGGTTATGTTGAGCCAAGACCCATGGTGTTCAGCGGTATTTATCCAATTGATGGTGGTGATTACCCAGCACTTCGTGAGGCTTTAGACAAGCTAAGGCTCAGTGATGCAGCACTGGTTTATGAACCAGAAACCTCGGTTGCCTTGGGGTTTGGTTTTAGGTGTGGGTTTTTAGGCCTTTTGCACCTTGAAATCATCACCGAGCGATTGGAGCGAGAATTTGGATTAGGGCTGATTGCAACCAGTCCTTCGGTTGTTTATCAGGTAACCATGGAAGACGGGTCAGAACACACGGTAACTAACCCCAGCGAGTTCCCGACTGGAAAAATCAAAGAGGTTTTGGAACCAGTCGTGAATGCCACAATTCTCAGCCCAAGAGATTATGTGGGGACAATTATGGAACTGTGTCAGACCAGGCGGGGTTCAATGATTGATATGCAGTATCTGAGCGAAGATCGGGTACAGCTTCGCTATAAACTCCCGTTGGCGGAGATAGTTTTTGACTTTTTTGATCAACTAAAGAGTAAAACTCAAGGGTATGCATCACTTGATTACGAGGAATCTGGTTTGCAAGCCAGTGATTTGGTGAAGGTGGATCTCTTGCTGCAAGGAGATCAGGTTGATGCCTTCAGTGCAATTGTGCACAAAGACAAGGCTTATGCCCACGGAGTTTCGATAACGGCAAAGCTAAGAGAGTTGATACCAAGGCAACAGTTTGAGGTCCCGATTCAGGCTGCCGTTGGCTCCAGAATTATTGCCCGCGAATCTATCCGCGCAATGCGTAAAGATGTGCTGGCTAAGTGCTACGGCGGTGATATAACAAGAAAGCGCAAACTGCTGGAAAAGCAAAAAGAGGGTAAACGCCGAATGAAAATGGTTGGAAAAGTCGAGGTCCCACAAGAAGCGTTCATTGCAGCACTGAGCTCGGATAGCAGTAAAGCCGAAAAGAAGAAATAGCAATGCCCGGTCCGTTGCCTATTGGTTCTCCATGGCAAGGCAGTTTCCCAAAAATAGCCAGTTTTGACGAGAAAAAGTCCTGGCATGCATATGTGCACATTCCTTTTTGCGAAGTCAGGTGCGGATATTGTGATTTCAATACCTACACCGCCGATGAGGTGCAGGGGGTAAAAAGAGCAGAGTTTGACCAGTCACTTGCTCTGGAGGTCTCTAAAGCGGCAGCAGAACTTGAAAGATCCGGGGTAAAGGCTAAGCCCTTTTCAACAGTGTTTTTTGGCGGGGGAACTCCAAGTCTATTTAGTCACGAACAACTCAAAAATGTCATAGACCACCTTCGTGACAGTTTTGGATTCACCGAAGACGCCGAGTTCACCATGGAGGCAAATCCAGACACCGTGGATGAAAACTATTTGCAGTCGATTTCAAAATTGGGGATCACCAGGGTCAGCATTGGTGCACAGAGTTTCGATTCCGATGTTTTGAAGGTGTTGGACAGGACTCACAACCCAGAAAATGTTGAGAATGCAGTTCTAGGAGCAAAAAAAGCAGGCTTGCAGGTTTCATTGGATTTGATCTACGGAGCCCCGGGAGAGTCCTTAGGCAGCTGGCGCGAGACTCTTGAAAAAGCGCTCTCAATGGATCCAGATCACCTAAGTGCTTATGCGCTAATCATTGAACAGGGAACCAAACTTGCAAGGCAGATTTCAAAGGGCGTTTATCCAGAACCCGATGATGATTTGATGGCCGAGAAATATGAACTATTGGATTTGATGACCAGTCAGCGAGGCCTTAGCTGGTATGAACTTTCAAATTTCAGTAAAAACCCTGAAACCCGATCCCGACACAACCGTGCCTACTGGATGTCAAATTATTGGTACGGATTTGGTCCAGGTGCCCATTCTTTTGTGGGGAATCTGAGGTTTTGGAATCGCAAGCATCCAGCCGCCTATGCAGAGTCACTCAGTAAAGACCTCCCTGTTCAGGGCTATGAAGAAATTCAGCCCAATGAACATCTGCAGGAGCGTTTATTGCTAGAAATAAGGCTTGCGGAAGGCGTTGAAAAATCATTGCTCTCAGAGCTGGGTGTTTCTGAGAAAGTGATTTCAGAGCAACAGCATTATGGGTTTTTAGAAAATCACTCAAATCGGTTTTCGCTTACCCTTAGGGGTCGACAAATGGCCGATCGAGTGGTGTTGAATCTTCTCAACTAGCTTTGATTTGATTAGAATTGGCACTCAAGATTGGAGAGTGCCAAAAAATGATTCCTCAGCGATCACTAGAGGTCTTGCGGGCAATTGTTGAAGACTATGTCCAAACCAATCAGCCTGTGGGTTCAAAATCTCTGCTTGACCGACACCCACTTGGAGTGAGTGCCGCCACTATCAGAAACGATATGGCACTTTTGGAAGAAGAAGAGTTGATCGCAGCGCCGCACACTTCCAGTGGGCGAATCCCAACCGATAAGGGTTACAGGTTATTTGTGGAGCAAATCAGAGAGTTGAGCTCGATTAGTAAGCCTGAGAAAAAAGCCATCGAGTCATTTTTGGATGACCAGCTCAGCCTCGAGGAACTGTTGCAACAAAGCGCTAGAACTCTGAGCCAACTAACTAATTCTCTTGCGCTTATTTCTTACCCCTCTTTTGGTTCCAGCTATATCCGCCACATCGAACTGATACCCATTAATGAGACACGCGTGCTGGTGATGTTGATTTCAAGCTCCGGGCAGATTCAACAGGCTGTTGCAAACATGAGCAACTCGATTTCGGATGAATTGCTGCAAGACATCAGAGGACGGCTGAATGGTCAACTTTCCGGCCAACCCCTAAGTGATGTGAGTAAGCGCGGTGAGGAGATGCAGCAGGAGCTGTCCGCATCTGCCAAAAACCAAGCAAAGCCCATTGTTGATGCACTGCAGTCACTTGTGGATGAAAACCGGCAGGAGCGGGTGGCAGTTAGTGGTGCTGCCAATCTGGTGCGTTCAGAAACAGAGTTTGATGGTTTTGCTCCACTTTTGGAGATGATGGAAGAGCAGGTTGTTTTGATGAAACTTCTGAGAGAGACAGAATTAGAACAAGACGGCTTGGGCATTTCAATCGGGGCGGAGAACGCCCAGCAGGGTCTAGCTGGTGCAAGTGTTTTGATTGGTGAGTATGGAGACACGGATAATTCGGCAAGGGTTGGTATCCTCGGACCGACAAGAATGAACTACCGGGGGAACATAGCTTCGCTGAGAGCTGTTGCAAGATATTTGAGTAAATCATTGAACGGAAATTAATTGAGCGATTACTACGAGGTTTTGGGTGTCAGTCAAAGCGCCACCGCGGAGGAAATCAAAAAGGCTTATCGAAAATTAGCGCGTGAGCTGCACCCGGACATCAATCCCGATCCCGATGCGCAGGAGAAGTTTAAAGCTGTCACTCATGCCTATGAGGTCTTGGGAGACCCTCAAGAGCGTGAAAAATATGATCGTGGTGGCGACCAGGGGATAGGCCTCGGAGACATCTTCGACAGTTTCTTCGGAGGTGGCCAAAGAGGTCCAAAATCCAGAATGCAAAGGGGTCAGGACGCTCTGCTGAGGGTTGATTTGACACTTAAGGAAGCCATTTTCGGAGCCAGTAAAACAATGACCATCAGCACCGCGGTTATCTGCCCAACCTGCGAGGGAAGCTGCGCGCAGCCTGGAACCAGTGTTCAGGTTTGCGATATTTGTCACGGAAGCGGGAGCATTTCTCGTCAAGTTCAATCTTTTATGGGAACGGTGGTTACTTCTCAGCCCTGCGGTTCTTGCAGGGGCACCGGTGAAGTGATTCCCCATCCATGTTCAAAGTGTCGAGCGCAGGGAAGAGTGCGCGAAAATCGCGAACTGAATTTGGATATCCCAGCGGGGGTTCAGGACGGGATGCGTCTTCACCTCCCGGGCGAGGGTGAGGTTGGATTCGCAGGTGGTCCAGCAGGAGATCTTTATCTAGAAGTGAGTGTTTCAGCGGACCCTGTCTTTGCAAGAGACGGTGATGACTTGGTTGCAAGATTGGAGGTTCCCTATATCGATGCCATCTTGGGAGCCGATGTCGAATTGGAAAGCTTTGACGGTTTGGAGACAGTCAGCGTGAAACCTGGAACGCAAACCGGTGAAAAAATTGTCATTCGGGGAAAAGGTGCCAACAAGTTGCGCGGCTCAGGCAGAGGGAACTTAATTTTGGAAACCTATGTCTCTGTTCCTGAGAAAGTTGACAAAAAGCAAAGACAGCTGATTGATCAGCTGAAGGGTATGAACAAGGATCAGGCTGGTTTGCGCGAACGTCGGCAGGGTTTTGGCTTCGGTAGAAAATGAAGCACCAGTTCCTAGTTGGGTCTTTAGAGGCTGATTTATTGGAATTAGAAGCGAACGAACTGAACCATGCGAAAAACTCACTAAGAATCAAACCTGGTGAACAGGTGCGACTGACAGATGGTCGTGGTGGCTTGGCCACAGCTGAATTCGCGGATCAGCTGAGGGTAATTGAGCGTTTCAAGGTCGAACCTATTGAACCTTTTATTCACGTGGTGCAAGCCTTAGCGAAAGGCGATAGAGATGAATTGGCAATTCAAACCAGTACTGAATTGGGTGCCCTGCGTTTTACGCCCTGGCAGTCAAAACGCTCGGTTATCAAATGGGATGAGAAAAAAGCTCAAAAAGGAATTCAGCGGTGGCAATCCATTGCCACCGAGGCTATGAAGCAATCGCATCAGGCTTGGCTGCCTGAAGTCAAAGACCTGGCGAGAGATACGGAATTTGACTTCACCGGCCAACTGATTGTTTTAGATCCCGATGCAGAGCAATCTCTGACTGACATTGAAATTGGCAAAGAGCTGACTTTAGTGGTTGGTCCAGAGGGAGGTATCTCTGAATCAGAATTGGATGCACTCAAAAACAGAGGTGGTTTTCAGGCCAGTTTGGGAAACAGTGTTTTTAGAACATCAACTGCTGCACCAGCGGCAATTGCGACCATTAGAACCCTGGCTGGCTGGGGTTAGTATTGTCTCAGGAGGAAATTTTGAGCGATTGTATTTTTTGCAAAATTGTGGCGGGTGAAATACCCAGCGACAGAGTTGGCGAAAATGAGGGTGCCATTGCCTTTCGCGATATAAACCCTGAGGCAAATGTTCACATCCTGGTCGTTCCGAAGACCCACTCAAAAAACGTTATCGAGTTGTCTGAGGACCCTGAATCAATGCAGAGCGTTATGGAATTGATGAGGAAAGTCTCTGCGGAGCAAACTAACGGTCACTTCAAGTTTTTATTCAACACCGGTGAAGATGCTGGACAGACTGTTTTCCATGCTCATGGTCATATTCTTAGTCAGGGCGCTTCTTGAGCGAAGTAGTTTTTGAAACCAACCCTGCGCATATTGGGCAACTTGTCGGTCCAAACGATTCCTACCTAAGAGAAATTGAAAAACAGTTTTCCGATCTTAAGATTCTGCTGAGAGGCTCCAGTTGGAGTGTTGAGGGTGAGCAGCGACGGATTGATTCACTGAAACGAGTTCTTCAGCAACTGGAAGAGCTAGCCGAAAAAGGTGACTCCATAACTCGCAGAGATGTCTCAGAGCTATCAAGTCTCTCCGATAAACAAACCGAAGGCTTTACAGGGAGTTTTATATCGGCGGGTGAGAAGCGAATCAGGGCGAAGACTTTGGGCCAGGTTCAGTATCTGAAAAGCATCGATCAGCACACAGTTGTCTTTGGTTTGGGACCAGCTGGAACAGGTAAGACTTATCTAGCGATGGCGAAGGCTGTAGAGGCACTAATAAACAAAAAATGCAGTCGAATCATTCTCACAAGACCAGCTGTTGAGGCCGGTGAAAGATTGGGATACTTACCAGGGACACTTTCTGAAAAGATTGACCCCTATCTGAGACCTCTGTTTGATGCCCTTCAGGAAATGCTTCCTGCAGAATCTCTGAACAAGTTTCTAGAAAGTGGCGTGGTGGAGGTTGCCCCCCTTGCCTACATGCGAGGAAGAACTCTAAACGATGCATTCATTATTTTAGACGAGGCTCAAAACACCACTAGTGAGCAGATGAAAATGTTTCTAACCAGGCTTGGATTTAATTCGAAAATGATAATCACTGGTGATACCACCCAGGTGGATTTACCTGGCGGCAAAAGCGGGTTGGCCTCAGCGGTGAAAATTTTATCCGCAGTGGAAGATCTTCACGTGGCCAAGCTGAGCAGCAAAGATGTTGTGAGGCATGAATTGGTAACCCGCATTGTCAACGCATATGAGGAAAACGATGAGCGTTGAGATAAACAATGAGTCAGACTTCGAGATTGAATCTGAAAGGATCCTCTCGATGCTCACCCACCATTTCAAGCACCTTCGTCTCAGTTCGCGGGCGGAGTTGTCGGTATTGCTTGTGAATGAGCAACCCATGGAGGATCTTCACATCAAGTGGATGGACGAGCCGGGACCCACTGATGTCCTAAGTTTTCCAATGGACGAGCTCCGACCCGGAAACCCAGAGTCTGAGGGGGTTTTGGGTGACATTGTTATCTGTCCGCAGGTCGCCAGATTGCAGGCAGATGCGGCTGGGCATACAGAATCAGAAGAAATTATGCTTCTAGTAACCCACGGACTTTTGCATCTTCTGGGTTTTGATCATGCAGAGCCAGAACAAGAAGCAGAGATGTTTGGTTTGCAACGAGAGCTTTTGGATTCCTATCAGGCGGAGGAGCTCAGTTGATCGCTATTTTGGCAATAATTCCTTTACTTTTTGGGTTTTTTCTCACCATTGCCGAGGCTCAGCAAAAAATCACCGAAAAGGTTCATGAGGGTGCAATTTATCTGCGGATGATGCTTTTGGCAGTCGCGGGTTCACTGATTGCCATTTCAATGGCGGAGGTAATTAGTGGCTGGGCAGTTTTAGTTGCACTAGCTGCTGTCAGCATTGCGCTTGTTGTTTCACATTTGGTTGGGCGCAAATTAGCCGGTGGAGGTTTCGCTAATTCAATCAATAATGGCCTGCAGAGGGTTTATCTTGCATGGCAGGAGATATTTAAGCTTTTTTCTTTACCAGAGGCTCCCGACCCCGAGGAATTTGAAAAAGAGTTTTTGCAATCAATTGAGGATTTCGGGGAAACCGTTGTTCGAGAGGTCATGGTTCCAAGAATTGATATCAGAACAATTGACGCTGAGGATTCTCTAGAGGTTGCGCTAAGCGCATTTGTCTCAAGTGGGCATTCTAGGTTGCCAGTTACGGGAGACGGCCCTGACGATATCCGCGGGGTGCTTTTTTTGAAAGACATTGCAAAGACAGTTTTGGAAAACCCCGCCAAGTTACTAAGCGAGACTGCTGAGGGTAATGCCAGACAAGCGGTATTCGTTCCAGAGAGCAAGCGGGTGGTAGATCTTTTGCAACAGATGCAATCAATGCAGACCCAGCTGACGTTGATTATTGATGAGTACGGGGGAATAGCTGGACTTGTGACAATGGAGGACCTCATCGAGGAGCTGGTTGGTGAGATCAGCGATGAATATGACCGAGAGCTAGATGAGCTGACCGCCATAGGAGAGAACTTATTCAGGATTCACCCTCGCATGTCACTTTCAACTTTTGGTGAGCATTTCGAGTTGGATATCGAGGATGAGGATGTTGACACCGTGAGTGGACTGATCATTAAGTTATTGGATCGTCTGCCAAGTGGTGGTGAACGGGTTAGCGCTTATGGTTTTGAGTTTGTAGCCGAGCGAGTGGACGTGAAACGCGGCCGCCTGACATCAATTTTGGCAAAGCAAACCAATGATTAGAGCAGGCTTCATTTCCTTTGTCGGTCGCCCCAATACCGGTAAATCATCACTCACAAACGCCCTTGTCGGGCAGAAAATAGCGATTACCTCAGACCGCCCACAAACAACCAGGAAAGCAATTAGGGGTATAAAAAACACCGAAAATGGACAACTAATCATTGTTGACACACCGGGTTTGCATAAACCCAGAACCTTGCTTGGGCAGAGACTGAATGACTTGGTCGAATCAGAACTTTCAGATATGGATGTAATTGGTTTTTGCTCGCCCGCAAATGAGGAACTGGGTCCAGGAGATAAAAGAATTATCGAGCAAATGCAGAGCTATAAAAAGCCCAAAAAGATTGCCGTTTTGACCAAAACCGATTTGGTTGGTCCTGAAAAAACTGCAGAGAGACTTATGTCTCTCGCTAATGCATTTGAATGGGATGAAATCATTCCGGTTAGTTCTAAAACAGATAAACAGATTGATCTTCTTGCGGAGATTGCGATTGCCATGATGCCAGAATCGGAAAGACTCTATCCAAAGGAAACCATAACTGAGCTAAGTGATGCCGACCGAGCTTGCGAAGAGGTTAGAGAGTCAGCACTGGGGTTTTTGGAAAACGAACTCCCTCACTCTCTTGCGGTGACCATGGATGAGTGGAATGGGGATGAGATGCACGTTTCAATCCATGTTGAAAGAGATAGCCAAAAAGGCATAATCATCGGAAATAAAGGTGAGCGGTTGAGTGAGATTCGCCAACGTTCCCAGCGCAAGATAAGAAAAATAACATCCAAACCGACAAAGCTTCATTTGCATGTGAGGGTATCCAAAGATTGGCAGCAGGATCCGAAGCTACTTGGTCGTCTGGGTTTTTAGTGCTAGTTTTTACACATGCTTTTCCAGCTGCTACTTAGTGGCCGCGACGAGGCCTAGTTTTTGGCCCAGCTCGTCGCGGAGGGTTTCGGCCGCTAAAAATTCTAAAAAGCATGGAGAAAACAATTGGAAAATAATCAAAAGCCCTCGGGCATGCCTTTTTCTAGGTATAAACCCTTTCATAAGCAAATTGAAGTAAATCTTGAGAAGAGAAGTTGGCCAGACAAGATCATCGATAAAGCGCCGAGATGGTGTGCGGTTGATCTTCGTGATGGAAATCAAGCGCTAATCGACCCAATGAGTCCTGAGCGCAAACTAAAAATGTTTCAGCTTTTGGTGCAAATGGGCTACAAGGAAATCGAGGTGGGTTTTCCATCCGCATCGCAGACCGATTTTGATTTTGTAAGGCAACTAATTGAGGAAGACCTCATTCCGGATGATGTCTCCATTCAAGTCCTAACCCAATCCAGAAGACACCTTATTGAAAGAACCTATGAGTCAATCAAGGGTGCCAAAAAGGCAATTGTGCATTTTTATAACTCGACCTCCGTTTTGCAAAGAAGAGTTGTTTTCAGGGCAGACAAAGAGGAAATCAAAAAAATTGCCACGGATGCTGCAGCAATTTGTTTGGAATTAGAGAAAACAATTCCAGAAACACAGGTCTACTACGAATACAGCCCCGAAAGCTACACGGGAACTGAGTTGGAATATGCGGTTGATGTTTGTAACGCCGTCGCAGAGGTAATAAAGCCAACAAGTGATAAAAAACTAATAATCAATCTTCCGGCAACGGTTGAGATGACAACACCGAATGTTTATGCAGACAGCATCGAATGGATGAGCAATCACTTGGTTCCAAGAGACAACATTCTGCTCTCTTTGCACCCTCATAATGATCGGGGCACCGCGGTTGCGGCAGCTGAGCTTGGTTATCAAGCAGGTGCCGATCGAATCGAAGGTTGTTTGTTTGGTAACGGCGAGAGAACAGGGAATGTTGATCTTGTGACGCTGGGGCTAAATCTATTCAGTCAAGGTGTCGACCCGATGATTGATTTCAGCGACATTGATGAAATCAGAAGAACAGTTGAATATTGCAATCAAATGCCGGTTCCTGAGAGAAGTCCCTATGGTGGCGATTTGGTGTTCACGGCATTTAGTGGATCTCACCAGGATGCGATCAAGAAGGGCTTGGAGGATCTTGATCGAATTGCTGAAACCGAAGGTGGCTCAAGGCACACGGTTGATTGGGAAGTGCCATACCTACCAATCGATCCATATGACCTCAATCGAAGCTATGAGGCAATCATTCGAGTTAATTCACAGAGTGGAAAAGGTGGAGTCGCCTATCTTCTGAAAAGCGATTATCACCTTGACCTGCCAAGAAGACTGCAAATTGAGTTTTCTAGAGTGGTTCAGGAGTTGGCAGATGCCAACGGTGGAGAAATTAGCTCCCAACAGCTATGGCACTCCTTCATGGATGAGTATCTTCCAGGGGAAGAGGAGCATCAGAAGTGGGGTCGACTGGAGCTTTTGAGAACTGCATCCGAGAGTGACATGAGTGGCGAGGTTAGCCTGACTGTTGAATTGCGTGATGGAGACCAGGTTCACGAGCTAAAAGGTAGTGGCAATGGCCCAATCTCTGCCTTCATCGAGATCCTCAACGAAAAAGGCATGCAAATTGACCTATTAGATTACGTCGAGCACACCTTAAGCGCATCTGGGGATGCTCAGGCTGCTGCATACATTGAACTAAAAGTCGATGACGGTGACCCTCTGTGGGGTGTTGGCATTGACGGTGATATCGCCACAGCAAGTCTCAAGGCACTGATTTCAGGTGTAAACAGAGCTGTGCGGGGATAGCCTCTGCGAGAACAAGGCTTAATGTTGGATACTTTTTAGGTGCCACAGTTTAGAGAAGAGGGAATCGTCCTTCGAACCCATAAATTGGGTGAGACTGACCGAATTATTACGCTTCTGAGTAAAAACTCAGGACAGATTCGGGCGGTTGCGAAAGGAGTCCGCAAAACCTCCTCAAAATTCGGTGCCAGGTTAGAACCTTTCATGGCGGTGGAAGCTCAGTTTTATAAAGGCAAGTCACTGGATGTTGTCACTCAGGTTGAAACGTTAGCGAGCTATGGAAAGCAGATTGTTGCTGACTATGATTCTTATCTTGCAGGAAGCAAGATGTTGGAAACAGCTGAACGATTGACTCGAGAGACTTCCACTCAGCAGCACTATCAATTGCTCATGGGTGCCTTGCGATCTTTATCCAGACTCGAGCATGACGCTTATGCGATAGCAAATTCTTATCAACTGAGGGCCTTGTCTCTTTCAGGTTGGACGCCAAGTTTCGACCAGTGTGCGGGGTGTCAGACCGATGGACCCCACGAGAGATTCTTGGTGCAGGTTGGTGGTGCTGTTTGTGAACAGTGTGCACCTCCTGAGGCCACAAGATTGCACCCCAACACGATGATTTTGCTAGGAGCTTTGCTAAGCGGTGATTGGTCAATAGTTGAAGATGCTGATAGTTTTTCTGCCGAACAGGCAGCTGGCATCATTCGAGCCTTTATGCAGTGGCACTTGGAGCGTGGTTTGAAATCCATGAACATCACGGAGAGCCGATGAGTTATTTAGATCCAAAAAGACCCGCGCCAAAATTTCAAAAGGTGCCAAGACATATAGCAATTGTGATGGATGGTAACGGGCGATGGGCAAATCAACGGGGGCTTCCAAGGACAGAGGGCCACAAGGCTGGCGAGCAAGCGCTATTGGAAGTTGTTAGCGGTGCTTTGGAAATAGGAGTTGAGGCCATAAGCGCCTTCGCATTTTCAACCGAAAACTGGAAAAGAGACCCCGAAGAGGTGAAATTCCTTATGGGGTTCAATAGGGATGTGCTCAGAAGAAGACGTGAGTTACTAATTGACTGGCAGGTAAGGGTTGTCTGGTCCGGATCTGAGAAAAGACTGTGGAAAAGCGTTATCCGAGAACTTAGGGAGTCAGAGCAGATGACTTCACACCTAAAGAACATGACTCTAAACATGTGTGTCAACTACGGAGGTCGTAACGAACTGGTGGATGCTGCCAAAAAACTCGCGAGGCAGGCGAAAAATAATGAAGTAGACCCCGAAAGAATCACCGAAAAAAGCTTGAACAAGGCTTTATATCAACCCAGTCTGCCCGATGTTGATTTATTTATTCGCTCCAGTGGTGAGCAAAGAATCAGTAATTTTCTACCCTGGCAATCTAGCTATGCTGAGATGGTTTTCAGTGAAACGTTGTGGCCAGATTTCACAAGGGAAACACTTTGGGACGCTGTTGATGTCTTCCAGTCTAGAGACAGGCGCTTTGGCTCCGCCAAAGACAACCCAGGTGAAGGCTAAACTAGAGGTTCACCCTAAGAAAGGCTTAGATGGCAGCGCAATCAAAACTCGACCAGGTCATTTCTCTCGCTAAACGCCGGGGATTTGTGTTTCAAGCTGGAGAGATTTATGGCGGGTCTCGTTCTGCCTGGGATTATGGACCCTTGGGTGTGGAGCTCAAAGAGGCGATTAAGCGCGAGTGGTGGAGGGCTGTTGTTAGCTCCCGTGAAGATGTGGTGGGTCTGGATAGTTCTATTATCCTGCCCAAATCAGTCTGGGAGGCCAGTGGTCACGTTCAGGAGTTTGTGGACCCGCTGATTGAGTGCACTAGTTGTCACAGGCGCTTCAGAGCGGATCATTTGGAGGAAGCGTTTGAGGAAAAAAAGGGTCGTCCCCCAGAAAGCATCTCTGATATCGCTTGTCCAAATTGTGGAAATAAAGACATCTGGACTGAGCCAAAACTATTTAACGGATTGCTGAAAACAACCCTTGGACCAGTCGAGGATGAATCTGGTCTTCACTATCTTCGCCCAGAGACAGCCCAGGGTATTTTTGTGAATTTCAACAACGTTCTAAACACCGCCCGCATGAAGCCTCCGTTTGGTATCGGTCAAATGGGCAAAAGCTTCCGTAATGAAATTACCCCTGGAAACTTTATTTTCAGAACTCGCGAGTTTGAGCAGATGGAAATGGAATTCTTTGTGAAGCCGGGAACCGATGAGGATTGGCATGAATACTGGATTGAACAGAGATATAACTGGTATGTGAATCTGGGGATCGACCCTGAAAACCTTAGGCTTTTTGAACACCCCAAAGACAAACTCTCGCATTACTCGAAGCGAACTGTTGACATTGAATATCGATTTGGTTTCCAAGGTGGAGAGTTTGGTGAACTCGAGGGGGTTGCAAACAGGACAAACTTTGACCTATCCACCCACTCCCAGCACTCGGGTGTGGACCTGAGTTATTTTGACCAGACCGAGGGGGAGCGCTGGACACCGTTTGTAATCGAACCCGCTGCAGGTCTAACCAGATCTTTGATGGCGTTTTTGGTTGATGCTTATCAAGAGGAAGAGGTTCCAAATGCCAAGGGAGGCACGGATACCAGAACAGTTTTGAAGCTTCACCCAAGATTGGCACCCGTGAAAGCTGCCGTTTTGCCACTGAGTAAGCATGAGGAATTGACCCCAATTGCCAAAGATCTGGCAGATAAACTAAGGCAAATCTGGAACATTGAATACGATGAGAGCGCGGCTATCGGTCGTCGCTATCGCAGGCAAGATGAAATCGGGACTCCATTTTGCATCACGGTGGATTTTGAAACCAAAGATGACCAAGCGGTTACTATTCGTGAGCGTGACAGCATGGAACAAAAGAGAATCCCACTGGATCAAGTGGTTAGTTATTTAGCCGAGAACTTGGTCTAATTGCTTCAATACGGGTCTCACCAAATAAAAACGCCAGTGGTTTTGGCACCAATGGCAGGGATTACCAACACCGCTTTTAGAAGACTGTGTCAGGAATATGGGGGTGGGCTTTACGTTGCGGAGATGGTCACCTCCAGAGCTTTAGTCGAGGAAAACCCAACATCTTGGAGATTAGCCAGTCATCACGAGAGCGAAAAAATTCGCTCGGTGCAACTGTATGGGGTGGAGCCAAAAACCATTGGTCAGGCCGTTGAGATGCTTTTAGAGCGAGACAGGGCGGACCATATTGATCTCAACTTTGGTTGCCCAGTTCCAAAGGTAACCAGAAAAGGTGGCGGAGCAGCTCTTCCTTGGAAGGAAGATCTATTCGAGGCGATTGTCAAACAGGCCGTGAAAAGTGCTGGGGATGTTCCAGTGACGGTGAAGATGCGAAAAGGGATAGATGATGAGCATCTAACTTTTCTTGACGCTAGCAAAGCCGCTCGAGACGCTGGCGTTAGTGCGGTTGCCCTGCACGGCAGAACAGCAGTGCAGTATTACAGCGGAAAAGCAGACTGGCAAGCAATAGCTGAATTGCGAGAGAGCCTTCCAGATATACAGGTTTTGGGAAATGGAGACATCTGGAGCGCCTCGGATGCGGTGCAAATGATGAAACAAACCGGAGTGGACGGAATTGTTGTCGGTCGAGGCTGCCTTGGCAGACCTTGGCTGTTCAGGGATTTGGAACAAGCAATAAATCAGTATCTAGAAAACCCACATGCAGATATTCAGGTGGAAAAGATGCAGCCTAATCTTGGTGGGGTTGTGCAAGCCTTTAGAAAGCACGCAGAACTGCTGGTGGAGTTTTTTGAAAACGAAGAGCACGCCTGCAGAGATATCAGAAAACATGTGGCTTGGTATTTCAAGGGGTATCCAGTTGGCGGAGAAATTCGCTCAGCGCTGGCCCGTGTTGAAAGTATTGAACAGATGGAAGAAATTCTCTCTAAGCTAGATGGAGATTTACCTTATCCAGGTGAAGAGGCTGAGGGTCCACGAGGCAGGCAGGGAAATGCAAAAAAGAAATGCGTTCTACCCGAGAATTGGCTTGACAGTCGCAAGCTCAGCGAACAGCACAGTAGGGAGTTACTCGAAGCAGAACTTTCGGTTTCGGGGGGATAAACGGTGAATAGAGCGAACTATCCAGAATTTGTTACCGAAAGATTTGTTCCTCAGTCATCATCCAGGTCTAAAAGATCAGAATTTGCTAGAGACAGAGCGCGTGTTTTGCATAGCTCAGCGCTTAGGCGTCTGAGTGCGAAAACCCAAGTTTTATCGCCTGAAAGTGGAGATTTCGCCCGAACCAGGCTCACCCATTCTCTTGAGGTTGCTCAGGTGGGCAGGGAATTGGCCATCATGCTTGGTTTGGATGCGGATCTAGTTGACATGGCCTGCCTCTCTCACGATTTGGGGCACCCTCCCTTTGGTCACAACGGAGAGAGTGCGCTAAATATGTGGGCGGCTGAAATAGGTGGTTTTGAGGGAAATGCTCAAACATTCAGAATCGTCACAAGACTTGAACAAAAAGTGATTATTGAGGGTGTCTCTCGCGGACTGAATCTCACTCGGGCTTCACTGGATGCGATAAGTAAATACCCTTGGAGACGCGCGGAGGCTTCTGAGTTCATTGCAGGAGGTATCAAATTTGGCGTCTACGAGGACGATTTAGAGGTTTTCAACTGGGCCAGAGAACAGGCACCGGCTGGCGAGAAAGTGATTGAGGCGGAAATCATGGACTTCAGTGACGATGTTGCCTACAGTGTTCACGATTTTGAGGATGCGATTGTTGAAGGTTTTATCAACGTCCAGGAGATTAACGGCGATTCGATAATCGAAGAGGTAATAACCGGTGTGTTGGACTGGTCTGAATCAACCCTGGAGCGAGAAAAGGTATATCAGGCTTTCGAACGCATAAGGGCAAACGAGTTTTGGATTACAAGCTTCGATGGTTCAAGAGAAAACCTGGCCCAGTTGAAAAACCTAACCAGTGACCTAATTGGAAGTTTTGTAACAAGGGTTTTTGATGCCAACCAAGAGCTTTCTAAAGAGGCTGACAGGTATAAAAAGAATCTGCTGGTGCCAAGTGAAGTGCGTGAGGAGATAGCCGTTCTTAAGGGGTTGGTCGCCACATTTTTGATGAGTAGCGACTCCAGACAGGGTTATTACCAGGTGCAACGCGAGTTATTGGTCGAATTGGCAGATGCCATTTACCAAAAGGGAATCGGTTTTGATCAGGTGACTATGTATTATTACGAACACGCCCAAAGCGCAGATGAGAAAAAACGCGCGGTGGTTGATGCGGTAGCAAATATGACCGACGCGCACGCGCATGCATTGCATGCGGAAATTACTAGCAGAGGGGTGTGATGAATGAGTGGAAAAATCAGACAGTCGGATGTTGAGAATCTCAAGGCGCAGGCGAACATCGCAGATGTAATAAGTGATTATGTTGCTCTGAAACCTGCCAGTGTCGGTTCTTTGAAGGGTTTATGCCCATTCCACGATGAGAAGACCCCCTCTTTCAATGTCCGCAATGGTCAGGGTTACTACCACTGCTTTGGTTGTGGGGCAGGTGGAGATGTTTATAAGTTCCTGCAGGAGATTGAATCCCTCTCTTTTGCAGAATCCGTAGAGAGGGTGGCCTCCAAAGTTGGCTATTCGCTCAATTATGACGACGTTGACACAGGAGAAGTCCAGGCAAGGTCTAGAACATTCGAAGCTAACCAGTTGGCAAGTGCCTATTTCATTCAGCAGTTATCCAAGCCAGAAGCGAAAAAGGGGAGAGAAACCCTCATATCTCGCGGTTTCGATGCTGAGTCCATGGCGAGTTTCGGTGTTGGCTATGCACCCAAGGGTTGGTCTAATCTGACCGAACACCTCAAATCCAAGGGCTTTACAGAGGACGAGCTGGTGGTGGCCGGTCTGGTTTCTCGAGGAGAACGGGGAGTTTATGACCGCTTTCGGGGACGATTGGTTTGGCCAATTAGAGACGCGAATAATCAGGTGTTGGGATTTGGGGCGAGGCACCTATACGAAGATGATCAGGGACCCAAGTATCTCAACACAGCTGAAACTCCCGTCTACCACAAATCACGAGTGCTATACGGCCTTGATCTAGCTAAAAAAGCCATAGCTAAAAAACGCCAGGTTGTTGTTGTCGAGGGGTATACCGATGTGATGGCCTGCCATTTAGCTGGAGTCGATACGGCTGTAGCTACCTGTGGAACTGCATTTGGAGAAGAGCACATAAAAGTTTTGAACAGATTGCTAATTGGTTCAGGCGATGCACCAGCGGAGGTAATTTTTACTTTCGACCCAGACGCTGCAGGAACCAAGGCCGCACTGAAGGTTTATGGGGATAGTGAGAAATTTAACGCTTTGACCTTTGTGGCAACAGGACCGGATGGATTGGACCCTTCTGATCTTAGGCAACAGCGAGGGGATGAGGCAGTGGTTGAAATGCTGAAGCGAAAAATTCCGCTGTTTGAATTTGTTATCCGGCACCGCATTGCACAGTTTGACCTTGTTCAGCTGGAGAGTCGAATTGCGGCAGCAAGGGCAGCTGCTCCGGTGGTTGGAGAAATAACTGATCCCGCACTAAGAATGGGTTACATCAGAAAATTGGCTGATTGGGTGTCCTTGGAGGTGTCAGAGATTGAGCCAATGGTGAATCAGCAGGCAAAGGCTGGTAAAAAAGAATCGGTTCAGTCAATAAGTCTTGACAAACCCGCAGAGTCAAAATCTGAGGATATTGACCGTATGGAAAGAGCAATAGCCGAGGTGTTGGTGCAGGTCCCAGATGCCTATACAGAACAGCAATTAGCCAGAATGACTTCGGCTGGATTTGGTTCATCGCAGATTCAGCAAATAGCAGTTGTTCTGAATGACCTGATAGCCAAAAAAGAGGCCCCTGATTGGCTAAACCAAGTTGGGAATGCTGTCAGGGAAGAAGATCAGCAACTGTTTAGGCAGTTAGCTGTCGCTCCAATGCCCGCCAAGGATGAGGCCTCCTTGAAAAAATATGCGGAGGGTGTAATTCAAAAGGCAATGATGAACGCATTGGATCGAGAAAAATCTGATTTATTGATGGCTTTAAGGCGCTTCGACCCAGAGAGTCACCAGCGTGAAATGGGCTTAATTCAGAGACATCTGCAAGATCTCGAGAAAGAGCGAAGAGAACTGCAGAACTAGTTCGGTGTTTTATCTGATAATGTTTTCCTGCACCATTCCCCGGTAGCTCAATTGGCAGAGCATTCGGCTGTTAACCGAAGGGTTCCTGGTTCGAGTCCAGGCCGGGGAGCAAGAGGAGCTTAATGAATCGCATTCCCGTGGTGGCCGTGTCCATCGGTATGGCTACCGGGATTTATGCAATTTCTTTTGGCGCCATTGGCGTTACTGCCGGGCTTTCTATTCTCGAAACAATGCTTCTAAGCCTGGTCATGTTTAGCGGGGCTAGCCAATTTGCTTTTGTTGGAGTAATTGCAACGGGTGGAATGGCCGCCATCCCAACTGCGATTGCTTCCGCTTGGCTACTGGGTATCAGGAATGGTTTTTATGCCCTGCGAATGGCTCCCGTTCTTGGGATGCCTGGAATAGCGAAGCTTCTATCCGCACAGCTGACAATTGATGAATCAACTGCTGTGGCGACCGCCCAATCCACACCCTCAGATGAAAAAAGAGGTTTTTGGTGGACCGGTATCAGCGTGTTTATTTTCTGGAATCTACTCACTCTCGCGGGTGCTTTGCTGGGAGATCAAATAGGTGATCCTGCCAATTTCGGATTGGACAGCGCTGCTGCGGCAGCGTTTTTGGGACTGGTTTGGCCAAGACTCAGCAATAACCTCTATCGGCTCATCGGGCTTTCAGCGTTCATAGTAGCCATCGCCACTAGCGCCTTTGTCCCAGCCGGCATACCAGTGCTTCTGGGAGCTTTCGTGGCAGCTTTGATTCAGTATTGGGGGAGAAGATGACACTTGCAGTTATTGCCGCCTCCATAGCCGTTTTCAGCTGGAAGTTCATGGGTTATTTAATTCCTGACAGATATGTTTCTAATCCTAAATTCAGACAACTCGCCGATGCAATCACAGTCGGTTTGTTATCCGCTCTGGTGGGTATTCAGGGTTTCACCGCAAGCAGTGAATTCACCATTGACAGTCGTTTTCCAGCGCTAATATTGGCAGCTGTTTTGTTGTATTTGAGAATGCCATTTATCGTTGTGATTGCTTCAGCTGCGGCCTTCTCAGCTCTCATCAGGATGTTCACCTAGGGCTCAGCTATGTCCACTCCAGGCATCCAGGAACTATTTGGAGTCCACTCGCGCTGTTCAATATCGCTAAGTGCCATCTCCTTTTCACTGTTTGCTAGTCGGTCAACATATAAAACGCCCTGCAGGTGATCAAACTCATGTTGAAAGATCCTCGCTAACCAACCCTTGGCAACTTCTGTGTATTTATTCTGATTTAAATCAAATGCGGTCAGTCTTGCCAGAGGTTGTCGCTCGAGGGGGTATCTAAGTCCAGGAACACTCAGGCAACCCTCCATATGTTCATCTGGGTCAAATTTTTGACTCCCGAATAATTCCAGTTCGGGATTGATTGCAACACCTCTGTGGTGGGTCTCATCATCATCAATCCAGTCATACACAAACACTGCCAAATCCACACCAACCTGCGGGGCCGCAAGCCCAACACCGGGTGCTTTGTGCATTGTTTCAAACATGTCTTCAACCAAGGTGGTTAGGTTCTCATCAAAATTAACAACTGGTTTGGCTTTTTTGTGCAGCACCTCCGTGCCAGTTATTTGGATTGGTCTAATAGGCATATAACAATGCTATTGGTTCATTCTCAGCATTCACTCAGTAGGCTTAAGAAGTTCAAAAAATAGGAGTGAACTTGCTTCCTGCCGAAGTGCTAAGGGCAATTGCCATAATGCTTGCGTTGCTGGCAGCTGTTGGGTTGGCACTTGGCGCGCAATTCCAAAATGACAGTGTTCACCAGCGGGTGAGCGGAACGGGTTTGAACCGTTTGGGCGTGAAGCAGGTACTAGGTCTTCTAAAACGCCCTCGGTGGCTTGTGGGAACAGCTTTTTTGATGCTGGGTGTTGTTCTGCAGTTAGCGGCATTGACGCTTGCACCGTTGATAGTGGTGCAACCGATCGGTGCAGTTGCATTGATTATCACTAGCCTTCTGAATGCCAAAATCTACGGAGTCAGGCTGGGGCCAAGAACCTTTTTCGCCATCGCACTAACCCTTGCCGGCATATCAAGTTTTGTAGTTGCCGCTGCAGGAGTTGCCAATGAGGCGGACATGAGCGATGAGAAGTTATTGCAGGTCTTAGGTGTTTTGGCTTTGATGTTGATTTTGTTTGGTTTTCTTATGGCAACCCTCGGAGGCAACGCAAAAGCATTGAACTATGTTTTCGGGGCAGGGGTTTTATACGGTTTCGTTGCAACGCTGGCGAAAGTGATTATTCAGCGATTAATTCAGGGCGATTTTGACAATCTGACACTTTCTGCCGCAATCGCTTTGGTCGCAGCGATCTTAGGCGGATGGTTTGTGCAAAACGCCTATGCCACCGGTCCACCTGATTTGGTAATTGCAGGTCTTACGGTCATTGATCCGATGGTGGCGGTTGGCATCGGAATCGTTATTTTGGGTGAAGCTTCGGAGGCAAGTTTTGATGTGATCATGACTTTTATCGGAAGTGGATTGATAGCAGTCCTAGGAGTGTATCTCCTGGAAAAAGTACATCCCCAAAGCAATGAGAATTAGACTGAAACCAAATGGAGAACAAACTTAGAGTTCTACTCGCCTGCGACACATTCGGGCCGGACGTCAACGGCGCAGCAAGATTTGCAGAGCGACTGGCTGCCGGTCTTGCCAGGCGAGGCCATGATTTGCACATTATCGCTCCGGAAGTAAAAGGGCTAAGCGGAACTAATAAGGAAATTCATGATGGTGCTGAGCTAACTGTTCACAGATTTCCATCCATTCAGATGCGCAAAGAGCTTTCCGTGCGGATGATGAAGCCTGTTGGGCTAAAGGGCAAGCTCGGCAGATTATTGGATGAATTAGAACCAGATGCGGTGCACATCCAATCTCATTTAATGGTTGGAAGGTTATTAGTCGGCGAGAGTAAAAAACGCGGCATTATGACAATCGCAACCAATCACACAATGCCTGAAAATCTAATTCGCTACTCAGTTCGATTGCCAGAGATTCTAGAGCGACCACTAATGAAATTTGGGTGGTGGGACACAGGGCGAGTCCTGAAAAAGATGGACAAGGTAACAACCCCTACCCGAAGGGCCGCGGACATACTCGAACGGGAGAGTGGCATAACTGATGTGTTGGCGATTAGTTGCGGCATCGATGCATCCAGGTTTATCAATAAAACCCTCACCTCAAACACAGAGCCAAGGGTTTTGTTTGTGGGACGTTTAGATTACGAAAAGCGCCTGGATATTCTGCTTCGAGCAATTCAGCAAGTCTCTGCCGAGGTTGATGTTCAGCTGGACATCGTTGGCAATGGTGGCGAGCGAGATAACCTAATAAATCTCTCTAAAGATTTACAAATTGAAGACAGGGTGAACTTCTTGGGCTTCGTTTCAGAAGAAGAGTTGCCAAAGACTTATGAGAGGTGCACAGTTTTCGCCATGCCCAGCATTGCCGAGTTGCAGTCAATTGCAACTATGGAGGCTATGGCAAGTGGTCGACCGGTGATTGCAGCTAATGCGATGGCGCTTCCTCACCTTGTTCACTCGGGAGACAATGGCTATCTCTATCAACCAGAGGATGTCAGTGAATTAGCTGGCAGGCTTCTAGAGGTTTTGACAGCTGATGAGCAAGAGCTTGAGCGGCTCAGTGAAAACTCGTTGCACCTGATTCAGGCACATGACATCACCAACACCCTGAACATCTTTGAAAACCTTTATCAGGGAATCGGTGAGTTCTCCCCAACAACTGAGGACAACCTAGAGGGATATTCGCAGCCAATTGGAAGACTTAGTGAGTCTCTTAGGGATCGCGTGGACTCGTTTAGAGAGTCTGCATCTGAACTTCGTGGAAGGATGGATGGTATCCGTTATGGTCTTCGAGAGCGATTTAGTGAGGCCAGGGAAGACATCAAAGAGCAGTTTGATGGTGTCAAAGAAGATTTCAACAAGGCCAGAGAGCGATTCAGTCGTTCAAGTGATAAAGATGATTAGCTCTTTGTTCTACCCCTGAAAAGGCTCAAAGCTGCTGTAGACCAAAGAGCCCAAAGCACCAACAAAGGCTGGAAAAACAAGCGCGTCAATCTTGCTTGGTCACTATCCAAGCCAAATGCGTCAATCCCGTTGACATACTGAGAGATATTGCCTGGGAAGATTGCGATGAAAAATATCGCAGTCAGCATGCCAACTTGGCGTTTGTATTTAGAAAGCACCACTAAACCCAATCCCAGGGATAGTTCCACAACTCCGGAGGCGATCACAACGAAATCTGGATCAAGCGGCAACCAGGTTGGCACCTGGGCTTGGAATTCCTCACGAGAGAAGCTCAGGTGGCCAACACCTGCATAAATCAGGGCTAGGCCAAGCCCGATTCTGGAGATCAATTTAGCGCTGTTCATGAATGAGAGCCTAATCCCTTTGGGAATCACATGAGGCTGGTTGAAGGGCTGTAAACTGTCCTGGTGGCCTCTGGGGGCGGTAGCTCAGCTGGTTAGAGCAACGGACTCATAATCCGTCGGTCACGGGTTCAAGTCCCGTCCGCCCCACTGTTGTACACCTTCGACCATTGGCTTAATTGAACACTTCGGTTGCGGATTTCTAAAGCGATGGCGGTAAGTTTCCGTTTGCCTTCTGGTCTTTCATGCAGATGTATGCAGAGTTGCAAAGGGGAATTCAAATTCAGAGGCTAAGGTTTCATCTTTCATGCGCTCCCTATCGATAGTTTTTTCAACACTGCTTCTGGTTGGCTGTGCGCAGGCTTCGGAGCCACAAATGGTTCCCGAGGAAGCAGGCTCTCAATTGCAAGCTCCACCTAAACCGATGGTTGAACCTAGAGATGAACCTGAGCAAATAGCTGAAGAGCAAACTAAAGAAATTGACGATCAGCCTGAGCCCTCTAACCAGCCCCCTTTGGATGAGGAGTCAGAGCCGTCAGTAACTAGCCCCATCACAGAGACCGAAGTGATTCGGGGTCTCATTGATGTGGGTTTTGTACATGGTGGTGAAACCAGAGATTCATTGCTCTATGTCCCGGATTCATACAACCCATCCGTGGGAGCTCCGCTGATGCTCAGTTTTCACGGTTTCGGACTGGACTCACAAAGCCAACTGAAGCAGGCGGACATGAGGTCATTAGCCGATCGGGACGGCTTCCTTTTGGCCTATCCTCAAGGTACTCTTCTGGGAAGGTTTCCACATTGGAACGCTTTACCTAACTCTCCCGAGAACAAGACAGCCGTGGACGACTTAGGTTTTGTCAGGGAACTCATCTCACAGATCGAGAGTGACTACCCAATAAATCGCGAAAGGATATATGCATCTGGCTTCTCCAACGGCGGAATGATGGCCTACGCCTTGGCTTGCTATGAAAAAGACCTGGTAGCAGCTGTTGCAGTTGTTTCAGGTCAACTACTGGACAACGGTGAAACTTGTTCACCAGAATCTCCCATCGGAGTAATCATGCTTCACGGAACCGATGACCGGGTAATCCCTTACGAGGGGGGTTTTGGGCAGCTATCAGCGCAGGAAGGCGTTGATTTTTGGGTAGAACACAATGAGACAAACACCTCACCAGAGATCGATACTTTTACCGATGGGGATATGACAATTGAACGATATGTTTATGATCAGGGAAACAACGGTGTGGTGGTAGAACACTATAAATACCTAGAGGGTCAACACGTTTGGTTCAACCAAGGTGTTGATGGCTCAAATGCGACTGAACTTGTTTGGGACTTTGTTTCTAATTACGACGTAAGTGGTATTCGCTAACACGGTTTGATTGCCGGACTCATAATCCGTCGGTCACGGGTTCAAGTCCCGCACGTCCCACTGGCTTTTGCAATCAAAAAACCCTTGACGGTTAGACTGAGACATGATCTTTCAGCTAATTGGGAGAGCCTTGCAAGTGCTCGGACCAGTTTTGGCGGTCGTAATTCTCATTTTTTTCTGGGGTTCCGAGCTCAGCCTTGTCGAAGTAGTTGTTGTTTCGATTGTGCTTTTGGGCGGGGTTGCATCTGCTGTCGGACACGTAGACACCATTGCCGCTTTTGTTGGTCGAGTCCCAGGAGCAATTATTTTGGCTCTAGCGGTAACAATAATTGAAGTCACTTTAATCGTTGGCATATTGCTTGCTTCTGGCGAATCTGCGGCTGGTCTCGGGAGAGACACTGTTTTCGCTGCTGTGATGATTACCACAAATGGAATCATCGGCATTTCAGTCGTTGCCGCGACACTGCGATCCCCAACCTCTTCTTTCAATTCAGAGGGTAGTGGGGCGGCTTTGGGGGCGATTGCTGTTGTCTCGACCCTAGCCCTTGTTTTGCCCACATTTACAACCGGTAGTGTCGGCCCAACCTTCACCGATCCTCAGTTGGTCTTCGTTGCAATTTCTGCGCTTGCTGTCTACAGCCTGTTCATATGGGTGCTAACGCTTCGAAATAAAGAACACTTCGAGGATCCAGACGCCCCAACCCAAAAACCTCTGAAGGAAAAACCGTCAAGAGCTACATTCTTGACGAGCCTGATTCTGCTCGTGTTGTCTTTGGTGATAATTGTTGCGCTCTCACAGCTACTTTCTCCTTCGGTGGAAACAGCAGTTGTCGACGCTGGTCTCCCGCTAACTTTTGTCGCAGTAGCAATTGCACTTGTAATTTTGCTTCCGGAGGCTGCGTCTGCATTCAGATACGCCCGAAGAGGTCAATTGCAGTCAAGTTTCAACATCGGATATGGGTCAGCATTGGCAAGCATTGGACTCACAATTCCAACACTCGCGGTGGTTTCGCTGTTGATTGGCTATGACTTGGAGTTTGGACTGAAAACAACGGATATTGTCCTGTTGCTGCTCACTCTTATTGTCAGTGCGGTCACGGTCGCATCGCACCGGGTGACGCTTTTCCAGGGTGGATTGCACCTGGTTATTTTCGGCGCCTTCATATTTCTTTCTCTCAGCCCCTAGGTTGGAAGCAGGCTAAGCCTGGCCGCCGTATCCAGTGACATGTTTGGGAAGTGAAGAATCACTTCCATACATGAAGTGCTTGCTGATATCAGGGCTGTATTTGCTCAGATAGGTTTGCTTACCAACTCTTTCGCTTAATTCGCGGTGGTGAATAACACTCGCCCCGCAACAAAGACCAATGACCTTGGCACCCAAGGATGCTGCGTATTCGCCAAACTCAGCAGTTTCGTATCTATTAGAGTTTTGACTCTCCAAGGCGTCAGGGAATGTTCTCTCGCTGGGAAGCTTGGCCGTATTGCCTTCATCAGGCAGATTGAAAAATGTGGTGTGTTCATCCGTTGTTCTGTAGGTTCCTGGCATTCCACAGATTGGGTGATCACCAACGGCCTTTGAAATTTCATCAAGGATTGGTCTGATTGTGTTTGGACCCTGGAAACAGTTGGTGCCGACGACATCTGCACCCGCATCCGCAAGCATCTTGCAAGCATCCTGCGGGGAAACACCATCCCTTAGCTCTCCTGTGGCAAATACCGCAACATTCACAATTGACGGAAGCCCCACAGCTTGAATTTCTTCAAGAGCTATTTTTGCTTCTTCGTAGTAATACATCGTCTCAGCAACAATTAGATCAGCGCCCTCTTCTTTGGCCCAGGTGACCATTTCTCTGTACATCGAGCGAACCCGGTCTTTGCTGGAGGGGTCCTCGGGGTCAAAGATATTGGAGTTTGAAATGTTTCCTGCGACAAAGATTTTTCTTCCAAGCGCCTCTGTTTGCTGCTTGGCGACTTCTTTGGCAATTCTCAAAGCCTCACGGTTTAGGGGTTCCAAAAGGTGTTCCTCACCGATGATGCGCATCTTTTCCCGGTGACCGTTATAGGTGAAAGCAAGAGCAATGTCGCTGCCGGCACGAACGAAATCAGTTGCCACCTGCTTAAGCACCTCTGGGTGATCGAGTGCGACTTTTGGAACAAATTCTCCTGCGGTTAGATACCCACGCCTCTCAACTTCAAATAGGTAGCCGCCGGCCAAAACTAGCGGTTGGTCTTGTTTCAGTCTGTCCAAGAAATCTGTGCTCATATATTTTTCCTCCGAGAAAAACACTACTTGGCTTTAGGCCTTTGCTTTTTCTTGAAAGTAACAATCTGCACATAAAGATTCATATGTTACTTCCACACCATCTATTGCAACCTGCTCTCCGTCAAAGACAAAGCTTCCATCGAATAATCTGCCGTTGAACATGGCTTTTCTGCCGCACCTGCAAATGGTTTTCAACTCTTCTAGGCTGTGAGCTATCTCTAAAAGCCTTTTGCTTCCTGGAAAGCTCTTGGTTTGGAAATCAGTTCTGATTCCATAAGCCAACACCGGGATGTTGTCCAACACCGCAAGTTCTAAAGCCTGGTTGACCTGCTCTTCGGTTAGAAATTGTGATTCATCAACCAATAAACAGGCAATGGGTTCACCCGCTGATTTTTTTTGATTAGCGATCTCCCAGAAGTGTTCCCGCAGGTTCATTTCAGGAGTTAGCAACATATCGACTGATCGAGAGACCCCCAGTCGACTGACTATCTCACGATCGCCTTTTTTATCAACAGCAGGTTTTGCTAGCAAAACATGCTGTTGGCGCTCTTCGTAGTTGTGTGCTGCCTGCAATAAGGCTGTGGATTTGCCAGAGTTCATTGCGCCGTGGCGGAAATAAAGCTTACTCATATTGGTTCTAATGTTATAGCCAGAAAGGTGCATCGCCTTGCAGTTACTCTTCGCCGATCAGCTCGGCCCGCATTTCCAGCAATCTGAAAAACTTTTGCTTCCCGAGGTTTTGAGCCAGTTTTCTAAGCGCAAATATCATCGTCAAAAAGCACACTTGATTCTCTCGGCAATCAGGCACCGCGGCTTGGACCCAGAGGTGGAGTTGATTTCGCTTGACTCTTATCGCGAATCTGGAACAAAAGTAACTTCGGTTATCAACCCAACAAGCTACAACCAAAGAAAGTTGGTCAACGAGCTTGGTTTGGAAATCCATCCAAGTAGGGGGTTTATTGCAACCGAGCAAGAGTTCTCTGAATATGTTGAAGGCAAGCAAGGTAAGCGATTATTGCTGGAAGATTTCTATCGAAAGCAACGGGCTCGAACTGGGCTACTAATGTCTGAAGGGTCGCCAGAGGGAGATCAGTGGAATTTTGACCATGATAATCGGCTGCCACCCCCGAAGCAGCAAACACTTGGTGTTTCCGAGCCCTGGTATCCGCAGGAAGATGACATCGACCGTCAGGTTCGAAAAGATTTAGACAAGTTAGAACAATCTGGCGTTCAGTTTTCTGGTCTTGATGGCCCAAGGCTTTTTCCTGCAAGCAGGGAAGAGGCGCTAGCCGCCTTAGAGCATTTCGTGAATAACAGGCTGGACCTTTTTGGGCCTTACGAGGATGCCGTTTTGAAAGATGACTGGGCTATGAGTCACAGCCTTTTGAGTGCTCCGATGAACATGGGTTTATTGGACCCGCTAGAGGTTGCAAAGGCAGCCGAAGACGCCTACCAAAAAGGCAAAGCGAGGCTTTCAAGCGTTGAAGGATTCATCCGTCAAGTAATTGGCTGGAGAGATTATGTTTGGCATCTTTATTGGCATTTCGGTGAGGACTACGTGAACAAAAACGAACTCTCCGCCAATCAAGCGCTTCCATCCAGTTGGTTTGAGCTTGCAAGCGAGCAGATCGAATCCAACTGTTTGAGTTCAACACTCAAAGACGTTTCTGAAAGGGGCTGGGTTCACCACATACCAAGACTGATGATTTTGGGCAATATCGCAATGCAGCGCGGCTACAACCCCAAACAGGTCAATGACTGGTTGGTTGACAACTTCGTGGATGGAACTCCCTGGGTTATGCCCGTGAACAGCATTGGCATGAGTCTTTATGCAGATGGCGGAATGATGTCCACTAAGCCTTACGCCGCAGGTGGTTCATACATAAACAAAATGACCAATTACTGCAGCGGATGCCGCTTCGACCCGAAAAAGCGGGTTGGCGAAGATGCCTGCCCCGTGAATGCTGGATATTGGAATTTCATTTACACACACCAGGAAAGATTGGTCTCTAACCCCAGAATCTCTAGGTCTGTTTACGGAATGAGGAAATTAACGGATTTGGAAGAGTTGGTTAGCCAAGAATCTCAGAGAAAAAAACTTTGACCGCAGGCTAAAAGGCGGGTTAGGCTGAAAACACCTCAAAAGGTCGTAGGGGAAGACGTACCTTAGGAGGTGAATATGGCAGTTGAACTGCGCTTGCTTGGCGTGCCATCAAAACGCCTTTCACAACTCTCAGATCTCGTCCGCAAAAACCAGTGGAAAGTTCAACCGGTGCTTCAGGGGCAGTTCCAAGCGAGTGTTGCGATAGATTCCAAACAAGAGATATCTGAATTAGCCTCCAGGTTGTTCAAAATCGGGGATATTCATTTCGAATTAGAGTCATTGCAGGAAAATGGCATGGGGGAGAGGTATCTCTGTGTTCCTGGATTGGGGATGAAAAGACAACTCATCGATGAAATCGGTAGAGCGCTGATTCCTGAAAACGAACTTGAGTTATTCTCAAACAAATTGAGCGAAAAGCCTTCACAGCACGCAAGCCTCTATCGAGAGTTGATGGGGTTTGCACATCAAGATCGATTGGATGACTTGAAAATCGATACCGAGGGAATCGCACTAATTCCCAAAGTTGGCTAGCGGAAAACCAAAACGGCGTTATGTCCACCAAAGCCAAAGCTATTGCTTATGGCTATTTTTTCTTTATCTAAGGTTGCTGGGGTCTTTGGGACATTCAGTGGAATTTCTGGATCTTGATTGTCTAGGTTGATTGTCCCTGGAGCTGTTGAGGTATTTTGCGCCATGAGAGTAAATACAGCCTCGATAGCGCCAGCTCCTCCCAATAGGTGGCCCGTGGATGCCTTAGTGGCGCTCACAACCAGGTTTTCTGTGTGCTTGCCAAAAACTTTCTCCAAGGCTGTGTACTCGGCAATGTCACCCACTGGTGTCGATGTTGCATGAGCGTTGACGTGCTGCACGTCAGTTGTGGCGACCTCTGCCTCTGCCAAAGCTTCTAGAATTGCCCTTGATGCACCCTCTCCGGTGGGATCGGGTGCTGTGATGTGATAGGCATCACTTGTGACACTGGCACCCACTATTTCTCCATAAATCTTGGCCCCTCGGGAAACAGCACTTTCATAATCCTCTAGAACGAGTGCCGCTGCACCCTCTCCCATGACAAAGCCATCTCGGTCCACATCGTATGGTCTGGAAGCAATTGATGGGTCATCGTTTCTTTTGCTCAGTGCTTGCATGGCCGCGAAGGAGGCGATTGGAAGGGGGTGAATAGCTGCTTCCGCTCCTCCAGCAATGGCGATATCCACGGCGCCCGATTTGACTCTGTGGAATGCATTGGCAATAGATTCATTTCCACTTGCACATGCACTAACTGCTGTGTGCACTCCAGCCTTGGCTCCAAAATGCATTCCAACTGCGGCTGCGGGGCCATTAGGCATAAGCATTGGGACCGTCATTGGCATTACTCTTCTGGGGCCCCGCTCTTTGAGTGTGTCAAAGGCATCGAGAAGAGTCCAAACTCCTCCGATGCCGGTTGCAAAATCAACGCTCATCCTGATTGGGTCAAACTCTGGTTCACCGGCATCCGCGAAAGCTTCTCTGGCACTGATTAGTGCAAACTGACTGGATGGGTCTAAGCGTTTAGCTTCTTGCGGAGTTAGCACCTCTGAAGCGGGGGTCTTTGCAGAACCAGCAAAGGTCACAGGTAGTTGGTATCGCTCGACCCACTCTTGATTCAGACTGTTGATGCCAGACTCTCCCGCCAAGAGGGCATCCCAACTTTCAGAAGCAGTTCCACCCAAAGGGGTGGTGGCTCCTATTCCGGTGACAACTACTCTTCGCAAATTATCCTTGCGCTCCAATAATGAAATCCACCGCGTCTTTCACGGTGACCAGGTTGGTGACTTCCTCATCTGGAATCTTCACGTCGAATTTGTCCTCGGCGTTTACCACGATGGTCATCATTGAGATCGAGTCAATGTCCAAATCATCAGTAAATGACTTCTCCGGCTGAACTAGATCTGCAGCAATTCCTGTTTCTTCATTTACTAGTTCTGCCAATCCAGCTAGAACTTCAGTTTCTGTGTGAGCCATTTTTTCTCCTTTGAGTTTGTTCGATTTATTTTAGGGGAGCACTACTACTTGGGCCGCGTAGGCAAGCCCGGCCCCAAAACCAATCTGCAGGGCTAAGCCTCCAGATTCAACCTGCTTCTCCTCCAAAAGTCGATGCATTGCAAGGGGAATTGAGGCTGCCGAGGTGTTACCGGTTGTCTCAATGTCTTTGGCAATTACAACAGTTTCTGGAAGATCTAATTGTTTCGCAAACTCATCAATGATTCTCATGTTTGCTTGATGAGTTACCAGTGCGGAAAGCTCGTTTGCGCTCACTCCCGCAGCATCAAGTGCTTCTTGGGCGGCTTTAACCATTTCCCAAACTGCCCAGCGAAAAACAGTCCTACCTTCTTGCACCAAGGTCGGCCAGGAGCCGCCGTTTTTGAAATCCAAAATGGAGTTGGTCATTCCCACTTTGTCCCATTTGGTGCCATCGCTACCCCAAACACTTTGTCCGACACCTGCTGTCTCACTTGGGCCTAAAACTGCCGCTCCTGCTCCGTCTCCAAGAAGAAAGCTAATGGTTCTGTCAGTTGGGTCAATGAAATCAGAAAGTTTTTCAGCACCTATAACCAATGCGTATTCAGCTATGCCGGATCTAATCATCGCATCAGCCTGAGCTACCGCGTAGCAGTAGCCAGCGCAGGCTGCGCTGATGTCATAGGCAGCCGAGTCGGGTATTCCAAGTTCTGCAGCAATCAGTGTTGCAGCGGAGGGTGTGGCATAAGGAAATGAGATCGTAGAGACAATCACCAGATCAATCTGTTCAGGCTTAATACCAGCTTTTTTGATGGCCTCTGAGCCAGCCTCAACAGACATGCTTTCAAGGCTTTGAGATTCATCAGCTCTCACTCTGGTAATCACACCGGTGCGCTGTCTGATCCACTCGTCGCTGGAATCTATTGGGCCAGCGATTTCGTCGTTTGTAACTGAACGCTTGCCTCTAGAGGCTCCCAAGGAATATATCTTGGAATATCTTCTGGTCTCTGAAACCTGTAACTCAGTCATAGAGGCCCAAGTCTATAGAGTCATCTGCTGTTTTCAATGAATATATTTGTGCATCGTCTATGCTCTTTTTCAGTAAATTGCTGAGCACTCCACTTGGTGCAGCTTCCACTACTAGTTTTGCTCCATTGATGGTTTCCATGCATTTGTCCCACCGCACGGGTGAGCTAACCTGCTTCAGGAGGGACTGAATGAATTCCTTTCCAGAGGACACTCCTTGACCATCTCTATTTGAAAGCACCGTCAGGTTTGGGTCTTTTGCATCAAGCTCATCAAAGTGAGTGGCTAGTGCTTGCCTCGCTGGCTCCATATATTCAGTGTGGAATGCCCCAGTTACAGCTAAGGGAATGATTCTGAACCCTGCTGGTGGGTCATCTTTGATTTTGTCTATTTCTGCTTTGGCGCCTGCAATCACATACTGATTGGCCCCGTTGTAATTGGCGATGTCCAGATTTCCAAGTTTTGATTTGAGTTCGCCCAGGTCGCTTCCGATAGCTGCGGCCATGCCGGTGAGGTTTTCATCCGCCGCTTTTTGCATGGCATTTGCTCTTAAGCTGACAAGTTTCATCGCCTGCTCATCGGTGATTATCCCCGCTAGGGCAGCAACTGCAAATTCACCAACACTGTGACCAGCCATTGCATCAAAACTTGCAATTTGTTTCTCGTTGAATACAGTTCTGGCACTCGCGATGCTGGCTGAAACAATCAGGGGTTGAGTAACTGAGGTTTGCGCAATTTCTTCTTGACTGGCTTTAGTTCCCATGTGAATCAGGTCCATGCCAATCGTCTCGGAGTGGCTTTCAACAATCGATCTAAAAGCATCATTGATAACCCAGGGCTCTAAAAATCCTGGTTTTTGACTCCCTTGTCCTGGAAATACCAAATATTTCATGGCCATCAGGATAGACCCTGTGTCCTTGGTTGGGTTTGGACACGGCCGAGCGATAGAGCAATCCGAAGAGTGAATTGACCCTTGGATTCCAAAGGGTCCAAACCAAGTTCTTTTTCAATGCTGGATAACCTGTATCTCACCGTGTTTGGGTGAATGAATAACTCGTTTGCGGTTTTCTCGATGGATCCGTTGTTTTCAAAAAACATTTCTAGGGTTTCAAGTAGTTGCAGGTTGTCTGTCTGGAGTTTTTGATACACCTCTCGAATGAGTGCCCTTTGAGCCTCTGCCTCACCAATTACCGCCCTCTCTGCCAAATACTCTCGACTGCGAACTGCTTTGCGCCCATGTTTTTGATGTCTAACGACCTTCATAGCTCCGAAAGCCGCACGGGAGCTTCTTCTGGCGAGGTTTATGCTCTCAACCCGGGGCCCCATAACAACTGGTCCGGGTTTCGAAAGAGTAGCGAAGTCCCCAGCCAAGTCAAAAAGGTTTCCCCCGGTGGCCATTTCAGAATCGCGAAAACCAGCAATCAAAATCAGGTGGTTGCCCTGCCTGCCAATAAGCACATCTGCTGATTTCAGCCTTGCCAATTTTCTGTATTGATCAAAATCAACCTCTCCCTGAATGATTCCAACCATGACAGCGATCGCACCGTGACCTCGCCAACCCAAAGCACTGGCTCGACTGGCAACCTCGGCATCACTTTCACCACTGATAACCGCATCAATAATCAAAGCTTCCAATCGATCATCCCAAATTGAGCGTGATCTGCTGGCCCTTGCATAAATATCAGCAGCGGCGAATGCGGTTTGTTTGGCGAAAGTATCTATTAATTGCTGATAATCCTTACCCAGTGCGCTTTCAAGTGAGTTTGCAATCACCCGAGTGATTTCTAGTGTTTCTTGCAGTGAAACCGACCTTAGAAGCTCTTTCGGAGCGGTCTCGAAGGCTTGTGATGCTAAAAGTGTCGAATCTGCTTTATCTTCTAATAGTTGTTTGAAATAGGTAAGTCCGTTTTTCACAACACTCATCACCGACTGCTGACGAGTTTTTGGCATCTCCAAAAACCATGGAAGTTCCTCTGCCAAGCGTTTTTCAATAGAGGCGGCTAGCGCCTCTGGTCTGAATTGCGGGTTAGGCGTCGCCACCAGCACTTCCACTTGTTCCGGCTCTGACATCGTCAAGCTTGAACTCTCGCATCAGCTCTAACGATACGCCTTTTTGGATTTTGCCCTGTTTCTCTAATTGCTGCAGCACCTTAGCGGCAATCGATGGTCCATCTATTTTGAAATAGCGCCTGGCTGCTGGGCGGGTGTCACTGAAACCAAAGCCTTCAGCGCCGAGGGTTGCATAATCCCCAGGTACCCACTGCCTAATCATGTCGGGCAAGGCGTGCATGAAGTCGCTCACTCCCACAAAGGGCCCTTCAGATGATGAGAGTTTTTCAGTCACATAAGCAGTCTTCAAGGCTTGATCCGGATGGAGGAAATTGTGCTCATCGGCGGCCAGTCCATCTTTTCGCAATTCGCCCCAACTGGTCACAGACCAGATATCTGCACTCACTCCATAGGAAGAGAGGATTTCTTGCGCCTCTAGAGCCCAAGGAACACTCACACCACTGGCCATAACCTGAGCCTTGATGCCTTTTTGGCCACCTTCGCTAATTTTGTGAATTCCTTTGACGATGCCCTCGATGTCAACATTTTCTGGCTGAGCGGGTTGAACCATTGGCTCGTTATAAACAGTCAGGTAATACATGACATTGGGATCCTCGTGCTGCCCTCCATACATCCGCTCAATGCCTGATTTCACTATGTGTGAAATCTCATAGCCAAATGCTGGGTCATAGCTGACCACCGCTGGGTTTGTGCTGGCTAAAACTAGCGAATGTCCGTCTGCGTGCTGTAATCCTTCTCCTGTAAGGGTTGTCCTTCCGGCCGTGGCACCGATTAGGAAACCCCTGGTCATCTGGTCCCCAGCCGCCCATAAAGCATCAGCGGTTCTTTGGAAACCAAACATCGAATAAAACACATAAATCGGAATCATCGGCTGGCCGTGAGTTGAGTAACTGGTTCCAACTGCAGTGAAAGCTGCCACCGATCCAGCCTCGTTGATCCCTGGGTGCAGTATCTGTCCGCTTTCAGATTCTTTATAACTAAGCAGTAATTCCCTATCAACCGATAGGTATTTTTGACCAAAGGGGTTATAGATCTTGGCAGTTGGGAAAAAGGCATCCATACCGAAGGTTCGGGCCTCATCGGGGATAATAGGCACGATTCTTTGACCCATGCCACTTGTTTTTAGGAGGTCCTTCAGCATCCTGACAAAGGCCATTGTGGTTGCCACCTCTTGGTTACCACTGCCTTTTCTTGGCGTCTCGTAGGCCTTGTCCTCTGGAAGTTCAAACTGGACATACTTGCTTCGCCTTTCGGGCAGGAACCCTCCCAATTCGCGACGTTTTTCAAGCATGTATTGGATTTCTTCACTGTCGCTACCTGGGTTGTAATAGGGGGGCAAATATGGATCAGCCTCCAATTGAGCATCAGTGATCGGGACGCGCATTTCGTCTCTGAAGTCTTTGAGGTTTTCCAAAGTGAGTTTTTTCATTTGGTGAGTTGCGTTTCTAGCCTCAAAACTTTTACCCAGGCCATAACCCTTGACCGTTTTCACGATGATTACAGTGGGCTGGTTTTTGTGCTCAGTTGCCGCTTTGTAGGCGGCATAAATCTTTTTGTAGTCGTGACCACCACGCTTCAGACCCCAAATCTGGTCATCGCTTAGATCATCCACCAAAGATCTGGTTCGGTGGTCGCGGCCAAAGAAGTTTTCACGGATGAAACCACCACTCTCGGCTTTATAGGTCTGGTAATCGCCGTCGGGGGTTTTGTTCATCAAATCAACAAGTGCGCCATCGTGATCTTTAGCCAAAAGATCATCCCACTCGCGACCCCAGATGACCTTGATGACATTCCAGCCAGCGCCTCTGAAGAAGCTTTCAAGCTCTTGAATGATTTTGCCGTTTCCACGAACCGGTCCGTCAAGTCTTTGCAGGTTGGCGTTAATCACAAAGTTGAGATTGTCTAAGCCTTCATTGGCGGCAATTTGCAAGGCACCTCGGGATTCAACCTCATCCATCTCGCCATCACCCAAAAAAGCCCAGACTTGCTGATCTGAAGGATCTTTGAAACCTCTGTTTTCTAAATAACGATTGAATTGCGCCTGATAGATGGCGTTTATCGGGCCCAAGCCCATGGATACCGTTGGGAACTGCCAGAAATCAGGTAGCAATCTCGGGTGGGGATATGAAGGGAGTCCACCGCCGACGTGGGATTTCTCCTGACGGAAACCATCCAGTCTGTCTGCTGAGAGCCTGCCTTCTAAAAATGCTCTTGCGTAGGGGCCAGGGGAGGCGTGTCCCTGCACGAAAATGTTATCGCCCCCAGATGGATGGTCTTGACCGCGGAAAAAGTGGTTAAAGCCAACTTCATAAAGCGACGCTGATGAGGCAAAGGTTGAGATGTGGCCACCAACTGAGATGTCTGGGCGCTGCGCCCTGTGCACCAACACTGCTGAGTTCCAACGCATCCAAGCGCGGTAAGTGCGCTCAATTTGCTCATCGCCAGGGAAGTCAGGTTCATCTTCAGGAGAAATCGTGTTTATGTAATCGGTGGTCGGCACCAACGGAACATTTAGTTGCAATTCATGTGAGCGCCTGAGCAGGTGCTGCATGATTTCTCTGGCACGGCCTCTCCCTTTTTGTTCACTGAGCGAGTCGAGTGACTCTAGCCACTCGGTGGTCTCGCTTGGATCCTTGTCAGGATTTGGAACAGCAAAGGCGTCCTGGTTGTTGAACGACATAGCCCCTCGGCTTTCAATCTCTTGTGGAGTAATTTCGTAGAAAGACTACCCGTTACTCCGCCTAGACTGCCAATTACGAAGAAAGGTTTCAAAATGACAATCCAGATCGGCGACCAAGCACCAAATTTCACCCTGCCAAACCAGCACGGGGAAGATGTTGAACTGCAGTCCCTGCAAGGAAAGCCTGTGGTGCTGGCTTTTTATCCTCTTAGTTTTTCTCCAACCTGCACCGATGAACTGTGTGAACTGCGAGATGAATTTCAAATATTTGAAGATTCGGATGCGGTATTACTGGGCGTGAGCGTTGACAGCAAATTCACCCAGGCCGCCTTTAGCGAGGCCAAGGGGTATCAGTTCGATTTACTTGCTGATTTCAAGCCACACGGTGCAGTTACCAAACTTTACGATGCCTGGCTTGAGGAAAAAGGTCACGGAACTCGTGCAACCTATGTAATTGGTGCCGACGGAGTCGTTATTGCCAAGTTTGTAACAAGCCCCGGAGAGATGCGACCACTAGCGGATTACAAGAAAGCTTTGGAACTGGTTGCCTAGTTTGGCAGTTTTGTTGGTAGTATCTCGGGTGGGCCTTTAGCTCAGTTGGTAGAGCGCCACGTTTACACCGTGGATGTCATCGGTTCGAGCCCGGTAGGGCCCACGCATTGTAAAGAGAGTGAGTATGACCAACTACTCCTTCGACCCCCCGGCTAAGAAAGCCATGGATGAAGCGGAGTTAAGCGAGCTCATTTCGGGCATGTCCGCTGACGAGTCAGGCATCGAAAATGCCATGAAAATCCTGCAGGAGCAGGAAGTTCTTCGGCTAGAGGACGATCAAAACTTTCAAAAATGGCGTGAAGCATTGCTCGAGGATGGTTCAACAGAGGCTCTCAGGGCTATTGAAAAAGTCACCGGTGAAGTTCTGATTGAACCAGAACCAGAACCAGAACCAGAACCAGAGCCAGAACCAGAGCCAGAACCAGAACCAGAACCAGAGCCAGAGCCAGAG
>CBFHZN010000005.1:0-47133 GCA_965660355.1 Microbacteriaceae bacterium
GACAGGTTGTCACCGATGCGGTTGAGCGAAACCAAACGCTTGCTGAGCAGCAGGGAATCAAGGTAGTGGCTGACACCAACGAAAGCATTCACGTCAAAGGTGATTACGACATGCTCACCGCAGCTTTGAGAAATCTGATTGAAAACGCCATTATCTATTCAGATAACGGCGCGCAGGTGGGTGTTGGCATCAAGCGTGCTGGGGATTTAGCGGAAATAAGCGTTGCCGATAGTGGCAGGGGGATATCCGAGGATGAGCAAGAGCGGATATTTGAGAGGTTTTATCGAGTGGATCCATCTAGGTCTCGTGAGACCGGGGGCACCGGATTGGGGTTGAGCATCGTCAAACACGCTGCTCAAAACCATAACGGTGAGGTGAAGCTATTCAGCCGTTTGGGTGTTGGGTCAACTTTCACTCTGCGGATTCCAACAATCGATAAACAGATCGGAGCAGACGCATGACCAAGATTCTGGTTGTGGAGGATGAGGCGAACCTACGTGAGCCTTTGGTCTACCTACTGCAAAAAGAGGGGTATGACGTGGTGGAGGCAGAGGATGGCAACACCGCACTTTCCGTGTTTGATGAGCATGGAGCAGACATGATCCTTTTGGATCTGATGCTTCCAGGCCTCAGTGGTAATGAGGTTTGCCGCGAGGTCAGAAACACATCAAATGTTCCAATCATCATGCTCACCGCCAAAGACACCGAGATTGACAAGGTTGTTGGGCTTGAAATCGGCGCAGATGACTATGTCACTAAGCCCTACTCAACCAGGGAACTGTTGGCGAGGATGAAAGCGGTTTTGAGACGCAAAGCTGACCCAATCGAACAGCAGGAGGGAATTCTAAAGGCAGGTTCGGTGGAGATGGATGTTGAGCAGCACATAGTCAGCGTGCACGGCGAGAAAGTTCAAATGCCACTCAAGGAATTTGAACTATTGGAGCTATTAATGGAAAACGTGAACAGGGTTTTGACCAGAGGTCAAATCATCGACCGCGTTTGGGGGAGCAATTACTACGGTGACACAAAAACACTTGATGTGCACGTGAAAAGAATTCGCTCAAAAATCGAAGATGACCCCGCAAGGCCAAGGCATCTGCTGACAGTCAGAGGTCTTGGGTATAAATTCGAGGCTTAGTTCAAAAGGTCAATCATCTGCTGATACTCCTCAAGAGATCCATCCATGACTGGCACCAAAAGTTCTCTTGGGGTGTCTTGTTCTACTTGGATAAAAATTGGGTAGAGCTGACCGGCGATGATTTCATCTGGCAGATCAACTCGCTTGGGAGGGTTTCCGTTATAACCCATGTCTGTTTTTCCTCCAGCTGGAACCTCAACAAAGGTGTCTGAGCGGTTATCCCCGCTGATTATCTGCACCGTCACATCCAAATCCACATCCCCGCTGTTTACAAAGCTTCCAATTAGCGCTGCTTCGTTATCAAGCTCAAGCAGCATGAAGTTTCTCGCTTTTAGTTCCTCGATGTCGGTTTGAAAACCATCCGATGGAGCATAAGGGTCCAAAGAACGCACAGGTTGCATGAACTGGCAACCGGTGGTGATTGTTACAACTAGTGTCGAGACGGCAAGGGCAGACAGAACTCGGCGCAAAATATCCTCCAGTGAAATTACTGCTACCAGTCTAGCCCAGAAGCGCTTGACCCACTGTGGTAGACTGACACTTTGGAGTTGAGAGAATAATATGCGTTTTGAAGTAGGCGAGACAGTAGTTTATCCCCACCACGGCGCGGCGAAAATCACCAAGATTGCCAAGAAAACCGTGCGCGGCGAAACCAAAGAGTATTTGACCCTGATGGTCACCCAGTCAGAACTTGAGATTCAGGTGCCAAAAGAAAACGTTGAGAAGGTTGGCGTCAGAGACGTCATCGACAAAAAAGGTGTCAAAGAGGTCTTCGATGTTTTGCAGGCAGAGTTTGTTGAAGAGCCAACCAACTGGTCAAGAAGGTATAAGGCAAACTTGGAAAAATTGGCTAGCGGAGATGTGGTGAAGGTCAGCGAGGTTGTTAGAGACCTTTGGCGAAGAGACCAGGATCGCGGGCTCTCTGCAGGTGAGAAAAGAATGCTTGCAAAGGCAAGACAGATTTTGATTTCTGAGTTGGCACTTGCTCGCAAAACCGATGAGGAAAAGGCTGGCGCGGAGCTAGACAAAGTCCTCGCGGGCTAATTATGAGCCTCGCAATTATCGTCGTGGCTGCTGGTCGCGGCGAGAGACTAGGCAGGGGAATCCCCAAGGCCTTGGTTCAAATTGATGGAAAAACAATTTTGGAACATTGCCTGGACAATCTTCCAGAGACTGAGCTTGTGGTTGTTGCCCCGGAGGGTTATCTCGATCAGTTTCTAAAACTCATCCCTGAATCCGCAAAGTTGGTTGCTGGCGGAAACACCAGACAACAAAGTGCATTGAATGGAATTCAGGCAACAAACGCAGACAGAGTTTTGATTCACGATGCTGCAAGGTGTTTCACCCCAATAGATGTTTTTGAGAGAGTGACCGAGGCTTTAGAGGCTTTTGATGCTGTTATCCCAGCAGTCGCAGTCACCGACACCATCAAACAAATCGATGGGCAACTAATAACCGCCACAGTAAATCGCGATCAATTGGTGGCAGCGCAAACACCACAGGGGTTTGACAGGAAGAAACTGCTTGCAAGTTTCAGTGATGTTGAGGTGACCGACGAGGCCATGCTGATGGAAAAAGCGGGACATGCGGTTGGCTTTGTCGCAGGGGATATTCGCTCCAAAAAGATAACCACCGAGGATGATCTGACCAATGATGTTTTTGTTGGAACGGGGGTGGACAGTCATAAGTTTTCAGATGCTGGAGAGCTAATGCTTGGAACCATGGCGATTGCTGGCTATCCAAAACTTGAGGGTCACAGCGACGGTGATGCTTTATCGCATGCGATTGTTGATGCCATGCTGGCTGCTGCAAGGCTTGGTGACATTGGAAGCGTTTATGGAATCGACGAACCACAATTTGCGGGGGCAAGTGGTGAGTTGTTTATCAATGAAACAATGAAGTTATTAGAAAAAGCTGGTTTCACAGTCGTAAACGTCTCTTGCCAGCTGGTTGCGGATAAACCAAAGATTTCACCGATTAGAAAAGATTTGCAGGCGAAGCTAACGGAGCTAATTGGAGCACCGGTGAGTATTTTGGCAACCACCACCGATGGCTTGGGTTTTTTGAAAGATGCCAGTGGCGTGGGGGCGGTTGCAACCGCCTCATTGAAAAAAGCTAGATAGGCTAGCGGCGTGCAGCTATACGACTCTAAAGCCCATGAGCTGATGGATTTAAAGCCTATAAATGACGGCCATGTGTCTATTTATGTTTGCGGTCCAACGGTTCAGTCTGAGCCACACATAGGGCATTTGCGAAGTGCGCTGGTTTATGACCTGCTATCCCGGTGGCTAGCACACAAGGGTTTGAAAGTTACCTTGATTCGAAACATCACAGACATCGATGACAAGGTCTTGGAAAAACACACCGATGAGCTCAGTTGGTGGGAGTTGGCCTATAAAAACGAATTGGAATTTCAGCGTCAATTTGACGCCCTGGGGATTCAAAGACCAAGCAATGAGCCAAGGGCCACCGGTCACATACCAGAGATACTAAAAATGATCTCAAAGCTGGTTGATGCAGGTTTCGCATACAGGGCAAATAACGGCGATGTTTATTTTGACAGTGTTTCCTGGGGTGATTACGGGGAGCTTACAAACCAGAAGCTTGATGACATGGAGGGTGAGGGGGCTGGAGAATTTAAAAAATCAGCCACCGATTTCACCCTCTGGAAAGCCAGCAAAGACACCGAGCCTGAATCCGCTAGCTGGGAGAGCGAATTTGGCCAAGGAAGACCCGGTTGGCATATTGAATGCTCGGCGATGGCTGAGAAGTATTTGGGTAAAAATTTCGATATCCACGGTGGGGGATTGGATCTGAGATTCCCACACCACGAAAACGAGTTGGCCCAATCCAGAGCTGCGGGCAGCGAGTTTGCAAATCTCTGGATGCACAACGGCTTAGTAACCGTTGAGGGTTCAAAGATGAGTAAATCTTTAGGTAACAGTGTTTTCGGAGCGGAGTTATTAGATTCCCACTCACCGATGGTGCTTCGCTATTACCTACTCAGTGCTCACTACCGTTCGGTTTTGGATTATCAATCTAGTTCTCTGGATGAGGCGGAGAGTGCACTGGAGCGGATTGAGGGTTTTGTTGAAAGAGCAACAAGAAAATTAGATGACAGCCAATACACCATTGAGCATTTGATTCCAGAAGCATTTGATGTTGCGATGGAGGATGATCTGAACCTGCCAGCAGCACTTGCTATCTTGCATGAAAAGGTTCGTGAGGGTAACCAAGCTTTGGATGAGCAAAGACTTCGCGATGCTGCAGGATCGCTGGGTGAGGTTTTAGCAATGCTAGAAATACTAGGAATCGAATTCGAGACAGAAAGCACCGGTGCGGAGATGGTTGCCCTGGGAAGTCTCATTGAGGAGCAGATTCGATTGCGTTCAGATGCTAGGGAAAATAAAGATTTTGATTTAGCGGATCAAATTAGAGACAAACTTTCAGAAATCGGCGTGATTCTAAGTGACGATGCTGATGGAACAACATGGAGCATTGATGCCTAAGAAAAAACCAACTGTCGGAACAGGCGGACACGGAAGAAAACGCCTATCTGGAAAAGGTCCAACTCCAAAAGCTCAGGATAGACCCAACCACAAAGCTTATAAAGCCAAGCAGAGGCCATCTCAGGGTCAGAAGAGGTCATCATCAACAAATGACATCGTGAGCGGTAAAAACAGTGTTTTAGAGTCTCTCAGGGCAAAGATTCCGGCAAAGTCACTGGTCATAGCCAACCAGCTGGAGATGGATGATCGCATGAAAGAAATCATCTCCATTGCCAATGCTCGCTCTTTGCCAATTACAGAGCTCACAAAACCCGAGCTATCAAGACTTGCAGGAGTGGACAGCGTGCATCAGGGGGTTGTGTTACAAGTTCCCCCCTACAACTATTCAAACCCGCATGACCTCTTGGTTGGCAAGCGGCCCTTGGTGATTGCCTGTGATGGAATCACTGATCCCAGAAACCTGGGAGCAATCATTCGTTCGGCCTCAGCGTTTGGAGCAAGTGGTATTTTGATTCCCTCCAGAAGAAGCGTTGGCATGACACCTGCCGCTTGGAAAACATCAGCGGGAGCCGCTGCCAGAATCCCAGTTGCAATGGCGCCAAATCTGAATGCTTCGTTGAAGGAATACCAAAAGCAGGGATTATTTGTAATTGGCTTGGATGGTGATGGCGAGATAAGCCTTCCTGATTTGGAACTTGCCGATCAGCCATTGGTTGTTGTTGTGGGGGCTGAGGGTAAAGGCATCAGTCAATTGGTGAGAAAAACCTGCGATCAGGTTGTTAGCATTCCAATAAGTTCAAGTGTTGAATCTCTGAATGCATCGGTTGCTGCATCGCTAGCGTTATATGAGATAGCTAAAAAGCGCTAAACCAGATCTCTCCAGTCACCTTCTTCCTCATCCACTACATATTCCCCAGAGGGGACCGGATTAGGAAGGGTGATCATCTCTGTTGTGGTTCCCAAGTATGCAGATTCATCGCGCCTATTGACCAAAATCTCATCGGTGTAGCTCTGCACCGCTTCCAGTAATTCAACATCTCGCTTGAGTTCATTGGATTTTTGCCACTGGTGTTCCAAAACCTCGTGAAATAACTCGGCATTTTCAATTTTGGTTCTTAGCTCTCGGGGAACTGCGTTCACAACTGGCTCGAATTCTTGGCTGAGCCATTTATGCGCCATCATTTCCTCATCTGCATCAGGGTCATTATGTAAAGCAAATTCATCAATCTGGTTTAGTAGCCTCCTGGCTTGGTTTTCCTCAACATCTAAACCGGTGAGTCTTATAAGCCTTCTTTGATGATGGCCCGCATCCACAACCTTGGGTTGGATTTTTATCTCCGAACCCCCCGGGGCTCGTTCCATTCGCATCTCTTCAATGTCAAAGCCGAGCTCGTTCAATCTTCTGACACGCTCTTCAATTTTGTAGCGCTCATCACCAGCAAATGCTTGGACCTCGGTGAGCTCCCTCCAAAGCGAATGATATTTATCAACTATTCGCTGCGAGATTGCAACTGGGTCAACCTCCTGGGCTTTGCCACTTGCAACCAAGTCCATTAGCTCCCCAGCAATGTTTACCCTTGCAATTTCTAGATCGTTTTCACGCTGGCCGTTACTAAGCCTCGATTCATATAACTGCCCAGTCTCGGCATCCACCAAATATGCAGCGAAGGATCCAGCGTCACGTCTAAATAAAGTGTTTGATAAAGAAACATCACCCCAGAAAAACCCAATCAGGTGAAGCCTCACAAGCAATAACGCCAGCGCATCGACCAATCTCTTGGCTGTCTGCTCCTTGATTCCTTGTGACCACATGGCCCTATAGGGGAGTGAATACTTTAAGTGCCTGGTGATCAATACAGCCGGTAGCTCCTCGCCATCCTCAGTTTTTCTTCCGGAGACAATCGCAAACGGTTCAACGCAGGGGATTTCAAGTTTTTCTAAGTCTCTGAGCATCTCGTATTCACGCTTTGCCAAATCAAATAATGTCTCTTTGATGGCAATCACGTGGTCATCAAGTTTTACAAAGCGCACCGTGTGCCGAGATATGCCTTTTGGTAGCGCTGCTATTTTTTCCTCTGGCCATTCCTCTAAAGCCAACTGCCACGGCAGATCCAGCAGTGCTGGTTCGGCCGTGGCAGAGAGGAACTTTAGATTGGTCATTGACTAGTTAAGTCGTTCACCGCTCTCGGTGTCGAAGATGTGAACCTCTTCGGCAGTCGAGCGCAGGTGAATCTGGTCGCCAGCCATTGGGTGGTCGTGTGGGTCGGTGCGAATAATTAGGTTCACATCCGCTCCCTCAACCTCTGCACGACCATAGAGATAGCCATCGCTTCCCAACTCTTCGACCAGATCGATAGTTGCGGGCAATCCGTGTTCGCTAACCTCAAACTTCTCAGGCCTGATACCAACGGTGACCTTTGGTCCGCTTGATTTTTCAGTGACCTCTTTGCCAACTGGCAAAACAACATCACCAAACTGAACGCCACCATCAACAATTGGTAGCTGCATTAGGTTCATTGCGGGAGAACCGATAAAGCCTGCAACGAATACGTTTGCTGGGCGGTCATAGAGCTCTCTTGGGGATGCAACCTGCTGCAGAAGTCCATCTTTCAAAACTGCTACTCGGTCACCCATGGTCATTGCCTCGACCTGGTCGTGAGTCACGTACACGGTTGTTACGCCAAGGCGCTTCTGCAATGAGGCAATCTGAGTTCTGGTCTGCACGCGAAGTTTCGCATCCAAGTTGGACAGAGGCTCGTCCATCAAAAACACCTGCGGCTTACGCACAATGGCTCGACCCATGGCAACACGCTGACGCTGTCCACCAGAGAGAGCCTTTGGTTTGCGGGAGAGGTAATCCTCAAGGTCCAAAAGCTTTGCTGCCTCTAAAACTCTTTCAGCACGCTCTTCTTTGGCTATGCCTGCAATCTTTAGAGCGAACCCCATGTTCTCGGCCACGGTCATGTGTGGGTAGAGGGCATAGTTTTGAAACACCATAGCGATGTCACGGTCTTTTGGTGCAACATCGGTGACATCCCTGTCGCCGATATAAATCGCACCGTCGTTTACTTCTTCTAATCCAGCAAGCATTCTCAAGCTTGTGGACTTACCGCAACCAGAGGGTCCGACCAAAACTAGAAACTCACCGTCTTTGATGTCTAGTTCTAGCTGATCTACTGCGGGGGTGGTGCCACCGGGATAAACCCTGGAGGCTTTATCGAATTTGACCGAAGCCATTTTTATCTCCTTCACCGGCAGGTACGTGCCGGACGATCCGTTGTGAAAGCACCCAACATCTTTATTGGGTTTAGAAAGTATCTCATAAGCTTTGTAGACTATTAGGGTTTTCTCAGTAACTAGAAAGATAATTCCCTTCATGAACGAAAAACCAACCCGCTCTGAGCAGCGCGAAATCGCAAGACAAAAAGCACGTGAAATTCGTGAACAGCAGCAAAAGAAGGAAAAGCGCAACAAGCTGATTATTCAGCTAAGTGTTGTTGTTGTTTTGCTTGGAACAGTTGGTGTGGTGGTTGCCTTCATCTTTGGCTCCCAGGGTTCGGATGTCGCAAGACCAGACCTTGGAGAGAAGCCAGCAAACATGGAATACGACAACGGAATACGTCTGGGTGAGGGGCTAGAACCAGTTGCCAACTCCGAGCAGCAGGACATTCCCAACATTCAGATTTGGGTTGACTACCAGTGCCCCGTTTGCCAGGCATTTGATGTTCCCAATAACCAGCAGATTCGCTCATGGGTTGACACTGGGGTTGCAACGGTTGAGTACCACCCAATTAGTTTTCTAGATCGCTCTAGTGTTGATAATTATTCATCAAGGGCTGCAAACTTCGCAGCCTGCACTGCAAATTACAGCCCAGAGAGCTACTTCGAAGTCAATGGCATCTTGATGGAACGTCAGCCAGGAGAGGGAACCGGCAATCTAGACAACAGCGACCTGCTTGGAATAGCTGAAGAAGCTGGGGTAAACGTGGATGAGGATTTCACAGCCTGTGTTGAATCCAAAGCCTTTGGCGACTGGATTCAAGAGACCACCAACGAGGTGTTGACAAACCCAAGACCAGACAGCGGAATCCAGATCTCTGGGACACCCGCAGTGATCGTCGATGGCGAGGAATACACCTGGGCAAGTGGCGAGGAATTGGTAAACCCAGCAAGGTTTGCTTCATTTGTGCAGTCAACAATGGCTGAATAACCGCTAGACTTTCAAAGGTTTGCCGGCATGGCGCAACTGGTAGCGCATCCGACTTGTAATCGGAAGGTTAGGGGTTCAAGTCCCCTTGCCGGCTCTAAAGATGATTGCCTTAATGGCTAACCGGATTCGCTTACCTTGAATTGGCAGTCGTCCACCCCACAATTTAGAACTTGAATTTGTAAACCTTCAACAGTGGCTGTTTCTCCTGCCCCTAGCGTGCCCACCCACTTACCTCGGTAGCGCTGCTCCTTGATAAGAGGTTCGATTGCCTGAATTCCCGAATTTACCCCGTCGTAACCAATTTCACTTCGTGTGTCGACTTTGTATATAAACAAGCCCTCTTTCCAACCGGTGAATCTGTCAAAAGGTTGATGCGTCCTGTGTTCAATAACCAACGTCTCAAAATCAGACAACTTCGTCATGACCGCTTTGGTCTCATAGTCGGCACTAGAAAGGGGCGATAGCTTATGACTCGTCTCCAGTTTTGGCCGACTGTTTGTTTCTATGCAACGAACCTGAGAGTCATCTATCCAACCTAACCTCCATTTGGTCCACGCAATGTAGTCCGGGGATATGTCCCCCCAGTACATAACATCAAAAATCGCAGCCGTATCCTGAGAGTGATAAATATGAGGCATGCCCAGCGCATGTCCCATTTCATGCGCTAACCAAATCCACTCGCTGTTGAATCGATACATGTCCGCCCCGCCGGTTACGCCCACTTGGACTCGACCTTCGTCAGTCATTTGACCCTCTCCGTCACGGGCAATTGATACGGGACCGTATGCAATGTCTACAACTCCTACAGGCGGAACGAAGACAACTGCATCAACGCCAGTAAAGTCAACGAAAGGGTCCGCCGCCTCAAGGGCAGTGACATAGTAAAGATAACCGTCACCTTGATTCCACTCTTGCATTCCGAAATATCCTGAAGCCACAGGAACCTGGACTCTCTCTGGGTGCAGGCTCATATTGATCTTCGCTCGGCCATAACTTGACCTGTCCATGAAATTCAGGAACTCATCAAATTGGTTATACGTTGTTCGCATGCCGTTTTTAGTTCCCTGGATATCTGTGAAATCCAGTGCTATAACCCTGATGTTGATCTGATCTCTTGATGGAAGGTAATCATCCGACAAGGGAAAGCTAATTCTTTCGCCCCTGGAATCAGTAGCAGCGGACGGCAGCTTACAGGAGGATGAACTGAGGAGTTGTTGAGCTGGTGTGTCTTCAACTGTCGCAAAATTTGAATTTTGCGAGCTTTCATCATCGGCACTGACTCCGCCGTCTTCGTTCAGGCAAAGGACCCCATCTCTATTGGAGTCTAGGTGCTGATTTTTGATGAAAATCTGTGTAGATACCTCGACACCGTCAATCTGTGATTTTTCAGCAGCCTCGAAGCTAACAGCAGGACCTAAACCCATCCAGAAATTCTCCCATTCAACGCAGTTTTCTATTCTGGGTATCCGGTTGTCCTCAAGCAGATATCCATGATTTGAATTTTCAAACGGATTTGGAATGTCGTAGGAAAATTCTGGCTGGACTTCATCTGCTGTTGCCCCGCCGTCCAGAGTTTCTTCTGTGTCGGAATTATCGCGGGAACTTGAATCCGCTCCTGTTTCACTGGTCTGTTCGGCATTCGACTCATCTGTCGATACATCCCCTGGTTCCGAGCACCCGAATAGAACTAGAGCCGATATCGCAATCATTGAAACAAACCTAGGCCTCAATGTGCCACCCCCGTGACTCCGATTACTAACTTAGTGTAGCTCTTTACGGAAGAGCCTAAATTACTCTTCCTTATTTATGACGACCGAGCTTATTCCCTAAGTGGGCCATTTAGCTGACTGCTGTATGGATTCCAACTCCTGCAATCGCAACCCCACCCGCAGCCCTGACTGCGGCAATTCTTGATTCGGAGTTCACCAGCCACTCCCTTGCGCTTCCTGCTGCGAAGGCATAAACCAAGTCACTCAAGGTTCCGATAACCAGAAATATCACGCCGAGTAAGAGCATCTGAATTGGCACGTTTCTAAACTCTGGGTTTACAAACTGGGGCATGGTCGCAACAAAAAACACAATGGTCTTGGCGTTTGTCATGCCAACCACGAAGCTGTCGGCTAAGACTTTTCTAGTTTTGACGTTTCCATCCAGTGAGAGATCTATGGGTTGCTTGCGAGTGAGGATTGCTCGGATTCCTAGATAAACCAAAAAGCCTGCTCCAACAAATTTCATGACATTGAATGCTATTGCGCTGGAGGCAACAAGCGCACCTAGGCCAAAGGCGACGGCGAGAATCTGCAAGGTAACTCCTGCGGCGTGACCAAAAACAGTCAGCACTGCACCACTTCGTCCAATTGTCATAGCCCTGGCAATAACGAAGGTGACTCCTGGACCCGGAATGATGATGATCACAATCGAGACCAAAAGCCAGCCGATTAGGTTTTCAGTTGTTGGCACAGAAAGGATGTTAGCTTGCTTTGAATTTGAGACTCACGCTATTGATGCAGAATCTTTCCCCGGTTGGTGTTTGCGGGGCATCGTCAAAAACATGACCCAGGTGACCGCCACACTTGGCGCACCTGACTTCGGTGCGAACCATGCCGTGACTTACATCCTCGACCAATTCAACCTTTTCTGTGTTTTTTGGCTCATAAAAACTTGGCCAACCAGATTTTGAATCAAACTTAGTGTTTGAATCAAATAGCTCCTCGCCGCATCCGCGGCAGGTGAATACTCCTTCACGGTGTTCATCCAGCAATTCTCCGGTGAATGGCCTCTCTGTTCCCGCGAGCCTTAGAACCTGAAATTCAATCTCATCAAGTTCTTCACGCCACTGTTCGTTTGTCTTTGAGACGGGATAGTCCATAAGTTCCCCCTAATGGGTTGATAACAACTAGCTGACAGAATCATTTAGTTAAACAATTTGTATCATTCTGCTACTAGACTCACTCAAAGTCGAGTTCGGCGGCATTGCTTCCGTTTCGTCTCACCCAGAGTGGGTGACATAGTAAGGAAGAGGTAGTTATGGCCACCGGAGTAGTTAAGTGGTTCAATTCAGAAAAAGGCTTTGGTTTCATTGCCCAGGATGGTGGTGCTGATGTGTTTGTTCACTACAGCGCAATCAATTCAAACGGATTCAAAAATCTAGAAGAAAATCAGCGTGTTGAGTTTGAGCTAACAGATGGTCCTAAGGGTCCACAGGCTCAAGATGTCAGCGTTGTTGAATAAGTTTTCTTAAAACAATAATCTCGTTAGCTTGCACTCTTTGACTTAGAGTGCTAAAAATTAGTTAGCACTCTTGTTATGGGAGTGCTAACTAATTCGTTTTAAGAGCAACGGGAGATAAGCCAAAATGGCAAAAATTATTCACTTTGATGAGGAGGCCCGTCGCGGTCTAGAACGCGGCCTCAATCAATTGGCAGACACCGTAAAGGTGACCCTTGGCCCAAGAGGCCGAAATGTCGTATTGGAAAAGAAGTGGGGAGCCCCCACGATTACCAATGACGGTGTTTCAATCGCAAAGGAAATTGACCTAGAGGACCCATTTGAAAAAATTGGTGCCGAACTGGTCAAAGAGGTAGCCAAGAAAACCGACGATGTCGCAGGTGACGGAACCACCACAGCAACTGTTTTGGCCCAAGCGCTAGTTCGCGAGGGTTTGCGAAACGTTGCAGCCGGTGCGGATCCAATGAGTCTGCGCAGAGGTATTGAAAAAGCAGCCGACGAGGTAACCAAGAAACTTATCGAGATGGCAGTTCCTGTCGAGACTCGTGAGCAGATTGCCTCAACCGCCGCCATCAGTGCCGCTGACAAAGAAATTGGTGACATCATCGCCGAGGCCATTGACAAGGTCGGCAAAGAGGGAGTAGTTACCGTCGAGGAGTCAAACACCTTCGGAACTCACCTAGAGCTAACCGAGGGTATGCGCTTTGACAAGGGATACATCTCTGCCTACATGGTCACCGACTCTGAGCGACAGGAAGCAATCCTGGAAGACGCTTATGTTTTGATTGTCAACGGCAAGATCACCAACATGAAGGATTTGCTACCAGTAGTTGACAAGGTAATGCAGTCAGGCAAGCCAATGCTGATCATTGCTGAAGATGTTGAGGGTGAAGCCCTAGCAACTTTGGTTGTGAACAAAATCCGTGGCATTTTCAAATCAGTTGCCGTGAAGGCGCCTGGATTTGGAGATCGTCGCAAGGCAATGCTGCAGGACATGGCAATTTTGACCGGCGGACAGGTTATCGCCGAAGAGGTTGGTTTGAAACTAGAAAACACCTCTCTTGAAATGTTGGGACGCGCTCGCAAGGTGGTTATCACCAAAGACGAGACCACCATTGTTGAGGGTGCTGGAGATGCAGATCAGATTGCTGGTCGCGTTGAGCAGATTCGTCGCGAGATTGAAGCAACCGACAGTGACTACGACCGTGAGAAGCTGCAGGAGCGCTTGGCAAAGCTTGCCGGTGGTGTTGCGGTTATCCGCGCGGGTGCTGCAACCGAGGTTGAGCTGAAAGAGCGTAAGCACCGCATCGAGGATGCCGTTCGTAACGCAAAGGCGGCTGTAGATGAAGGAATTGTTGCTGGTGGTGGTGTTGCATTGCTACAGGCTGGCAAAAAAGCCTTCGCAAGTTTGCAACTCGATGGCGATGAGGCAACTGGTGCAAAGATTGTCGAACTAGCAATCTCATCCCCACTGAAGCAGATTGCTTTGAACGCAGGACTGGAGCCAGGTGTTGTTGCTGAGAAAGTGGCGGGTCTTGAAGACGGCCACGGTCTCAACGCTGCAACTGGAGCCTACGAGAACATGCTCGAAGGTGGAATCAGTGATCCTGTGAAGGTGACTCGCTCAGCACTTCAGAACGCAGCCAGCATTGCAGGGCTATTCCTGACAACCGAGGCTGTTGTTGCTGAGAAGCCAGAGCCAGTGCAGCCAGCACCAGCTGGCCACGGTGGCGAGGACATGGGCTTCTAAAAAAAGTTCACAAAAACAGGGTGGCCAATTTGGTCACCCTGTTTTTTTATAAAAACAATCTTTGGTTGGCCTGCTCAATCTCTGAATACTGCTGGGCGGCATAAGCCAAAGCTGAACCCAGCTCAGCCAGCTGCGCATCAACCGAATCCGATGTTGTTCGCCATCTGACTACCAGCTCTTGAAAACTGGTGGAGGCCTGACCCTGCCAAGAATCTTGCAAGGCAATGAGCTGGGTGTGGAGAGTGTCCACTTCAGATTTCAGACGTCCAATGGTGGCCTGGATGGTGCCATTGGCAGCCATTACTCTTTCACTATCAACTGAAAATTGGGGCATGCCAAAATCATTGCTTATTTCACATCGGCTGTTTGTGCTGAATACCTAGCTGTTAGTAACTGAGGAATCCTGGGTGATGGGCAAAAGAATCTCAAAGGTGGCTCCCCCACCCTCTGTCTCCTTGATTTCAATACTGCCGTTATGCGCCTCAACTATTGATTTCACAATCGCAAGCCCCAGACCGCTACCACCGGTCTCGTTGTTTCTTGAATTATCAACTCGATAAAAACGATCAAAAACTTTTTCACGGAATTGTTCTGGGATTCCCTCACCCCGGTCAATGACTTTGATCAGGAGCCCCTCATCGCTTTCACCCAAAGAAACTGAAACTGGTTTATCTGCGGGGCTGAATCTTGCAGCATTTGCTAAAAGATTGGTGAACACCTGTTTGATCTGATTTGAATCAACCTCGGCTCTGAGTTGCTTCGCCTCTGGAAGATCCGCTCCCGCTAAATCACATATTTCAAAGTCATTATCTAAATTGGCTGCTTGCGCATCTTGGACTGCGGATCTAGCTATTGCCAAAACATCCGCCTCGGTTTTTTGCAGTTCACTCAGCTCGTCTAGTCGAGTAAGCGTCAGCAGATTGTCAACCAATCCACTCATGCGTTTAGCTTCGGCTTCAATTCTCTCCATGGCCTCTGAGACATCGGCCTTTTTCTTCATTGCACCCATGCGATATAACTCCGCATAACCCTGCACACTCGCTAGCGGTGTTCTTAGTTCATGGCTTGCATCCGATAAAAACCTTCGCATTTGATCCAGCGTTTTACCTCTGGCGATAAACGCATTTTCAACCCCGTCAAGCATGGAGTTCAGAGACTTATTCAGCTTTCCTATTTCGGTGTTTTCGGGCTTTTCTAAAAGTCTTTTTTGGAAGTTTCCCCGTTCAACATCTGCGGCCGCCCGCTCCACTTCTCGAAGTGGTCTCAGGGCAGAAGAGATTGTTAGCCAAATAGAAAATCCTGCCAACACCAAGATAACCAAACCAACTCGACCACCAATGGCTGAATACTCAGCAATCAACCTTCTGTTTTCATTCACTGGAAGCGCTATGACAACCGAACCTTGAAATCGAGTCAATGGTTCGGCAACAACTCTGTATTCAACCTCCCGGGACTCTGTTTCAACCTCAACATCAAAAGGGATTCCCTGTGTTGATCTAACGAAATCTAAATCCAGTCCACTTACGTTTGGAACCACCCTTGACTCGCTACCGCTTGCTACCAAGCCCAGGGCAAGGTCACCATCTTTGCTAACAAAGGCTATGTAGTAACCACTGGGTAGCGAAGGAAGGTTTATAAGACCAGCACCCATTCGAAACTCCAGGGAGGCGGGGTTTTCATTTTTTAGCTGCGAGACGGTGGCGCTGAGCAAAGTGTCGGTATTTGATTGGAGATAAGTTCTCAAAAGGGCAACTGTTGAAATCGAGGAACCAGCCAACAAAAGGGCAATCAGCATTACCGCCAAGGCGGTTAGCTTACTTCTGAGTGAAACTCGATCTAAAAGTTTGCCAATTTGCAACTAGCTGTCTGCCTTAATCATGTATCCGACACCTCGCTTGGTGGTTATCAGTGGTTTACTGCTCACGGGGTCTAGTTTCTTGCGGAGGTAGGAAACGTAGCTTTCCACAATTCCCATCTCTCCATTGAAGTCATATTCCCACACGTGGTCAAGAATCTGCGCCTTGGTTAGCACTCTATTTGCATTTACTGCGAGATACCTGAGCAACTGATACTCGGTGGGGGAGAGGTCAACCATAGAACCGTTTACCAAAACCTCGTGGGCATCCTCGTTGATTTCCAATTCACCAACTTTGATCACCGATGCTTGCAAATCTGGAGCGGATGATCTTCTTAGGATTGCCTGCAGCCTGGCAAGGATTTCATCCAAACTAAATGGCTTTGTCACATAGTCATCGCCACCAACTGTCAGTCCAGTTATCTTGTCTTGGGTTTCGTCTCTGGCGGTTAGAAACAAAACAGGTGTGGTGAGATCCATTGAACGGAGTTTTTTGGTGATGCTGAACCCGTTCATATCAGGAAGCATCACGTCTAAAACGATGATGTCTGGCTGCCAAGTGACGGCGGCTTCGATTGCTTTTTTGCCATTGATTGCGGTTTGAACCTCGTAGCCTGCAAATTTCAAACTTGCGGACAACAGGTCTCGAATGTTCGGTTCGTCATCGACGACTAATACTTTGATATCACTCATACTGAAAATAATCTCATTGTTCTCTGGCATATTCCTGAGAGTTAGCTGGGGTTGTTAGAGCTGATCTGAATCAATGATTTGATAGCCATAGCCCTGCTCGGCTAAAAACCGCTGACGGTTCTGAGCAAAGTCTTGCTCGACTGTATCTCTTGAAATCAGGGTGTAGAAATGCGCTGAGCGTCCATCGGCTTTGGGTCGCATTACTCTTCCCAAACGCTGAGCCTCTTCTTGCCTTGAACCGAAGGAGCCACTTACCTGAATAGCCACACTTGCTTCTGGAAGATCCACTGAGAAGTTTGCAACTCTGCTCACAACCAATGCAGGAATGGTGCCCTCACGGAAGGCCTTATAAAGTCTTTCTCTTTCATCCACGGGAGTCTCTCCAGTGAGCTTTGGAATATCCAGTGTTTTGGAAAACTGTTCGATTTGATCCAAATACTGTCCGATGATCAGCGCTGGTTCATCTGGATGGTTTTTCAAGATTTGTCTGGTGAGCTCAATTTTTTCATCAATTGTTGAAGCGATTCGGAAGCGTTCTTCTTGTTGGGCAATCGCATACTCCATGCGTTTTTCATCAGTTAGTGGGATGCGAACCTCGTAACAGTTTGCTGGAGCGATATAACCCTCGGCTTCAATGTCTTTCCATAAAGCATCAAAGCGTTTGGGTCCAATCAAACTAAACACATCACCCTCGCGACCGTCTTCTCTGACAAGTGTTGCTGTCAACCCAAGACGCCTCTTTGCCTGCAGCTCAGCGGTCATTTTGAATATTGGCGCTGGTAGCAGATGCACCTCGTCATAGACAATCAAACCCCAGTCGCGAGCATTGAGTAATTCAAGGTGTCGATACTGTCCACCTCTCTTAGTGGTCAATATCTGATAGGTGGCGATTGTGACCTCAGCCAGGTCTTTGCTGGATCCAGAGTATTCAGCGATTTTGTCCTCGGTCAGGGTTGTTCTGTTTACTAGCTCTTCCCGCCACTGTCTTGCGGAGACGGAATTGGTGACCAAAATCAAAGTGTTGGTTTTTATCTCCGCCATCGCAGCTGCACCCACCAGGGTTTTGCCGGCCCCACAGGGCAATACAACCACGCCACTACCTAGTTCATTGAATCTATTAACGGCTTGAGTTTGATAATCCCTGAGTGACCAATTCTCTGTGTCCAGCTCAATCGCCATTGGTTCACCCTTTGCATAACCCGCTAGATCTTCGGCGGGCCAGCCAATTTTCAATAATTCCTGTTTGACCGCTCCTCTTGCCCATTCGGCCAAAACAAAACCACCAACCACAGGCTCGGTGATGAGCTCTTTTATTTTTTTCTGTCTGCCAACCTCGGCTAAAACCGCTTTGTCATCACTGAGAAGCAGCAATCTATTTTCGTCATCCCGCTGGATATGAAGTTTTCCATAGCGAGACATTAGATCTGCTATGTCTTTGGTGACCGCTGGCGGGATTGGGTATTTGGAGTATTTTTCTAAAACATCAATTACAAACTGACTGTCGTGACCGGCAGCCCTGGCGTTCCATAGACCGAGTTTTGTGATGCGGTAGGTGTGGATGTGCTCTGGAGCTCTTTCCAATTCCGCAAAGATTGAAAGATCATGTCTTGCATTAACTGCATCGGGGTGATCGATTTCTAAAAGGGCGGTCTTGTCGCTTTGAACAATCAGCGGACCACTCATTGAGCCTCCCCCATCTTCACCGAAATAATTTTTGAGACAGGTAATGTGCGTTCGGTCTCAGCGTGCATGTCCTTGCCACGTAACCTACCTGCGGAGAGCGAGGTTGGTAATAATTCAAAGCTCACTTGGCTACCATCTCGAGTGCTAACAACAACCTCCACCGTAACTTTATTCTTCAAACTCAGTTCCAATTGGCGATTGATTCCAAGCTCCTGTTCTGTGAAATCTCCCGGGGTAGAGGAGCGAAGCTTGGCGATTTGCTCAACCAGGTCATCCTCCGCCTCAATATTTTTTGCAGGGCTTTTGCGTGGTGAAATAACTTTCGACTGCTCATCAATGCGAATTATTGGATAGCCACAACTTCTGATGTTGAAATACAGCAGGTCACTGTCGTGCTTGCTAAGCATTTGGTTTTCAGTGATGGGCACGAAGTGAAACGCTCTAAGTTCAGATTGGTTTTTTATTTGAGCAAGCATCGCGGGATCTCGAGCTTCGATGATGGAGCCCTTGGCTGAGCTTAAGATGGTCAGCGAACCGAATTTTTCGGAGGCGTCTTTCAAAAGATACTCAACCGGTTGCGGGATTTCGGTGGTTGATAACCGATCCAAGGTGGCTTTGATGTCATCAGCGGTGAGACCGCATTCCATTCCGTGAACAACACTGGTGGTGGTGAGTCTGAAATTACTCGCCAGTGAAACACTCTCTGGTTCTGCAAAAAGCCTTATTTGCCTATCCGTTGGATAGTCAATCGGGCCCGGTGCAATCATTGTTAAATCCGCCTGCACAATCAATTGATTTACGGGCAACGGAAGGTGAGAGGCAATTTGCTCCGCGCAGGCCTCTGGGCCTTCGTTTATAAGAGTTTGAATCAACTCTGTGGCGAAACCATCAACAGCCAAGGCGAGCAGGTTAGAAAAATTGTTCAGTGGGTGGGGGTTTTTGAAAAGCGGATACTGATTTTTGATAACAGCATCTATTTGTTGGCCTGGTTTTAAATCCAATGGCAGATTTTCAGGCATTGATGCAATGGCATGCAAAAACCAAGAGAGTTTTTGTTTGGCATCCTGAATTTGCCAGCGCTCGCTGTTTTCGGTGAGTTGCCACCTGCCATCAATAGGCTGAATCAATTCAGAAATTGCCGCTAGGTCAAATGCGTGGGAGATATCTATCGGGTCCCAGCCAAGCATGCGACCAATCCATTTGGCATCACTGACTGCAACCCCGCGAGCTGTTGCCCTGATCGGGTGACTATCCACCTGCACCAGAATTTCGGTTATCGCCAACAGGGTGTAGTGGGCATTGATTGCCGCCCGGTCAACATCGCTCGCTGTGACACTGGGGATTTCCAGCTCATCCGGAATCTCCAATTCCGCAAACAGCGATTCCATGGATTCGAATAATCTGCCGTCAGCGCCAAACAGCAACTGATCGATTAGTTCCGGGTTGGATTCAGTTTTGATTGCCAAAAGCTGTTCTCTAGAAAGTGATTGGATTACAGGTTCAATCTTTTTTTTGTTCAAAAACTGTTTTGCTAAATCAAAAAAGTCATTAATTCTTTGCAGGTTTATTTTTCTTACGCGGATATGTGATGCTAATTCCGAATCAGTTTTCTGCTGCAGCAAATTTGCTAGTACCAGCTGCTCAGTCACGATTTTCTTTTGCTCTTCTGAAAAAGCTCATTATCAACATCGCCAAAATCATCATAAAGCCCACTGGAAGGCCAATCAGCGGCAGCTGCGCCAAGATAACCGGTCGGTCTTCAATACCTCCAAGCTCCATTAGCAAGGTGGTAATCATTGACAAAAGAGAGACTGATGTCACCCCGATGGCACCGTATGCCAAAAAGTTTTCAAGACGAGAAGTATTAAATGAAGCCATCGTTAAAGAATACTTCCTGAAATCCACCCCGTCTGCAGGTTAAACTATCTGCCGACTCGAGAAAGAGAAAATATGCCAACAGGTAGAGTGAAATTTTATGACGACGAGAAGGGCTTTGGCTTCATCGCAAGCGATGAGGGCAACGAGGTCTTCCTACATGCAAGTGCACTACCCGATGGGGTGAGCACTGTCCGCCCAGGGTCTCGAGTTGAGTTTTCAATTGTGGATGGAAGAAAAGGTGTGCAGGCTCTGAGCGTTCGGATCTTGGAGGTTCCCAAGATGAGCCAAGCCAATCGCAAGCCCGCTGAGGACATGGCTGTGCTGATTGAAGACATCATTGGTTTTCTAGATCAGCTCGGAAGTGACTTCCAGCGTGGTCGATACCCAGAGAATAACCACGGGAAGAAAGTCGCGGCTTTACTTCGCAAAGTTGCTGATGAGCTAGACGTTGACTGATATCGGAGTTGCAACCGAAGCCTTGCGAGAGGTTTTGGATGAGGGAAGCTTTGGTGAGCTATTGGCAACCGAAGATATACCAAAGGGGACAGAGCTTAGATTTGAATGCCTGATGCCGGGTTACACAGATTGGCACTGGCAGGTGACTCTATCGAAGGTAACGGTGAAAAGTGCTCCAACTGTTAGCGAAATAAACCTAATGGCCAATGAGGACTCACTGGTGGCACCTCAGTGGACACCTTGGGCTGACAGATTGGCCGAGTATCGAAAGGCTCGCAAAGAACAACGTGAAGCTTTGCAAAATGCCGACTCGGAGACTGAGGAAGAGTCTGATGATACTTGGTTGGATGTTGATGAAAACAGGATGGATGGACCGGTGGAAATAGACCTACCGGAACTAGAGTCTGCGGATTCGAACGTAGAGAAAACCGACAATTCCCAAACTGACCCCGACGATAGCGGTGTAAAGCCACCAACCAAACCCACTCGCGCTAAGCGTGTCAAGAAAACTCAGGATCATAACCAGAACAAAAAGCCAGACCAGGGTTCCAAGCAGTAACACGCCCTGCGGGTTTGTCTTCACAGGCTCTGGATCTGGCTTGCGCTTGTGATGCGGAACGAAGACTTTGGCCATTAGAGTCTCTCAATCACGTAGTCAAGGCATTCAATCAGTGCACTCACCTCGGCTGGTTCAGTGTTCACGAATGTGGCAACTCTTAGTTGGTTTCTTCCAAGCTTTCGATAAGGTTCGATGTCAACGATGCCGTTTTCGCGCATGATTTTTGCAACCTTGGCTGCATCGACAGTGTCATCAAAATCGATTGTCACAACAACTTGTGAGCGGTTATCAGGATTTGAGACAAAAGGTGTTGAGAATGAATTTTTCTCAGCCCACTGATAAAGCATGTCAGAACTTTGTTTGGTTCTATCACTTGCCCATTTCAATCCACCGTTTTGATTCATCCAATCAACCTGCTCCGCAAGCAAATAAAGTGTTGCAACAGCTGGGGTGTTCAAAGTTTGGTTCAGCCTTGAGTTATCCAATGCAGTTTTGAGATCCAAAAACGCAGGGATGTAACGAGTTGTTGCGATTGATTCAATTCGCTCAATGGCCTTGGGGGACACTGCGGCAAACCAAATGCCACCATCGCTGCCAAGATTTTTCTGAGGCGCAAAGTAATAAGCATCGGTTTCGGTGATTTCAAAATCAATCCCACCGGCAGCACTTGTGGCATCCGTGAGCATCAGCCCATCGCCAACTCTGTGAACGGGGGTGACAACACCTGTGGATGTTTCGTTGTGCGGATAAACATAGAGATCGAACTCATCCGCTGGTTCGAAATCCCCACGATTTCCCGGATCGGCATTGATTACCTTGGGCTTCTCAAGCCAGGGGGCCTCTAAAGCTTTTGCAAACTTCCCACCAAATTCACCGTGAACCAAAGCCTGTGCTCTGTTCTCTGCTAAAGAAAATGCGGCAGCATCCCAAAATGCAGTGGAGCCACCATTTCCCAGAATGATTTCATAGCCTTCAGGAAGCCTAAACAGTTCATGAAGTGCCTCTTGGGCACGCTTCACCGTGTTTTTGACGGGTGCTTGACGATGGCTTGTGCCCATGATTTTGCTTCCCTCTGAGTAAAGGGCTTCAATCTGAGCTTTTCTTAGCTTGGCTGGACCAGCTCCGAATCGTCCGTCTGCGGGCAATAGGTTTTCTGGAATGTTTATCTCGGCCATAAACCAAAGTCTAGTTCTTACAACTATTGTTGAGGTGTGAGTGAGCTGATTGACACCACCGAAATGTATCTGAAGTCCATCCTTGAACTAGAGGAGGAGGGGCTTCTGCCCATGCGCGCTCGAATTGGAGAACGTCTGGGTCAGAGTGGACCGACAGTTTCACAAACCGTTGCTCGCATGGAGCGTGATGGATTACTCACTTTGCAGGATGACAAAAGTTTGGTCTTCACCGAGTTCGGCAGGGAACGTGCGGTGGGGGTTATGCGCAAACATAGGCTTGCAGAGCGATTGCTGGTGGATGTGATTGGACTTGACTGGCAAGACGCTCACGATGAAGCCTGTCGCTGGGAGCATGTCATGAGCGAGGAGGTGGAGAGAAAAATTGCCGCTTTGGTGTCAACTTTGGACGCCTCTCCCTATGGGTTGGCGATACCTGGTTTGAAAGAGCTTGGTCTTCAGTCAAATGACATTAGTTTGGGAATTCCAGCGAGTGAGCTCTCCGATGGGGATTACCTGCTAACCCAGATAGGCGAGCCCTTACAGGTTGATAAAGAACTACTAATGCAGCTAAGTGAGCTGGGTTTGCTTCCGGGTGCCAGAGTGAAATTGGAAGATCAAGGAGTTGATAAGTTCCTAATCTCTCAACAACAGGATGAAGGTTTATTGGTTGAATCTGACATCTCCAGGCATATTTTTCTTTCATCTGTGGTTTAGACTTATCTGAATAACAATTAGACTTTTATAAGCTTTTTGTTGGAAGGATTTTCTTGACAAAGCCGACCACCCGCAGGCAGGCACGCGAAGCCGCTCGAAAGAAAAATCGAGAGCTCAGGCCTATTACAAAGATGGTGACCATGATGGCCGCCACTGGCTTGCTGGCAACTTTCTCGCTTCCTTCTTTTGGTTATAACCCTGCATACACTGCTCGCACCGGCTTGGTAAATGCTGAGCAGGCAGACAGCGAGTCACAGTCTTTGACTGTTCAGTCTGAAGCTGGAGTTAGCTACGACAGGGGTTCATTTAGCGCCACCGAGCAATCTGTTTCTCAAGTGACCACCAGTTATAGCTACTCTGGTCCTCTATATACCGATTACCTGGTTGAGCCAAGATTTGAGCAACTAACCAGTGCCAATGTCATGAAAGCGGCAGCAGAATTGGTGGGCACTCCTTATTTGCTTGGTGGCCAAACTCCAGCCGCCATTGACTGCTCAGGTTATGTGATGTTTGTTTATGCACAGTTTGGTATTGAGATGCCGCACAGTGTTTATCAGCAGTCGAGGTTGCCGTTTGCAGAAAAGATTGATCTAGAGGATGCGGTGCCGGGAGACATCGTTGTTTTCAATGACTACTCACACAACGGAATTTATGCAGGAAACGGTAACTTTTATCACGCACCTCAGCCTGGAGACAAAGTGAAGCTGGCTCCGATTTTCACAGACCGCTTCCACATACTCAGGTTTGGCCCAATTAATGAGGAAAATCAGTAACTTGAATTTTGGCGTTTCTTTACCAAAATCCCGTTTTTCCTGTTTACCCTGTTTTCAGAACTACAACGGTTTGAAAGAGGTGTGACTATGTACCAAGACTTGCCCGCCAGGCACGTGAGCTGGTTACATCAACTCCACCACCAGATACCGGAGGGTAGATAAATAGCGTCGTCATGCTTGACGGCGCTTTTTTTATGCCCAAGTTCATGAAACTAACTCGGCAAGCCATGTCGAGAAAGATGAAAGGGATGTAGATGAGAACTCTGGTTCTAAACGCCGGCTACGAGCCACTGGCAGTAGTTTCATTCAAACGAGCACTGGTGTTGGTGTTGAATGAAAAGGCGACCGTGCTGGCAGGAGCCAGCGAGAAGGTAAGAAGCGCCACCGAGGAATTCGATGTGCCAAGTGTGATCTTGTTATCAAGATATGTTCGCATCCCCAATCACCGAAGAATTCCAGTCTCCAGAAGAGGGGTGCTAAGACGTGACAGTCACCGCTGTGCTTATTGCAAGCGAAGTGCATCAACCATCGATCACGTGATTCCAAAATCAAAAGGTGGCGGAGACTCCTGGGAGAACCTGGTTGCTTGCTGTTTGAAGTGCAACAACAAAAAAGGTGACCGCACACTAAACGAAATCGGCTGGCAGTTGGATTTCACGCCAAAGATGCCGGTTGGATTGGCATGGACAGTTCGTGGTGCTGATAAGCAGCAGCCAGAGTGGCAGGATTACCTGGAGATGCAACGAGCCGCTTAGGCCTAAACTGGGGGCAAACCTCAGGAGCTCAATTGGTGCAAAATCGCGATCATTTAGTAGATGCAATTCGGGGTTTCGCCCTGATTGGAATCGTTTTAGTAAATATCCACTATTTTTCGGTGAGCTCCGCTGACGGTTGGTTTGCAGCGGATATGAACAGCTTGGAAAACCAGGCAGGTGGATTTTTGACATCCGCATTTTTTCTAGCGAAGTTTTATTTGCTGTTTTCATTTCTCTTTGGTTATAGCTCCACCTATGTTGTAAAGGGAACACCTGAAAATAAAAAACGCTGGGTAAAAAGATCCTGGGTTTTGATCGCCCTTGGCTTTCTGCACGCTGTGTTTTTGTTCCAAGGGGACATTCTGTTTGTCTATGGAGTGTTGGGCTTGGCCCTTTGGCTATTTATGTTCCGCAAAGACTCCACCATTCGTGGCTGGGCGATATTTTTCTATGTCTTGACGGCGGTGGGTATGTTTTTTGTCACCGTAGCGGCATTTTTAGCAGACATGTTTGAGCCTTTGTCCAAACAAGATTTCCTCACCTCCAGTCGATTAGATGAGCTCATGGTCAGTGGAAGTGTTTTGGAACAGGCGCTTGCTCGCCTAGAGCTGTGGATGACAATTCTGCCGGGGATATTTATTCTGCAAGGACCACTGGTGTTTGTCGCTTTTTTGATTGGCCTGATGGCTGGTCGCAGATCTGCACTTTCATCCGATAACTTCACCGAGTCAACCGCTAATAAGCTTGCAGGTTTTGGCCTTGGGATTGGAATTCCGCTTCAAAGTTTGGCAGCCGTGGCCTTGGTTTGGACATTCACCAACGAGGTTTTGTCCTTTGGGTTATTTATGGTCTCGTTAGCGGTTATTTTCCTAACCGGAGGATTGGTTAGTGCTGGGATTATCGGTGTCATTGGAAAGCTTGTTTTGAGGGGTAAAAAGCTTGAGATTCTAGCTAGCTCTGGAAAAAACTCGCTGAGTATTTATCTTGGGCAGTCTATGATTTTGGTGATTTTGTTCTCAGGTTGGGGATTGGGACTATTCGGTCAAACCAATCTTCTTACTAACCTTCTAATTGGCTTCCTGGTTTGGTTGGTGCTTAGCTTGCTGGCGGTTATCAACATCCGCGCTGGCAGAAGAGGACCGATGGAGATTGTTTTGACAAAACTTAGCTCAACTAAGAAGGCCAAGCCGATTTAGATATCCCCACCCATGTTGCCCGCAAGCTTTGTGTGCAACTTCTCACTCGCTTGGTTCATGCCCTTTAGATAAACCTCTTTGCCCAAGCCTTCATATTTGGTGATGATGGTGTCTAATGCAGCCACCGTTGAGGCATCCCAGATATGCGATTCAGAGACATCGATGATGACATTGGCGGGATCGTCAGTGTATTCAAACTGGGTTGTCAGGTCATTACTACTAGCAAAGAACAATTCACCCTCGACTGTGTAGTAAACGGCTTCGATGTCATCTGCCCCGCCAACGGTTCTGGTGACATTGGCGAAGTGGGCAACCCGTCTTGCGAAGGCGACCATGGCGACAATTACGCCAACTATTACTCCGATTGCCAAGTTATGCGTCCAAACAACAACGGCTGTTGTTGTGAGCATCACCAGGGTTTCACTTTTTGGCATGCGCTTCAAAGTGGGAAGCGCAACCGAGTGGAAATTGAAAGTTGCAACACTGACCATGATCATCACTGCAACCAGTGCTGCCATTGGGATTGTTTGAACAATATCTCCAAGTGTCACCACCAGAATCAGCAGGAAGACCCCTGCCAAAAACGTCGAGATTCGGGTTCTTGCACCACTGGCTTTCACGTTGATCATGGTCTGACCGATCATGGCGCAACCACCCATGCCACCAAAGAAACCGCTTATGACATTGCCAACTCCCTGGGCTAGTGATTCACGAGTCTTTTGAGAGTGAGAATCGGTTATCTCATCGACCAACTTGGCAGTCATCAATGATTCCAATAATCCAACCAGCGCCATTGCCAGAGCGAATGGAGCGATGATGTTGAATGTTTCAACGGTTAGTGGCACGTTTGGGGTTAGAAGCTCAGGCAAAGATTTGGGCAGTTCGCCCTCATCGCCAACGGTTGGCACATTGATTCCTGAGACTAAAACAGCGAGCATCACCAAAACAATTGCAACCAGCGGTGCAGGTATCACTTTTGTGATTCTGGGCAATAAGACCATGATCAGAATTCCCAGACCCACAAGCGGATAAACAGCCAGCGGAACATCAATCAGGTGTGGCAACTGAGCCATGAAAATCAGAATGGCGAGCGAGTTTACAAAACCAATCATCACACTTCGAGGTATGAACCTCATTAGCTTCGCGGCACCCGCAAAGCCAAGAATCAGCTGAAAAACTCCAGCCAAAATTACAGTCGCCAAGAAATATTCAATTCCATACTCCCTTGCAACGGGAGCAATGATGATTGCCGTTGCTGCTGTGGCAGCGGAGATCATGGCTGGTCTACCACCCAAAATTGCGGTGGTTATGGCCATTATGAAACTTGCAAATAAACCAACTCTTGGGTCAACACCCGCAAGGATTGAAAAGGCAATTGCCTCTGGGATAAGTGCAATGGCGACCACTAACCCTGCAAGTGATTCCCTGAGTAATAGTCGGGGATTACTCAGTGCTTCGCGGACGGATGGTCTTGGGCGATAGCGGGGATCGGGGGAAACAAAAAACGAACGTACTTTTTCTACTAACAAAAAATGGCTCCAAGCCTGTTATTGGGGATTCGACTCGACATAGAGCCAGATAAGGTTTTCAGCCTAGCGGGTTATTGGGGATTTAACGGCATATGGTGGCCCCGAGAAGAATCGAACTTCCGACACACGGTTTAGGAAACCGTTGCTCTATCCACTGAGCTACGAGGCCGCAGGCCCTAGATTACCCGTTTCTCGCAACCTATTGCCAATAGAGTTCAAATCAGGGTTAGTTCTCACTCAGCCAAAGACAGGCAAGCCTCAGCAATGACGGAGGTCTCTCTGGCTAAGATGCCGATGTGAGTGAAATCTTTCAGCAGTGGCAGAGGTGGCAGGAGGAGTTTGCCGAATTGGGTGGCAGAAACCCATTGGCCCGTTTTGAGATCTCCTCTTTTTCACATGTCGATCTCACTCGTGCCCACCCCTCCGGATTAGCTCAGTTGGTCGCATCCAGAACCACTCGGGTGTCAAACCTGATTCGAGATGGAATCACTCAGGGTAGGTCCAATTCGGCGATGCGCAGAATCAAAGATAAATCTGACCATCTGCTTCGTGACTTTGGTTTGAATTCCTGCTTTTTATCTGCGGGAAATGCAAAGTTTTCTGGAGATGAGAAAAACTTTCCATTGCTTTTATGGCCAGTTGAAATTGGCGAAAAAAGTGATGATTATCAAATAACCATCTCTGAGGATCCAATGTTGAACCCAGAACTGATGGGGTATTTGCAAACTATTGGCATAGTGCCATCCAAACTGGAGCTTTTGAGGCTAGCTAGAAAACAGGGAGATCTGCTTCCTGTCAGATTCCTAGATCGCTTTAGTGAGATTCTTGCTGATACAAAAGCGGAGATTGACAGGTCACTGGTTATTGGTAACTTCACCCCACAACTTAGTGAGCTAAGGCTTTCTAAGAGTTTTGAGGAGACTGACCTTCTCAGAAGATTAGTCACGGCTGAGGGTAGAACAAATAAACCTGAGCTTCCGCTACTGGCCATGCCTGCAGATCAGAACCAACTGCAAATTCTGTCCTCGATTGCGGCGGGTAGCGATGTTGTTGTGGAGACACTTCCGGGTTGTGGGTATACACAGCTTGTGGTGAACACCTTGTCCACTCTGATTGATAAAAACAAAAGAGTGTTGGTTATTGCCAACAGAAGGCAGACCTTGGATGAGCTATCAGAGAGGCTCAATCAGGCGAACTTGCAAGGATTGATGCTCAGAGCTCACAACAGTTGGCTGGATATCATTTCTTCAATTTCACGTTTTGAAAAATCGGAACCGGTGGATTTTGAAGCCACAGAGAAAAAATTATCTGAATCCGAAGAGAGCTTGCAGCAGTATTTTCATCTATTGAATCAGCCGCATCAACAGCTGGGTGTTTCACTACTTGACTGCATTGATCAGCTCAGCAATCTCAGTTCCAAAGATGAAGCCCCCACCAATTCAGCCAGATTCCCAGAGCACTTACTGGTTCAACTGAAGGATTCAGAGAATGCCAAGCAATTACTCAAACAAGCCAACGAGGCTGGCTTATTTAGCTATGGAGTGGATGACACACCCTGGTTTGGGGCAAGGTTTGAAAAACAAGAGGAGATAGACAGTGCTCTGAGTGCTGTGAATGAGTTACTGGATGGCGATTTAGAAATGGCCATTGATCAGCTCGAGGAATATCTTTCAAATCTAAATCTCAAAAAAGCAAAGACTGTTGAGGACTGGTCTGTGCAGGTGAAGCTACTGGTGGGCATCAGAGAAACCTTGGATAAATTCAACCCTGATATTTATGACCGCCCACTGGGGGATCTAATCACTGCGACATCTAATCGCAAAGACCGCAAAGAGATGAGCGGTGCTCAAAGAAGAAGGTTTAAAAAACTCGCAAAGGATTACCTAAGGCCATCAGCCCAGGTTGGGAATTTACACAACGCTCTGGTTGAGGCTCAAAAACAGAGAGAACTTTGGTATGAGTTGGCAGACACCAAGGCTCCACCCACCGTCCCCACCGGTTTAGCGGGTGTTCAGAATGTGTTTGAGCGTGTTGCAGATCGAATAACTGGCATTCAAAAGCATCTAAACCCCGATCCAGATTTTGAATTGCTGAGCAGGCTCGAATTTGGATCACTGCAGAAAAAACTTGCTGATTTGAGCGAGCAAACAGAGATTCTCGATGGTTTCTTGCAAAGAAAAGAAATCTCCGCGCAGCTTGAATCTGCCGGCCTAACACAACTTGCTAATCAGCTGACTGATATCAAGCCGGATAGTGAGCGATTGGAAAATGAATTCCAACTCAGCTGGTGGCAGTCAGCGTTTGAGGCGGTGGTGGGTGAAAATCAACAGATTTTGGAATTTGATGCTGCCCGAATTGCTTCATTGGAGCAGGATTATGAAAATGCCAACCAAGAACTAATAGATGCAGGTTCAAAAAAGATAAATCAAAAACAAGCCACCAATTGGAAACAAGCCTTAGAAAATTCTGAGCATGCTGAGAAACTGAAGCAAATGCTCAGGCAACGAGAATCTTCACTAAAAACTATTGCCGCTCAGGCTGAAACTGTTTGGCCAGCCATTAGTTCGATCATTGGTTGCTCGCCGTTGGAGTTGAATTCAAGAATTTTAGACCAAGAGAAATTTGATGTTTGCATTGTGATGGATGCTGCCAGTAGCGGGATCAGTGAAATAATCCCAAGTCTTACTCGGGCCGATCAGTTGGTTGTGTTTGGTGATCCGGCAATTGCATCGGCCATGGATTTCAGCACCATAGCTTTATCAACCTCGCCTGATTCCACCACTCGTCAGAGCTTTTTCGATTACGCATCAGACGCTTTTGGAAAAACAGAGATTAACAGAAGCTATCGCCCAGAGGGTCAGGTGTTGGGGGATTATTTGAATAAAGAGTTTTATGGGGAAAGGTTGCAGTTGGGGTTGACTGCCAACCAAGTTTTAGAAAAGCCAAACTTCGAGTTTGTTCACATCACAGAGGACAATCGAGCCAGCTCAACAATTGAAGGTGCCACTGAATCTGCTGATGGGGAGTTAAGGGCAGTGGTTCAAAAAGTGATTTCTCACGCTAGGTCCAATCCTGAGATGTCACTCACAGTTGCAAGTGCATCAAAGGTGCATGCAGAGAGAATTGCGAAGACCCTGGCCAGCGAGTCAAAAACATCTCCAGAGCTAGCTGAATTTATGCAAAGCCACGGCAGAGAGCAATTGGTGGTGAGCTCTTTGGCGGAGCTAAACCACCGGGTTAGCGATCGAGTGATTTTTTCCTTGGGATTTGCACTCACCCCTGAAGGGCGAGTGAAGCTCAATTTTGGAGATCTCAGTGGTGAAGCCAGTGGCACTAACCTTGCTAATCTGATTGCCACTGCAAGAAAGCAAATGACTGTTATCAGCTGCATCTCCTCAGAGGATCTTCCCTCCAATAACAAATCCGCAGAGATTGCCCACTTACGGAATCTGCTTGATCACCAATCTCCCAAAGTTGGGTTCAAGCAAAGCGAGGACCCACTTTTGAGTGATTTATCAACAAGGTTGAGAAAAAGAGGTGTTCGAGTAATTGAAAACCCAAGTCCAGAGATAAGCATGCTGGCTGTTTATAAAAACAAGGTGGCGCTAATAGATGCCGACTGGCAAATTATGAATCGTGACTGGAGGCTTTATCTAAAAGGAGCAAGAAAGCTCTGGTCACAATATGGGTTTGAATACCGAAGAGTGCACGTATTTGAGCTTTTCAGTGAACCGGATAACGTCGCTAAGCGATTGGCTGATTCACTGGGGGTTATAAATTCCGCTCCAGAAACACCGGGTCAGTCTTCTTTTGACAGTAATGACGGCGATCTTTTGGAAAATAAGCCGCCTCACTGGGGCTAGAAAACCCGCAAACCATTTTCAGTGATGACTCCATGAACTTTTTTGTCGTGATCAGCCGTGGGTAAGTTATCTAAAAACTCTGATTCAAAAATTAGTGGAAATACATCTCCCGGATAGCTCTGCAGGGCTCGATCATAGTATCCGCCACCTTTTCCAAGTCTGCTACCCGATGCAGAAACCGCCAAAGCGGGTGCTAGCACCAGGGTGATTTCTTCCAAAGAAATTGCCTTTCCAACTGGCGACATGATTCCAAAATTAGACGGAATCAGCTTTTCGGGGATTGTCCAAATCAAACTCGAACCACTAATGGCTGGAAGCACCAATCGGTTTTGTTTTTCTAGGTGAACGTTGATGTTTTCCGTACTGGGTTCGGTTTCGGTTGACCAATAACTGGCGACCAAGCCGGTTGTTGATTCCAACAGCTCCAATGCGAAAAGTGAGAAATCTGCAGGCCTTGGTTTTCTGAGCCTTTCAGCCAATAACTGTTTTCGAATTGCCTGTTTCTCGTCCTCGATTGCAGACATGCTACTAATCTTGCCAGCATGGAGCACTCGTTCAAACTAGTTTTTGAAGATATCGTTGTGCGCCCGGTCAGATTGCGTGATTGGCGCGAATTAGAAGAGATCTTGCAATCTGAGAGAGATTGGCTGGAGCGTTGGGAAGCGACTGTCCCCGGAGGTTCAAAACAGCTAGATGTTAAAGGAATGGTCAGAAGCCTTCTAAGACAGCACAGAGAGGGTAGCGCTATTGCAGCTGTCATCGAATACCGGGGAAAGATTGTTGGTCAATTAAACGTCGCCAACATTTTGTATGGATCGGTTTCCTCTGGCTCAGTGGGTTATTGGATAAGTAAAAAACACGCTGGCAAGGGGATAACACCCGCCTCAGTTGCGATGATTGTTGATTACATGTTTATGAGATTGGGTCTGCATCGAGCAGAAATTGCCATCCGGCCTGAAAACAAAGCGAGTCTCAGGATTGTCGAGAAACTGGGGTTTAGACATGAGGGAACAAAACTTCGCTTTATTCATATCGACGGTGATTGGAGAGATCATGAGATCTTTGCAATTACTCGAGAGGAGGCCAAAGGTGGGCTACTCGCCAAGTTTTCCAGATAGGCAACACTCCGAGCGATATCACAGGGCTAACTAACCTTCAGCCATAACTTTATGGTATGGAATTCCCAGCTGGAATAAGTGGTGTAATGCTGATGGCGATAGCCATCTTGTGGTTGGTGTTTTTCATCCCCAGTTGGTCGTCCTCCAGAGAATTTGTTGAATTGGAAAAACGCATGCCAAAAATGGTGGAGCGTGACACAGTCCCGAATTCCTTGGCGACTCAACTTAGTAGGCTTCAAAAAACTCGAGTGACAACCGCTTTGTTCTTCGCGGTGTTTTTGTTGGGAGCTGTGTTTAGCTTTGTTTCAATCGCTTCGTCATTTGCATGGTTGTTCGCAGGTGCTATTTCTTTGGCTATCAGCCTTGGCTCAATGGCACTTTCAATGAAGGCCAAAAAAGAAATTGAAACTGTTCTGGAGGGGTTATTGAAACGACCGCAGCTAAGAAAAGCAACTCAGCAAAAACCAGCGGGCTGGACGCCTAATCCACTCCCCAAACCATTGATTGAAAAACCAGAACCAAAACCTGCATCAACGGAAAATGTCATTGAGATGCCAAAGTCAAAATCATCAATCGATGAGATTATGAAAAGGCGTCGAGTTAGCTAGTTTTCCCAGCAACGTAATTGGATGCCGATTCCAAATCTGGATGACTAAATTCAAATCCTGTTTCCAGCAACTTATCAGCGGACATTTTTTTGCTACCAAGCAATAATTCCTCGGCAGCCTCTCCAAGCAATAACTTCATCGCCCAACCAGGAACTCGTAGCCAAGAGGGGCGATTCAATGCCTTGGCAACTGCCTTGATTAGATCCGCTGTGGTGGCGTACTGTGGGGCTGCCAAGTTATAGGCACCTTCAGTTTTTTTATTCTCAATCAGATGAATGATTGCTCTTGCCTCATCTACCACAGAAATCCATGCTTGCCACTGTTTTCCAGTTCCGAAGGGCCCTCCAATAAAGGCCTTGATTAGGGGAATTAGTCTTCCAAGCGCGCCACCTTTTTGGCTCATTACCAGTGTGGTGCGAATCAGCACCACACGGTTATTTGCCTTTTTGGCTTCCTCTTCCCACTCATAGGCGAGATCCGATAAAAATCCCTCTCCCTTGCCACTTTCTTCGGTGAGCAGTTCATCACCGCGATCACCATAGATTCCCTCAGCGGAACCCGAAACTAAAACCTCTGGAGGGTTTTTTGCAGAGTTGATTGCATCAACCAGGGTCTTAGTTGTTTTTAGTCTGGAATCCACTAATTCTTTTTTGTAGTTTTTGCCCCAGGGGACCCGACCCGTTGGAGCTCCACCCAAATTCACAACTGCGTCAACATCCTCCATGATGCCCTCTTGAATAAAGCCCCTATCGGGATAAAACTCAACTTCGTTGTCCTTAGTTGGCTTTTTTCTAACAAGACTCAAAGCCGTATCGCCTCTTGCCTCAAGTTGTTTTTTTAGCTCAGTTCCGACTAGACCGCTGGCTCCGGATATCAACACCTTCATAATCACTCCCTGGGGTTATTCAAGTCTTTGTTATCTGTTTCGCTTCCCGATTGTTCAACGAGCACAATTGGTCCAGTCTCTGGAGAGGTGATATCACTCGGTGTTGGCAGGTAACGAATGGCAATCAATGCAGCCATTAATGTTCCAATTCCAAAAAATACACTCACAGCAAATGCTGCCACCGGGCCAATGATGTCAACGGCAATTCCAGCTAACGCACTTCCAATACTGATTCCAACCAACTGCCCGGTTGTTTGCCAACCATAGGCCTCGGCTATTTCACTGGGTTTTGTTCCACCCGAAATTGTTAGCGCCATGATGCCAAGCGTTGGGGCGACACCTATGCCTGCAATAAACAGCGATAGACCAACCCAGTAGGCATTATCAGGGGCTATCAACACCATTGAAAAACCAACCAACACAAGCCCAATCAGCAGACTCAGCGAATATTTTGAATTGGCCCTGCCACCAATGAACACACCCCCTAAAACGCTTCCGACTGAGAAAACAGCGATTAGTAGCCCGGCGATCGCTTCATCAAACATTGCCACCGATCCAACTTCCAGACCCGCAAAAGAACCGATGAACAATAGCCCCATGAAGGTCATGATTGACACCACACGGTTTTTCAAAACTTTTCCGTAGACATCGGTGGTTCTAGGAATCTTGGTTTGACCGACTTCCTTATTCCAAATAAACCAAATCGAACCAGTTGCCTGGATGGTTGCAATCGTTATCAAAATCGGCAGCGAGCCAAACTGGGCAGCAATCAGGGTGATTACCACAGGCCCCACCACCCAGATAATTTCTTGCGCTGTGGCATCTAGGCTAAATAACCTGCCAAGTAATTTTTTGGGTGTCATCTGCGGATAGATGGTTCTTGCAGCCGTCTGAATCGGTGGTTGGGTTAGTCCGATCAATAAACCTAAAAACACCAACCAGACAGGCTCCGGCGGAACAAAGGCCATCGAAATCACAATCACAACATTTAGAAAACTGGTGAATCCCAAAACAGTCCGAATGCCAAAAACAGCCATCCAACGAGAAAGAGCGGGTTGGGCGACACTGATTCCTAGTGTTGCAGCACCAACGGTGATCCCAGCAATCGCGTAAGACTCAGTGATTCTTTCAACATAAATTATTAGCCCGAGGCTGAGCATGCCTCCTGGGAGTCTCGCGTATAACTGCGAGAGAACGATTCTAAGAACACCTGGAACTTTTAATAGAGCGCTGAAGCCTTTCAATCAAACCTCGTGACACTAGCGGGGGACCTAAGCTTGGTTCATGCTTTTCGTCACTGCAACCCCAATAGGCAATCTTAGCGATGCTTCAGACAGGCTCAGAACCACTTTGACTGAAGCGGATCTAATTGCAGCTGAAGACACCAGAAAACTGAAGCAATTGACAAGTGGGATTGGTGTGAAATTAAAAGCCAAGGTGATTTCTTTGAATGACACCAATGAGCGTGAGCAGGTTCAACGTGTTGCTCAGCAGGCAAAAACCATGAATGTCGTATTGGTTAGCGATGCTGGGATGCCAACAATTTCTGATCCTGGTTTTAACTTGGTTAGGGAATGCCACAACCAGGAGGTTGAGGTGATCAGCATTGCAGGACCAAGTGCTGTGTTGTCAGCATTGGCTGTCAGCGGATTGCCAACAGACAGGTTCTGCTTTGAGGGTTTTATCCCTAAAAAACTCTCTGAGAAAAATGAGTTTTTTGAATCTTTGTCAGAAGAAACAAGAACGATGGTGTTTTTTGAAACTGCCGCGAGGATGGTCGATTCAATAGAAACAGCAATTGAGGTCTTAGGAGATAGACAAGCAAGTGTTTCAAGGGAGCTCACCAAAATGTTTGAGCAGACAATCACCGGAACACTCAGTGAAATTTCTGAGGAAATTGCCCAAAACCCAAGAGGCGAGATGGTTTTGGTGATCTCTGGAAAACAATCCAAAGAGTTAGATTATGAGTTTTTGGTTGGAAAAGTGTTACAGCTTGTTGAGTCTGGGATGGGGTTGAAGCAAGCCTCAAACGAGGTCAGTGAAAACTTCGGTGGATCAAAGCGTGAGCTTTATCAACGGGCATTGGCTGAGAAAAAGTAAGATTGGGCTCGTGTCAAAAAAAACCTTTTATGCAACCACGCCCATTTTCTATGTGAATGATGCACCCCACATCGGTCACGCCTACACAGAAGTGGCGGCTGATGTGCTTACGAGGTGGCATCGCCAGCGCGGTCAGGACGCATACCTGCTGACCGGAACTGACGAGCACGGCGAGAAAGTTCTGAGAACTGCGATAGCGAATCAAACTGAGGCTCAGGAGTGGACTGACAACTTGGTGAATGGCTCTTGGCTTCCGCTGTTGGAAACAATTGACATCGACAACCAAGACTTCATCCGAACCACTGAGGAGAGGCACAAACTCGCTGTTCAAAAGTTTCTAAACAAGCTTTACGAGGATGGATTTATTTACCAGGGAAGCTACCAGGGAAACTATTGCGTTGGCTGTGAAGAATATAAAGCGGACAGTGATTTAGTCGATGGCGAAGGGGAGTACGAGGGAACCAAGGTATGCGCGATTCACTCAAAGCCAGTTGAAACCCTGAATGAAACCAATTATTTTTTCAAGCTCAGTGAATTTCAGAAACCGCTTTTAGATCTGTATCAGTCACAGGCTGACTTTGTGCAGCCGGAGAGTGCCAAAAACGAAGTTGTGTCTTTTGTCTCCAGAGGTCTTGAAGACCTATCAATCTCTCGCTCAAAAGAGAAATTTGACTGGGGAGTCGATATTCCTTGGGATGACTCGCACGTTACCTATGTTTGGTTTGATGCTTTATTGAACTACATAACAGCTTTGGGTTATGGAGATGACGAAGCTTTATTGGATCGCTATTGGCCAGCTGATGTGCAGGTGGTTGGAAAAGACATCCTTCGATTCCACGCTGTTATTTGGCCTGCGATGCTAATGGCTGCAGGTTTAGAGCCCCCCAAGCAGATATTTGGTCACGGATGGTTGCTGGTTGGTGGCGAAAAAATGAGTAAATCAAAACTCACGGGAATTGCCCCTGAGCAAATAACAGACGTGTTTGGCTCAGATGCCTTCCGCTATTACTTCATGAGGGCCATTTCTTTTGGCTCAGATGGCTCCTTCAGCTGGGAAGACCTTTCAGCTAGATATCAGGCGGAGCTTGCCAATGGTTTTGGAAACCTTGCCAGTCGTGTTGTGAGCATGGTGGATAAATACTTTGAATCCAGATTGCCGGTGGCCACTGATTACACGGAACCGGAAAAGCAGCTAATTGCAATCGCCCAGGCAGCGGCGTTGAATGCCGACAGGGCAATGGATCGCGGGGCGATTCACGAGGCAATTGCTGCCAGCTGGACACTGGTTGATGAGCTAAATAACTACATCACCCAGCAGGAGCCTTGGAAAGTTGCCAAAGATGATGCTCAAAGAAATCGTCTGGCAACAATTTTGTATTCATCGGCTGAGGGTTTGAGAATCCTTTCGGTGCTGTTGGCGCCAATCATGCCAAAGGCCACCGAGAAGTTATTTGCAAGTATTTGGCCAGGCAAAGATCTTTCAGAGCAAACAATTGCCGATGCTGCTCAGTGGGGCGGGTTGCCAGCAGGAGTCGAGTTTGAAAAGCTTGAAAGCCTATTTCCAAGGATTGAGCAGGAATGACCGATCCGATAAGAACTCGGAAACAGCCAAAGCCTCGCGAATACCCTGAAATTCCAGAGCCTTTGGTTTTGGGAACTTTTGATAACCACACTCATTTAGAAATAGCCGACAGTGATCATCCACTGAGTGTGAGTCAGCAAATCGAGGCCCTGCATAAATCTGGCATGCTGGGAGCTGTTCAAGTTGGTGTCACCTTGGAAAGCTCCAAGTGGTCTGCTGAAGCCGCTTCAAATCACCCCGAGCTTTTGGCGGCCGTTGCGTTGCACCCCAACGAGGCTCCGCTTTATGAATCAAAACAGGCATTGGAAGAGGCGGTATCTGAAATTGCAAAACTTGCAACCCAGGAAAGAGTTCGTGCAATCGGTGAAACCGGTTTGGATTATTTCCGCACAGAGGGTGAAAAAGATTTAGAGCTACAAAGCCAAAGCTTTGAATGGCATATCGAAATTGCAAAGCAAAACAATATTGCTATGCAGATTCACGATCGTGATGCTCACGCCGATGTCGTTGAAACCCTCAAACGGGTGGGTGCCCCAGAAAAAACTGTTTTTCACTGCTATTCGGGGGATGTTGAGCTTGCGAGGATTTGCAATGAAAACGGGTGGTACATGTCATTTGCAGGAAATGTCACTTTCAAGAAAAACACTCATTTGCAAGAGTCATTTTTAGTTGCGGATAGCTCACTGCGACTGATTGAAACAGACGCACCTTTTTTAGCTCCCGAGCCAATTAGGGGCAAACCAAATGCCCCCTACCTGGTTCCTCACACCCTTCGCTACCTGGCTTCTTTGGCTGAAATTAGCTCCGAGCAGTTGGCATCTGAGATCAATGCCAACACCCTGGGTGTTTATGGATCATGGGATAAATAGATGAGCCTTTTGGGTGCATCTGAAATTCGTCAGCTTGCGGAGAGCTTGGACATTAGGCCCACTAAAAAGCTTGGGCAGAATTTTGTTATCGATCCAAACACGATTAGAAAGATAATCTCTAAGGCAAATCTTGACGGTTCTGAACAAGTGGTTGAGATTGGTCCGGGGCTTGGGTCTTTGACGCTTGGTCTATTAGAACAGGTCGATTCGGTAGTTGCAGTTGAGATTGATGCGCGCCTGTCATCTTTATTGCCAGAGACAGTTCAAAAACACACATCTGGCAAACAGCTTCAGGTGATAAACGCAGATGCCTTGAAAATCAAGGAGATTCCTCAATCCCAAGCCTTGGTTGCAAACCTTCCCTACAACATCTCCGTTCCGGTGCTTTTACACTTTTTAGAAAGCTTCCCCGAAATAGAAAAAGGACTGGTTTTGGTTCAATCCGAGGTTGCAAGGCGGTTGGTTGCAAAACCCAATGATGACGAATACGGAATACCAAGTTTGAAACTGGCCTGGTGGGCGAATGCGAGGCTTGCAGGTGGGGTCTCCAGACAGATTTTTTGGCCAGTTCCAAACGTTGACAGCGAGTTGGTTTATTTTGAAAAAGTTGAAACCAAGGGGGATAGAAGCCGAACATTCGAGCTGATTGATAAATCTTTTGGAACTAGGAGAAAATCCCTCTCCGCATCATTGAAATCAAGTTTTAGCTATCCAGTTACAGAGGCTTTGGAAAAGGCAGGGATTAAGCCCAATGCCAGACCCGAGCAATTATCACTCAGCGAATTTATAAATCTCGCTAGGCTTGAAAAATGATTTCTGCCAGTGCTCCGGGGAAAATTAATCTATTTTTCTCTGTTGGAAGAGTCAGAGACGATGGTTACCACGATGTTTACAGTGTTTATCAGGCCATTGGTCTCAGAGACATAGTCACCATCGAAACCTCAAATCAAAATAGTCTTTTTGTTCATGGGAATCTAAATCAGCAACAGCTGGATTTAGTGCCAACCGATCAGAGCAATATCTGTTTTTTGGCAGCCGAGAAGTTTTTTGAATACAACGAGTTGGATTTAGTTCCACTAAGTATTCAGATAGAAAAACACATCCCGGTAGCAGCTGGACTTGCTGGAGGAAGTGCTGATGCAGCAGCTACCTTGATTGCTTTGCAGGAGCTATTTGAAACTGATTCAGACTTGCATTCAATTGCCTCCAAGATTGGAGCGGATGTTCCATTTTCACTTCTCGGTGGAACTGCTCTGGGTTCGGGTAGCGGAGTGGAGTTGGAACCAATTGATGCACACCAGGCCGAGTATCTGATTGCTTACCCAAATAAAGGGATTTCCACCAAAGAGTCTTTTGCCTATTTAGATCAACTAAGAGAAAACCTGCAAGAAATACAGCTTCGGATTCCAGGAAGTGATTTTTTCGAGGATTTGAAACTGGGCGAGAAGCCCACTCAACTTGGCCAAAATGACTTGACTGAGCCTGCTGTTTTGATGATGCCAGAACTAGCGGAACTTATCGAGCTGGGTGGTTTTATAAGTGGCAGTGGACCAAGTGTTTATTTTTGGGAACCAGATGCAACACTGATTAGTAGTTTGCAGGAAAGTGACTTTAGCTGGGTTTTGACAAGTGGCGATCAGCCAGGAGCGAGGCTAGGCGAATGAGTCACCTAATAGGTGCTGAAAACATCTCGCTTGATTACCCAACAAAAACACTTTTTGAAAACCTAACCGTTGGAATTGCAGCGGGGGACCGAATTGGAATTGTTGGTCGAAACGGTGATGGCAAATCCACGCTGATGAACATTTTGGCAAGCAATCTCATGCCCGATAGTGGCCAGGTGACGCTCAGGGGCAATACTCGAATTGGATTCATGGATCAGCGGGATGACATTTATTCGGAATCAACCGTGAAAGATGTGGTCATCGGAGAGATGGCTGAATACGAATGGGCCAGTGATCCAAAAATCAGAGATGTCATAGACGGGTTGATTTCAGATATTGACTTTGATTCTCAAATGAATCGTCTCTCCGGTGGGCAGCGCAGAAGAGTCAATCTTGCCAAGCTGTTGATTGGCGATTGGGATGTGTTGATGCTGGATGAGCCGACCAACCATTTGGATTTAGATGCTGTTTATTGGCTTAGTGGGCATTTGAAAAACCGCTGGCCTAAATCTCAAGGTGGGTTATTGGTGGTAACTCACGACAGGTGGTTTTTAGATGAGGTTTGCACTCAGACCTGGGAGGTGCATCCTGGGGGTCTAGACAGCTTTGAAGGTGGTTACGCCGCATATATTCTGCAGCGTGCAGAACGCGATAGGCAGGCAGCGGCAAGCGAATCCAGAAGGCAAAACCTGCTTAGAAAAGAACTTGCCTGGCTCAGGCGTGGAGCACCTGCGAGAACCACCAAGCCCAAGTTTCGAATCGATGCCGCCAATGAACTGATTTCCAATGAACCACCACCGAGAGATCAGTTGGAGCTCAAGAAATTAGCAACAACGCGTTTGGGAAAAGATGTCATCGAGATTGAACATCTAGGTTTTAGTGACATCTTTGAAAACATTGAACTGATCTTGGGAGCGGGAGACCGAATTGGACTACTGGGCGCCAATGGCTCCGGAAAAACAACTTTCACAAAACTGATAACTGGTGAATTAACCCCCGATCAGGGCAGAGTGAAGCTTGGAAAGACAGTGAATATGGCCGTTTTGAGCCAAAACCTGGATGAATTGGACGAATTGGCCGATGAGCGAATTTATTCGATTATCTCGCGAGAGAAAACCAGCTTTTCGGTTGGTAAAAAAGAATTTTCGCCAGGGCAGTTATTGGAGCAACTCGGTTTTTCTCAACAGCAACTGCAGGCACCGGTTGGGGATCTCTCGGGTGGGCAAAAAAGAAGACTGCAACTGATGAGGTTGTTGTTTAGGGAGCCAAATGTTTTGATTTTGGATGAGCCAACAAACGATTTGGACACAGACATGCTCGCCGCCATGGAAGACCTACTGGATTCTTGGCCGGGAACATTGATTGTCATAAGCCACGACAGGTATTTACTGGAACGAGTAACTGATAATCAGTATGCGATTTTGGGAGATGGCAACCTGAGGCATCTCCCCGGCGGTGTGGAGCAGTATCTGCAGTTGAAAAAACCTAAAACCGAGACTGAGATAAAAACCACCAAACAACGAAAGGGTCTAACTGGCGCTGAAAAGCGAAACTTGGAAAAAGAACAGGCAAGTCTTTCTAGAAAAATCGAAAAAATAACTGCAGAAATTAAAAACCACGAACAGGCCATGTCGGCTGTTTCTGTCGATGATTATCAGCAGCTAGCTGAGATGGGTAAAAAGTTGAATGAGCTCAAAGAACAACTTTCGAGCATTGAGGATCAGTGGCTGATTGTCTCCGAAAAGCTCGCAGAATGAAACTTTCACTGGATTTTCTGGCAAACTGTGTGCGGGAGATATCCCGTTCCGCCCTAGTGTAATGGCAGCACGGCGCTCTTTGGAGGCGTTAGGTCTAGGTTCGAATCCTAGGGGCGGAGCGCGGGACTATGAGGAGTGCTATGAATAAGCATCTAGCTGTTGTAGTGCTCGCTGCTGGAAGCGGCACTCGAATGAAATCCTCAACCCCAAAGGTGTTGCATCAACTTGCAGGGCTATCCCTAATCGAACACGTTTTAGCAACCGGCAGGGCTTTGCAACCAGCAAGACTGGTCACCGTGTTGAAACACCAACAAGAAAAAATTGAGCAAGCTTTAGAAGGCCTTGCAGATGATGTTGAATTCATTACCCAGTCAGATACCCCGGGAACCGGGGCAGCCGTTGAATCGGCAATGGAGGCACTAACTGATTTCAATGGAGCGGTGGTTGTCTTAAGTGGTGATGTTCCACTGATGGATGTTTACACATTGAATTTATTGATTGATACCCACCTTGAATCAAATGCCAAAGTGTCTTTACTCACGGCAACAGTTGATAACCCTGCAGGTTATGGTCGGGTGATTCAAAAAGGAAAAAGGATCTCAATAATCGAAGATAGAGATTGTTCTGAAGAGCAATTGAAAATCAACCAAATAAACGCAGGTGTTTATGTGTTTGATTCTGATTTTTTGGCATCAGCCCTGGGTAATTTGAACACCAGCAATGCACAGTCAGAAAAATATCTAACCGATGTCGTTTCGCAAGCGGAAGAAGTGAGTTCTGTGGAGGTAAAAGACAACTGGTTGGTTGCGGGCATTAATGACCGAGTGCAGTTATCAGAGGTAGCTCAGGAACTAAACAGCAGAATCATTAAAGCTTGGCAACTAAGCGGGGTAACGGTCATTGACCCTTCAACTACATGGGTGGATGTGACAGTTCAGCTTGGGCAAGATGTTTCTATTGAGCCAAACGTTCAGCTTCGTGGAAGCACTTCAATTGGGACAGCCTCAACTGTTGGTTCGGGGTCGGTCATTACTGATGCGGCCATAGGTTCAAATGTGAGCATCAAAAGCTCTGACATAACCTCATCGGTGATTGATGACAGATCCAGTGTTGGCCCATTCGCGTTTTTACGAGCAGGCACTCGATTGTCAGCAGATGGGAAAATCGGAGCTTTTGTAGAAACAAAGAACTCGACTATTGGTGTTGGATCAAAAGTTCCTCACCTGACCTATGTTGGTGATGCAGTAATTGGCGAGGGAGTGAACATCGGTGCCGGCACGATATTTGCAAACTACGACGGGATCAACAAACACAAAACAGTTGTTGGCGACCACGTGAAAACTGGAGCCGGAAATGTTTTCGTGGCTCCGGTGACTATCAATTCAGGAAGTTACACAGCAGCTGGTAGCGTGATACGCAAAGATGTGAAATCCGGGGACCTAGCAATGAATCACTCACCGCAGAGAGCTATTGCCGGTTGGGTGCTGGCAAATAGGCCTGATTCACTCGCAGCTAAACAAGCCAAAGGAAAGTAGTGGTTATGGGCGTCGTAAAGTCAAACTCAAAGCAGATGATTCTTGCTACAGGAAGGGCCCACCCAGAATTGGCCGAGGAAGTTGCAAGGCTGTTGGGAACTGAAGTCGTTCCCATGCAGAATTATGATTTTGCAAACGGAGAGACTTTTGTCCGCTTCGAGCAGTCTGTTCGTGGCGTTGATGCCTTTGTCATCCAAGCTCACCCCAACCCAATCAACCACTGGGTGATGGAGCAGTTGTTGATGGTGGATGCTTTGAAGCGAGCAAGTGCTAAGAGGATCACGGTGGTTGCACCATTTTTCCCATATGCAAGGCAAGACAAAAAACACAAGGGTCGTGAGCCAATTTCAGCCCGATTGATGACAGATTTGTATCACAAGGCTGGAGCCAATCGCCTAATGAGTGTTGATTTACACTCACCACAGATTCAAGGTTTTTTTGAAGGCCCGGTAGATCACCTGTGGGCTTTGCCCCTGATGGCTGATCACGTTGCAGAGCAGTATGGAACTGAAAACCTAACCGTTGTTTCTCCAGATTCAGGACGAGTCAGGGTCGCTGATATTTGGGCTGACCGACTCAGCTCACCGCTGGCGATCATCCACAAGCGTCGGGATCCAGATAAACCCAACCAAGTGCAGGTGCACGAGCTTGTTGGGGATGTCGAGGGCAGAGACTGCCTGCTGGTTGATGACATGATCGACACTGGAGGCACGATTCTCTCCGCAGCCCAAGCTTTGAAAGAAAACGGAGCAAAGAGAGTTTTAGTTGCCGCAACCCACGCAGTTTTCAGTGACCCAGCTGTTGAGCGTTTGAGCAGCGGGGCATTTGATGAGGTGATAGTCACTGACACATTGCCAATTGCTCAGGAAAAGCGGTTTGAGCAGCTAACTGTTTTGTCAATCGCACCTTTGATTGCAAAGGCCATTTATGCGGTATTTGATGATGACAGCGTTAACTCTCTGTTTCCCGGGCATGCCTAAGCTGAGGCCGTGAAAAACCAACTTCGCCTGTATCAGGCGGTGTTTATAGGTATTGCAGCCATGCTGGGTGCCGGTGTTTTTGTTGTTTTTGCACCAGCTGCTTCTCTAGCGGGGTATTTATTGCCGTTATCAGTTTTGATTGCGGGCATAGTTGCTTTTTTGAATGCTTCCTCGGTCTCACAGCTCGCTGCGAGTGTTTCAAGGCCAGGTGGCGCTTACAGCTATGCGCAGGTGTATCTAACTCAGAACTGGGCATTTTTGGCTGGCAGTAGTTTTCTGATTGGGAAGATTGCATCATCGGCGGCAATAGCGCTGGCGGTTGCCGGTTATCTATTTCCGGAGCAGCGGATATTGGTCGCTGTTCTAAGTGTTATTGCCATGGCAACAATAAACATTCTGGGAATCAATCGAACCGCTTTTGGATCTTTGATTCTTGGTGGTATCACCTTGTTGTTTTTGACCTTTGTAATCATCGCAGGGCTCATCTCTGGCCCGAGCGAATCAATCAGCAGGGGCCCGGAGTTGCAAGGTTTTGGTGTGCTCACAGCCGCTGCATTGATATTTTTTGCCTTTGCGGGGTATGCAAGGGTGGCAACACTGGGGGATGAGCTGGTTGATTCCAAGAAAAACACCGCTAAGGCGGTTGGAATCTCGTTTGCGATTGTCTTTGGAATCTATTTGGCTCTCTCTTTTGTGATGCCGGCGGTTTTGGGAAATTTCTTAGTTTTCTCAATTGCACCAATGATTGATTACCTTGCCTTGGCGCTTCCCAACTTCCCATCGGAGATAGTGGTTGTTGTAGCTGGAATCGCATCCTTGGGGTCTCTGCTTGCACTTTTAGCTGGCATGAGCAGAACCGCATCGGTTATGGGTGAAGATGGCGAGTTACCTAAGTTATTTGCCATCAGGGGAGGCCCTGGAAACGCTCCTTGGTTTGCAGAAATTGCAATCAGTCTGGTGGTGATTGTGTTTGTGCTCAGCGGCAATCTGGTTTGGACTGTGGGGCTTAGTTCATTCTCAATTCTGACCTATTACGCGGTGGCAAACCTGGCCGCCTACAGGCAACCAAAAGATATTTCCAACAGGTCAAGAATTTGGCCCTTGGCCGGGTTGATGCTTTGTTTGGCGATTGGTTTTTCAGTTCCGGTGGATTCACTGTTCATTGGTTTTGTTCTTTTGGCGACAGTGATGCTTTTGAGAATAGGTCTTTTCAGGATTAATAAAATCCGCTAGTATCACCTTTGAACAACGGCGAGGGATTTTTATCCGTTATCGACGGGGTGGTTGGTAAGGCCAATCCTCACGCCTGAGTTGATAGCCCACCAACGAAGGAACAAAATAATGAGTGATCACAACTTTGACGCTGAAATCAGAAACGACTTTGGAAAAGGCGCTGCCCGCAAATTGCGCGCAGCCGGGAAAACTCCGGCTGTGATCTATGGTCACGGCAATGCCACGCGCCACATTTCCCTCCCATCGCGGGAAACAATGCTGGCCTTAAGGACCAAAAACGCCCTTTTGGAGCTCAAAATTGATGGCAAAAAAGAGCTTGTGCTTGTGAAAAGCGCCCAAAAAGACCCTGTGCGTCAGGAAATTGAACACGTTGACCTGGTGGAGATTAAAAAAGGCGAAAAGGTGCACGTGGAGGTGCCCGTTCACGTCGTTGGCGAGCCAATGGGTGGAACTGTTGTGGATGTTGTGCATTCAACAGTTGCCTTGGAGGCTTCAGCTATCAGCATTCCTGAGTATGTTGAATTGCACATCAGCAAGGAAAATCCAGCCGGCCACCACTACACAGTCAGTGACCTAATCGTTCCTGATGATGTTGTTTTGGAATTGGCAGCGGAGGAAAACGTAGCGGTTGTCACCGAGACCCGTGCGGCTGTCGAGGAAGAGACCGCCGAAACAACTGAGGGATCAGCAGATAGTGCTGCTGAAGAGTCGCCAGCAAGCGAATAATTCCTGGTTGGTGGTTGGGTTAGGAAACCCAGGCACCAAGTATGAAAATAACCGACACAACATCGGGCAGTTGGTCCTAGACGAATTGGTCGGTGAGAAATTCAAATCTCACCGAACCAATTCATTTATTGTGCAAACCAATATCGCAGGCCAAAAAGTGGTTTTGGCAAAACCCGCAAGTTTTATGAATCGTTCAGGTGGTCCGGTTAGCTCACTTTTGAAGTATTTCGATTTGCCAACTTCAAAGCTTTTGGTGATTCACGATGAACTGGATTTGGACTACGGAGTTTTGAAGCTAAAGACAGGTGGTGGTCATGCAGGCCACAATGGCCTTAGGGACATAATTGCCGCCACCGATAATGACTTCCACAGATTGCGTTTTGGAATTGGAAGACCACCGGGTCAGATGCCAACAGCAGATTATGTGTTGCGGGATTTTGCAGCGTCAGAGAAAAAACAACTCAAATTGAATCTCAAATTGGCTGCAGAAGCGGTTGAAATGGTGGTCAGTGAAGGAGTTCAGGGAGCTATGCAGAAATTACACGCTCCCAGAGAGTAGGATTTCCCGGTGAGCTTGAAGCCCCTAGGAGAAAAAATCTCAGAGGGTTACCCCTACTCAAAATTTGAAGCCTCTGTCAAAAATGACTCATCTTCCGTAGTTGCACCAATCGGTTCACATCCTTTTTTAGTGGCGGATATGCCAAGGCTCAAAGGTGTCGAAAAGCCATATGTGGTGATAACAGCAACTGGTCGCGAAGCCCAAGAGATGATTGATTTCTTAGAGGAATATGACCCAGGGTTTGAGCTGATTGAGTTTCCTAGTTGGGAGACACTGCCCCATGAAAGGCTCTCTCCATCATCAGAAACTGTTGGAAAAAGATTGCGTGCGATTTCCAGACTGATTGAGCTAGCCAATAAGCCAGCCAAGCACCCTGTTTTTGTGATTATGAGCGTGAGAGCTGCATTGCAACCGGTTCATTCGCAATTAGCAGAGCACCCCGCTATGCAGATTCTTTCTGGCAAAGAGTATTCACTGGCTGAGCTGCCGTTGAAACTGATTGAACTTGGTTATGAGCGAGTTGACATGGTGAGTCAGCGCGGCGAGTTTGCA
>CBFHZN010000005.1:47231-53588 GCA_965660355.1 Microbacteriaceae bacterium
TGATGATGACTTGAACTCTTGGATTGAAGATCTAAAAAACCAGGAGTACTCGATTATTTTCACCGCTAACGGTCCAGGAACCGCAGAGCGCATTGCTGAGCTGAGTGGGGCAAAGCTTATTGATGAGTATTCCGGAGATGAGGGTGTATTTGTCATTCGGGGAAATTTGCAAAAAGGTTTGGTTTCCCCGGCAAGCAAACTTGCAATCATCACCGAGCGTGAATATCTGGGTCGGAATGCCACTTATATCGCCCCCAGTAAAAGAAAGCTTGCCTCAAGGCGTGGCCCACAGGTTGACCCTCTGGAATTAAAAGCTGGGGATTATGTTGTTCACGAGTTTCACGGTGTCGGCCAGTTCAAAGAGTTAGTGCAGCGAAAAGTCGGCAGGGGCGGGAAATTAAACCGCGAGTATTTGCTAATCGAATACGCCCCACCAAAAAAAAGCTACCCAGCGGACACTTTATTTGTTCCTGTTGACCAACTGGATCTGGTCACCAGATACGTCGGTGGAGAAGCACCGGTTTTATCAAAAATGGGTGGAAGCGACTGGGCCAAGGCCAAAGGCAATGCTAGAAAAGCAGTCAGACAGATTGCCATCGATCTCGTGAAGCTCTATGCCGAGCGGTCAAAAGCCGAGGGGTATGCCTTTGGACCCGACACAGCTTGGCAGCATGAGTTGGAGGAGGCCTTTCCCTATGTTGAAACTGCTGACCAGCTAAATACCATCGAGGAAGTAAAGCGAGACATGGAAAGTCCAAGACCGATGGATAGGTTGTTGGCGGGCGATGTTGGTTTTGGAAAAACCGAGGTTGCACTGAGGGCTGCTTTCAAAGCCATCCAAGATGGCAAGCAGGTTGCGATACTGTGCCCAACGACACTGCTGGTGAGACAACACATGGAAACCTTTAGAGATCGCTTCAAAGGATTCCCGGTAAACATCGAGGCACTTTCCAGGTTTCAATCATCAAATAATGTGAAACAAACCCTGCAAGGCTTGCAAACAGGTGCGGTTGATTTGGTAATTGGTACTCACAGATTGCTTGGTGAGGGCGTGAAGTTTAGAAACCTGGGGCTGATCATCGTTGACGAGGAGCAGCGCTTCGGTGTTGAGCACAAAGAAAAACTCAAAAGCTTCAGAGCAAATGTTGATGTTTTATCAATGAGTGCTACACCAATTCCAAGAACACTGGAAATGGCGGTGACCGGCATCAGAGAAATGAGCACACTCGCCACACCGCCTGAGCAACGCCAGCCAATTTTGACCTATGTCGGAGGTTATTCAGAGCAGCAGCTGGCAGCCGCTATCCGAAGAGAACTAATTCGCGAGGGACAGGTTTTCTATGTTCACAACAGAGTTAGCTCAATCGATGGGGTTGCCAATGAGATAGCGCGTTTGGTTCCTGAGGCAAGAGTTGGTGTTGCCCATGGAAAACTCCCCGAGGCTCAATTGGAACAGGTGGTGGTGGATTTCTGGGAGCGAAAATTCGATGTCTTGGTTTCAACCACAATCATTGAAACGGGCATAGATATCCCAAATGCGAATACTTTGATTGTTGATAGGGCCGAAAACTACGGGCTTAGCCAGCTACATCAGATCAGGGGACGTGTCGGCAGATCCAGAGAGCGAGCCTATGCCTATTTTTTCTATGACCCATCAAAGCCTCTTACTGAAACAGCTCATGACCGATTGGCAACAATTGCCACCAATAATGAACTGGGAAGTGGATTCCAAGTTGCCATGAAAGACCTAGAAATCAGAGGTGCTGGAAACTTGCTTGGGGGAGAGCAGAGTGGGCACATAGCGGGTGTTGGCTTTGATCTTTACTTGCGAATGATTGGCGAGGCGGTTGATGAGTTCAAAGGCAAAAAGGTTGAAGCTCCGGCTGAGCTAAACCTTGAGATTCCTGTAAGCGCACAGATCCCGACCAGCTATTTGGATAGTGACCGACTGAGACTCGAGGCCTATCACAAACTCAGCGCTGCGGGAGGCTCAGATTCAACACCTGAGCAGTTGACGTTGATTCTAGAAGAGCTAGAAGATCGCTACGGCAAGGCCCCTCAAGAATTGAAAACCCTAATTCGGGTTACAGAGCTTAGACAGATTGCAAACCGTTTGGGTTTGAAAGATCTCAACATGCTGGGGGATAAGTTGAGAATGCAACCGATAGAGCTCAGCGAGAGTCAATTGGTCCAGCTATCGCATAACCACAGCGGAGTGAGGTATTTGCAATCAGCAAATATGTTGACACTTGATAAGCCAGTCTCACTTGCAACCGATGAGCAGGTGGTTGACTGGGTGCAAGAGTTTTTGGAGGGCTTGGCTTGAGTGAACTAGAGAAGCTAATAAAAACAGCACACCAGCTGCGAGCTCCTGGAGGATGCCCCTGGGATGCCGAACAAACGCACAGATCATTGATTCAGTATTTATTGGAAGAAACCCATGAACTGATTGAAGCCATTGAGGCAGGAAGCCGGGATGAGGTTTTAGAAGAACTTGGGGATGTTTTATATCAAGTTGTTTTCCATTCAGATATCGCCTCCAGCGGTTCATTGGGTGAGCCATTTGATATTCAAGATGTTGCACAAAAAATGCGTGAGAAGATGATTTCTCGCCACCCGCATGTTTTTGGAGATTCAGAGCAGCAGGACAAGTTCGCTGCCGAGACCGGTGATGATGTGATGCAGAACTGGGATGAGCATAAAAAGCGTGAAAAACCAGAAAGAACAAGCATTCTCGATGGTGTCCCGCAGTCAATGCCAGCCCTTGCCTTAGCCAGCAAGGTGATGGCAAAAGCTGAAAAAGCAGAGATTTTAGAAAAATCTGACAGCCCGGCCATTCCCATGCAGACCGAAGAAGATTTGGGCAAGATGCTACTGGCCATTGTTAGCTCAGCTAGAACAGTTGGGTTAGACCCTGAGCGAGCTCTCAGAGAGGCAACCCGAGAATTACAGGTGGAAATCAGGCAGGCAGAGATTGATGATCAGTTGGATGCGGGGGTTATCGGCAGGGTAGACGCTGACTGAGTGCATCTTTATGGGAAACTAACAAAATGGCCAAACAGATTTCTTCCCCCAGGGGAATGCGTGATTTCCTACCGCTGGAAAAACTTAGACGTGAGCAAATCCTCGCGGAAATTTTGGATGTCTATCAAGCGCGTGGTTTTCAATCAATTGAGACCCCCGCTATGGAGAACATAGAAAGGCTTCTTAGCGGACAGGGTGGGGATAATGAAAAGCTTGCCTTTCAAGTTTTGAAGCGGGGAGATGAGTTGGAAAAAGCCATCGACAATAACGACTCACTCGCAGATTTGGGTTTGCGCTATGACCTGACCGTTCCGCTTACAAGGTTTTATGCAACCAATCAAGCCGAGCTTCCAAAAGTTTTCAAAGCGGTGCAAACAGGTCCTGTTTGGAGAGCGGAAAGACCTCAAAAGGGTCGCTACAGGCAATTCAACCAGTGCGATATCGACATTTTGGGTGATGAGACAACCGATGCTGAATTAGAGCTACTGACAGCATCAATTGAGGTTTTGGATCGACTGGGCCTCAATGATGCAATGATCAGAATAAATCACCGAGGATACCTAAATCGGATGATGAAAAAACTTGCAGTCGATGATCCTGCAGGTGTGCTAATCACTATAGACAAACTCGACAAGATAGAAATCTCCGGGGTCAAAAAAGAACTCTCTGAAAAATATGACCAAGAACTGGCAAAACGGGTAACGGACTGGTTGCAGCAAGATTCAGAGATGCCAGATGAGCTTGCAGAGCTAAAGCTTTCAAATACCAGAATCAAATTTGATAAAACCTTAGTCCGCGGCATGGGTTATTACACAGGTGCTGTGTTTGAAATTGAGCATCCCGCAAGTGGGCAGTCAATTGGCGGTGGTGGGCGCTATGACGGGATGGTTGGTCGCTGGTTGGGCAAAGATGTTCCGGCCGTTGGAATCTCTCTTGGTTTTGAAAGAGTTGTCGATTTGGTTATGAAGCAATTTGATAAAAAACCCTCAGTGGTGCTTATTTATGACGAGATAGAAAATGCTCTAGAGCTCCAATCACAAGCAATCGATGCAGGATTCAATGCTCGCATTGAAAAGCGGGTGAAGAACATGAAGGTTTTACTAGAGTCAATGAGAGACCAGGGCTATGAAAACTTTGGGGTTATAAACGGTGAACAAATTTTCACAAAGCTCGAGATTAAGCCCCTTCAATAGACGCTGTTGCTATGCTTTGAATCGCTATGTAGCCCCATGTCCTTTCCCCCGCAATAAGGAGTTAGTTTGTCCCTGATTGAAGCCATTGGCGCAAGAGAAATACTAGACAGCCGAGGAAATCCAACCATTGAGGTTGAGATTGCCCTGGATGATGGAAGTTTTGGAAGGGCAGCTGTTCCCTCGGGAGCTTCAACCGGTGCCTTCGAGGCTCACGAGTCTCGTGATGGTGGAGATCGCTACATGGGCAAAGGTGTCACCAAAGCTGTTGAAGCAGTTGATGAACTGGATGAGCGTCTAGTTGATTTTGATGCAGTTGATCAGCGATTAGTTGATTCAGCAATGATTGAAATTGATGGCACCGAGAATAAATCTCGCTTGGGTGCGAATGCAATCCTGGGTGTTTCACTGGCTACCGCCAGGGCTGCAAGCGAGAGTTGCGACTTGCCACTTTATAAATATCTAGGCGGGCCAAATGCGCATGTGTTGCCAGTTCCGCTGATGAACATAATCAATGGAGGTGCTCACGCTGACACGGGTGTTGATATCCAGGAATTTATGATTGCTCCAGTTGGCGCAGAATCTTTCCGCCATGCACTGCAGATGGGGGCGGAGGTTTATCACAACCTGAAAAAGATTCTGAATGCCAAGGGTTTATCAACCGGTCTGGGTGATGAGGGTGGATTTGCACCCGAGCTAGAAAACAACCGAGCTGCACTGGATATCATCTTGGAGGCAATCAGCTCCGCCGGATACAAAGCAGGCGAGGATGTCGCGCTCGCATTGGATGTTGCATCAACTGAGTTTTATGAAAACGGCAAATACAACTTTGAGGGAAAAGCTAGAACAGCCTCCGAGATGGCAGAGTATTACGAATCATTGGCCAATGACTATCCACTGGTTTCAATCGAAGACCCATTGGCCGAGGAGGACTGGGCCGGCTGGACCGAATTGACCCTAGCTTTGGGAGAAAAGATTCAGCTGGTTGGTGATGATCTCTATGTCACAAACCCAAAGAGGCTTCAAATGGGAATTGATAAAAAGGCTGGTAACAGCATTTTGGTGAAGGTGAACCAGATTGGAACCCTCACAGAGACACTGGATGCTGTGGATATGGCTCACCGTCAGGGAATGAGTTCAATAATCTCTCACCGCAGTGGTGAAACTGAGGACACATTCATTGCTGATTTAGCTGTCGCCACTAACTCCGGACAGATTAAGACAGGAGCTCCTGCGCGCAGTGAAAGGGTTGCCAAATACAACCGTTTGCTTCGAATTGAAGAGGAATTGGCTGATGCTGCATCTTATGCAGGGTGGGGTGCGTTCAGACGCGGCTAGTCGGAAGCTAAATCTGAAGTACCAGATTTAGAATTTGGCTTGTCATGGCAGAACAAAAAGTCCCAGTCAAGGTCAATGAAACCTCCTGGTGGTTTCAAAACCTCCACCTAAGTGGTTCAATTGCGCTTTTTCTGTTGGTTGTGACATTTGGGGTTATAACTTTGGCCCCCGATATTCAATTGCTTTTGCGTCAAAGAGCAGAAATTGCAGAGGTTGAGCAATCCATAGAGCTTTCAAAGCAGTCATTGGAGGATATGCAATCTGAACGCGACAGGTGGCAAGACCCCGCTTATATTCGCTCTCAGGCAAGGGAAAGACTTTATTACGTGCTTCCCGGTGAGGTGAGCTACCTGGTGATGGATGCTGAGGGCATCGATTTTGGCGGTGAAACGGGAACCCTCGGTCAATTACTGGCCGAACAGCGCGAAAGTGACGTGATAAGCCAGGGGGTTATTGCAACTGAAAAAGACTGGGTTCAATCAAGCCTGGAGTCAATTTTCAGAGCGGCACTGGATGTTCCAACCGAAGAGGAAAGCGACATCAGTTTGCGAGAGATTGAATGATAAGTAATGAGGATCTCGAGATAGTCTCTGAGCAACTTGGAAGACCAGCGAGATCGATGCTGGAGGTGAGTGCCAGATGTATTTGTGGCAACCCGGTGGTTGTAAAGACCAAACCTCGATTGGAAGACGGGACCCCTTTTCCAACGCTTTATTACCTCACCCACCCTGCCGCTACTGCCAGCATGTCAAGGCTTGAAAGTGCGGGATTGATGGCCACCTGGGCAGAGCTATTGGATGAAGAT
>CBFHZN010000005.1:53687-104201 GCA_965660355.1 Microbacteriaceae bacterium
CCTGCCGCTACTGCCAGCATGTCAAGGCTTGAAAGTGCGGGATTGATGGCCACCTGGGCAGAGCTATTGGATGAAGATCTAATTTCAGAGCAATACCGGAAGGCTCATGAGAGTTATTTAGAGAAGCGAGAGCAGATTGAATTCGTTGAAGAGTTGAGAGACATCTCCGCTGGGGGTATGCCAAATCGTGTGAAATGCTTGCATGCACTGGCCGCTCATTCACTTGCGGTTGGCCCAGGAATTAATCCAATTGGCGACTTAGCGGTTGAAAACAGTGACTGGAAGATTGGAAAATGTCAGTGTGAGAGGCCAAAACAGCTCCCAATCCGCTAACCTATAGGCTTGGAGCCAAAGAGGTCTGCCCAGAAAGCACCGTAACCACAACGAAACGAACAAATGGCTGAAAAAACACTCAAGAACAACCCTCCTCGTATTTTGATAATTGGGGGTGGATACGCCGGTTTCTACGCCGCGAAATGGATAGAGAAGATGACCCGCAAGGGTGAGGTTGATGTCACCATGATTGACCCGCTTCCCTACATGACCTACCAACCTTTCTTGCCAGAGGTGGCCGCTGGTTCAATTGAGCCTCGCCACACTGTTGTTTCTCACAGGTCGCATCTAAAAAAGACCAAGTTGATAACTGGCAAGGTAACCAAAATTAACCACAAGACAAAAAAGGCAACAGTCAATGTTGACGGTGCCAAGCCCTACACAATCGAATACGACCACGTGGTTGTAACTGCAGGGGCAATTTCCAGAACCTTCCCAATTCCAGGTGTCGCATCGGTGGCGATTGGAATGAAAAATGTTGAAGAGGCGGTAGAGGTTCGCAACAAGATGTTTGCAAACTTCGACCGAGCCGCTGCATTGCCAGAGGGTCCTGAGCGAGACAGGCTATTGACCTTCGTGGTAGTCGGTGGAGGTTTCGCAGGAATTGAAACTGTTGCTGAGTTGAGATCTGCAGCCACCTATCTGCTTCGCTACTATCCAGAGATTGCCTTTGAGGATATTCAGTTTCACCTGGTTGAGGCCATGGGCCGAGTGATGCCTGAGGTTAGTGAAAAGCGCGGTGAGTGGGTTGTGAATTGGATGGAAAGAGCTGGTATCACCGTTCACCTAAACACACAGCTACTGAACTGCGAAAAGGGAGTTGTGAAGCTTTCAAGCGATGAAGAGTTTGAAAGTGACATCGTGATTTGGACTGCCGGTGTTGCAGCATCACCTGTGGCCAAGTTCAGTGACTTGCCAATTGATGAGCGCGGAAGAATCATTGCCGAGGCAACTCTGCAGGTAACTGATGATCAGGGGCACGTGTTTGAGGGTGCCTGGACCGCAGGAGATGTCTCCAGGGTTCCTGATCTAAGTGGCGGCGGAGTCGGTGGCTACTGTGTTCCAAACGCCCAGCACGCCGTCAGACAGGGCAAGAAGGTTGCTAAAAACCTAACGGCCGTTGTTCGTGGCGATGGACCAACGCAGTACAAATGGGCAACTTTGGGTGCCGTTGCAGGTCTTGGAATCGGTCAAGGAGTGCTGCAGGTTGGAAGATTCTCAATGGCGGGGCCATTGGCTTGGCTTGCTCACCGTGGCTATCACGGTTTGGCAATGCCAATGCTTGAGCGCAAGATCAGAGTTATCGCCGGTTGGGTTTGGAACTTCTTATTACGTCGCGATGTAGTATCTCTGGAAGCAGTTAGAGACCCAAGAGAAATCTTCGCTTCAAATGCAGCGAAGGTGGCAAAGAAGTAACAACTGCGCCCCCGTAGCCCAATGGCAGAGGCAGGCGACTTAAAATCGCTCCAGTGTGGGTTCGAGTCCCACCGGGGGCACTTTTTTTCGAAGTGATTCCTCCAACTAATTCCTCGGACTCTCGGTGCAAGCTCGGCACTTTAGTCTTTTGCACTCTTACAGTTTGCTGAACTATCAGACTCTCGCCCATTGTTTTCAGTAGCATGGAACTCTATTTAGGAGAGTAATGGAATTTCTACCGCTAATACTTATTGGCCTCGTGGTCGTATTGGTTATTTATGCAATCGTCACTTATAACGCACTTGTCACCCTGAGAACAAGAGTTGACGAGGCTTGGAGCGATATCACCGTTCAGCTGAAGCGTCGCGCGGATTTGATTCCAAACCTGATGGAAACCGTGAAGGGTTATGCCGCTCACGAAAAAGAGGTTTTTGAAAACGTCACCAGGGCTAGAGCTGCAACCGTAAGTCCAGAGGCTTTAGAGCACCCCCAGCAAGCTGGTCAAGCAGAGGGAATGCTGCAGGGAGCAATGAAGAGCCTGTTTGCGGTTAGTGAGGCATATCCACAGTTGGTTGCCAATCAGAACTTTTTGGAATTGCAAAAAGAGCTAACTGACACCGAAAACAAAATCATGGCCTCCAGAAGGTTTTATAACGGTGGTGTTAGTGAATACAACATCAAGATTCAGCAGTTTCCACCCAGTTTGATCGCGTCTTCTTTCAAATTTGACGAGCGAGAGTTTTTCGAGGTTGAGGATCCGGCTGCGATTCAAGAGCCTCCCAGCGTAAGTTTCTAGGCTACAAAGATGTATTCAGCGATAGCCGCCAATAAACGAAACACCTTTTTCATAATTTCTGCATTTGTTCTGCTACTTGGAGGAATCTCTCTGTGGTGGGGTTATTCAACTGGAAACGGCTCCAGTGCGGTGTTTATCTTGCTGTTTGTAATTGGCTATGCAGTTATTCAGTACTTTATGGCCGGCAAATTAGCTATCGCTATGAGTGGGGCAAAACAGATTCAGAAAGAAGATAACCCCAGGCTTTATCGAATGGTTGAAAACTTGGCAATCACCGAGGGTTTACCAATGCCAAAGGTCTACATCATCGATGATCCAGCTCCTAACGCCTTTGCAACTGGTCGTGACCCCAAACACGGGATTGTTGCAGCAACTACTGGGCTGTTGGAGATGATGGAGGACAACGAGCTAGAGGGAGTCATGGCTCATGAGATTGGGCACATCAAAAACCAAGACATCCGAGTCTCGACAATCGTTTTTGGCTTGATTGCAGCGGTTGGAATTCTGGCGGACATGGCTTTAAGGATGGCATTTTATTCTTCCCTAACCCGCTCAAGAAATTCTGGCCAGTTTGGTTTGATCTTGGTGGCGGTTGGAATCGTAGGTTGGATAATTGCTGCTTTGATTGGGCCAATTGTTTCAGCTGCAGTTTCACGTCAGCGGGAGTATTTGGCAGATGCCACAGCAGCCGAGATAACTCGCTACCCAGATGGCTTGGCAGGGGCTTTGCAAAAACTTGGCGAGTATGGAAAGCCAATGAAAAAAGTCAACAGTTCAATGGCGCATATGTATATCAACGACCCCATAAAGCCAGGAATGGTGGAGAGGTTATTCTCCACCCATCCACCGATACCTAAGCGGATTGAAAGACTTGGGAAGATTGGCACAGGTTTCTAACCGACACTAGACTTCAGTGGTTATGAAGAAAGGTGTTCAGGTGGTAAACCCCTCATTGGATGATTTTGAAAAAGCACGCGAAGTAATTTCACAAATTGCCATTGAGACTCCGATTATTCGTAACAGTTTTCTAAGTGACCTAACCGGTCAAGAGATCTATTTGAAATGCGAAAACCTGCAACGAACAGGTGCTTATAAAGTCCGCGGAGCACTGAACCGACTAAGCAAGCTAACCGAACCTGAGAAAAAACGCGGGGTGGTCGCTGCTAGTGCCGGTAATCACGCTCAGGGTGTCGCATTAGCCGCTAAAAGACTGGGCATCAAAGCAACTATTTTCATGCCAATTGGTGCATCCATCCCCAAACACGAGGCAACCTTGAACTATGGCGCCGATGTGGTGCTGACCGGAAGTATTTTTGATGAGACCCTAGCTGCAGCTCTGAGATTCACTCAAGAATCTAAGGCTGTGTTCATCCCACCGTTTGATGACATTGACATCATCACCGGTCAGGGAACAGTTGCCAGCGAGATAGCTGAGCAGTATCCGGAATTTGAAAACGTGATTGCCTGCGTTGGTGGAGGTGGATTGATTGCTGGTGTTTCATCTGCAACCAAACAGATTGCAGCCAAACAGGGAAGGCAAATCAATGTGTTTGGAGTTCAAGCGGAAATGGCTGCCGCCTATCCAGAGAGCCTCAATCAGGGAAAGCCTGTTGAGATCAAGGTAAGGCCAACAATTGCCGATGGAATTGCTGTTGCCAAGCCTGGGGAGATTCCTTTTGAGATCATTCAGGAAAATGTAGATGAAATAGTTACCGTCACAGAAGACGAGATAGCTCAGGCAATGGTGATGCTGTTAGAACGAGCCAAACAGGTTGTTGAGCCCGGTGGTGCTGTTGGAGTTGCGGCATTGATGGCAGGGAAGATTAAGCCAACCGGACCAACTGTTGTCACCCTCAGTGGTGGAAATATAGATCCTTTATTGTTGCAACGGGTGATCAGGCATGGTTTGGCGGCATCTGATAGGTATACAAATGTCTCAGTCATGTTGCCGGATAGGCCAGGTCAGCTTGTTAGAACAGCTGAGGCCGTTGCCGATGCAGGGGCGAACGTGGTGGAGGTTTTGCACACCCGTCACGGCAATGGATTACAAATCAGTGAGGTAGAACTAAACCTCAGCGTTGAAACCAGAAACCGAGAACACCGAGAGAGTCTGATGGAGGCTTTGAAAAAGGCGGGGCTCAACCCAAATCTTCACGATGACTAAATCTTTAGTCTTTCAACGCCCGTTATCTTCACCGTAATTTTTTTACCGTTGGGTGAGTCGTATTCAATTTCTTCACCGACTTTTTTGCCAAAAACAGCTGCTCCAATTGGGCTTTCAGTGCTGTAGACATCCAATTCGCTGCCGGTTCCCTCCAAGATTTCACTTGACCCGAGCAAGAATTTGGTTTTGTTTCCGTTTAGTTCACAGGAAACAACAACTCCCTGCTCGACAACACCATGGGATTCTGGTGCGTCACCAACCTCGGAGTTTGCAAGCATTTCCTCCAGGCGGTTAATCCTGGCTTCAATTCGGCCCTGCTCTTCTTTGGCCGCCTGGTAACCACCGTTTTCGCTTAGGTCACCCTCCTCGCGGGCTTCCTGAATCTTTTTAGCAATTTCTGAGCGCTTATTGGTGATTAGGTCGCCCAGCTCATCTTTGAGTCGGTCATAGGCCTCTTGAGATAGCCAAGTTGTCTGTGGCTTATTCATGGCACTCCTTATTTCGGGTAATAAAAAAACTCGCTTAGCGAGCAAAGAAATAGTTTATCGGATTTCGCATCCGTGGACTAGAGCGGTTACTGCTTCTTCAGTGGTGTTGATAGTTGTGGTTATTCGCACTGATGAGCGATCAACAGGCACCTGTATTTCTCTCCAGCCAACAATGCCGTATTGCTGGTTCAATGCTTGAACATTGCAAAACACAGTCTCTCCCGCATCTTTATTGACATCAAAGGTGACCTCGGTGTGCCACTGGTCTTTCACTGAGAAACCAACATCTTCATAGCTAAGCCGCTCCTGGCTGAATGCAACCCAGGCTGCGAATCCAACCACCGCAACTAGACCTGAAACGGCCAGCACCCAAATGGTTTTGGTTCTGTCGGGGGACTGCCCGTAACGGGTTTTGGCTAATTCGGAGTTGGTCACGATATAAAACTACCAATTAGATGAAATACTAAAGCTATGGATTTGCTGATTATTACCTCTCAGGGCATTGATGCCGCAGAAGCTTTTAACTCACCGGGACTGATTGGTTTCTTGGCAACCTTTGGTGTTGCATCACTGGCCACGCTTTTGTTTTTTGATATGAACCGACGGATTCGCAAATCAAAATATCGCTCAGAGATTCGTCAGCGCCTGGCAGAGGAGGAAATTGATGGGTTTGATCCCAATAAAAAACCCGACAGGCCCGAACCCCCAGCTCCACCAACAAGGAGTTAGCCTCCAATAGATCCCGCAATTGGGTTTGTCACCACCAGCAGTGCTCCCACCCAATGGCAAATAAATGCAATTACCGTCAGCGCATGGAAAATCTCATGAAAGCCAAAATGGTTGGGAACTGGATTGGGTTTTTTCATTCCATAAATCACCGCTCCAACTGTGTAGGCGAGACCACCTATGACAATCAATAGCATCATCACCCAGTTGGCATTCCATAAATCAACTATGTAGATAACTGCAGCCCAGCCCATAAGCACATAAATCGGCACATACAGCCACCTCGGAGCTGACACCCAAATCAACCTAAACCCAATGCCAACAATCGCAATTGACCAAACAAGGGTTAGTAAAAACCACCCCTTATCGCTTGGCAGCGCTGCAACCGTTAGTGGGGTATAGGTGCCGGCAATCAATAAAAAGATGTTCGCGTGATCAATCCGCTTGAGAATTCTTTTGGTGGTGTATCCCCAGCGGAAGCGGTGATAAAGCGCCGAACCACCGAATAGCAAAAAAGAACCTGCTAGATAAACAGCTGAGGCAACCTTGGTTTCCCAACCTTCACTAAAAACAATCAGCAGAATTCCAGCTAAAACAACAAAGGGCAAAACACCAGTGTGAATCCATCCACGCCAGCTGGGTTTGAAATCATCATCGTGAACGCTTCCCTTGAGTTCACCAAGTGGAACATGCAGTGGGTCGGGGGATGAATTCCCCTGATTCAACCCCGCATCGCTCATTTAAACACCCTAACCCAAAGGGGGGAGTAACCTTGGAATGTGCTCAACATAATTTATCGCTGGTATGAGTCTTCTTTGGAGAGAAGCCTGAAAGGCAAAGACCTACCCAAACACGTTGGGGTGCTGGTTGATGGCAATCGCCGATGGGCGACACTGCAGGGCGAGGGAAGTGACTTCGGCCACTCAGCCGGGGCAAGAAAAATCATCGATTTTCTGGGATGGTGCAGCGATGTTGGCATTCAACACACCACTCTTTATTTGCTTAGTACCGACAATCTCAAAGGCAGAGATAAAAAAGAGTTAGAAGACCTGATTGAAATCATCTCAACGCTTAGTGAAAAATTAGCTGATCTTGGAAGGTGGGATCTCAAAGTTGTTGGTGACTATGAGGCACTTCCCGAGGAACATGCAAAAAGATTGAAAGTAGTTGAGCGAAAAACTGATGACATAGCACCTTTCAGGGTGAACTTGGCCGTTGCCTACGGAGGCAGACATGAAATCTCGCAGGCTGTTCGGAAAATACTTTTAGACAATGCGGCAACCGGTCAATCCCCAGAGCAAATAGCTGAGTTACTAACCCCTGAGAATATTGCAGAGAATTTATACACCTCCGGGCAACCGGACCCAGATTTGTTGATCAGAACCAGCGGTGAGCAAAGACTTAGTGGATTCATGTTGTGGCAAAGTGCGAACAGTGAGTTTTATTTCACGGAGGCGTTGTGGCCAGATTTTAGAAAAGTTGACTTTTTGAGAGCTCTTCGCGACTTCCAGAACCGCCACAGACGATTTGGTTCCTAAACAGTTTGTAAACGATTTTTCACTCCGCGTGTCTTAGTTCAAAAACCTTCATGTTCGGGTTTAGTGTCAAATCAATACAGCGCGAAGGAGCTAAATTGCCCAAAAGCCCAGAATCCGCCAAGGCAACTGCCAACAAAACAAAGCGTGCGGAGGGGGTGAACTCCGAGCTAAAAGTCAGAACCTTTATCATCGACACTTCAGTGTTGCTGAGTGATCCAAGAGCACTTTTCAGGTTTGCTGAGCATGAGGTGGTGATTCCAATCGTGGTCATCAACGAGCTTGAGAAAAAACGCCACGACCTGGAAATCGGTTTCTTTGCAAGAAAGGCTTTGCGCTATTTAGACGAACTGCGTGAGAGACACGAAAGATTAGATTTCCCAATGAGCATCGGCGAAAACGGTGTTCTGAGAGTGGAGCTTAACCACATTGACCAGAGTGTTTTGCCAGCCGGGTTCCAGCTGGGGGATAACGATTCAAGAATCTTGGCTGTTGCAGCAAACCTCAAAAACGAAGGTTTTGATGTAACGGTTATCAGTAAAGACCTGCCGATGCGTGTGAAGGCCAGTGCTTTGGGCATGAAAGCCGAGGAGTATCTAGCTGAGCAAGCTAGAGCCGAAGAGTGGTCAGGCATTGAGGAGTTAGACCTCAGCGGTGATGAGATGGCTTCACTTTATGGCGATGAAGAGGTGGAACACCCACTGGTTGCAGAGCTACCAGTGAACACAGGTCTTGTTATCCACTCCGAGCGCGGCAGTGCTTTGGGTCGTGTGACAAGCGGGAAGGCTATAAAACTCGTCAGAGGAGATCGTGAAGTGTTTGGGGTGCACGGAAGAAGTGCTGAACAAAGACTGGCAATAGACACTTTGTTGGATCCCGAGATTGGAATCGTTTCTTTGGGTGGACGAGCAGGAACTGGAAAAAGTGCTTTGGCACTTTGTGCAGGCCTAGAAACTGTTTTGGAAAGAAGACAGCATAAAAAGATTATGGTCTTCAGGCCTCTATATGCCGTTGGGGGCCAAGATCTTGGATATCTTCCTGGCACCGAGGGGGAAAAGATGAACCCCTGGGCGCAGGCGGTTCACGACACGTTGGGTGCGCTGGTATCCAAAGAGGTCATCGACGAGGTGGTTGATCGCGGAATTTTAGAAGTGTTACCACTTACCCACATCAGAGGACGTTCGCTTCACGATACTTTTGTGATTGTCGATGAGGCGCAGTCACTGGAGCGAAATGTTTTATTGACCATGCTTAGCCGCGTTGGACAAAATTCAAAGGTTGTTCTAACCCACGATGTTGCCCAAAGAGACAACCTAAGGGTTGGAAGACATGACGGGGTTGCATCGGTTGTGGAGACACTGAAGGGTCAAGATATCTTTAGCCATGTGACATTGACTCGCTCCGAGAGAAGCCAGATCGCAGCCTTGGTCACCGAACTACTTGATTACTAACTGGGGATAACTAAATACCTAATTTCACCCAGGGCTCTAGCTTGATTGGGTGAATCTAGAGCTACTAATACTTGCAGTCCCATTCGGTTATCTTCTGGCGGTTTCGCCTTTTTTGGCGATTATCGATATTCAAACCCACCGATTGCCGAATGTGTTAACCCTGCCGGGGATAGTCATTTCGTTGATTTCGGTGGGGGTTGTTTCAACCCTTGAACAGAAATGGATGGAGCTGATTGTCTCCATTGGTGTTTCAATGCTTATTTTGATTATCGGATATCCGCTGGCAAAAGCAGAACTGTTGGGCATGGGGGATATTAAATTGGTGATTGCCTTTGCGTTGCCACTTTCTTTTATCTCACCGCTAGCCTTACTAATCGGCGTTTTACTGAGCCTATTGCTTGCCAATGCAGTTGTTTTGCCAAAAATGTTATTCAGAAAGCTCAACACCCAGACCGTTGTTCCAATGGGGCCTTATCTTTTATTGGGACTAATCGGAGTTTTTGGTTACGAGCTCTGGTTTCTTAGCCCTGCGGGGGTCTGGTCATAGGCAAAACATCCAAAAGTTCATCCAGTTGCTCTTCTGTGATTTCGCCAGCGCTTACTAATCCAAGATCGATTACAGCTTCCCTCACTGTCATTCCTTGCTCAACAGAGTGTTTTGCTACCTTGGCGGCTTTTTCATAGCCAATAACCCTATTCAAGGGGGTAACAATTGAAGGTGAGGATTCAGCTAGCGCTCGGGCTCTGTCAACATTTGCCTCAAGACCCTCAATTGTTTTATCGGCCAATACCTTGCAAGAATTCGATAGCAATCTGATGGATTCCAAAACCGCACTTCCCATCACAGGGATAGCAACATTCAGTTCAAATGCTCCGCTGGCTCCTGACCAGCTGACGGTTGCATCATTGCCAATCACTCGAGCACAGACCATCAGCACAGCCTCTGGGATTACTGGGTTTACCTTCCCAGGCATGATTGATGATCCGGGTTGCAAATCTGGAATTCTGATTTCAGCCAGACCAGTATTAGGTCCCGAGCCCATCCAGCGAAGGTCATTATTGATTTTGGTTAGGCTAACAGCGATGGTCTTCATTTGACCGCTGACCTCAACCAGGGAATCTCTCGCTCCCTGAGCTTCGAAGTGATCCCTGGCCTCAGTGATGGGTAGCCCTGTTTCTTTTGCTATTTGACCAATGACCAGTTGCGGAAAGCCAGCAGGGGTATTAATCCCCGTTCCGGTAGCCGTTCCACCCTGGGGTAATTCACTCACTCTGGGGATAGATGATTCAATTCTTTCAATGCCGTAGCGAATCTGTGCGGCATAACCTGAAAACTCCTGGCCAAGGGTGACAGGGGTTGCATCCATCAAATGGGTTCTGCCGGATTTTACGGTGTCTTTCCACAATTCCGCTTTTTGCTCAAGTTTTGTTGCCAAGTGGCCAAGGGCTGGGATTAAGTCTTTGATTAGCGATTCTGTGACGGCTATGTGCACAGATGAGGGAAAGACATCATTTGAGCTCTGTGAGGCATTTACATGGTCGTTTGGGTGAACATCTGAACCTAGGCTATTGCTTGCCAGGGTGGCTAATACCTCATTCATGTTCATATTCGACGATGTTCCACTACCGGTTTGATAGGTGTCCACTGGAAAGTGATGCAAGTGGTTGCCAGCGATGATTTCATCGGCTGCTGAGGCGATAGCATCACCAATGCCTTTTTCAATTACACCCAGTTGGACATTGGCCAATGCAGCGGCTTTTTTGATCCTGGCAAGGGCAATTATGTGTGAATCTTCTAATCCCGAATGGCTAATCGGGAAGTTCTCTACCGCTCTTTGCGTTTGAGCTCGATACAGGGCATCTTTTGGGACTTTGACCTCACCCATGGTGTCGTGTTCAATGCGGTATTCCATCTATCCTCCAGCTAATCGATTTCCACCTGAGCTGCAATCGAGCCAATCGCATCCTCAGTGGCGGTTCCATAAATCAATATAGCGTTTTGCTCGTATTCATATACGAGCGCATAGTGTTTTGTTTCCTTGGGTTGCGATGGGGTGAGATCCTCCCATACTTGCCAGGTTTTATCGTTTATTTCAATTTCCCCACTTTGCCAGTTGCCTTGTAATTCAAGTGCCAGCCAAGTTGGGTTTACACCAAACCCCTGCTTCACTCCAATGAATTGATTACTGGAAGTGACAAGGCCAATAAACCAAGAGTCAACTCCTCCGGTGGCTTCTAGCCTTGCTGAATTAGACCACCAGTCCTCTTCAATTTCTGGAACGAAGAGTGTTTGCCCGATCGCATCCTCAGCGTTTTGTGCCTCTAAAACATAATCAACCTGTTGGATTTGCATTGAGTCATCTCTTGGAACAATCATGATTATCAATGTCGTTGCCAATACGGTGACAATCAGCGACAAAGCAAGATTGTTGACAGTCTGTTTTGCCCTTCGCTTAGCCGCAGCATCACTCACCAGTCTCCTCCAGGGCTTTATCAAGCTTCTTCCGAGCACCACTGAGCCAAGATTCGCAGTGTTTGGCCAGCTGCTCGCCTCGCTCCCAAAGCTTCATTGAATCCTCCAGGCTGACATTTTGCTGCTCCAGCTCAGCGACAACTTTTTGAAGCTCGTCCCTGGCCTGCTCAAAACTCATTTCCGCTATGTCGGTATTTGCATCACTCATCTATTTCCTTAACCCCTTCTGCAGTTGCAGTTATTTCTATTCGGTGACTTCTAATTTTTAGTTTTTGACCGGTTTTTGTGTTCTCCCCAATTGGTTTTCCGCTTTCATCCCTAACAAGTGAATAACCGCGTTTCAGTGTTAGTTGCGGAGAGAGTGATTTTGCTTGGGATTGCAAAGTGGCTATCTCAGCCTCTGCTTTGTCTAATCTCACTTTGATGCGCTCTCTCATCAGCGCAACTCGCTCCGACATGCTTTCGGATGCTATGTCAATAAATCCATAGGGGTTAGCAATTATTGGCCTTGAGCGCAGTGAGTCAATTAGTGCCTGTTCGCTATCAATTTTCACCTGCAGGCGATACCTGACTCTTGCTAATAAGTCATTGAGTTTTTGCCTCTCCTCATTGATATCCGGAATCACTCGCTTGGCGGCGTCGGTGGGAGTTGAAGCTCGGAGGTCTGCTACGTCGTCTAAAACAGGACGATCATTTTCGTGTCCAATTGCGCTGACAATTGGAGTTTTGGCCATGGCTGCGGTTCTCACTAGTTTCTCATCACTAAAAATCAGCAAGTCTTGAAAGGATCCACCACCGCGAGCAATGATTATTACTTCTACCTCAGGATCCGCATCCAATTGCTCAATGGCAAAAATAATGTCCGGGATTGCCCGCTCTCCCTGAACGAAGGTGTTCATGACCTCAAACTGCACCTCAGGCCAGCGAAGCTTACTGTTTTCTAAGACGTCTTTTTCGGCATCACTGCCGCGACCTGTTATCAGTCCAACCTTTCCAGGCAAAAACGGAAGGGTTTTTTTGTTTTCGGCCAATGTTAGGCCTTCTGCGGTGAGAGCTTTTCTAAGCTTCTCGAGTCGTTCAAGAATTTCGCCAAGACCAACTTTTTTCAGCTCATAGACCTGCATGCTGAGACGACCGTTTTTAGCCCAAAACTGTGGCTTGATAAGTCCAACTACTCGATCTCCCTGCTCCAGCGAGGAATCAATCAAATCCGTTGAACCCTTCCAAGCATGAATTGAGATCGAGTTTTCTGTTTGCAAATCCCTTAGCTCTGCAAAAAGGTTTCCGCCACGGTTGTTTATCTGCGAAATTTCGCCTTCAACCCAAACTCTGCCGAGCTTCTCAATCCAGTCTTTGAGGGATTTAGATAAAGCAGAAACCGGCCACGGGGAATGCTCACTTGAAACCTTTGATTGACTCTCATTGGAACCATTTATGGTTTCGTTCATATTTCCTCGCAATTAGGATTGAAGGGTGAGCTCAATTAACATAACTCAGACTACCGACAACCGTCCAAAGAAAGTTCTGCTGGCAGCACCGAGAGGCTATTGCGCAGGCGTAGACAGGGCGGTTATTGCCGTTGAAAAGGCCCTCGATCACTACGGTGCACCTGTTTATGTTCGTAAACAAATCGTTCACAACCAATACGTGGTTGAATCCCTCGAGCGTCGCGGAGCGGTCTTTGTCGAAGAGGTTGATGAAATCCCTGAGGGCTCAGTCACCATCTTCTCTGCTCACGGGGTGTCCCCAGCAGTTGTGGATGCAGCCCAAGATCGCCAACTTCACACAATTGACGCCACCTGCCCACTGGTAACGAAGGTTCATAAAGAAGTTCAGAGATTTGACCGAGAAGGCTATGACATTTTGCTAATCGGCCACGAGGGCCACGAGGAGGTCGAGGGAACAGCTGGAGAGGCCCCCAATACCGTGCAGCTAATTGATGGCGATGAGGACATTGAAAACTTGCAGGTGAGAGATCCAGAGAAAGTTATTTGGCTCAGCCAAACAACTTTGAGTGTCGATGAAACAATGGATACGGTGAATAAACTTCGCAAAAAACTTCCAACCCTGCAAAACCCACCAAGTGATGACATTTGCTATGCAACACAGAACCGTCAGGTGGCCATCAAGAAAATTGGTGCCGAGAGTGATCTGGTGATTGTTGTTGGAAGTGATAACTCCTCTAACACTGTGCGCTTGGTTGAAGTCGCCTTAGACGCGGGTGCGAAAGCTGCCTACAGGGTTGAAGATGAGCGCGATGTGAAAGACGAGTGGTTTGAAGGTGTTGCAACAGTTGGTGTCTCCAGCGGAGCAAGCGTTCCCGAGATTTTGGTGAACCGAGTGTTGGAAGATTTGTCAAACAGAGGTTTCAACAACGTTGAAACTGTCACCACAGCAGAAGAAGACATTCAATTCTCGCTACCAAAAGAACTTAGAAAAGATTTGAAGGCTTCAATTGAGAAGCGGGCTGCTGAGCAGAAAGCTAGTTCTTAGGCTTTCCCTGCACTCCCCAGCTGCTCGCAAGCTTCAACGACTCTTTCTGCCATTGAAGTCTCGGCCAGCTTCCCCCATGCACGTGGGTCATAGGTCTTTTTGTTTCCAACCTCGCCATCAATTTTCAAAACACCGTCGTAGTTTTTTAGCATGTGGTCAGCAACTGGTCTGGTGAAGGCGTATTGGGTGTCGGTGTCTATATTCATTTTGATAACACCAAAGCTCACCGCGTCAGAAATCTCTTGCTCAGTGGAACCGCTTCCTCCGTGGAATACCAAGTCAAAGGGAAGGCTTTTTCCGTATTTCTCCCCAATTGCGCTTTGAATTTCGTTCAGTAGTTCTGGTCTTAACACCACGTTTCCAGGCTTATAAACTCCGTGCACGTTTCCAAATGTTAAAGCGGTCATGTATCGACCGTTTTCTCCCATACCTAAAGCCTCAACCGTTTTGATTCCATCGTCAATCGTTGTGTAGAGGTGTTCTCCACTTGCGCCAACCACGCCATCCTCTTCTCCACCAACTGCTCCAACTTCGATTTCCAGAATCGAGCCTACGTTTTTAGACCTAGCTAATAGCTCCTTGGCGATTTCCAAATTTTCATCCAGATCAATTGCCGACCCATCCCACATGTGGCTATTGAAAATAGGCTCACCAGATTTCTTGACCTGCTCCTCGCTGAGTGTCAAAAGAGGCCTTACAAAACCATCGAGTTGGTCTTTGGCGCAGTGGTCGGTGTGGATTGCGACATTGATGCCATAGCTTTTGGCTGTCTCTTTTGCAAACGCTGCAAACGCAACCGCTCCCTGAACACGGTCTTTCTTATTTGCACCACTCCAATAATCGGCTCCACCGGTGGAGACCTGAATGATGCCATTTGAACCTGCGCGCTCGAATCCTTCCAAAGCTGCATTAAGAGATTGCGAGCTGGAAACATTGATTGCAGGGTAGGCAAATCCGGCTGATTTTGCATCATCTAGCATTTGCAGGTACTGCTCTTGGTTCACTACTGGCATTTTTATCTCCTAGCCTTGAAACTCTGCCGGCTCTCGAAGTGAGGCAGATAGATCTGGTTTTTCCATGACAACTCCGATTGGAAGATTATCAATTGATTTCAATCCACTGGTCGGTTGCTGAACCTTAGCCCCACCCCAGCGGACGGCTTGTTTGACACCTTTGGCAATATCAAACCCAACCCCGAACAGTTCTTTATCTTCGGTTTTATTTTCTGTGACCGCGGATAAAAAGCCAGCAACGGTTGAATCCCCTGCACCTACGGTGTTTATTACTCGCACGGGGGGAGTGAATGCATGCACCGCATCGGTTTTAGTCACTGCCAACATTCCATCAACGCCCAGGGATGCCAAAACGCACTCAACACCCCAGCTATTGAGCTCTCTGGCAGCATCAACCACGTCATTCAACGTGTTTAATGTTCTACCGACACAACTTGCCAGCTCTTCGCCGTTTGGCTTCATAATTGTGGCAACACCCTTACGGGCCCAGTAGCTCAGTGGGTCTCCACTGGTATCCAAGACAACTTTTACACCCATCGACTTTGCTTGATCAAAAAGCGGAATTAAGTCAACAACCTCATCGGTTTCGATAATTTTTGGATGAGCGCCAGCAACCACTAACCACTCAGCTTCGTTTTCTTTTAGAAGCTTCAACGTAAGGCTCACCACCTCATCCCAGTCAGATTGCTTTAGAGGTCTGGGGTGCTCGTTTACTTTCGTTGTGGGACCGTTGTCCTCAATCACTGTGGTGGAAACCCTGAGAGTCCCCTCAACCCAAAGTGGGACCAGAAAACTGGTTGAACCTGTTCTTTCTAAAACCGCGGGATCTGCATTACCGATTGGCACCACACCTGGGGCGCTTATATTGGCAAGTTGCAGAGCTCTTGAAACATTGATGCCTTTGCCCGCTAGCTCCTCGTTGACATCGTGCGCCCGGTTTACTCCGCCCTCAACTAGTTTTTTCACAAAATAGGTTCGATCTAAAGTGGGGGATGGGGTCAAGGTAATAATCGGGGATTTTTCGCCGGACAAATGGACTCCTTATTTTTCCGGATAAGAGTGAACTACAGCGGAAACTTCTTCGTCGCTCGGCCTTAGCTCCAAAGTATATACATAGTCTGCGCTCTAGTCCTCTTCTGAGGTGAGTTCGGGCTTTGTGAAATTAGAGGTTGCCTCCTCGATTTCTTCTAAAACTGGTATTTCCCGACCTCCACTTAGAGAATCCCGGCTGTGCTCGTTGACCTGCCTGGTAGCTGTGAGCATGTTTCTTTCCAACGAAGAAGCAAAAGCGTTGTAGGCAGTTACCGAGCTATTTAGTTCTTTTCCAAGTTTCTCGGCATGCTCTGCGACAACTCTGATTGTTTTATAAAGCTTCGACCCAAGATCCAAAACCTCTTGGATTGTTTCCTCAGCGGCCTGCTGCCTCCAAGCGTATGAAATTGTTTTGATAGCAGAATAAAAACTCACAGGTGATACAACCGCCACTCGCTTTTCAAAAGCTTCTTCCAACAGCCCCGGGTCTATTTCCAAGGTTGCAGAGAGCAAAGACTCACTGGGCATGAACATGATTGTGAATTCGGGAGACTCGGGCAAGCCTGAGTAGTAGTCCTTTTTACTGATCTCATCGATGCGCGCCTTGACATCTTTGGCGCTTTGTTTCAAGAAGCCATCTCTTCGAGATATCTCCGCCTCGTCCGCCAGTTCGTTGATTTCAAAAGCTCTTTGATAATTACTAAAGGGAACTTTTGAATCTACAGCCACATACTTACCGTCTGGCATGTGTATCACAACATCAGGCTTGATTGATTTTCCATCACTGTTTTCGGCACTGAATTGCTCGTGAAAATCAACATGTTTGACCATTCCGGTTTGCTCTAGAAGTCTACGAAGTGTCAGCTCTCCCCACTGCCCACGAACCTGGTTATTGCTCATCGCACCAGCCAGCACCCTGGTCGTGTTTTGAAGTTCCTGCTGAGCTGTGTGTGAGGTTCTTAGTTGTTCTTTGATAGTGGTGAACTGCTCTGTTCGCTCTCGCTCTAATTCACTTACAACCTTCTGCATGTGATCTAGACGGTCTTTCACCGGGGCCAGCTCTTGCAAGACCTTGTTTTGTTCTTGCTCGCGTCTTCTGGTTTCCTCTTGCTGGCTTTGCATTGCACTAATTTGCTCACGAAGAGAGGCTTCGTTGGCCTTGGCGGTAGCCAAATCAATTTCTAAACTGCCAGTATCTTTTTTTCTGAAAACAAAAAAGCCGGCGATGAGCCCTAGAGCTAACCCAAGAGCCAAGCCGATAAGCACTGATAAAACGTCCATACCCCAACTATCTCAGTCCCTAGAGACATTTAGGTTTAGAACACAGTTTTTAGCCGCTCTGAGGTTTTTTGCATTAGTTCATCCAGGGATTCAACCTCGTGACGATTGGCCATGTGCAAAACAATCCTGGCGCAGGCATCGCTGTCGGCAAGCGCATCGTGATGATTAAATTCTTCGTGCCCCGCAGCATATGCAACTGCGTTCAATCGATAAGAATCAAGGTTGTATGTTTTTCTGGACATCCTTAGTGAGCACCCATAGCCATAATTTGGCAGATCAAAATTAATCGCTTCAGCACTTGCTCTCAAAACCCCCATATCAAAACCTGCGTTGTGAGCAATTAGGGTGTCCGTCTCAGCAAATAGCAAGAGCTCAATTATGGCCTCCTCCCAGGATGGAGCATCCAAAACCATCTCCGGGGTAATCCCGTGGACGTTTACATTTCCCGGGTGAAAATAATCATTGGGAATGGGGGGTTTGAAAAGCATTGAGAGTGAATCAACAATTTCGCCCTCTCTAACTTTCACCATTCCCACCGCACAGGGAGAAGCTGGCGAGCGATTAGCTGTCTCAAAATCTATGGCGGTGAAGTTCATTGGCACATCTTCCATTAAACTCCTCAAGTGGCCTTAACTATTGGAATTGTCGGATTACCGAATGTCGGAAAGTCGACATTATTCAACGCACTCACTAAAAACAACGCTCTGGCAGCAAACTATCCGTTTGCAACCATTGAGCCAAACATAGGGGTGGTGAACCTCCCAGACAGTCGTCTGACACGTCTTGCGGAGATCTTTCAGAGCAAAGAAATACTCCCTGCGGTGGTGTCTTTTGTTGATATTGCCGGCATTGTCAAAGGTGCCAGCGAAGGCGAGGGCTTAGGAAATCAGTTTCTGGCAAACATTCGGGAGGCTGATGCAATAGCGCAGGTGGTCAGAGGCTTTGCCGATAGTGATGTGGTGCATGTGGATGGAGAGGTTTCTCCCTCAAGTGACATTGAAACTATCAACACCGAGTTGATTTTGGCTGATTTGCAAACGTTAGAAAAAGCAAAGGCCAGAGTTGAAAAAGAGGTGAAAGCCAAAAAGACCGCCCCCGAGGTCTTGGTGGCAATTGATGAGGCAACTGAGATTTTGAATAACGGTAAGCCTCTCAGCGTGGCAGGCTTTGACACCGAGCCAATCAAAGAACTTGGATTGCTAACAGCAAAACCAATGCTGTTTGTTTTCAATGTCGATGAGGGTGTTTTGACCGACAAGGCAAAAATGACTGAGCTTGCAGAACTTGTTGCACCTGCGGAAGCTGTGTTTTTAGATGCCAAGGTTGAAAGTGAACTGATTGATCTCAGCGTTGAAGAGGCGAATGAGTTACTCCAAAGCCTTGGGCAGACTGAAAGTGGTCTTGATCAGCTAGCTCGAATTGGTTTTGAAACCCTGGGTCTGCAGACCTATTTGACCGCAGGTCCTAAAGAATCCAGGGCCTGGACAATTCGTCAAGGAGCAAAGGCTCCGCAGGCAGCGGGTGTTATCCACACTGATTTTGAAAAAGGGTTTATCAAAGCTGAAGTTGTTAGCTTTGAAGACCTGGACAGCTTGGGGTCAATGGCTGATGCCAAAGCAGCTGGAAAAGTCCGTCTTGAGGGCAAAGACTATGTCATGAAAGACGGTGACGTGGTCGAATTTAGGTTCAATAATTAATCCCGCGGGGGAATTATCTTTGCTTTTGAAAACTTTGTTTTGAGGTGCAAATAGACCTAAACCAAAGTATTGAAAGCCTCTTCGATAAGCACTTCGCCGATCTGACAATGGATGAATTGCTGATAAGCCCAATTCAAGGCGGTCAAACCGCTGCAGAAAGAGCACTTCGTGAATTCAAAGTTGCGGGATATGCGCAGAACCGTTCACAGGTTTTGCCTGAGTCAACTCGCGGAGCAAGTGTTTTATCACCTTATATCCGTCACAATCTGTTGCCACTGGATCGAGTTTGGAAAGAGGTTGGCGGGCCATATAAAGACGTTTCTAAATTCCAAGATGAGCTTTTATGGCAAGAATATGCAAGGCATTTATATGCGCGTCTGGGGACAGACCTATTTGAAAATTTCAGATTTGAAGTCCCTTGGAAAACTGAAGGGCACGGCTGGCGGAGGGAAATGCTTTGCATTGACACCGTGGTGAACGAATTGGAAACCAAGGGCTGGCTTGTCAATCAAAGCAGGATGTGGCTTGCCAGTGAATGGACCGTTCATAACAACAAGGGCTGGCTACATGGCCAAGAAGAGTTTTATAAGCATTTGCTCGATGGCTCCAGGGCTGCCAATTTAGCCGGCTGGCAATGGACGGTGGGTTCAGGCACCGGCAGACCCTATGGGTTTTCGAGATGGCAGGTCAACAAGCGCGCTCCGGGGCTTTGCTCCCAATGCCCACTGAACAAAAACTGCCCTGTAGAAAATTTCCCTGAGGAAGCTCAGCTTCCAAGATTGGATAAGCACCCGCTTACTGAAACAGATCCAAACCCAGATCTCACAGCTGGCCCACAATCAGTAATCCAAAGAGAAAAACCAGAAGCTGTTTATCTAACAATTGAGTCTTTGGGGGATGCCGATAAAGCATTGACTGCCCACCCTGATTTGCCGGTGGTGTTTGTTTTCAATAAACCAGCCTTGGAGAAATTACAGCTTTCTTCGAAAAGAATTGTTTTTTATCTGCAAACGCTCAAGGATTTAGCTTCCCGCAGAGAGCTAACTGTTTATTTAGATGACCCGAAAAAGATAATCAATGAATCTAAGTTTGCTGTTACCTGGGCACCAGTTCCAAGTTTTCAAAAGCTGCAGGCAGATTTTGCTGAGCTGCACCCCTGGCCGTGGCTTAGAAAACCGCATGCGGGTTCAATTAGAAGCTTTTCAGCCTGGAGGGCGAAGCTTTAGTTTTCTATGAACCTGTTCTCGCCAACGGCGGTGTTGTTTTCAGGGACGTCTTTTGTGATAACGGCGTTAGCTCCGATTTTTGCATTGTCACCAATGTTTATTGCCCCAATTAGTTTTGCTCCGGCGCCGATAATCACGTTATTACCAACAGTTGGGTGACGTTTTCCTTCTTTGAGCGATTTTCCACCAAGGGTGACTCCGTGATACATCAACACGTCATCGCCAATCTCGGCAGTTTCTCCAATAACAACACCCATGCCGTGATCAATCACGACTCGTTTGCCGATTTTGGCACCCGGGTGGATTTCTATTCCTGTAATCCAGCGGGTGATGTTTGCAAAAATCCTCGAAAGGGTTCTTAGTTTGAGCTTATAAATACGATGCCAAAGCCTGTGCCAAAGAATTGCATGAAAACCATGTGAGGTTAGCACTAGCTCTATAGCCGATCTGGTTGCGGGGTCCCGCTCCATGCCAGCTCTGATGTCATCGCCTAGGCTCAAAGGTTAGGGCCACCCTCCTGGCGAAGATCCTCATACAAAACAGTGGATAGATAGCGCTCACCGAAGCTTGGAATGATGACAACTATGCGCTTGCCCTTCATTTCGGGTCTGTTTGCGACCTGGTGAGCGGCCCACAGGGCAGAACCGGAACTGATTCCAGCAAGGATTCCCTCCTGATCACTGGCCATTCGAGCAAAGCGAATCGATTCTTTGGTTGGTGCATCCAAAACCTCGTCATAGATTTCAGTGTCTAAAATGTCCGGCACAAAGTTTGCACCAATTCCCTGCAGTGGGTGTCCTGCAGGTTCCCCGCCGTTCAAAATTGGACTAGCCTCTGGCTCAACAGCAAAGACCTTAATATCCGGGTTGTGTTTTTTCAGGGTCTGTCCAGAACCGGTGATTGTTCCGCCAGTGCCGATGCCAGCAACTAGTGCATCAACTGTTCCATCGGTGTCATTCCAGATCTCTTCACCGGTGGTATTTCGGTGGATTTCGGGGTTGGCCTCATTGGCAAATTGACGAACTAGAACAGCACCTGACTCACCACCGATTTCTTCGGCTTTAGCAACGGCTGCGCGCATTCCGCCCTCTGCTGCTGGGGTTAGCACCAATTCCGCCCCATAAGCCTTCAGAAGCGTCCTGCGCTCCATGCTCATTGAATCTGGCATAACGAGTACTACGCGGTATCCGCGGGCTGCACCGACCATTGCAAGGGCAATGCCTGTGTTACCACTGGTGGCTTCAACAATTGTTCCGCCTGGTTTGAGTTGACCTGATTTCTCAGCAGCGTCCACCATTGCGATACCGATGCGGTCTTTGACTGTGGCGGAGGGATTGTAGAACTCTAATTTTGCAAATACTTCGGCGTTATCTCCCATGATGCGGTTCAGTCGAACCAGTGGGGTGTTGCCAACTACCTGGGTGATGTTGTCATAAATCTTCATATTGTCCTCGGTTTCTAAAAACCCTTTCAACCTAACTGCAGATGTTAGCGAATGCTTCCTTGTTACTGATTCTGAATCTGAGAAGTTTTCAGTTTTTGAATTGTTTTTTCACTCAAACCGCTATCCAACAGCATGTTTTTAAGACCACCGTGTTCGAATTCAGCAAGGCTTAGAAATCTATCCATTGCCTCGCGGTCTGCTCTCAGCAGTGCTCCCGCTCGCATGATTGCCTCCTCACTGAACATTGGTTGCAGTTTCATTAGCCTGTTTAGAACCTTTGGCATGTTTGTCTGGGTGTGGCTAAAGTCATCCAAAATATGCTCTTTGTCGGTATCAAGTGCACTGAGCAAGCTGGCTGCGAATATGCCGGTTCGGTCTTTCCCCGCAGCACAGTGAAATACAACTGGTTTATCGCTTTCGGCAATGGCTTCGATTCCTTGGGTGACAAGTGGTGCAACTTGACCCATTAGATAGAAATACCACTGGCCCAAATCATCAGCTGAAAAGCTGTCATCAAAAATCTTATGCAGCACCTGACCTGAATCACCAGATGATTCAATCAGTGGCAGATTTAGATACCCCTGCACGTGATTGGCAATTGGCCCGCGACCAGATCTGGTTTCATTGAGGTCTCTGAAATCAATCACCATTGAGATATCTAGCTTTGCTAGACGCTCCGCCTCCTGATCATCGATGGAGCTTATGTCATCGGATCGGTAGCTGAAGTTATCTTTGATAACTCCGTGGGCTGTGACAATGCCACCGAGGTGTCTGAAATTGGCAAGCTTGCCCTCGGGATGGTTTTTGTCAATTAGCATGCGACACAGATTACCGCCTACAGCTAAGCATCAGCTGAACTTGAGATGATTGTCTCTTCATGAAAAAACTTTTTTTGCTTACCCCTTTGGTTTTGACCGGTTGCACCGTGAACCCCGCACAGGTTGCAGCCGATGCAGCGTTTTGCTCCTCGGCCGAGAGTATTCTTCAAAACCTCGGTGAAGCTTATGAAAACCAAGTTGTTGACAGTGAGTTTGTTGGTTCGGCAGCGGATTTTCTATCTTCAATCACCGAACCTCTCAGTGATGAACTGGGGCGGGACATTGATGAGCTCACATCTGAGCTTTCCTCCTCTGCTCCTGTGAGCGAGACCAGCGAGGCCATTGACAGGCTTGTGGCGGATATCAATCTTCGCTGTCAAGAAGTCGGAGTTGAGTTTTAGAGATTGGGGCTAGGCTTTGTGAGTATGGAACAACCATCCCTGCACCCAGATAGAAACCTTGCCATGGAGCTAGTTCGCGCCACTGAAGCGGCAGCGATTAGGGCTTATCCGTTTATTGGTCGAGGGGATAAAAACGCAGCCGATGGGGCAGCGGTTGATGCCATGCGAGCTTTTTTAGCAACTGTGAATTTCCAAGGCAAAGTCGTAATCGGAGAAGGGGAGAAAGACGATGCCCCAATGCTATTCAATGGTGAAATCGTTGGATCTGGTGAGGGACCAGAAACAGACATTGCAGTTGACCCAATTGATGGAACCTCGCTGACTGCAGCTGGTCGCATGAATGCCATAAGTGTTATCGCAGTCAGCGATAGAGGTAGCATGCTGGATGCCTCTTCTGTCTATAAAATGGACAAGCTGGTAACTGGTGCTGCAGGTGTTGGGGTAGTGGATATCAGACAGTCGCTTTCAGAAAACATCGCGGCTTATGCCAAAAATGCTGGCAAAAAGGCAGAGGATGTGCTGGTAGCGATTTTGGATCGCGATTACAACGAGCATTACATACAACAAATCAGAGAAGCCGGTGCGAGAACCAGATTGCTTCGAGATGGTGATGTCGCAGGAGGCATTCAGGCGGCCAGGGAATCATCCAGAGTGGATATGTGTGTGGGGATTGGTGGATCCCCGGAGGGGATCGTGACAGCTTGCGGAATTTCTGCCCTAGGTGGCCACATGCAGGGCATTTTGCACCCAAGAGAAGATTTTGAGCGAGTGTCAGGGGAAAAAGCAGGACTTAAGTTTGATCATGTTTATGAAATGAATGACATGGTTGCAAGTGAGAATACTTTTTTCATAGCAACTGGCGTCACTGATGGAGCAATGCTGGAGGGTGTGAAGCGAAGAGGCAATCGGGTAATAACCGAAAGCATTGCCATCAGAGGTAAATCAAGGACCGTCAGAACAATCAGTGCCGAGTATTCACTCGACCGTTGGAGCTAATTCATCCTCTATAAATCTCTTTTTTGACAGAGTTATCGCAGCTGTTATCACCAATAAATTACTTGCTCCGATTACAGCCAGAACAATCTCCCAGCCACCCGTTAGGTCTCTAATAAAACCAACGCTGAGAGTTGTCACACTGGCTGCGCTATAGCCCAAAAACTGAGCGAAGCTAGATATTTGCAAAACAGTATCTGGATAACGGCTTCTGAGGTTGAATAGCGCCAGTGATAACGGGAAGGTCAACTGAGCAAGGCCTAAAAACACAATAAAAACAAATATCAGCTCGGGAACAAAAATAAACCCCAACGAACCAATCACCCCACTTGAGCCAGCACCTGCAACGATCAACCACTGGCTGTTTGGAAACTTCTCAGCCAATAATGGTGCGAATAATCCTGCGGGCAATCCCATAAAGGCGAATATCGACAGCAATAAAGCTGCTTGGCCAACATCAACTCCTGCATGTTCAACCGCAATTGTTGGTAACCAGCCAAAAGAGAGGTAGGCGGTGATTGAAGAAACCAGAAATATGGTCATTACCGCAACTGCGGTGGGGGATTGAAATAAAGGCAATTTGGCGGGTTTGACACTGAGGTCAACTTTTTTGTTTTCTCTCAAAAGTGCCGCTGATGGAATCAGAATCAATGCAGCTAAAACCGCCCACTGGGCAAGTGAGACCCGCCACCCGAAACTCTCTGCCACAGAAACTGCGATAAGTGGAGGAACAAAGGTTCCAAAACTAATAAAGGTTATATAAACGGTTGTCAGAAGCCCGATGTGGTTTGGGAAATACCTGCGGATGATTGATGGCAGAATTAGATTCCCAACACCCATTCCGGCAAGTGCCACCAAAGAGCCAGCAATCAACCACTCTCCGCTGATTGCTAAACCACGCATCAGGTGACCCGCAAAAATCATTCCTCCAACAATTAGCGAGGTCATTTCAAGACCCAGTCTTCTAGCGGGCCTTGTCCCCAAAAGCGCACCTATGGCAAACATCACCGGTGCGGTTGCCGCAATCAGCGATTCAGTGATGGAGGTTATGCCGAGATCTTCCCGAATGAAAAAAACCACTGGCGAGAATGAGGTAACGGCACTTCGCAAGTTTGCAGCGAGGAAGACAACCAGCGCGACCGCCAGCACCAGTCGAAGTTTCAACTAATCAACTCACTCAGTTGATTATCCAGTAATCCATTACTGCACATAACCCTGGATGTCTCTGCCGTGAGCTCTCCCGATTGGTCTCTGAAAATCCCACCAGCTTCTGTGACTATCGGGGCCAGTGCCGCCCAGTCATAAATTTTCAGATGACTCTCCGCACTGATATCAACTACCCCCTCGGCGACAAGCATGTGTGACCAAAAATCACCATAGGCCCTAGTTCTCCAGACTTTTTTGGATATACCCCAAAGTTTTTCTAGTTCACCGTTTTCATCCCACAGTTCAATGCTTGAAAAACTGAATGATGCATCAGCGATATCCCTGACCTTGGAAACATTCAATTCTCGAATGGTGCCATCTATGTCTTTGGTGAAAGCACCCTGATCCTTGGCGCCCCACCACCTTCTGCCCATTGCAGGTGCACTAACAACACCCAAGACGTATTCACCATCTACTCTGAGGGCTATCAAAGTTGCCCAAACAGGGACACCTCTTAGGAAGTTTGCAGTTCCATCAATCGGGTCGATAATCCAAACTCGCTCAGAATCACCACTTGTTCCAAATTCCTCACCGACGATTGAATCTTCCGTTCTTGCATGGTTTAGTTGCGCTCTGATTGCATCCTCCACTGATTTATCAGCATCAGTCACCGGAGTTCTATCAGGTTTAGTCTCAACCTGCAGATCCATTGATTGAAATCTCTGCATTGATAACTCATCGGCGACATCCGCAAGTCTTTGAGCAAGCTCCATGTCGGCGGTTATTTGCGCTCCCACTGCTCTGCCTCCAATACTTTCAACAGTCTTCGAAAAGATTTAAGCCTAACCACTGGAATGTCATTTTCCTCATTTAGTGCACACATTGCTGTCTCCAGCTGGTGCTCGCAGCCTCTTGGGCAATCATTGGTTATTTCAGCAATGTCTTCAAATGCCCCCAGCAGGTCATCTTTTTCAATCAAACCAAGTCCGAAGGTTCTGACCCCGGGGGTGTCAATCAACCAGCCATCCTCGATGGCTATTGCCTTTGCAGCACTGGAGGTGTGTTTGCCCTTACCGGTGACCGAATTGACATTTCCGGTATCCAAAGTGGTGCCGGTTAGAGCATTTACAAGTGTCGATTTGCCAACACCCGAATATCCAACAAAAACAGTTTTTTTGTTAGCAAGAGTTTTTTTCAGTTCTTTTAGTTTGAAATCATCAATTCGGGTTTTGAAGATTTTGATTGGGAGCCCCTGCAGGTTTTCTAAAAATTCATCAGGTTGGTGGATGTCGGTTTTAGTCATAATCAAAATTGCATCCAGCCCCGATGCAAAAGCACTTGCTAGATAGCGATCCAATAAGCCAATGTTTGGATCTGGGTTGGCACTAGACATCACAATCGCCAACTGATCGGCATTGGCAACAATCGGCTGCTCATTAAACTTCTCATCCTCGGCTGAGCGCCTGAGAAGAGTTTTTCTGGGGGCTATTTTCACAATCCTCGCCAATGTTCCCTTGGTGCCGGTTAGGTCCCCATCCAAATAAACCTGGTCACCAACCACCGCTCCCTGTTTCCGGAGCTCCTTGGCAAGGGTGGCTGTTATTTCACCACTATCGGTAAGCACCTGATATCTTGCGAGATTCACTGTTAGCACCATGCCCTGAGGCAGAGCATCATAGTTTGGCCTGCGCTTGGTCCTGGGCCTAGAACCTTTGGGGTTTGGTCTTATGCGAACATCTGATTCATCGAGATCGTGTTTTTGATCCTCTGGTTCATATAACCAGCTCAAGAAACCATCTCCATCCACATCTCTTTGAAATCTGGCATGGTCTTTGCCGTTGTTTCTATGTTTTCAATCTGGATGGGCGTTTTCAAGCCAATTATCGCTCCAGTTGTTGCCATTCGGTGATCGTGATACGTGAGCCACTGACCACCAGTTAGCTCTTTCGGGGTAATCACCAACCCATCTGCAGTTTCTTGTGCATTGCCACCAATTCGGTTAATTTCTGTGCTGAGGGCTTTCAATCGATCAGTTTCGTGACCCCTGAGGTGAGCAATCCCGCTGAGTTCGCTTGGAGAGTCGGCTAAAACTGCCAGTGCGGCGATGGTTGGGGTTAGTTCACCCGCCTCTGATAAATCGGCATTGATTCCATGAATAACGCCATCGGAAGAAACCTTTAGGCCATCATCGGTGAATTCAAAGCTTGCTCCCATTTGAGTCAAAAGCTTGATGTATTGATAGCCAACCTGGGTAGTTTGTTTGGGCCAGTCAGTGATTTCTAGCTCACCACCTGTGACCATAACCCCTGCCAAAAAAGCACCTGCGTTGCTCAAATCTGGCTCAATGGTTATTTCTCGAGATTGAATCTCAGCGGGTTCCACTTTCCAGCTGGTTTTGGATTGTTTGTGGATTTTGACTCCCCGGTCTTGGAGACATTTGATTGTCATTTCTATATGCGGAATTGAAGGAAGTGCTTCACCTTTGTGGGTAATTACTAAACCTTTTTCAAACCTTGGAGCTACAAGCATAAGAGCAGAAACAAACTGTGATGATTTGGATGCATCCAGTGTTACTCCCTCTGCATTCACCTCACCACTAGTTATTACCGTGAAGGGAAAACTCGCTGAGCCTTTTTCGTATTCAACAGCAAGCTGCTGCAGGGAATTAAACACCCCTTCCAGTGGCCTTGAGGCTGCTTCCTTGTCGGCCTCAAAAGTTATCCTGCCTTTGTTCAGGGTGGCAAGCAGCGGAACAAAGCGCATAACCGTACCCGCCAGCCCGCAATGGATGGTGGCGGTTTTATTCAATGTGGCGGGGGTTATCTGCAGCGAGTCCTGGCCCCTGACAACCTCTGCTCCGAGTGACTCTATGGCAGCAATCATTAATTCACTGTCACGAGAGATGAGTGGTTTTTTCAGAATTGATTTGCCATTTGCAATGGCTGAGAGCAAAATCTCCCTGTTTGTCAGGGATTTGGAGCCGGGAATTGACAGTTTTCCAGCTATCGGGCCATTAGCCCTCGGTGTAGAAAACAAATTTGAAGTCATTAGTTAATAATCTACCTTTGAATTCTCTGAAACTTATTGCTTGTATTCGCCATTGGCGAGGTTTCTAACGCTAGTCTGATAAGCAATGACGGACGCAGAAGCTCCCGACACGAAGGCAGAAAAACTCAGAGCCTTCGAGGAGCAAGCATTACCACTGATGCCGCAGCTATATGGTGCGGCTTTGAGATGGACCAGAAATCCAAGCGATGCTGAAGATTTGGTTCAAGAGACTTTCGCCAAGGCTTATGCCGCGTGGGACAAATTCCAACAGGGCACGAATCTAAAAGCTTGGCTTTATAGAATCATGACCAACACCCACATCAACCTTTATAACAAGCGAGCCAAGGATCAAGCCAAATCAGGTTTAGATGACTTGGAAGACTGGCAGGTTGGAAGTGGCGAGAGTGTCACCAGCAAATCCGCAAGAAGTGCTGAGGCGGAGGCTATGGATAATCTGCCATCAACCATCATTCGTGAATCTCTGGATCAGATCCCCGATGAGTTTCGAATGGTTGTTTATTACGCGGTTGTGGAGGGCTTGCCATATGCAGAAATAGCCGAAGTTATGGACACTCCGGTAGGAACTGTGATGAGCAGATTGCACCGCGGGAAGAAAATGCTAAAAGAATTGTTGACAGAGTATGCAAGTCAAGAAGGATTTGGCAGATAGGGAGAGATTTTCAAGTGAACAGCTACGAACCGGTAGATTGCGAAGAAACCAAAGTTCGCGTTCACGAATATCTACACCAAGAGTTGCAAGAGCCCGAGATGGAAGCAATCACCGCCCATTTAGCGAATTGTGAAAACTGCGAGAGAGAATACGACATCGAAGTTGTATTCAATCAGGTTATTCAGCACTCTTGCGATGAAGCACCACCACCAGAGCTAGCTCAAAGGGTTCTCAATCGTCTTCGTGAAATTCAAAATCACGACTAATTAGATTTCTTCTTCAAAAGCCCGTCTTATCAAGTCCTTTTGCTCTGCCTGGTGAGTTTTGGCTGAACCAGTTGCAGGGGATGCACTGGCAGGCCTTGAAACCAGTCTCATGATCTTGCCACCCATGTATCTCGGCAGGAATAGACCCATATAAGTCCAAGGACCCTGGTTTGCAGGTTCGTCCTGAACCCAAACAGCTTCAGCGGCTGAATACTTTGAAGCCATTTCCTTGATTTCATCAACAGGTGTTGGGTAGAGCTGCTCAAGGCGAATAATTGCAACATCATCTCGGTTATTCTTTTCTTTTTCAGCCAATAGATCCCAATAAACCTTGCCGGAGCAAAACAGAGCTCTTTGAATCTTTGAAGGATCGCTGACTTTGGGGTCGTCAATCAGTGGTTTGAATTCACCCTGGGTGAAATCCTCCACCGAGCTAACCGCAGCTCTAAGTCGCAACATTGACTTGGGGCTAAAGATAATCAGTGGTCGCTTGGGGTTTGTGTAGGCCTGTCTGCGAAGCAGGTGGAAATGCGATGCCGGTGAGGAGGGTTGCGCAACAGTCATATTGTTTTCAGCACTGAGCTGCAAATAACGTTCAATTCGAGCTGAGCTGTGGTCAGGACCCTGACCCTCATAGCCGTGCGGTAGCAACAAAACCAGTCCGGACCTTTGGTTCCACTTTTGCTCAGCGCTGGAGATGAACTCGTCAATGATTGTCTGGGCGCCGTTTCCAAAATCACCAAACTGTGCTTCCCATAACGTCAGGGCCTCCGGGCGCTCAACGCTGTAACCGTATTCAAAGCCCATGGCTGCGTATTCGCTGAGAAGTGAGTCATAAACCCATAACTCAGCCTGTTTTTCTGAGATGTATCGAAGTGGCATCCACTCTTGACCGTTTTCACGGTCATGAAAAACAGCGTGACGCTGAACGAAAGTTCCTCGTCTTGAATCCTGTCCCGCAAGCCTGACCGGAGTTCCCTCCATAACCAATGAGCCAAAGGCCAGCAACTCACCGTAGCCCCAATCGATTCCACCCTCTTTGGACATCTGCACACGTTTTTCCAGAAGCTGCTCTAACTTCGGGTGGACGGTGAAACCAGCGGGTTTGTTTTTGTGAGCATCACCGATGGCTTCAACAACATCTTTACTGATTGCGGTTTCTCGAGATAGTTCTGGCTTATCACTGGCGGTTGTTCCGATTCCCACCGGCCTCGCCTGCAACTGGATAGTGTCATTCATGGCTTCGTGAACTTCAATGAATGCACTTTCCAGTTTCTTCTGGAAATCATCATTTGCCTGGTCGAATTCCTCTTGGGTGATATCACCTCGGCCGACCAATGCCTCCAGATAAAGAGTTCTGACGCTGCGCTTTTGCTCAATCAGGTTATACATCAAAGGTTGGGTCATCGAGGGGTCATCGCCTTCGTTGTGACCGCGACGACGATAACTGATGATGTCCAAAACTACATCTTTGTGAAACTGTTGGCGGTATTCAAAGGCCAACTTGCTCATCCTGGCAACTGCCTCGGGGTCATCACCGTTTACGTGGAAAATCGGAGCCTGAATGGTTTTTGCCACATCCGTTGCATAAACGGTTGATCTTGCCTCAGAGGGTGGGGTGGTGAAACCAACCTGGTTATTGACAATGATGTGGACTGTTCCACCGGTGCGGTAACCACGAAGCAAACTCATGTTCATGGTCTCCGGGACAACACCTTGACCTGCAAAAGCCGCATCTCCGTGGATCAGGATTGGCAAAACTGGGTAAGACTCGGGGATGGTGCCCATCTTGTCCAGTTTTCCTCGGACAATACCCTCCAAGACGGGGTTTACAGCTTCTAGGTGAGATGGGTTTGCCGCTAGTTCAACCTGAACTTGCTTTCCCTCAAGGCTTGTGAAAGTTCCCGTTGTTCCCAGGTGGTATTTCACATCTCCAGAGCCCTGAACACTGGCGGTGTCGGTGTTTCCCTCAAACTCCCTGAAAACCTGCCCGTAGGTTTTACCGGCGATGTTTGTCAAAACATTTAGTCTTCCGCGGTGGGCCATTCCAATAGCTGCCGTTTCCAAGCCCTCATTAGCGGCCTCTTGCAAAATTTCATCAAGCGAGGCAATCAGTGATTCGCCACCTTCCAGACTGAATCTTTTTTGGCCGACAAACTTTGTTTGCAAAAAAGTCTCAAAGGCCTCTGCCTCGTTGAGCTTGTTTAGAATTCTCAGCTGCTCTTCACGAGATGGCTTTTTATAAGGACGTTCCAGCTTGGATTGGAACCATTCACGCTCATCGGGATTTTGGATATGCATGTATTCAATACCCACGGTTCGGCAGTAGGTGTCTCTGAGGATTCCCAAAACTTCACGGAATTTAGCTTTTGATCTTCCGCCAAACCCACCGGTTCTGAATGTCCTGTCCAAATCCCAAAGACTCAGGCCATGAGAGCGAACATCCAGGTCTGGGTGTGAACGTTGGATGTATTCAAGTGGTTCAATATCTGCCATCAGGTGACCGCGGACCCTGTAGGCATTTATAAGTTCTTGTATGCGAGCGCTTTTAGGTCTTTCGTCATTATCGTCAGGGTCGAAATCTTGCGACCACAAAACTGGCTCATAGGGAATTCGAAGATCAGCAAAGACCTCCTGGTAGAAATTGTCCTCACCACGCAGAAGGTCAGAAACAATTTTTAGAAACTCGCCACTTCCAGCACCCTGAATGACCCTGTGGTCATAGGTGGATGTGAGGGTAAGCACCTTGCTGACACCCATGCGAGCTAACTGGCCCTCACTCAGCCCCTGATACTCAGCTGGGTATTCCAAGGCTCCAACCCCGATTATGGCACCTTGACCCTTGGTGAGCCTGGGTACCGAGTGAACGGTTCCAATTCCCCCCGGGTTAGTCAGTGAAACTGTTGTTCCACTGAAATCTCCTGCAGTGAGCTTGTTATCCCTGGCCTTTTTGACCAAATCCTCATAAGCCAATAAAAACTCATTGAACGCCAATTTCTCGCTGGCTTTAACGTTTGGCACCAACAGCGCTCTTGATCCGTCTGGCTTAGGGATGTCAATTGCTAAACCAAAGTTGATGTGAGGGGGTTTCACAAGTGCTGGTTTTCCATCAATGATGTCGTAGTAGACATTCATTGATGGCATCTTTTTCAAAGCCTTTATCAGAGCAAACCCAATCAGGTGGGTGAAAGACACCTTTCCCCCGCGAGTTCTCGCAAGATGGGAGTTGATGACAATTCTGTTGTCAATCAGTAGCTTTGCAGGTACTGCTCGCACACTGGTGGCGGTGGGAACCTCCAAAGACGAATCCATGTTGGCAGCCAGTGCCTTTGGCATGCCCTTCAAAACCTGAATCTCAGGCTGGGCTTCTTCGTCAACCCCAGGAAGGTCAATTGCTCCCGTAGGCGGTGCTTGGGCTGGAACCGGCTGAGTCTTTGGTTCTAATTTTGTGGTTTTAGCAATTGGCCTGGTTGAGGTGTCAGGCTCAGACTCTTTAGGAGCAGCCTCTTTGGGAGGGGCTTCTGCCTTGGGCGCATCGGTTGGTGTCTGCGCCGGTGCTACCGGAGCTTGAGGAGCCTCCGCTACCTTCGTTTTAGGGGCGGACTCGGTGGGCTGGTACTTCTCCAGGATGGGCCACCATGATTTATCTACTGAATCTGGATTTTCTTTCCACTGGCCGTACATCTCTGCAACGAGCCACTCGTTTGCACCAAAATCGTTGTCTGAATTAGAGCCTTCTGCAGACAGCTTTATCACCTCTTTGTATTGAATGAGCCACTGGTGTCTAGCCTACCGCTAAGCTAGAAAAGAAATGGAGCCTCCGAGTAGTTTCCCCGAAGATTGGATTCGCCAGTGAGCGAGTGGATCCAATTGGGGCTTGCCGCCTTGCTCACAATAGGCACCGGACTGTTTGTCGCAAGTGAATTTGCGCTAGTCAACACCGATAGAACCGAGTTAGAGTCCAGGCAATCATCGGGTGAGAAGCGCCTAAGACTTCCAATTTTGGCCGTGAAACGCACCAGCACCCATCTTTCTGCAGCCCAGCTTGGCATCACCCTGACGACATTGCTGACGGGGTTTTTAGCAGAGCCCGCTATTTCTTCCCTGCTCGCTCCGTGGCTTACAGGTCTTGGATTGGGAGAGGGAACAGTAAGTGTTTTGGGTGCGGTGATTGCACTGACCATTGCCACACTTGTGTCATTTTTATTTGGAGAGTTGGTTCCAAAAAACATGGCACTCAGTGTTCCGATTGGAACGCTGAAGGCAATAGCCATCTTTCAAATTGCTTTCACCTATCTGTTTTATTTCATAATCATCTTCCTAAACAACACCGGTAACTTTTTTGTCAGACGCTTTGGTGTTGAACCAAAAGAAGAGCTCAGTGCCGCTCGGTCCGCCGAGGAGCTGAGCAGTTTGGTGATGAGATCTGCCTCGCTTGGGTCTTTGGAGGAAAACACTGCAACTCTGCTCTCCAGAACTTTGCGATTAGCTGAGCTGAATGCATCGGAGATTATGACCCCGAGACCGAAGATGAACTACCTGGATTCAAAACAGAATGCTGCTGATGTGATTCTTTATTCGATTGACTCTGGCCATTCAAGGTTTCCAGTCACTGGCGAGGACATTGATGACATCATCGGTGCGGTTCATTTGAAACATGCCTTGGCTGTTCCAATGGAGAAGCGAGAAACGGTTCCTGTTAGTGCACTGATGCAGGATGTGATCAGGGTCCCAGAAACAATGAGCTTGGAGCGATTGACGCTCGATTTGAGAGAGCGCGGATTGCAAATAGCTATCGTCATCGATGAATATGGCGGAACCGCGGGAATGGCCACCTTGGAAGATCTGGTGGAAGAGATTGTCGGTGAATTGGATGACGAGCACGATGAACGCCTGGGGGATCTGACGGTTGTTAGTGGTGACCAGGTGAGTTTTAGTGGGCTGAAACGGCCGGATGAATTAGAGGCTTTCGGGATTGAAATTCCAGATAGCGATGACTATGACACTGCCAGTGGATTTGTGATGACCGAGCTGGGAAGGGTTCCAGAGGTTGGCGATGAGGTTGAGCTTGAGTCAGGTGTTATCAGAGTGGCGCTGATGGATGGAAGGCGTATTGATCGACTGCGATTTATAAGGAGGAGCATCGATGAATGATTGGTCGGGCATCCTCTGGTTGGTTGTATTGCTAATCAGCAATGCATTTTTTGTGGGTGCAGAGTTTGCTGTGATTGCCGCCAGAAGGGCACAAATTGAGCCATTGGCTCAAGAGGGCAATAAAGCAGCCAAGGTCACGTTGAAAGCCATGGAGCAGGTTTCTTTGATGTTGGCAACCGCCCAGCTGGGAATCACCGTGAGTTCCTTGCTTATCTTGGTTGTTGCCGAGCCCAGCATTCAAAGGTTGATGATGCCGGTGTTTGAGCTGATAGGCGTTGATTATCAAACTGGCTACACCCTGAGTTTCTTAGTTGCACTGGTATTGGTGACATATTTGCACGTTGTGTTTGGTGAGATGGTTCCTAAAAACCTCGCTATCGCCATTCCTGATCGGATGAGTCTTATTTTGGCCCCCATGCTTTATGGGGTCTCGATTGCTGTGAGGCCACTGGTTCGAAGCCTGAACCTAATCAGCAATGTGATTTTGAGATTAATGGGCATCACTCCAAGAGATGAGGCGAATACTGCGTTCACGCTAGACCAGGTTGAAGACATAGTGCAGGCATCGACTAGAGAGGGGGTTTTGAGTGACACCTCGGGGACCCTTTCCAACACTTTTGATTTCACCGAGAAAAAAGTCGGGGATGTTTATTGGCCAATGGAAAAACTGATTGTGCTTGATCAAGATTCAAAGGCAAGTGATGTTCAGCAGGCGGTGGCAAAGCACGGATTCAGTCGCTACCCACTCTCCAGGGCGGGCAGAGTCAGTGGCTATATCCACGTGAAAGATATTTTGGAATTAGAAACAATTGACTTGTCGATTCCAAAAGAGATTATTCGGCCAATGGTTTCACTGCCAGAATCAATGGATTTAGAGGACGCGCTTGCCAGCATGCGTAAAAGTGGTGCTCACATAGCAAGAACATTTAACAGCACCGGCGAACTAACTGGCGCATTATTTTTAGAAGACATCATCGAAGAACTGGTTGGTGAGATCAGAGACGCCACCCAGCGTGACTAGTTTGGGAACTTTCCTCGCAAGTATTGATTGGGCCAGTTGATTTCAAATTCCAGTTCATTGGCTGCTCTGAGTGCCCAGTAGGGGTCTCGGAGAAGCTGCCTTCCCAGCATTACAGCATCCACCTTTCCGGAGGTTACCAATTCATTAGCTTGCTGAACCTCAGTTATTTGACCAACTGCACTGACAACCTCGTTTTCGCCAAGACTGGTTTTTAGCTCTTCAGCGAAATGAGCCTGATAGCTTGGCCCGGTTGGTATTTTTACACCACTGACCAAGCCACCACTTGAGATATCAAATAAATCTGCCCCCAACTCTCGGCATTCAGCTGCAACTTTGATTGTTTGCTCCAAATCCCATCCACCCTCGGCATAATCAGTTGCGCTGAAGCGAACCAACAGTGGAAGATCCGGGAAATTCGCTCTGATTTTCTTAGTGATCTCAGTTAGCAAACGTGTCCGGTTTTCGAAGCTTCCACCAAATTCGTCGGTGCGCTTATTTGAAAGCGGTGACAAAAACTGATGGATCAGATATCCGTGGGCAGCGTGAATCTCAACCAGTTTGAACCCAGCGCTAACCGCCCTCTCAGTAGCCTTTAGAAAATCCTCAATGAGTTCATAAACCTCATCGGTTGATAGCTCTCTGGGTTGATGATAGTCACCAAAAGGGATATCGCTAGCACTGACTGTTTGCCAACCTCCTGCCGAGATATCAACTGTTCCATATCCTGACCATGGTCTTTGGGTGGAACCTTTGCGACCAGCGTGAGCTAGTTGGATGGCGGGAATAGACCCTTTATCTTCAATGAAGTCCACTATTTCTGACCAAGCCCCAACTTGCTCGTCATTCCAAATTCCCGTGCAGTAGGGGGTGATTCTTCCCTCTGGGGTAACAGCCGTGGCCTCAGCCATAATTAGCCCCACACCGCCAATAGCCCGAGTTCCCAGGTGCACCAGATGCCAACTGGTTGGCATGCCGTCTTGGTTTTCACAGGAGTATTGACACATCGGTGACATCCAAATGCGATTGGGGATTTCAAGATTTCTGATGCGAATCGGGCTAAATAGGTTGCTCATGCTCGGACCCTAGCAAGGATTAGTGATCCACTTGCCACCCAGACACCCAACAGCACTCCAAACACAAATGCCGTGTTCAGCGGGACAAAGATTGTTAGTAACCCAATCACGCTTGGTCCAGCCAGTGCTGCCAGATATGTAATGCCAACCACCCTGGACATGTTCCTGCCATGGTGAGAAGGGTTTCCCAACCTTCCAGCAAGTGCAAACAATTGAGGAACAACCCCCGCTAGAAAAACACCCAGTAATGCCCACAGAAATATTGACACCTCAATTGTTGAGGGGAACATCATTGCCAACAAAACAAGGGCTGAGAGAATACTTCCGTAGCGAATAATGGGCATTCGACCAACTTTTGCCACCAGCACATCAATGCTCAATCTGGCTGCAGTCATTCCAAGGCTGAAGGCAGCCAAACCCCAGGCGGCAACGGCGGGTTCTGCTCCAATCACGCTTGTCAGATAAAGCGCTGACCAATCATTGGCAATGCCTTCCATGGTTGCTCCACTCGCTCCCATGGCACCAATCAAAATAACCAGTCCCAACACAGCTCTGTTTTCTTTGGAGCTTTGCTTGCCAACTGTTTTGTCTCGATGGGTGACGTTTGGTTTGTCCTCTAACAGCCAAGCCCCCAAAAGCCAACTGGTAACGGCAATCAACAACCCATAGATTGGAAAGCCTGTCACAACTGGGATAGCAAGGGCCAAAAATGCGGAACCAATAGCTGATCCAATGAATCCGCCTATTGACCAAAAAGCGTGAAATTGATTGAAAATAGGTTTGCCGTGGGCTTCTTCCACTTGTAGAGAATGCGAATTAACCGGAACATCAACCGCTGATAGACCAACACCTAAAAAGAAAAAGGCAAGGCCCAGGGTGAGTGGGTCATTGACCAATGAGAAAAAGGCAACCGCAAGCCCTGCAATCAAAGAGCCGTATCTGGTTGCAGTTGCACTTCCCACGTGATCAATAAACCAGCCAACCACCTGCATGGCGATAAACCCACCAACTCCCGCAAGCATGAGCAATAATCCAAGAGTTGAAAAACTTACACCGGTTTTTTGCTCAAAAGAGGGGATGTGAACGGCTACTAGTCCTAAGGCAGAGCCTTGAATGGCGAAGTAGGCACTGACAGCTATTCGCGCTTTGGTAACAATCAAAGATTCCTCCAGTCCAACTGGAAAAGTCTAGACCTCCAATAAGGCTTTCAGATGAGCACCGACCTGATGTTTTTCAATCAAAAATCCATCGTGGCCAAATTCAGAGTCAATCACCTGCAAACCTCCGCCAACTAGCTTTCCGCCAATGTTTTCAGCAATCAGGTTTTGGTTCTCAACTGGAAACAACCGGTCGCTACTGATTCCCAAAACCAGAGTTGGTGTGTTTATCTCGGAGAGTGCTTTTTCTACACCGCCTCGGTCTCTGCCAACATCGTGGGTGTTCATTGCCTCAGCAAGGATGATGTAGCTGTTGGCGTCAAACCTTCTGGTGAATTTATTGCCGTGGAAATCCAAATAGGACTCGATTGAAAACCGGCCACCTTCTCCAAACGGGCTCACTCCAGATTGCCAAGACCTTTGGAATCGGGCATTTAGCTCCTGCGGGGAGCGGTAGTTCAATAAAGCCATTCTTCTCGCCAGAGCCAGTCCTCGGTGAGGGCCCATGCCAGGCTTTTTTTCGTAGTACCAACCCGAGTGATACTGACTATCGGTTCTAATTGCCTCCACCTGAATTGAATTGATTGCGATTTGATCCGCCGAGGAAACAGCTGGTGCTGCCAAGATTCCAAGTCTTTGCAATTTATCTTTTCTGGTGATGGCATATTCCAATGCATGCATGCCACCCATGGAGCCACCAATAACCGAATGCCAAGCTGGAATCTCTAAGAAATCAGTCAGCGCATCCAAAGACCTGGTTTGGTCACGAATTGTTAGGTGAGGGAAGTTTGGACCGTATTCAACACCGGTTCTACTCAGTGAACCTGGCCCCGTTGAGCCCTGACAACCACCAATAATGTTCGGAGTGACAACGAAAAACTCATTTGTGTCAATCGCTTTGCCTGGCCCAATCAAATCATCCCACCAACCATTGGTTGGGTGTGCCTCACTTGCCTCGCCAACAGTGTGGCTGTCGCCAGTCAAGGCGTGCAGAACCAAAACAGCGTTAGATTTTTCTTTATTTAGTTGGCCCCATGTTTCATAGGCCATAACAGCTGAAGAAAGCTTTCCCCCAGCTTCTAATTCAAGGTCAAACCTGGAGGTGAATAGCCTGTTGCCAACTGGGTCGCCATCCTGCCATCCACCGCTTGCAGGAGGACGTCCGATGAGTTGTTTCGACAACTCATCGGATATAAGCCCGGTTGGGACCGTGTCCTCGCTGGTTTGAAATTCCAAGTGTTATTTGACCGCCTCAAAAGCTGACTGCAGATCGGCAATGATGTCCTCAACTGTTTCCAGTCCAACTGACAATCTAACCAGTCCTGGGCTCACCTGGGCCTCCAATTGCTGCTGCTCGGTGAGCTGGCTGTGAGTAGTTGAGGCAGGGTGCACAACCAGTGAGCGAACATCACCGAAGTTGGCGACGTGTTTGAAAAGACTCAACGCCTCAACAAATTTCTCTCCCGCATCGCGTCCACCTTTGAGTTCGAAGCTCAGGATTCCACCAACACCCTTTGGAGCGTATTTATCCGCTTGAGCCTTGAATTCACTGGAATCCAAGCTCGCGTAATTTACCTTTTCAACCTGATCGTGATTCTCTAGCCACTTGGCTACATCGGTGGCGTTTTGAATATGACGCTCAACCCGAATCGAGAGAGTGTCGATGCCCTGCAGAATCTGGTAGGCGTTTTGAGGCGCAACCGCTGGACCCAAATCACGCAAAAGTTGCACCCTGGCTTTGATGATGTAAGCGATGGAATCTCCCAGAGCTTCACTGTAATTCACACCGTGATAAGACTCATCTGGGGTTGTAAGTCCTGGAAACTTATCTGATTTAGACCACTCAAATTTTCCACCATCAACAATTGCTCCAGCCAATGCCTGACCGTGGCCACCGAGATATTTGGTCGCTGAGTGAATCACGATGTCCGCACCGTGTTTGATTGGGTTAATCAAATAGGGGGTAGCTATGGTGTTATCCACCAGCAGTGGAACACCGTTTTTGTGAGCTACACCGCTAACAGCTTCAATATCCAAAATGTTGGTTTTTGGGTTTCCAATGGTTTCAGCAAAGAACAACTTGGTGTTGTCTCTGACCGCTGCGTTCCATTCATCCAAGTTGTCTTGGTCTTTCACGAAGGTGACCTCGATGCCCATCTTTGGGAAAGTGTGCTTGAACAAGTTGTAGGTTCCACCATAAAGAACACTTGATGTGACGATGTGATCACCAGCTTCTGCGATGTTGAGAATGGCAAGTGTTTCGGCAGCCTGCCCACTTGAGACCAAAAGTGCTGCCGCTCCGCCCTCTAGGGCAGCAATTCGCTGTTCAACAACATCCTGAGTCGGGTTCATGATGCGGGTGTAGATATTTCCAAACTCACCCAGGGCAAACAAGTTTCTGGCGTGCTCGGCTGAGTCGAAGGTAAAAGCGGTTGATGTGTAGATGGGTGGGGTGGCGCTTTTGGTTGTTGGATCTTCAGTCCACCCAGCATGAATCTGCTTGGTTTCAAAGCCCCAATTCGATGAATCTGACATTGTGTTTTCTCTTTCCTGTTGAAATCTTTGCTCTAAAGCTAGGCACTGACTGCCACCCCTTGCAAACCTCAAGGATATATTTCGTAACAGTAGATTTGTATTCATTGGAGAAGATTGTTGTTTTTTGATCAGATGCACCCCACCTGGCAGCACAAACTTGCCCATTGGCGTGATGAATTAGAAAAAATCAGTGAACGGCTAGCGGGTGAGGAGATAGTGCCTGCGCATTCAAAGGTAATGCGAGTTTTTGACAGACCAATAGATCACCACAGAGTTTTGATTGTTGGACAGGATCCCTATCCAAACTCAGAGCATGCTTGCGGCTTGGCTTTTGCTGTTGAAGGCGAGGTCTCACCACCAGCGAGTCTTCGAAATATTTTGACTGAGCTGAGATCGGATATAGGAAGACCCGCTGTTAGAAAAGGCGACATCACCGCTTGGCAAGATCAGGGGGTGATGCTTTTGAATCGCTCACTTTCAACACTTAGCGGTGAGAGCAATCAGCATGCGGAGATCTGGGATGGCTTCACCCGGGATGTGGTGAGGGTGCTGGCGGATTCAGGTCCCTTAGTTGCGGTTTTGTGGGGAAGGCAAGCTCAACAATTGGCCCCTCTGTTGGCGGATGCAACCGTTATAAGCTCAGCCCATCCCTCTCCATTGAGTAGCTACAGAGGGTTTTTTGATTCCAAGCCGTTTAGCAAGGTCAATCAAGCATTGATTAGGCTTGGACAACCACCCATTGATTGGACCTGTTGATGATTGATAGCGCATCCCGCTGGAGGATGGTTAGAAAACTACGCAGGAATCCAAAACCAGAGCCGGGCCCAGCAGTTATTCGACGAGCAAAAGTCGAAGACATGGGTTTGGTTGCTGATATTTATAACTTCTATGTCAGAAACACAGTCATCACATTTGATGAGAAGCCCTGGGATGTTCCTAAATGGATATCCAAATTTGAACACCTTGAAAAACTTGAAATGCCGTTTTTGGTGTTGGTGACATCTTCTGGGGAAGTGATTGGTTTTGCCTACGTTGCTCCCTGGCGAGAGAAAGCAGCTTTTAGAAAAACAGTGGAGAACAGTGTTTATTTGAGACCCGGAGCAATTGGTAGGGGATATGGCAAGGCTCTGTTGACAGAGTTGATTAGGCTTTCTAAAGACGCTGGAATCAAAGAAATAATTGCGGTCATCAGTGATTCGGGTGCGGAGGCATCAATTGCGCTGCATCAAAAAATGGGCTTTGAGCAACAGGGCCACCTGGGCAAAGTCGGATTCAAATTTGGAAGATGGCTGGGCACGGTTTTGTTGCAGAAATCCTTGAAATAGTTGGGAGACTAAATGGAATTAGGTGTCTACACCTTTGGAGATAACAGCGTCAACCCCGAAACCGGCAAGATGTATCCATCGGAAAGAAGCGTTCAAAACCTTTTAGAACGCGTCAAGCTTGCCGATGAGGTTGGCTTAGGCTTTTTTGGTGTTGGTGAGCATCACCGACCTGATTTTCCGATCAGTTCACCTTCAGTAATACTGGGCGCTGCGGCGGCCATCACCAAAAACATTCGGATTGGTTCATCGGTGACAGTGCTAAGCACCGAGGATCCGGTGAGGGTGTTTCAGCAGTTTGCTGAGCTGAGTTTGATATCTCTGGGAAGAGCCGACATCACCGTTGGGCGCGGAAGTTTCATCGAGTCTTACCCGCTTTTTGGAGACAGCATCGGGGAATACGAAGAGTTATTTGAGGAAAAACTAGAACTATTACTAAAACTAAACCGCGAAAACCCAATCACTTGGAGCGGTAAGTTTAGAAACTCCCTGGATAATGCAGGGGTTTATCCGAGGCCCTTTGAGGACAGAGAGATTCCCATCTGGGTTGGCACCGGTGGAACCCCTGCCTCATCGGCTCGTGCCGGAAGATTGGGACAACACGCGATTTATGCCATCATCGGTGGCTTTCCAATGCAATTCAAACCGCTGGTAGATCTCTATCGAGAAACTGCGGCCAATTCAGGTCATGATGTTGAAAAACTGAAGGTTGGAATAGCTGGCTTTGGCCTAGTTGGTGAAGATGCCAAGAAAACCAAGGAACTTTTTTACCCTTACTGGCATCAAACAATGAGCCAGATTGCTGCCGAGCGCGGGTTTGCTCCACCAAACCCCAGTAGCTATCAGATGCAGGTTAATCACCCGGGAGCGTTTTTGGTGGGTTCTGTTTCAGAAGTCAAAGACAGACTGCATGAACTCAAAGAAGGACTGGGGTTATCGAGGTATATCTTGCAGATGGATCTAGGAAACCTGGATCACATGGCAGTTATGAAATCAATCGAATTATTGGGAACAGAAATAGCTCCAGAGCTAACTGACTAGAGTGCGGAAGGAGGGACTTGAACCCTCACGCCTCTCGGCACTAGAACCTAAATCTAGCGTGTATACCAATTTCACCACTTCCGCGCAGTGACTAAGTCTAGTGGGATTTTGTGGTTGTGGATAACCCAGAACGTCTATCTTTTTTGTTTGCTTTTATTCACCCATGGAAGATGCAGAGGTTTTAGAGCTATCTAAAAGAGCTCGCTCAATTGCAATGAGCGCTCACCCCGCAAGCGCGACTGATCAAGCGGTGGATGAATTGGTGTTGGCTGGTGGCCACTTGCCCAATGAAGACCAGGCCAAAACCTCAGTCATGAACGAACTGACAGGGTTTGGGCCACTGCAGGAGTTTTTCGCAGATGCGGAAATAGAAGAAGTTTGGATCAACAAGCCCAATGAGGTTCGTTTTCACAAAAAAGGCCAGAACTTTGTGAGGTCTCTGGATTTAGATACTGAAGAATTACGACGCATTATTCAAAAGCTACTGCGCCACAGTGGAAGACGTTTGGATAGATCAAACCCTTCTGTGGATGCAGCTCTTGCCGATGGCTCCAGACTGCACGTTGTTATTCCAGAGGTAACGCAAAATCACTGGGCTGTGAACATTAGAAAATTTTCTAAATCTTTGAAATCCCTTAATCACCTAATGGGTCAGGGAGTTTTGAGCCAGCAACAGATGACTCAGATTCAAACCGCTGTCGCTAACGGAAAAAACATTCTGGTTAGTGGTGCCACTCAAGCGGGGAAAACCACCATGATGTGTGCCATTTTGGCTGGGCTAGATGGTCAACGTTTGGTGAGCTGTGAGGACACCTTCGAAATTTTTGCTCCACTAGAGGACTGGGTGGCGATGCAGACAAGACCTGGTTCGCCGGAGGGTGCTAGTGAAGTCCCTCTGCGGCAACTGGTCCGAGAGGCATTACGAATGCGACCTGATCGAATTGCAGTTGGAGAGGTCAGGGGAGCCGAGGCGCTAGATCTGTTAATTGCTTTGAATTCTGGCATTCCGGGAATCTGCACCATCCACGCCAATAGTGCGGCTGAGGCATTGCGAAAGATGCGAACGCTTCCTTTATTGGCAGGTGGAAACATAAGTGAGGGGTTTCTCAATCCCACTGTGGATTCAGTAATCGACATGGTCATTCACTGCGAGAGGTCCACCAGTGGGAAGAGATTCGTTAGGGAGGTTTGGGAGCGTGATTTCTAAACTCAGAGCATTAGTAATCGAAGCTGGTTTTTACCGCTTTGGAGCAGATCGAGTTCTGCTGCTATGTCTTTTGGCTTCAGTGGTTATTGGTCTAATTGTCTATTTACTATTTGGAATATATGCCTTTGGCATTTCAATGGCAGTGCTTTCAATTATGGGCGCTATTGAGTTTCTAAGAATCAGCGGAAGCGTAAGAAAAAGAAGGATGCTGGATGCTTGGCCAGCAGTATTTGAACTTACCCAGTCTGGCTATCAGGCATCAATTCCACTGATGGAGCAAATCGATGAAATTCATAAATCTGGTCCGGTTCAACTGCGCGAAAGCTTTGCGGGGCTTGTTTCCAGAATTGATATTGAGGACGAGGAAAAAGCACTTGACTGGTTCAGGTTATCCGTTGCCAATCGCTACGCGGATTTTTATTCACTGTTGAACCTTCTAAGCCTGCGTTTTGGTTTGAGTGGTCAAGTTGGCTCCTGGTCAGATCTGGCAAATCAGTCACGAATCGCCCTGCAGCGAGAGAGTGAGATTTCCTCCAAACACAACTGGTCGATGGCGATTGCCAAATTTGGCTTATTGGCGCCCTGGGTGATTGTGATTTTATTGATCCAAAGACCTGAGGGTCTATCCAGTTATCAATCAACAGAAGGCAATCAGGTAATGCTGATTGCCTTGCTAGTCAGTGTTATCGCTTATTGGATGACCGACCGAATAGGGCGCGTCCCGGGACGGTCAAGGGTATTCAATGCAGATTAATAAGCGGGTTCGGGTTGCACCCAAGTTTGAAAACGCTCCCGTTTCAAAAATAAAAAAGCCTAAGCGGTCAAAGATATCAATTGACAGCGAACTGGCTGATTTCTCAATGCTTTTGTCTCTCTGTGTGAAAAATGGATTGGGTGTTGAACAGAGTTTTTCTTGGCTTAGTCAAAGAATGACTGGGAATCTGGCAATAAAGCTTCGGGAAATAGTTCGCAGGGTTGAGTTGGGAGAGTCATTTATTGATGCTCTCTCTGAAACAGCCGAGCAAAGCGAGAATCCATCGCTTAGTGAATTTAGTTCCAAATTGTCACTTTCAATAACTCGCGGAACCCCCATCAGCGAAGCGTTGATTTCGCAAGCCGGCACCATCAATCACCAGCTTGCTCAAAAAGAACTGCAAAAGGCCAACAGCAATGAAACAAAGATGTTGTTGCCGATGGTGTTTCTGATTCTGCCTATGAGTGTGTTGATGGCCAGTTTTCCAAGTCTTTCCAACCTTGGACTTGGAATTTAGAAAGGAGAGAAATGAAAACAATGAATTCCGATCGCGGGGACGTCCCGGGCTGGGTTTTGATAACACTAATGACCGCAGGCCTTGTGATTCTTATTTGGGGAATAGCGGGGCCAGCCCTGCAGGGAGTATTCGACCAAGCTATCTCCAGAGTGGTTTCATTTTGATCTCCAGCGAAAAGGGCTCGGCCGTTGTAGGTGCAGTCATTGGGTTGAGCGCCATCACGTTGGTTTCGCTCTCGGTAATTACTGCCATGATCGCTGGTTGGAATGTGATGTTGATTCGAGATGCCGCAGTTAGCGGGGCTAGGGAGGGAGCACTCGCCGATAAAACACCAGCGGATGGAGAGCGATACACGCTCAAACTTTTGGATGAGAGGGTACCCTCCTTGGCCAATTTTTCAACCGATTCGGATTTGCAAGGAGAGGTTTTATCGATTGCTGTGAGTGCCGAGCTTCCACAGGTCGGTTTCATTGAGTCGGTGAGAGTTCCTTTGGTGGTTGGCAGTGCTGAACTTGAGAGACAGTTCTAGGGGCTATGCAGCAATCGAGATAATCATTTTCTCGGTGCTGCCAATCCTTGTGTTTTCGTTGGTACCGGTTGGTTTTCAAGCAATTCAGAAACAACTTGCAGCGGAGAGTGTGGTGAGGATGGTGGCCAGAGAACTGATGATTGCAAAGCCAGAGAGCCCAGAGACAGAAGCGAGTCGACTAGCCACCGAAATAGCTCGGGAGTTTGATTATCCCGCCAGTTTGGCTGTGGAGTGCATTCGCGGATGCGATGAAGGTGGTGGGTGGTATCGACTTAAGCTGCAGATTGACTCTGCCACCGCAACCAAGATTGCCGTCATTGAAAAGTGACAGCGGATCGATTTCCCCATTTGGGATAGGCATCACGGCGATTGCTGTGGCGACTGGTTTGGTTGTTTACCTAAGTGGAATCATGCTCATCGCACAGCACAGATTGCAGGCCGATTTAGACCTCGCACTTCTGCAGGCCCATCAGCATTCAGTAACTGAGATTGAATATGCAGAATATTCAATCGTCAGGCAAAGACTGGGTGAGTATTTCCGTGCAAACCAATCGGCGGGGCTTAGTTTTATTGATCTAAAGGTTTGGAAGTTCGAATCAAGAGTTCGCGCTTGTTCGAATTTAGAACTTCCTTTTTCGGCCATGAATTTTTCAACCAATGTTGCGATTTGCGCCGAATCGGCAGTTGCTAGTTTTGACCCCAGAAACGGAGGCCGGGTTCAGTCTTGACTTGGTTCACCGTATTTAGGTAGGAATTTCCAAAACATGAATGCTCCATAAAAACTTACGCCCCCCATAACAACCATTGCTGGACCCAGCCCAAACAACAGTGTCACGCCGGATAGCACATAGGGAGAAAAGGCATTGCCCCCAGTTGTGATTAACCTAAAGCCAGCCAAGAACTCACTTCTCGCATCTCTGGGTGCTAAATCAGCACCCAAGACCATGTTTATCCCACTTGAAAGGGCGTTCACCAAGGCAGTGAGCGCTGCGAATATTGCAAAGGTAGTCAGATCGCTCATTGTGAAAAACAGCGTGTACAGAACCCCAAAGGCTAAAAGCGTTGGCACCGATGTCCAGAAGCGACCGTATTTGTCCATCACGATTCCCGACAAATAGAAAAGCGCAAAATCAATGATTCCAGTAAGCCCAATAACCAGTGATGCGGTTGCTGGGTCAATGCCGAGACTGATTGCAAATAACGGCAGGGCAATCATTCTTATGTTTCTGATTCCAGCAATCACAGCACTTGCAACACCAAGGGTTCTGAGTTTGGATTTCTCACGCTTGGCAATCATCCAACTTCTGCCTCGATTTTCACTTGGTGGACAGACCATGCTCTCTGCATCCACGCTAAAGACAATCAGGCTGACCAACAACATCACCCCAGCTGCAAAGAAATAAACCGAACTAACACCAAGGCTTGCAACAAAACCAGCACCTATGACTGGCCCCAAAGCCAAGCCACCTCTAAACATTCCGCCAAGAATTGACATTGCTCTGGCTCTTGTGAAACTGGGAACCTTTTCGGCTAAAAAAGCATGCCGGGCTAAACCAAACAGGCTGTGCCCCGCTCCCACCATTGCTGCACCGGCAGCCAAAAACAAAACATTTTGACCAATGAATGCAAGCAAGGCTCCAAGTGCTCCGAAAACCCCTGCCAGCATCATTGCCCGGCGCTCACCAAGAATTCCATTAATCAGCGCCGAGGGGATTTCAGCTAACAGTGCTCCCAGCATCAAAGCACCTGCGACCGCTCCAGCCGTTGCCAAACCAACACCGAAGCTTTCTGCAGTTGCTGGAATGATCGGCAGAAGAGCTCCCTCAGCCATCATGAAAAGCAAAGAGGGTAGGTATACGGGTCTAATCAGGTCTCGCTTGCGAAATTGATTACCGTTGGCCACTGACCAATTATGGCACTGCCCCTAGACTTAACCGCTATGGCGGAAATGGATTTCAATCAACGGTTGGCCTCTGTTAAGGACACCTTTGGTGCAATCGTTGATGTCCTAAACCCTGAGCAACTAAAACAACAGCGTGATGAACTGGAGTCTCAGGTCGCCGAGCCGGGGTTGTGGGATGACCAGGCAAGAGCCCAAAAACTAACCTCGAAACTGTCCCACGCCAAACAATCCCTAGAAACCATCGAACAGGTTAGAGCAAGGATTTCAGATGCAGAGGTGCTATTCCAGATGGCTCAGGAAGAAGAGGATAGCTCCTCCGAGGCTGAGGCGACCAAAGAATTGGCGGTTTTAGAAACAGAGATTTCCAAACTTGAGGTGCAGACACTGCTCAATGGCGAATATGACGACCGAGGAGCGGTTATGACAATTCGCAGTGGAGCGGGAGGCGATGACGCCACCGACTTTGCGGAGATGCTTCTGAGGATGTATTCAAGGTTTAGTGAAAAGCAGGGCTGGAAACCAGCAGTTTTGGACACCTCATACGCTGAGGGGGCAGGAATCAAATCAGCAACACTTGAAGTGAGTGAGCCATTTGCTTTTGGACAACTATCAATTGAGGCGGGAACTCACCGATTGGTTCGAATGAGTCCATTCAATGCGGCTGGAAAAAGACAAACCAGCTTCGCAGCGGTCGAGGTAGTTCCTCTGATTGAAAGCACCGACGAGATTGACATTGATGAAAATGATCTGAAAATAGATGTTTATCGCTCAAGTGGCCCAGGTGGTCAAAGTGTTAACACAACCGACTCTGCTGTTCGAATCACTCATCAACCGACTGGCATTGTTGTCAGTTGTCAAAACGAGAAAAGCCAATTGCAAAATAAGCAAGCTGCAATGAGGGTTTTGCAATCAAGGCTTCTAGAACTCAAGCGACGCGAAGAAGAAGCAAAAAAGAAAGAGCTGGCAGGAGATGTGAAAGCCAGCTGGGGAGAGCAGATGAGAAGTTATGTGCTTGCTCCCTATCAAATGGTCAAAGACCTCAGAACTGACTACGAAGTGAATAACCCCGATGAAGTTTTCGATGGAGATTTGGCGGGATTTATTCAAGCAGGAATTCGCTGGCGAAAGCAGTCTTAGAGCAACACTCCACGAGGCTAAGCAAGTTTCAGTACTGTCAAAATTAGTCTTTACAAACAATGATTACCATCCGTGAAGCCGTCAAGACCTATAAAGGTTCTGATGACCCGGCACTGAAATCCATTTCGCTTCAAGTTGAACGTGGGGAGTTCGTGTTTTTGGTTGGTGCCAGCGGGTCTGGGAAGTCAACATTGATGCGAATGGTGCTCCGCGAGGACGTCCCCAATCATGGATCGATTCATGTTTTGGGAGAGGACTTGATCAACCTCGCCAGTAGGCGAGTGCCAATATTTAGAAGAAGACTCGGAGTTGTTTTTCAGGATTTCAGGCTTTTGCCTCAGAAAAATGTTTATGAAAACGTCGCCTATTCATCCCGTGTGATTGGTAAATCCAGAGGTTTTATTGAAACTGCAGTTCCTGATGTTCTAAGCCTTGTGGGCTTGAGTGAAAAAGCCAAGCGAATGCCAAGCGAGCTATCCGGAGGTGAGCAGCAGAGGGTAGCGGTTGCGAGAGCGATTGTGAATAAGCCAGATATTTTGCTTGCTGATGAACCAACGGGGAACCTAGACCCGAACACCTCTGGTGAGATCATGGATTTATTGGAGCGAATAAATCTCGGCGGAACTACTGTTTTGATGGCAACACACGACCGCGGAATTGTCGACCGCCTCAAAAAGCGCGTGGTGGAACTGAAAAATGGAGAGATAATCCGAGATGAAATAGCAGCTGGTTATCGAGAATTCGACACCGGACAGATTCCAAAGGCAGATAGCGAATGAAGTTTTTATTTGCCCTAGGCGAGTCCTGGGCGGGCATTAGAAGCAACGTTTCAATGGTTATCTCAATCATTTTGGTTACTTTTATCTCACTGACCTTTGTCGGTATCGCCGCTTTATTGCAGCTTCAAATCAATGAGATGAAAAATTATTGGTATGACCGCGCGCAGGTGGCTGTCTATATGTGCACCGATGTCTCACCAGCAGCAGCTTGCCCAACAGGTGAGGCAAGTGAGGCAGAGATAGCAGCAGTCGAAGCACAGTTGAAATCCAATGTTTTGGCCCCCTACATCGATCAGTATTACTTTGAAACCCACCAACAGGCTTATGAGAAATTCAGTGAGGATTTTGCCGACAGCACGGTTGCAAGCTATGTGACCCCTGAGCAACTCAACGAAGCTTTTTGGGTGAATCTGAATAATCCAGAACAAAGTGCAATCATCACTGAAAGTTTTAGCGGTGTCGGTGGTGTTGAAGAGGTGCGCGACCAAAGGGGTTATCTGGATTCAATATTTAGCTTTCTAAACGCGGGTTCGATAACCGCTGGCGCTGTTGCAGGAGTGATGTTGGCAAGTGCTTTATTGCTCATTAGCACCACGATTCGTCTGAGTGCTTTTTCCAGACGCCGTGAGATCGGAATTATGCGCTTGGTGGGAGCAAGCAATTTCTCCATTCAGTTCCCTTTTGTGCTTGAAGGCGTCATAGCGGCAACCCTGGGAGCACTGTTGAGTGCAGGCGCAGTTTTGGCCTCGGTGAGATTTTTAGTGCAAGACTTTTTAGCCGTAAGGCTTCCCTTCACAGCCTTTGTTGGCCTCGATCAAGCCCTTTTGGTTGTTCCCTGGTTGATTGCTGGCGGTGTTATCCTTTCAGCTCTGGCGAGTGCTGTTGCTATTCGTCGTTATTTGAAGGTCTAACCAGGAGAAACCGATGCCCAGGGAGCGTGGCGAAGCTATTGTCGCCAGCAATCGCAAGGCTCGTTATGACTATCACATCGATGATGTCTACGAGGCTGGGCTTGTCTTAACCGGCACAGAGGTGAAATCTTTACGTGCCGGCAGGGCATCATTGGTGGATGGGTATGCAGCCATTGAAAACGGTGAAGCTTGGTTAGAAAACGTCCACATCCCCGAATTCACAGAGGGCTCATGGACAAACCACGCAACCAGAAGAAAGCGCAAGCTCTTACTCAACCGCATGGAAATCAATAAGTTATTGGGCAAAGTCAAAGAATCCGGCTACACGCTGATTCCTTTGAAGCTTTATTTCAAAGACGGTAAGGCGAAAGTTGAGATTGCGCTAGCTCGAGGTAAGAAGGATTATGACAAGCGCCAGGCGTTGAAAGAAAAGCAAGATAAACGCGAGGCTGAAAAAGCTATGAAATCTCGAGGTAAAGAGTGGTAAACTGCTCTACTGCCCTTGGGCAGAATTGATAACTAAACACTGGGGATGATCGGTTTCGACACTGTAGATGTGCGTGG